>JBKQNE010000023.1:0-3748 GCA_052146355.1 Binataceae bacterium (SeqCode) | reverse complement strand
GCCATCACCCGCTTCCTGGCCAACTGGAACGACCACGCCCAACCCTTCCGCTGGACCAAAACCACCGACCAGCTCAGACGCAGCATCCGTAACGCTGCACTTATTTACGAGACATGACACTAGCTAGTGTCTTGTCTCGTAAGTAGCGGTAACGGTCAACCATTTACGTCTTCCGGTTTCCGATCAGAAATATGTGAGATTTCGTTGTCCTTGCCCTGGGGTGCTGTTACTCGAATTTGAGAGACATGACACTAGCGAACTTAACGCATCGATCAAAGGCAAAATGAATGAGCATTAAAGCGACTAAGGTAGCCCCCGACCTTCAGATTGAAATCGAGCAATACTACTACCATGAAGCCGAGTTACTCGATGATCATCGGTATGAGGAATGGCTCGCTCTCTTCTCCGGCGACGCCCGCTACTGGATGCCTACGCGGGCAAACCGTCACCTGCGTGACCATGACAAGGAGGTGTCCGTCGAAGGGGAGTTCGCTCTTTTTGACGACAATAGGAAATCGCTGAGCTGGCGCGTCAAACAGATGGAGACTGCCACGCATTGGGCAGAGAATCCACGGAGCCGCACGCGGCACCTGATCAGCAACGTGCGGATCGCGCCGAATAAATTCGCGGGCGAATATGAGGTGAAATCCAATTTCATCTGCTATCGCAACCGCCTTCAGGACGAGGTGGACATCTGGGCGGGCGAGCGCAATGATTTGCTGCGCCGCGACAAAGATCAGGAATTGCAGATTGCCCGCCGCAAGATCCTGCTTGATCAGAACGTTGTGCTGTCGAAAAACCTGAGCGTGTTTTTCTGAGTTTGACGGTGATGAACATGACATTTCGTACAAACCATGCCGAGTCCCTCGAGCAAATGGTAGATTGGGAGCGCGGCCTGATCACCGGTCGCATTTTCGTCGACGACGATATCTACAAAGAGGAGGCTGAAAAGCTCTTCCTGCGAGCATGGATCTTTCTGGCTCATGAAGACCAACTGAGGAATTACGGCGATTTTCTGAGCACCTACATCGGTGCCGATCGGATCCTGGTCGTGCGACAGCGCGATGGCTCAATTAAGGCCCTGCTCAATGCCTGTCGGCACCGCGGGACGACGCTCTGTCGGGCGGATCTCGGGAATGCAAAATCTTTTGCTTGTTCTTTCCACGGGTGGACCTATGATTCCGCTGGCAACCTGATATCCGCGCCGAATCTCGAAAGTGGCTATCACGGCGAACTCGACAAGTCGCAGTGGGGACTGGTCGCCGTTCCCCGGGTTGAGAGATACAAAGGCCTCATATTCGGATGTTTTGCGCCGGATGCGCCATCACTACTCGACTATCTTGGCGAGATGGCCTGGTATCTTGACTGCCTGCTTGATCGCCGCGAAGGCGGCACAGAGATCATTGGTGGCGTCCATAAAATGCGGACCAGGGGAAACTGGAAACTTGCTGCCGAGCAGTTTGCCGGGGACAACTACCACGCGATCATGACCCACGCCTCAGTCGCAAGCGCCTGGGCGGATCCAGAGGCCAGTAGGTCACCGGGTAGTTCGTCCAAGTTCATGGCATTACCGGGACGCCAGTTCAGTTCTCGGCAAGGGCATGGTATGGCGGGCTTTCTTGAGAAGAGCCTCAGTGTGGGGAGCTTCCCTGGCAGTCGCTCGATCAGCGAAGACCAGGGAACTGTCGCAGATTACTATAAATCCACGCGCGATGAAGTGGCCAACCGCCTTGGTGTCGAGCGGGCCGACCGACCAATCGATGGGGCGGGCTTGGTGTTCCCGAATTTCGCTTTCCTGTCTATGGTCATGGGCAGCTCGACCATTGGTGTCTTACAGCCAAAAGGCCCGCATCAGTTTGAGCATTGGCGCTGGTGTATCGTTGATAAAGCCGCCCCTAAAGCAGTTAAGGAAGCGATGGCCCACTGCCTGCACGTCTGGCCGATCGGACTAGCGGATGCGGACGACGGTGAGAACTGGGGTGGAATCCAATCAAGCCTTGGCGGGCCACTGGTCCAACGCTTGAAGTTTAACTATCAAATGGGCATGGGCTATGAGGGCGCGGACCGCGTCTACCCGGGGACGCTCAATCCCAACATGATCGGTGAATTTCCGCAACGCATATTTTACCGTCGTTGGCTTGAGTATATGACCTCTGACGGCTGGCCTTCGCTCGACTAGGTGGAGGCATCAGAGCGATGAAAGCCGGCTTCATCGGGCTTGGCCAGCAAGGCAAGTGTCTGGCGATTAACCTGGCCCAGGCCGGCCACGATCTGATGGTGTATGACTTCCGTCGCGAGCCGCTGGAAGAGCTCGCCCGTGCGGGAGCTGCTGCGCCGGATTCGACAAGGGCTGGTAACCGTCATCGACACTCGTCCCGCCGAGGAGTTTGACGCAGGCCACCTGCCAGGCGCGCTCAGTATCCCCCTGAGCGATCTCAAGCGCCGGCTGCGTGAGCTACCTCGCCACCAGGAGATCGTTGCTTACTGCTGCGGGCCGTACTGCGTGCTGTCATATGAGGCGGTGGCCGAGCTTCGCAGACATGGGTTCAAAGCAGCCAGGGTTGAGGACGGTTACCCCGAGTGGAGGGCAGCCGGCCTGCCTGTCGAACACCCCAGAAATTGCTGAATTCCTATCCGTCGCCCGTGTGTAACCAGGGCAGGCGTTCTTCGGAGAAGTAGTGTTTCGTCGGTTGAAGCAGGGCGGCTTGGTCGAACGCGCCAACGTGAAAATGCGTTTCCGTGAGTTGGGGAAGGGTTTCGCAGGTCAGGGTTGAGCCGCACCTCGCGCAAAAGCCGCGCCGCGTTTGTCCTGGCGTGGAATCGAACTTGGTTATCTCGCCTTTGGTGACCGTATAAGCTTCGCGTTTGAATGCCACGAAGACAGAAGCGGGCGCGCCGGTATGCTTTCGACAACTTTCGCAGTGGCACCAATACACGCCTATCGGTCGACCGGTCGCGATGAAACGGATCGCACCACACAGGCAGCCACCTTCAAACTGCTCCGCCGCGCCGCTCATGATCAGATCCTCCGCTAGTCCTGGAGTCTCGTTGCGAGACAATACTTACCTGGACGCGACGCGGTACATTTCTCCCGCGCCGGTTGAAAAGATGCGTCTATCCGCTGTCTATGCGGCTTTTGACTGTACCGGGTGATGATAGTCACGGATCTCCTAATTTTTCCATCCACGATTTCCATCACTTCCGCCCCGATCGCTTCCACTCGTCCGTGGCCTGCGCGCGTTCCGGTAAAGAATGACTCGGCGACGCCTTTGCCGCTGTTTCCGGTGCACGTGCGCAAGTCGCAGTAACCATTGGGGAACTTTGCGAACTCTCTCTCGTACGATTTGCGCACCGCAGCGCGGCCTTCGCATCGCTTGCCGTCGGGAGCAACGAGGACGGGTTCTTCATGGTAGCATGCCATTACGCCCTCGATGTCATGCCGGTTGAACGCATCGAAGTAACGCTTGATCAGCTCTTCTTCACGGGTCATCTGTCTTTTCCTCCGCTCAAAGGTTTATGCCGCAATCAACGCCCAGCACGAGCTGGCGATCAATTCCAAATCGATTTCTTCTTTCCGACGCCTTCGGATCACTGCGGTCGCAACGGTGCACAACGCACCCCCTAGTGTTATGTCTCTGAAGTAAATGTAGCGTTTGTTCGTCTATTCAGCATGGGCGTAAAGAAATGCTGGGTGGAAATAAGCGGAGCAGATCGAGCCGAATTGGAGCACTGGTTGCGGGCACAGAGT
>JBKQNE010000022.1:0-69084 GCA_052146355.1 Binataceae bacterium (SeqCode) | reverse complement strand
CCCCCCGCTTCCATCGCCACCATGTCTACGCATTTGCGCTGCTGGGCGGGACTTTTGAAAGCGAGGGGGCTTGCCCGACCCACATCCCGTTATGCTCGAAGCTTGCATAACCTCTCAGTGGCAAGTTGATAGGTTATGCCGCTGAGGCGTAGAGAAACCAGCGCCAAATGATGTCCTGACGTTTGCGGGCGAGTCGGAAGCGCGAAGGCAGCCATCAGGCTTTTGTCTTTCTGTTGCGGAGAGCCGAGCGCTTCTGTCTCTTCAGGCGGGCACGATAGAGAGCTTGTTTAGCGCGATTTCCACAGAGCGTCATACTGCACCATCGGCGGCTCTGTCCGCGGGTCCTGTCAAGGAAGAAAAGCGTGCAGGGTGATTTTCCACATGATTTCACCCGGGAAAAATCCTCAGAAGTAAGGAAGCTCGCGATCGCATCCGCGATCGGCAAAAGCAGGGAGTCCGGAGTACGCCAACGGCGCAGAGTACGCCACTCAAGTCTGGACGTGGTTGCCTGATCGGTCGCCGCGATTGGCCTCAACACTATTGCTCCGTACGCATCGTCGCGTTCGAGTATCCTGTTCAAGGGCTTAAGTTTGGGTAGCGAGTCTGGCCCCAGCGAATGGCCCCTGTGCGCGAGAACGAAGGCGCGAAACCATTCCCGTAGCGCGCGGGCCTGAGCGGCAACGGCGTCGAGTTCTCCTGGAAAACAATTGACACGTATCGTCGCGGCCTCTTCGGGGGACACAAGCCCGGCCTGCTCAAGCCAAGCCATCAGGTCCTTTCCGTGTGCCAACCATTCGACCACCGTGTCGACCGGCGTGCCGATTGAATTAAGAAAGTCGAGGCCTGGATCCCCGGCGATGAACATCCCGGGGGGACGAGTGTCCTTTGTGGTCATTAAGCGTTAAATGTCGCTCCTTCACACGCACCTCAGTATAGCAGGCGGAGGTTTTCTACTCCATCCCGCGTAACCGCTCACACTTCGCTTGACTGGTTAGCAGTCGGAGTGGTAACCAGATAAACATCTTCGATCTGGTTACGAGCAAATCTTAGGAGGAGCACTCTCATGCCCACGGTTTATTATCGCACCGCGGATATTGGCAGTCTAAAGATTTCGTATCGTGAAGCCGGCCAGCCAGGCGCCCCAACATTGCTGTTGTTGCACGGGTTTCCAACGGCCGGGCACATGTTCCGCAATTTGATTCCACTTCTCGCCGACAGCTTTCACCTGGTAGCGCCTGACCTGCCGGGCTTTGGTCAGTCGGACCTGCCTCCACCCGATGCGTTCAAATACACGTTCGACAATCTTGCGCAGGCGATCGATGGTTTCATCGACGTCATCGGGCTGAAACGCTTTGCGGTCTATATCTTCGATTACGGCGCTCCTGTGGGCTTGAGGATTGCTGCGAAACACCCAGAGCGCATAACCGCCATTATCTCCCAGAATGGCAACGCCTACGTGGAAGGTTTGAGCGACGATTGGAACCCGATCCGGGCCTATTGGGAGAACCCGTCGCAAGCGAACCGCGACGCCCTTCGCGCTTTCCTCAAGCCGGAGACGACCGTTTGGCAATACACACACGGCGTCTCTGATGCGACAACGGTTTCGCCCGACGGATACTCGCTGGATAATTTCTATCTGGCGCGGCCGGGCGCGGACGAGCCACAGCTCGACTTATTCGGTGACTACAAGACTAACGTCGCGCTTTACCCGACCTTCCAGAAGTATTTCCGGGACCACAAACCGCCACTCCTGGCGGTGTGGGGAAAGAACGACCCCTTCTTCCTGCCGGCGGGCGCGGAAGCGTTCAAACGGGATAATACCGGCGCAGTCGTGCGTTTCTTCGATACCGGACACTTCGCGCTGGAGACCCACGCCGCCGAGATTGCCGCGGCGATCCGCGAGTTTCTGGTCCGTTAGTTTCGCGACTCAGTGCGCGGTCGTTCGCGGTAGCGTCGTTACCTCCGAGACTCAGAAACGCGACTCCAGAACGAGAAGCAAAATTGGAGTGTAGTCAGATGAACGCTCTTCCTTTAATCGTCTTCGACGTGAATGAGACGTCGATCTCACAACCATGGAGCCGACGTTCGAGCGGATCTTCCACGACAAGGGCGCCATGCGTCTTTGGTTCGCCAACCTCATTATGTACTCGGCGGCTCTGACGGTAGCCGGATGCTACGTGCCTTTCACGGATATCGGAGAGAACCAATGCCTGAGAATGTGAGTGTGGTACTGGCGCACGGTGCGTGGGCTGACGGATCGAGTTGGGCCAAAGTAATCGGGCCGCTGGCTGCCGAAGGCATCAGGGTGCTCGCGGCTCCGTTACCGCTGACGTCGTTTGCTGAGGATGCGGCGGCCGTTGAGCGCACGCTGGAGCGAGCTTCGGGGCCGGTCGTTCTTGCGGGTCACGCCTATGCTGGGGCCGTGATCGCGGCTGCACGGAGTGAGAAGGTGAAGGCGCTGGTTTACGTCGCCGCGCTTGCTCCTGACGAGGGCGAGACGGTCGCCGATGTCTTCTATCGTACGAAGCCTCATCCGCTGGCTCCAAAGCTGGCACCGGACAATCATGGGCTGATCTATCTGCCACAGGAGGCATTCGCCGCGGCATTCGCGCAGAACGCCTCGGCCGATGAATTGGCGCTGCTCGCCGCGGTTCAGCGGCCGATTTCGCACGCATGCATCACGGTGCCTGTGAATCGTCCACTCTGGAAAGACCGCCCAACCTGGTTTCTGATGGCGGAGCAGGACCGCATGATCGTCCAGGAAACGCAGCGCTTTATGGCGGAGCGGATGCACGCCCGAGTGCGGTCGCATCCGGTGGACCACGCGCCGATCGTTACTGCGCCTGGTCCCGTGGTCGACATCATCCGCGAGGCCATCGGGAAAGCGATCAGCGGCTGATTAAGCCATTATGCTCGGACGAACCCATGGTCATTATCAAGGAGATGGGCCAATGGCTGACGCAGAAAAATACGAAATTCTGGTTCTGGGAAGCGGAGAGGCCGGCAAGTGGACAGCCTGGACGATGGCTGACGAGGGCCATCGCACTGCGATGGTCGAGCGAAAATGGCTCGGCGGTTCGTGCCCGAATATCGCATGCCTGCCGAGCAAGAACGTGATCTACTCCGCGAGAGTAGCATCGCTGGCGCGGCGCGGCGCTGAATTCGGACTGGAAATGGATCAACTCCGAATCAACATGGCCGGCGTTCAGCAGCGCAAACGCAAAATGGTCGAAGCGGAACATCAGTTCCACGCCAAGCGCACCGCAGACGCCGGAATAGAATTGATCATGGGTGAAGGCCGCCGGTTCGTCGCGCCGAGAACGATTGAGGTCGCACTCAACGATGGCGACACTCGGCGGATTGTCGGCGAACGGGTGTTCCTCGACCTGGGTTCGCACTCGGCGATGCCCGATGTTCCCGGGCGCGCCGCGGCGAATCCGATGACGCATATCGAGGCGCTCGATCTCGATCGTCTGCCAGGTCATCTCATAGTGATTGGCGGAGGCTATATAGGCCTTGAACTCGCGCAGGCGGTGCGACGGTTCGGATCGGAGGTGACCGTGATCGAACAAGGCGCGCAGCTTACCGATCGGGAAGATCCTGACGTTGGCGCCGCACTCCTTGATTTGTTTCACGACGAAGGAATCGAAGTGTTGCTCGACACTCATGTCTCTCGGGTTGAGGGACTGTCCGGCAAAGAGGTTCGAGTCCACGCAAAAGACGGCGACCGGATCATCGAAGGGACCGATCTTCTCGTCTCCGTCGGCCGGACGCCGAATACGAAGGGAATCGACCTGGAGCAAGCCGGCATCGAGCTCGACGAGCGTGGCTATATCAAGGTCAATGACCGGCTGGAGACGACTGCATCCAACGTGTGGGCGATGGGAGATTGCGCGGGCAGTCCGCAGTTGACACATGTCGCGTATAACGACTTCAGCGTCGTGCACGACAACCTGAAGGGCGGCAATCGAACCACGAAGGATCGCATCGTGCCGTTCTGCATGTTCACCGATCCGGAACTGGCGCGCGTGGGCCGCAACGAGACCGAGGCGAAGCGCGACAAAATCGAATATAGCGTCGCGAGACTGCCGATGGCGAATGTGCTCCGCACCGTCACGATTGCCGAACCGCGCGGCTTCGTGAAGATGCTGGTCGGCAAAGAGAGCGACCACATTGTTGGCTTCACGGCGTTTGGTATCGAGGCAAGCGAGCTCATGGCGGCAGTTCAGACCGCGATGGTGGGGCGACTGCCGTATACCGTGTTGCGCGACGCGATCTTCGCCCACCCGACAATGTCAGAGGGGCTGGTCTTCCTTCTCCAACAAGTCGAGAAACGCAAGAGCTGATCAGACGCGGATCGCTTGCCGCCGGGAAGAATGACAGACCTGTAGCGTTTTGCGGGAACGACCAGTCCTCTCGCGCGCGACAGGGTGGTTTTTGGATCTGCCTCAATGAGCGGTAGCTAAGTAAGGGACTGAAAATGCTTGTGTCGAGAGGGAACCGTGGAGCGGGCGACCGGGGTCGAACCGGCGACGTCCAGCTTGGGAAGCTGGCATTCTACCACTGAATTACGCCCGCCCATCGCGAAGTGTAGGGCTGGCTGATCAAGGTGTCAATTGAGCGACGTTATGGCGTTAGACAAGAGCGGATTAGGAACCCTCACCCTACCCTCTCCCTGCCCTCCGCAAGGCTTCTGGAGGCGGGCCGCAACTTAGCGGGCGAGGGGCAAAAGGAAATCATACGATTTGCTCTTCATCGGCCAGCGCCCGGTAGTGTATGGGATGACCTCGGATGCGGGGAATCTGCCGCCTGTGCACAGCCCTACCGTCACGGCAGGATTGATGTGGCAGCCCGATATGTGCCCGATCGCATACGCCATCGTGAGTAGCGTCAGTCCAAAAGCGAGCGCCACGCCGAGCAGCCCGACACCCACTTTCGGAAATCCCGCGGCAAGCACGGCAGTGCCGCATCCGCCCAGAACCAGCCAGAACGTGCCGATGAACTCGGCCGCAAGACGCCTCGACAAGCTCATAACCCCTCCCTGAACCGCCGGTCGCCCTCGCTACATAAAGGAACCCTGATGAACAAATCAATCGCGGTTGGCGCGATTGGCCGCATCGGGTAGCTTGGGGCCGACGTGCCGCCCCGGTCACAATCCGACGCCCCGATCGCGATTCTCACTGACTTCGGCTACCGCGACCATTACGTCGGGGTGATGAAAGGCGTAATCGCCTCGATCGCGCCCAAGGCGGCGATTATCGACCTCACGCATGGCGTGCCGCCGCAATCGATCGTCGCCGGTGCTATTGCGCTCGGTCAGAGCTGGCGCTTCTTCCCCAAGCGGACCATCTTTCTGGCTGTCGTCGACCCCGGAGTCGGCACTCCCCGGCTGCCCATCGCGATTGAAACTCGCGCGGGCGCGTGCTTTGTCGGCCCCGACAATGGCTTGCTCTCGCTCGCTGCCGAAGCCGCCGGAATGCGCCGGATAGTCCGTCTCGAATCGCCGCGCTATCGGCTTGCGAAGACCAGTTCCACCTTCCATGGCCGCGACGTCTTTGCGCCCGCCGCCGCTTTCATCGCGTCGGGAACGCCGCTGGCCAGGCTTGGACCCACAATCGGGAGCATCCAGCAGCTGGATCTCCCCAAGCCGGCAATCTCGCGCGACCGCGTTCGCGGCGAGGTCATCTATATCGACGGCTACGGCAATCTCGTCACCAACATCACCCGCGAAAGTATCGCTGGGCTCACTACTTCCTTTCCCGGCAAACCCGTTTCGGTTAGGATCGAAACTGGCGCGTTGATGAAGATTTTCAACACCTATGGTGACGCGCCGGCGGGTACTATCCTCGCAACGTTTGGCAGTTTTGAACTTCTTGAGATCGCGGCGCGCAACGGCAGCGCGGCCGAACGTGTCGGCTGCGGGCTCGGCGCTCGCGTTGTCGCGCGAGTGACTCGCGCATGAACATGGATGATGCCGCCGCATATAGGGAAGCACCGGGCGTTCTGAGCGAAACCTCGCGCCACGGACCAGACGTGTCGCCCTTTCCCGTACCGGTGCGGCGCGTTCCCATCGTCAACGTGGTGCTGTTCTTCCTGACGCTGCTCACCACCACGATGGCGGGTGCGTACAGCGCGGGCGCGGATTTGTCTTTCCTTCATCCGTTCGCAACCGCCAAAGGGCTCATGATGGGCCTTTCGTTTTCGATTCCGCTGATGGCGATCCTGCTCTCCCATGAAATGGGCCATTACCTGACCGCCCGCCGCAACTCCGTCGATGCGAGCCTGCCCTACTTCATTCCGGCGCCGTTCCCCTCGTACATGATCATCGGAACTTTCGGCGCATTCATCCGCCTCCGCGCGATGCCGCGATCGCGCCGCGTGATGTTCGATGTCGGTGCGGCCGGTCCGTGGGCCGGCGTCCTAGTTGCTATCCCGGTCGTGATTTTGGGCCTCAAGCTCTCCGAAGTCGCGCCGCTGAGCAGCCAGACCGGAGTCTCGCTGAATCTCGGCAACTCGCTCCTGTTCTGGGGCATCGCGCGATGGATCCTCGGCGTGGATCCGAACCTGGTCAGCGTTTCGCTGCATCCTATGGCGTTCGCCGGATGGATTGGGCTGTTCGTTACGACGCTGAATCTGTTGCCGGTCGGACAGCTTGATGGCGGCCACGTGGTGTATGCCCTCTTTCCTCGCCTCCATCGCACTATCTCGACGCTGTTCGTCGCAAGCTGCGTGCTGATGGTGGTCGTGCCGTATGTCCTCGGCTATGGCTTCTGGCTGGGCTGGCTGCTCTGGGCGGCGCTGGCGATCGGGCTCGGCCTCGGCCATCCGTCGACGGTCGATCGCGATACTCCCCTCGATCTCAGGCGGCGGATAGCGGCCTGGATGACAGTGGTCCTGTTCGCGGTCACCTTCATTCCGATTCCGATCTCTTTCAGCGCATCGCCCGACACTCCGCCAACGCCGGAGTCGCAAACCTACAGCGTGAGGTATCAGGTGCCCGCTCACAGGGCGCCTTCGCGCGGCCTCACGCGACCGCGGATCTGATCGACAAGATGGCTCGTGGGGGAACAGAGCTGCACAAGGCGCCCGCGGGGCGCGGCGGTACGGGCCAGCCGCGGCCGTCGTGGGATCAATATTTCATGACTATCACGCAGCAGGTCGCCGAGCGTTCGACCTGCCTGCGCGCCAAGGTCGGCGCCGTCATCGTGCGCGACCGCAGCATCCTTGCGACGGGCTACAACGGCTCGCCCGCTGGGATGCCGCATTGCACGGAAGTCGGATGCCTCATCTACGAATCGCGCAATCCCGATGGCGAGGTGGAGCAGAACTGCTTCCGCACCATCCACGCCGAGATCAACGCGATCACGCAGGCCGCGCGCAACGGCGCCGCGATTCGCGACGCCGACATCTACGTTACGCACACCCCGTGCATCCATTGCCTGAAGGTCCTAATCAACACCGGCATCCGCACCGTTTACTACGGCAAGGAGTACAAGCTGCAAACGGTGGCCGATTTGCTGAAGCCCGCGCGGATCAAGCTGGTGCAGGTTCCGGAGATCGCCGGCGATGCCGCCTGAAGCGGACGCCACCAAACGCGAGTGCGGCATCTGCGCGATGATCGCGCGGATTCGGACGGGCAGCTTCGCGGATTTCGTCGCGGAATTGCCGTCGTGCTACCTCATCCTGGGCAACACGCAGTACTACCGCGGTTACTGCGTGATGCTGGCGAAGCGGCACGCAACCGAGATCTTTCTCATGCCGACCGACGAAGCGCGCGCGCTGCTCGATGAGATGCGGCTGGTCGCCGAAGCGATCGCCGCGGCAACCACACCGTGGAAGATGAACTACGAATGTCTGGGCAACCAGGAAGCGCACGTGCATTGGCATCTTCTGCCGCGCTACGCTAACGACAACCTTCGCCACGCCCCGGTCTGGATACGGCCCGAGAGCGAGCGCAATCTTACCCTCGATGAAGCCGACCGCCGCTCGCTGATGGCGGCGCTGCGCAAACAAATCCAGGCCCGCTTCCCCGATGCGCGCATCCCCGGCGACTGACCCCGCGGCGCGATCGCTGGGCCGCGTGGGAATCGGCGCGTTTCTGACCTTTGCGATCGCCGCCGCGGCCGTCGTCTTCGCGGCGTGCCAGCAGCGCCCGTTGCCCGAGGCCGGCACGGATGCGGAGCAGGTCTACACACAGCGATGCGGCCAATGCCACCGGCCATACGACCCGCGCTCGATGACCGCCGCGATGTGGGACACGCAGGTTGGGTTGATGGACGGAAAGATCCGCGACGCGGGCCTGCCTCCGCTCAGCACCGACCAGCGCCAGACCATCTTGCAATATCTAGCGCGCAACGCCGGCACCGACTGACGACAATCGCTCCACTTTTTCTCGCGCGCGTTTTGGGCTATCGCTTGGAGCGGTGGCCGATGGCTGAGAATCTCGAAATCGTCAAGCTCTACTACGATTACAAGAGCCCATTCACTTACCTCGCGATGGATCCTGCCTACCGGCTCGAGGAGACCCATCGCGTGCGTCTGCGCTACCTCCCCGGCGAACTCAACGTGCGGGGCGCATTCGGCGGCGAGCTCGACCAGCGCGACGAACGGAACTGGCGCAAGGTGCGGTACCTGTACCTCGATGCGCGCCGCTACGCGAACGCACGCGGCCTGATAATTCGCGGCCCGCAGAAGATTTTCGATTCGCGGCTCTCGCTGATGAGCGGCATATGGGCCGATCGCCACGGCAAGTATCGCCCTTACTCCGATCGTGTGTTCGAGCGTTTTTTCAAACGCGAGCTGAATATCGAAGACCTCGCGGCGCTCGCGGCCGTCATGAATGAAGTCGGCCTCGATGCTGAAGGCTTCAAGCGCTACGCCGCGAGTGAGGGCTGGCAAGATTTGAAGGCCGCGGCCGAAGAAGCCGAACGCGACGGCGTTTTCGGCGTTCCCACCTTCATCGTCGCGGGCGAACCGTTCTGGGGCAACGACCGCGTGGAATGGCTCGAGAAGAAGCTCGATGCGATGGGATTGCGGAGGTAGCTGCAACCGATGAAGCCGATACCGGTCGGATCAAAAGGCAAGTTCGAGCAGGTCGTCGAGAAGCGCCATCTCGCCAGCGAACTCGATTCGTCGCTGGCCGCGGTGATGTCCACGCCCACGATGGTCGGGATGATGGAGATGGCCGCAATGAACGCGATGAGCCAGTATCTCGATGCGGGCGAAGGCTCCGTCGGCATCTCGATCGACGTGCAGCACGTCGCCGCCACCCCGCCGGGCCATCGCGTGCGCGCAGAGGCAGAAGTGACCAAGTCCGAGGGGCGCAGACTCGAGTTCACCGTGCGCGCCTTCGATGAAATCGAGGAAGTCGGTTCGGGAACGCATCGCCGCGCCGTAATCGACCCGGCGAAATTCAACGACCGCCTCAAAGCTAAAGTGAAGCTTTAATAATCATTATGGGGCAGATCTTCGAAACAGACGAACGCTTCGTGGGCCGCGACTACGGCGCCTTCGCGTACGACATCACGCCGGAAGCCGTCGCGAAGTTCATCGCGGGTACCGGCGACGACAACCCCTGGTATCGCGGCGAATCGCCGCTGGGTGGTCCGATCGCGCCGGCGCTCGTTCTGTATGATGCCGTGTACCGCGATCTCTCCTGGTACCTGCCCAACATCTACGGCAACCTGCACGCGCGCCAGGAATGGGAGATTTTCGGGCCGGTGATGGTCGGAGAGCGGCTGGTCACGCGATCGTTGATCGTCGATCGCTTCGTGAAGCGCGACCGCGAGTACGTCGTCAACGAAGTGATCGTCTCCAACGCCGCCGGGCAGTTGGTGTCGCGCAGCCGGACCCATCAGAGTTTTCTCATTCCCGACCAGGCGCGCAAAGAGGCCTTCGTCGTCGATCGTTCGCGCGAGAAGGATTCCAAGCGATCCTTCCATGTCGGTGAACGGGGAGGAGATCCCATCGAAGGGCCGATGCGCAGGATCACCGGGGAAATGTGCATGGCGTTCTCGGGTCCGGCTCGCAACTATCACAACGATCGGCAGAAGGCCGTCGAGCTCGGTTTTCCGGAAATCGTCGTGCAGGGAATGCTGTCGGTGTGCCTGGTCGCGGAGCTGATGACGCGGCGCTTCGGGCTGGGCTTCTTCTACGGCGGCAACATGGATGTGCGGCTCGTCAACGTGGTCTGGGGCAATGACGTTACCGGGCCGCGCGGGATGATCGTCGAGCGGCGGCCCGAGGGCAAACGTACGCGCGCGGAGGTTGAGGTCTGGTGCGAGAAAGCCGACGGTACCAAGACGATAGTCGGCTCCGCCAGCGCGCTCGAACTCTGACGCGCGTGCCAATTCGGTCGCGCGCAATTCTCTTCGCAGCGTTATCGATTGTCGCGGTCGCGTGCGGCGGATGCGCGAGCAAGTGCAAGCAGGCGCTCGTGCAGTGCAAGTACACGTGCCAGCGCGATTTTCAGCTCTGCCAGGTCAAGAATACGGAGGCATGGTATTGCCAGAACCAGGTCGGCAATTGCGACACCAAGTGCGACGCCGACAACTCAGGATGCTCGTCCTGGCAGTGGCCATGGTGATGGCAAAGAAAAGATTTAGGCGGCTCGGGAGCCCCTCGCTCGCTCTTTTGCGGGAGAGGGCAAGCGGCGCGGCTTTTGCGCTTCTTTCGCAAAAGCTGTGACGCGCGGGTGAGGGTTCTTCACTACCCCGCGGTCAGCGCTTCCACATCGGCTATCTGCTTCGGCGTAGCGGCGGTGATCACTTCATTGCCGGTCTCGGTGATCAGCACATCGTCTTCGATTCTTATTCCGATGCCGCGCAGATTCTCGGGTGCTTCTTCGCAATCCTCATCGACGTACAGTCCCGGCTCCACCGTCAGGACCATCCCGGCCTCGAGCTTTCGCGACTCGCCCTTCACACGATAAAGCCCGACGTCGTGCACCTCCATGCCGAGCCAATGGCTGGTGCGATGCATGTAAAACCGCCGGTAACTGCCCTTCTCTATCACTTCATCGGTCGAGCCGCGCACCAGGCCCAGGTCGCGCATTCCATCCACCAGCACGCGCAGCGCAGCTTCATGCGGATCATCGAAGCGCGCCCCCGGCAATGCGCGCGCGATCCCTTTCAGCTGGGCGTCGAGAACGATCGAATAGAGCTGGCGCTGCAATTCGCTGAACTTCGCGCCGATGGGAAACGTGCGCGTGATATCGGAAGCATAGAAGTCGTATTCGCATCCGGCATCGATAAGCAGCAGCTCCCCGGCGCGCATCTCGCGGCGGTTCTCGATGTGATGGAGGATCGCGGCGTTGGGACCGGATGCGATAATCGATGGATAGCTCGGACCCGCCGCTCCACGCGAGCGAAACGCGTAGTCGACCTCAGCCTCGATTTGCCATTCCATCATGCCGCCGCGCGCCTTCTGCATCGCGACTTTATGCGCCTCGGCGGAGATCGCCGCCGCGCGGCGCATCAGGTCCATCTCGGCAGGCTCTTTGCGAAGCCGCGCCTCGTGCAGGATCTCGCGCGGGTCGACGATCGCGTAAGGACCCGAACCGATTCGCGGGCGCATCGCGCTCGATGACTGGATCAGCCTGAGCACGCGCTCATCGACCTTTTCGTTGCGCCCCATCGGAAAGTGGATGCGCTCGCTCTTCTCGAGGTAGCGCGGCAATATTTTTTCCAATTCGTCGGGCGTGTAAGCCTTGTCCGCGCCGTAGTCGACGATCGCGCCCTCGACTCCCGCTCTCTTTCCGGTCCAGGTCTCGCGTTCCTTGTCGCGCGGCCGCACGAACATGACGAATTCGCCATCGGGATGGCCCGGCGAGAGCACCGCGACCGATTCAGGCTCGGTAAAGCCGGTCAGGTAGTAGAAGTCGCTGTCCTGGCGGTAGATGAATTCGACGTCGCCGGACCTGGTCGCGACCGGCGCGCTCGGCAAAATCGCGGTCGCGCCTTCGCCGATCGCTTGCAGAAACCGCGCGCGGCGCGCCAGAAACGTCTCGGCCTTTCCATTAAGGCTCATGATGAGATTACGCCACGCCGGAACCGTCCGCGCTAGTAGTCAGCAGCAAAGAAGACCTAACCACTAAGACGTCAAGGTAAGATTCCGGAACTTGGTGTCTTGGTGCCTTCGTGGTTAAAGAATCTCTTACGGTAGCCCCGCGGCGGGTACTTCCACCTCCGTTATCTCGATGCGGCCAGTTGGCTTCTGGCGGCACGTTGCCGGGTCCGACGATTCCGCCGTCAGCACAAACAGCGTGCGGCCGTTAGTGCCGCCCAGCATGCATGCGAACGTGTCGGTCTGGACCTTGATGTGCTCCGCGATCTCGCCGCCTTCTCTTACGCGAATCACTTCCGATTTGGTCGGCGATGCGACCCAGATGGCGCCTTCCGCATCCAGGCAGATTCCGTCCGGCACGTAGGGTGCGATATTCGCCCACACGCGTTGATTCGAGAGTGAACCGTCGCCGGCAATATCGAACGCTGTCAGGCGCGAACCAAAGGATTCCCCGACAATCAGCGTCTTGCCGTCAGGCGTGATGACCGTGCCGTTGGGGAACATCAGGTTCTCGGCAACGATGCGCACCTGGCCCTCCGGCGTAGCCATCACCAGGGTCGTCGCGCGCGGTTTTTCGTTCTTGTGCAGGTCGAAGCCGAAATTGCCGACATACGCGCGACCCTTCGAATCGACGACCATGTCGTTGCAACGGAACGGCGCAAGCGCAGAGAGATCGGCATGCGGCTTTAGCGCGCCGCCTTCCAGCCGCAACAGCTTGCGATCGGTCATTGAGACGATCAGCATCCGCCCGTCGGGCAGCCATCCGAGTCCCGAGGGCTGGTTCAGCAACTCGCAGACCACGGCGGTGCGGCCCTGAAGATCGACGGTCTTCACCTGATTGGCGTGCATGTCGGAAAAGAACAGCTTGCCGTCGTGCCATCGCGGGCCCTCCGGAAAAAGGTGCCCTCCCGTCAATGTCTTGAGCGTACGCATCGCTGACCCTCGAAGCGGCGCGCTAATCGAGCGCGCCTTGTTTGCGCAGCGTTTCTATTTCGGCGGCGCCGTAGCCGAGGCGCGCCAGGACTTCATCGGTGTGCTGTCCGAGGCACGGCGCGGCGGACTTCACCGCGGTCGGCGTTCCGCTCATCCGCCACGGAATTCCCGCATGCCGCCTTACGCCGACTTCGGGATGCGGCAACTCAACCCAATACTTCCGCTCGGTGAGATTGGGATCTTCGTCGGAGAGATATTTGTTGTCCGCGCACACCGCCGCTGCGACTCCCGCCGCCTGCAGCTTCCGCGCCGCGTCTCCAACGTACTGCGGCGTTGTCCATTCGGTGATAATCGCTTCGAGTTCGTCCTCGTTGGCTTTGCGCGCGTGCAAGGTCCGAAAGCGCGGATCATCCGCAAGTTCGGGCTTGCCGATCGCCTGCGCAAGGCGGCCCCACTCGGCGTCATCGGCACAGACGATCGAAACCCATCGATCGATCGTCATGTCCATCACCTTCTCAGGAAGGTCCTGGCACTTGAAAATTCCGTGCGGCGCCATGAATGGATCGCGATTTCCGTTGCGCTCCGGTTCGCGCCCGTTCATCGTGTATTCGAGAATCCCCTCCGCCAGCAGATTCATCGCGCACTCCCACTGGCTCATGTCGATGTACTGCCCTTCGCCCGTCTTCTTGCGATGGTACAGGGCGGTGAGCACTGCGAATGCGCCATGTACTCCCGCGTTGGGATCGGCGTAGCTGAACCCGGCGTGCATCGGAGGAAAGCCCTTGTAACCGGTCAGCGACGACAATCCTGAGAGCGGAACCTGCGCGGGGCCGTATGCGATGTATTCGTGATAGGGTCCGGTATCGCCGTAGCCGGAGAGCGCGATCATGATGATCTCGGGCTTCACTTTGCGGATCGCTTCATAGCCGAAGCCCATCTTCTCCATCACACCAGATGCAAAATTATTGACAACGACGTCCGCTTCCTTGATCAGCCGCCACGCCACTTCCTTCGCTTCGGGATGTTTGAAGTTGAGCGACAGCGATTTCTTGCCCTGATTGTATTGGTTGAAGTAGCCGGACTTGTTGATGCTGTCGAATTTGCCGTCGGGCCACGGCGGCAACATCCGCGTGACGCAGGGTCGCGTTCGGGTTTCGATTCGGGTGACATCGGCGCCGAGATGCGCAAGCTGCAGCGTGCAATACGGCCCGGCCCACACCCACGTGAAGTCGGCGATTTTGATTCCGGTGAGAGGAGGCTTCGCCATCGTCAGATCACACCTTTGCGCTTGAGTTCATCGAACCGGGCCTGCGTAAGCCCGAGCTTTCCGCCGAAGACCTCGGCGTTATGCTGTCCCAGCGTCGGCGCGGGCAGACGGATTTCCCACGGCGTGCGATGGTACTTGAGCGGAGCGCCGGGGTATTTGTGCGTTCCCGCGACCGGCTGCGCGATCTCGACGAAGAAGCCGCGCGCCTTCAGATGCTCGCTGCCGAGCAAATCGCCCATCGTAGAAACGGGCGCGAACGGCACCCGCTTCGCCTGCGCCTTGCGATAGAGATCGAGCACAGTCTGCTGGCTTACCCATTCCTCAAGGAACACTTTAAGTACGTCCCAATTGAGCCCGCGTGCCAAACGATCCTTGAAAATCTCCTCGTTGGCCCATTCGGGGCTGCCCATGACCTCCACGAACGCGCGCCACTGATGCTCCTCGATGCAGCACAGGTAGATGTAACCGTCTTTGCACTCCATCGTCTCGACGGGCTGAATTGGTTTCTGGCCAAGCCGCGTCGCGATCATCTGCATGTAAGGCCAGTACTCGAAGGTCATCTCAAGCTGCGACGTGATTGATTCCTGCGCCGAAACTTCGATGTGCTGTCCCGCCTCGCCGTTGAGACGGGCGTATGCTGCACCCATCGTGGCGACCGCCGCGTGCACGCCGGCCTGGTAGCCGGCCTGATGGCCGAAGGTCTTCAGGGGAGGAAGGTCGGCGTGAGTCGGTCCGCCGCCGTTGAGCACGCACACGCCGCCCGCGCACCAAATCGTCAGGTCCTCCGCGCGCCAGTTCCGATATGGTCCCGACAGACCGAACGGCGTCACCGAAGTCATGATCAGCTCGGGGTTCACGCGCTTCATTCGATCGTACGTGAGACCTACGCGATCCATGTCAGGCGGCACGACGTTATGAATCAGGATGTCGGCGCCGGCGATGAGCTTGTCGAGCAGCTCCATTCCCTCCGGCGTTGAGATATCGAGCGTGATGCCCTTCTTGTTGGTGTTGAGGTAAAGAAACAGCCCGCTCTTTTCCGGATGCGCTTCGTCCCTGGGGAACGGGCCGCGCGTGCGCGCGCGATCGCCGATGCCGGGGCGCTCGACCTTGATCACATCTGCGCCCATGTCCGCGAGCATTTTGCTGCAATAAGGGGCCGAGACCATCTCGCCCACTTCGATAATTTTCAGATCCGATAATGCGCCAGCCATTCGTACTCCGTACGATCAGACTCTACTCGGGAAATACCTTACGGAACTCCTTCACTTCGATCCGCTCGAAGACTCCGCCCTTCGTGTACGGATCGTTCTGCGCCAGCTTCATCGCTTCAGCGCCGCTCTCCATGTCGACGACGATCAAGCTGCCGCTGCCGTCGGTGAAAGGACCCGCGATTACGATCTTGCCCTTCTCCACAAGCGGCCGCAGATTGTCGAGGTGAGCGGGCCGGAGCTGAGGTCTGAGCTCGGCGCCCTTGGGTCCGTCGTACCCGATTATCACGTAGAGCATCGCGGTTCCTCCAGCAAAAGCGGCGCGCCCGTGTTAATTAGCACGGCGCCTCGCGGCGAAAAAAGGAAAAGGCTGGAGTATTGAGCGACTACGATGCCCAGCGATCTCCGCCGATCAGTCGGCGTCGAGACGGCTCGCCCAGTGGTGTGCCGGGCGCTTTTCCCATCCGCGTTTGTGATAGGCATAGCTCGCGATCAGTGGAACCGCGATGGTGGCCTCGCAATAGACCATCTGCTCGTATACGGTGTCGACCTTGCCCCAGCTCGAAGCTTCCTTGAGGGTGGACCCGGACAGCGCGCCGTCGCGCACGTCGGCGACGGTTATCTGAATGGCATATTTATGCATCGGAACTTCGTGTCCGAGAATCTCCGCGGAAACGACGACATCCTGCGCGAAGTTCTTCGGTACTCCTCCGCCGATCATGAACAGTCCCGATTCGTTGCCCATGACCTTGATGCGCGTCAGTTCGTAGAAATCCTGCGCGCTGTCCAAGGTGACCTTGGGAGCTTTGCCGCGGCCCGCCTGATGCGCCACCAGCCCGAAGCCCGCGGAGCAGTCGCTGAACGCCGGGCAGAAAATCGGCACGTGCTCGCGATACGCTTCGAGCACGATGCTGTTCTCGGCCTTGGCTCCCGTCTCGGCCAGGTACTTGCCCATTTCGCCGACAAACTCGCGCGATGAGTATGGCCGCGGCTCGAGACGATCGGCGATCTTCTGGGTCGTCTCATCGCAAATCCTGAGCTGGTCCTCATCGATCAGCGTGTCGTAGATGCGATCGATATGCAGTTCGCGCAGCGTGCCGTCTTCCAGGCCGGCACGCAGGCGCTCGTCGGCGATGTAATGCTTGTAGCCGAGCGCTTCGAAGAAATCCTGATCGACGATATTCGCGCCCGTGCTCACGATCGCATCGACCATCCGGTTCCGGATCATGTCGGCGAAGATGCGCTTGAGGCCGGCGCTGATCAGCGATCCCGCCAGGCACAGGATCACCGAGCAGTTCGTGTCCCGCAGCATCCGGTCGTAGATGTCCGCGGCGCGCGCGAGATCGCGCGCGCTGTATGCCATGTGCTTCATCGCATCGACGACCGGCACCACGTTGTGCTGCGTAATGTCGAAGTGCTCGATAGTCGCGCCAAGATAGTCGGTCTTTGAAGGCATTGTGTAATTTCCAGTCCTGTCTTTGATGTCCTAACAGATCACTTCAGCGCGATCGCGCCGTAACCCGTGTAATAGATGAGGAAATAACCCGTCGCAATCCCGAATAGCGCCACACCCGCGATCACATCCGCCAGCACCACAGGATACTCTGCGAATGTTGTGGGATTGTTGCGCAGCCCGAAGCCGCGCGCCTCCAGCGCCATCGCCATATTGTTGGCCCTGCGCAGCGCCGCCATGAACACCGGGATCACCACGGTGACGTAGCGTTTCAGCCGTTCGAACAAGCGGCCTTGCTCGAAGTCGTAGCCCCGCAGCTTTTGCGCATCGATAATCGTCATCGCAGAGTCGATGAAAAGCGGCACCAGGCGAAATGCCAGCGAAATAGCGAATCCGACGCGATACGACACTCCCAGCTTCGCAAGCCCCACCGTGAACTCTTCGACCCTGGTCGTCGAAAGAAACAGCACCGATGCAGCGAGCAACTCGGCCAGCTTGATTCCGCGCCCGAACCCGAACATCAGCGAGACGCGGCTTATGTGGATGAGGGGCAGATTAACCAGGGGCGCACCCTGCCGGTAGAAGAACATCCAGACGATCGTGGTGGTGAAAATCAGGATCAGAAAATACCATCGATAGCGGTAGAAATTCCGCCACGATCCGGTCGCCTCGGCGACCCAAACCATGAAGAGTCCGATCGGCAGCAGCGCGAGCGGATTGTCGACCCAATACACCGACCAGAACATCACGAACAGCGCGATCACCTTGACCGTGGGATGCAAGCGATGAACGAAGCTGTCGCGTTCGAGGTAGAGATATATCGCCATCAGGCGCGCTCCCTGATCCAGGCCGCCAGCTCTGCGGGAGTCAGCGCCAAGGTGCCGAATCGCCGTCCCAAGCTGGTGACCTCGGGCGGGCGAAAAGACGAATGCGCCAGCAGGTCATCGGCGGCGAAGAACTCGCGCACTCCCCCATCGAAGAGTTTCCTGCCCTTGCGCAACAGAACGACGCGGCGCGCATACTCAGCGACCAGCCAGGGCGTATGCGTGATCATCACGATGGCGATTCCGGTGCGATTCAATTCCTGCACCAGCGCCATCATGCGTCGCTGCTCGCGATAATCGAGCCCGGTGGTGGGCTCGTCCAGGATCAGTAACCGGGGCCGAAGCGCGAGAACGCTCGCGACCGCAACCCGCTGGCGCTCGCCTTTACTGAGCAGAAAAGGATCGCTCTCGCGCGCATCGAGCAACCCGACTGCGTCGAGCACTTCATGGCATCGGCGTTCGATCTCGTCGTCGCCAAGCCCGAAATTGCGGGGCCCGAACGCAACTTCATCCCAGACTGTTGCGGCGGAAATCTGATGGTCCGGATTCTGAAAGACGTAGGCCGCTTCGCGTGCGGTCTCGGCCGCGCGCAGCGTCGCTCGATCGCGCCCATCGAGGATCACGCGGCCCTTGCTGGGTTTCAGGAGTCCAACGATATGTTTTGCCAGGGTGGTCTTGCCGGATCCATTTTGTCCGACCACCGCGAGAAAGTCGCCCCTGTCGATTCGAAGATCGATTCCGTCGAGCACGCCAGGACCATCAACGTAATTGAAAGAAAGGTTCTGGACCTCCGCGAGCGCCTCATCGGTTGATTGTTCTTTGGTCGACGCCTGCGGAACCGCGCCGCCGATCGGAGCATCGACATTCGCCAGGCTCGGATATGTCTGCACGATCGCCGCGAATGCGTCGTCTACAGTCGCTGCATGACGATCGATCCCAAGCAGGTGAAGCACGCTGTTGAGACCCGGCGGATGGACTCCGCAGCGCTCCAACAGCTCGAAATTGGTCATCACGGCGGCGGGAGCATCATCGGCGACTACTGCGCCTTCGCCGAGAACGATCACACGATCCGCGGAGACCAGTTCCTCGGACTCGTGCTCGATTACGATAAGGCTCAACCCCTGCTCGCGCAGTTTGGCAATGAGCGCGAAGACCTCCGCCTTGCCTTGCGGGTCAAGGTCAGTCGTCGGCTCATCGAGGACGATTATCGAGGGCCGCAGCGCGAGAACTGAGGCAATCGCCAGGCGCTGCTTCTCGCCACCCGATAGCGAGGTTGGATCGCGATGATCGAAGCCGCTGAGTCCTACCGATTCCAGCGCGGGCCCGAGACGCGCCTTCATTGCCGCGCGATCCATCCCGACCTGCTCCATCGCGAAAGCAACTTCGAGCGCGACGTTGGTACAGAAGAGCTGAGACTCGAAGTCCTGAAACACCATCCCGACCTGCGCGGCGACCTCGCAGACGCGAACATCATCAAGGCGCGTCTTTCCAATCACGACGATACCGCGGAAGTCTCCGCCTTCGAATTCCGGAACCAGCCGGTTCAGGCACTTCGCGAGGGTCGACTTGCCCGCTCCCGACGCACCCATGATTCCGATCATTTCGCCGTGCGCTTGCGCAAAGCTGAGGGCGTTCAGAGCGGGCTGCACTCCGCCGTGATAGGTGAAGGTCACCTCGGAAACGGAAAGCGCGGTTTCCGCGGCGGCTCTGTTCGCTGCCATTTGCGGTTCAGTTTTCACATCAGCGCCAGGCCGGCAAAGGCAAGAAAAATCATCGGGCTGACAATCACCGCGATCGATTTGTCGTGCGGCGCCGCATTCATCCACGCGGGTAAAAAGCGCGGCACCCAGTAGCCGGTCGAAAGCAGGTTGCCGAACGCCCACGCTCCTGTTTCACCGGCCATCAGCATGCTCAGTCCCGCCAGCCTGAACGCAAGCGGTCGCCGCTTCAGTTCCGGCATCAAGTCCGTATAGAGCATCCTGCCCTTGCGCACCCGAGGATATACGGCGGCGAGAATGAATGGCGACAGGACCAGCGCGGAGGTCATGTTGTTGAGGATGATCACGTTGCCGAGCATCGCGAACGGCCTGATAGCGAGCAGATTGTCGCCCCATCCGACCAGGTCGGCGCACAGGACACTCGCGAGCAGGCACGCAAAGACATACTTGACGATTCCAAGTGGGGTGCGCGGAATCGGGCTTTCTCCACCGCCGATCGTTTCCCACACCTTGAAGGGGACCAGTCCGTACACCAGGTTGGCGAAAAACCCGAAGATGTCGCCCGGCGATGCGCCTCCGAAGAAATCGCCGATCGTGTTGCCGATAGCGCTTCCCCACGCGGCCGCGGGACCGAACAGAAACGAGCAGACGATCGGAATCGCGTTGGCGGGGCGGAGCTCCGTGACGCCGGGAATCAGCGGCACCACTTTGAAGGGCACCAGTACCGCCGCATAGAGCGCCGCCGAAATAGCGCACAACACGATCATCCGCGTGTTGCGCCACATCAACCGCAATCCGCTCATCGGCTATTTTCGATACGCGCGAGGCGCACGCCTGCGGTAGGATTGGAAAACGGGCCGGCTCACGCCAGAAGGCGCTTGCAGCCCGATGCGGATGAAATGATCGATAGCCACGTCCATCTCGACGCTGACCAGTATGCCGACCCTTCCGGCGCAATCAAGCGCGCGCGCGAGGCCGGGGTCGCATCCATGATCGTCCCGGGAAGAGGCGGCGCCTCGAATCAGCGGGCAATCGAATTGGCGCGCAGCTATCCGCGGGTCGTGTATGCCGCCTGCGGCTATCATCCGGAGCGGTTCGAGCTGACCGATGCGGACGCAGACGAAGCGCTTGCGACCATTCGCTCCGAGCACAAATCGATAGTCGCGGTGGGCGAAGTCGGAATGCCCTGGTATGGCGACAAGGCGCGACGGCCGGAGGTCATCGCCAGGGCCAGTCAGATCCTCGCGCGCTTCGCCCATGTCGCGATCGAAGTGGAGCTCCCGGTGATCATCCACGCGCCGCATGACAGCGCGCGCGAGGCGCTTCGGATCCTGCGTGAGGCGGGAGTTCAGCGCGCAGTATTTCATTGGCACAAATCGGACGATGCGACCACACGGGCGATCCTCGACGCCGGTTATCTCATCTCGATCACGCCCCAAGTCGCGTATCGCGATCGCGACATGCGGCTGGCGCGGATGGTGCCGTTGGCGCGGATGCTGGTTGAAACCGACGGCCCGTGGCCATACCGCGGGCCGTTCGAAGGCCGCGCCACCGAACCGGCGATGGTAGTGCAGACCGTGGAAGCCATCGCGCATGTCCTCAAATTAAGACGCGAACTGGTCGGCGCGATCACCACCACCAACGCTCGAATGCTATTCCGGATTCCGCCGTAACAGTCAGCATGGTCGGGTCCGAACAGACTCTTACAAGGGCTTTCGTGTCATTCCGAAATCTTGTTTTGAGGAATCCCGGATCTCCCTTAGCCGAGACTTGAAATACATCGAAATTATTGGAGACTAACTCACGAGAACCGTATGCCGATCTACGAATACGAATGCCAGGCCTGCCACAAGCGAACCAGCGTGCTCACCACGCGCATCAGCGAGAGGGTGCGCGCTCAGTGCAGGCATTGCGGCGGGCGCAAGATGCGGCGGCTGATGTCGCGATTCGCGATGCCGAAAAGCGAGGAGCAGCGGCTCGACGCCCTTTCGGATCCATCCAACCTCGGCGATCTCGATGAAAACGATCCGCGCAGCGTCGCCAAAATGATGAAGAAGATGGGCAAGGAGATGGGCGAGGAATTCAGCGGCGACGACTTCGACGAGGCGATGGAAGAGATGGAATCGGGCGGCGACCATGAAGGCGGCAACGGCACCGGTTCCGGTAATGACGACCTCTAAATCCAGCGCTCATCCCTATCGCTATTCAGGCATGAACGATGGGCTCCCGGTCTTTGCGGTCTGACCTCCGTCCGCGACGAACGCCGCGCCCGTTACGAACGATGCCAGGTCTGAGGCGAGGAACAGCACCACGTTTGCCATCTCCTCCGGCTTCCCCAATCTTCCGATCGGAATCGCTTCCTTGATCCTTTCCGCAAATCCCGGCTGCTGGAGAGCGGGCGCGAGCAGCGGCGTGTCGATGGCGCCCGGGCAGATGCAATTCGCGCGGATTCCGTCGCGCGCGTATTCGATCGCCGCCACACGGGTCAGGTTGATAACCCCGGCCTTCGCCGCGTTATACGCTGCGATTCCGTAATCGGCGCGCAGGCCCGAAATCGACGCGGTATTTACGATCGCGCCGCTGCCCTGCGCTCGCATGATCGGGATCACGCGTTTCATCGCGCGCCACACCGCTGTCAGCCCCACATCAATCATGTAACCCCACACCGACTCCTCAACATCAGCGAGCCGCCCGGCCGCCTGCGTGCTGGTCTGTGCCGTGGCAGGAAGGCCGAAGGCGTTGTTGTGCAGAAAATCGATTCGGCTGAACTGGTTTTTGGTCTCGCTGATCATCCGGTCGATGTCCGCCGGCTTGGTCACATCGACACCGATCGCGATTGCGCGGCCGCCCAGGTCTTCGATTTGAGCCGAGACTGCTTTTGCATTCTCCACGTTGATGTCCGCGACGACGATCGTGCCGCCGCGCGACGCGAATCCGATCGCGGTTGCACGGCCGATTCCCGATCCCCCGCCGGTTACGATTCCGACCTTCTCTTCAAAGCGCATCACATATCTCCCCAGCTAGATGTCTCTCTCATAGTCAAAGAAGGCGGAATCGGGAAGCGAAAGCGCTGAGATAAAGAGTCGCTACGCGACGCCGGCGAGACGCCAGCGCTACTCATCCCGGCGAGACGCGAAGTCCTTTCTCTGATTGTCCTGGTGCCTTCGTGCCTTGGTGGTTAAATTCCGTGTTTTTCGTCGTCCCGGAACGATAAGTCGGACTAACCGGTCCGCCGCGGATTGCGCTATCGTCGCGCGAGTAACGTTCTGGGGATCAACAACGGGGAGACTTCGATGAGACTTGCAGGAAAGGTCGCATTGATCACGGGCGCGGGCTCGGGGATGGGCCGCGCGGCCGCGGTGCTGTTCGCGCGCGAAGGCGCCAAGGTGGCCGCAGTCGATATCAACGAAGCGGCAGCGAAGGAGACCGTCGACTCAATCGCGCGCGAGAGCGGCGATGCGTTCGCGATGCGCGTGGATGTTTCGAATTCGGAAGACGCGCGCTCGATGGCCGACGAAACCGTGCGCCGCTACGGCGGCCTGGACATCCAGTACAACAACGCCGGAATCGAAGGCGAAGGCGGATTTCTCGCGCAGCTCAGTGAAGACGGATTCGATCGCGTCATCGCCATCAATCTGCGCGGCGTCTGGCTCGGGATGAAGTACGCGCTGCCCCACCTGATCAAGCGCGGCGGCGGATCGATAATCAACACCGCCTCGGTCGCCGGGATGGTCGCAATCAAGGGCGCGGCCGCATACTGCGCGGCGAAGGCCGGCGTTATCTCGCTGACCCGCGTCGCGGCCCTCGAATACGGACGCTACAAAATCCGCGTCAATTGCATCTGCCCCGGAGTAATCGACACTCCGATGGTCAAGCGCGTCTCCGAAGACGGCGGCGTCACTTCGCAAGACAACAATCGCCTGTCGCTTTTGGGGCGAATCGGTACGCCCGAGGAGATCGCGCGCACCGCTTTGTTCCTGGCCAGTGACGATGCAACCTTCGCGACCGGAGCGCCATTCGTAATCGACGGCGGCTGGATCGCGCGCTGATGCGGGTATTCCGATGGCAACAAGTATCAGCCGGCTCCAGGGCAAGGTCGCGCTCGTAACCGGCGCGGCCCGGGGAATTGGACGCGCGATCGCGACGCGGCTCGCATCCGAAGGCGCCGCGGTCGCAATCGCGGACATCCAGGTCGACGCGGCGGAGCGCACGGCGCAGGAACTCCGAGCCGGCGGCGCCAGGGCGATCGCCGTCAAGCTCGACGTCACGAAACTCGAAGACGCGACCCAGGCTGCCGATCGCGTCGAGCAGGAATTGGGGCCCATCGACATCCTGGTGAACAACGCCGGATGGGACAAACTGGAGCCCTTCGTCAACAGCGCGCCCGAGACGTGGGACAAGATAATTGCGATCAACTATCGCGGCGTTCTCAACTGCTGCCGGGCGGTCGCGCCGCGGATGCAAACGCGATCGAGCGGCAAGATCGTCTCGATCTCTTCAGACGCGGGCCGGGTCGGATCGACCGGCGAAGCCGTCTATGCGGGATGCAAGGCCGCGATAGTCGGGTTTTCGAAAACCCTGGCGCGGGAACTGGCGCGCAACAAGATCAATGTCAACGTCGTATGTCCGGGACCCACCGAAACCGCCCTGCTCCGCGAGGCGATGGCCGGGCGCGAGGGCGTTCTGGACGCGATGGCGCGTGGAATTCCGTTGCGGCGCATCGGCCAACCCGAAGATCTGGCCGGCGCGGTCGCGTTCCTGGCCTCGCCCGACGCCGACTACGTGACCGGGCAGGTGATCAGCGTGAGCGGGGGTCTGACGATGGCGGGATAAAGGCACTGGTTCAGTTTCGCAGGAGTAAGGTCGCTTCTATGTCGATGAACGAGATCTTTCGTCGCCCAGTCGCGAACCTGCCGCTTTCGGTTCGCGCGTCCCAAGGATTGCGATACGCCGATATTCAACACGTCGGCGAACTTGTTCAGTGCACCGAACGCGAGCTGCTGGAGATCAGGAATTTTGGCCGCAAGTGTCTAAACGAGGTCAAAACGGTCCTCGCTCAGATGGGGCTCTCCCTTGGAATGAAGCCCAACGATTCAAACTGAACCAGCGCCGGGATAAAAGCCGCCTTGATCGCAGGCGGATCGAGTGATATCTGAACTAACGTTCAGAACAACAAGTTTTAGCGCGCGAACGGCGCCGCGGAGGCGTTGCCTGCGATGAGTGAGCCGCAGCCAGAGACGAAATTTTCGAGCCCGCAGGGGCTGCCGGCGGACTACAAGGATCTGCTGGTCAGGATGTTATCGATCCAGTCGCGAATCGAATCCGAATATATGCTCGCGGCCGATCGCACCCTGATGAAGCCGCTGGCATTGGCGCCCACCCCTGAAGACAAGGCGGAATACGCGGCGTTCTGGTCGGACGAGGTTCGGCACGCCAGCTACTGGATGAAGTTGCTCGAAGACCTTGACGTCCACGTCGACGACGCGTTCATGGCGACGCCGATGCCGATTTATATCTTCGAGATGCGCGATCAGGCCGAGGACTGGCTGGAGTACGGACTGTTCAGCTTCTTCGCCGACCGCCAGGGCGCATACATGGGCTTCGAATGGGTCGGATGCTCCTACGAGCCGCTCGCCAAAATCGCGGACCGTGTGCACAAAGAAGAACTCGGCCACGCTGCATTCGGCTACAAGCTGCTGCGCCGCCATCTCCAGCGCGACCCGGAGCACGGACGCGAGAAGCTGATTCACTATCTTCGCAAGTGGTATCCCGCCGGGCTCGACATGTTCGGCAAGTCGGGATCAAAGCGCCAGCACGATTTTGTCCGCTGGGGCCTGCGGCGGCGGACCAACGAGCAGATGCGCGACGAATTTGAAGCCGAGGTCAATAGCCTTCTGAACCGCCTCGAGATTCCGATTCCGGATCCGACGGCGGGTCGCAGATTTCTGTAAAGGTCCGCGGGCGCCTGAGGCGGACGATAGGCTCGAAACGGGGGATTCTCTTGAAAAAGACAGGAACACAAGCGGCTCCGCGGCGAGTCGTCAAACTCAAGCCCATCGCGCCGCCGCCCGATCCCGATAAGCGCTACGACGCCAACATCGATCACATACTGCATGCGGCCGCATCGGTGTTTGCGGAAAAGAGCTTCGGGCTGGCTTCCATTCGCGATATAGCCGCGCGCGCACGTATCTCGTTCCCGCGCATCTACTATTACCTGCGCAACAAGGAAGAGCTCCTCTATTTGATTTCGCGCCGCGCATTCGAGGAGTTGCTCAAGCGCGCGGAAGAAGCGGCGCGAAAGACACCGGATGCAGCCGCGCGTCTGCGCCAGTTCATCGGCGGCCATCTCGAATATCACATGGACAATCTCGCCGAAATGAAGGTGCTGGTTCGCGAGGCCGACTCGCTTTCGGGGCGCTATTCGGCGGATATCGCAAGGCTCAAGCGCGACTATTCCAGGATCTGCCGCAAGATCATCGAGCAGGTCGCCGAAGAGCGCGGACACGCGCTGGATCGCGAGCAGAGCCGCATTCTGACTTCGCTGCTGTTCGGCGCGATGAACTGGTTCTACACCTGGTATGAACCCACGCGCGATTACGAGCAGCGCGCGCGAATCATGGACGAGGTCTTCCGGATGGTCGCCGGTTCGATTTCGAGCCGGTAAGCGGCGGAGCGGCGCAGATGCTGGACGGATGCACGCCATATCCGGCCGAGTTCCGGGAACGCTACGTGCGCGAGGGCTTTTGGCGCGCAGAAACGATCTCGCAGGCGGTTGCTGTGGCCGCGCGGAAGTATCGCGACCAGATTGCGATCGTCGACGAGCGCCGCACGATGACGTTCGCGGAGCTGGCCGATGAAGCAGAGCGCCTTCGCGCCGTACTGGCAAAGCACGGATTGACGCGCGGCGATCGGATAATCGTTCAGCTTCCCAATTGCTCCGAGTTCGCCAGTTTGATGCTGGCGTGCGTTGACCTGGGCGCGATTCCTGTGATGGTGCTGCCTGCGCTCCGGCGCGCCGAACTCGACTATCTCGCGGCGCTATCGGAGGCCAGGGCGATCGCGATCGCACCCGAATATCGCGGTTTCGATCACGCCGCGCTTGCGCGGGAATTGCAGCGCGAGGTGCCTTCGCTTGAAGCGATCTTCACGACCGCACCCGCCCGTGAATGTATCGATCTTAACGAGCCGGCGCCCAGCGTCAGGTCATTAGGTTCTTCGCCAGGCGATCCTTTCGACGTCGCTCTGTTTCTTCTTTCCGGCGGAACCACCGGGCTGCCCAAGCTGATCCCCCGGACACATGCCGACTACCTCTACAACGCGCGCGAGACCGCAGAGATTTGCGATCTAAGTGCGAAGAGCCGCATTTTGATCGCACTTCCGGCCGAACACAATTTCCCGCTGGCCTGCCCCGGCCTTATCGGTGCGATGCTCACCGGCGCGGCAACCGTCTTCACTCAATACACGCGCGCTGAAGACCTGGCCGCGACGATTGCGCGCGAGGGCATTACGCATCTGCCGTGCGTTCCTGCCCTCGCCATTGCCCTGCTGGATCTGCCCCTCCGGGAACTCCGAAAGCTGCAATCGCTTCGGGTAATCACAGTCGGCGGACAACGCCTTCAGGAGCCCACTGCCCGCGCTTTGAAACGTGTTCTCCCGTCGCTCGCGGTGCAGCAGGTATTCGGGATGGCCGAAGGGCTCTTGTGCTACACGCACCTCGACGATTCCGCCGACATCGCGTGCGCGACCCAGGGAAGGCCGATGTCCGCCGCGGATGAAGTTCGCATTGTCGACACGGCCGGCAACGATGTCGCTGCCGGCGAGCTGGGTGAATTGTGGTGCCGCGGGCCATACACGATTCGCGGCTACTATCGTGCGCCCGATCGCAACGCGGAGGCGTTTACCGCCGACGGCTTCTATCGCACCGGCGACCTGGTCCGCCGTACCGCGGCGGGAAATTTCGTCGTCGAAGGGCGCATCAAGGATCAGATAAACCGCGGCGGCGAGAAAATCAGCGCCGAAGAAGTCGAGTCACACCTGATCGCGCATGACGCGATCCTGGCCGTGGCCGTCGTCGCGATGCCCGACCGCGCACTCGGCGAGCGTGCGTGCGCCTACGTGACGCTCAAAGCCGGGGAGCAGCTGGAGCTGGATGCGATCCGCGAATTTCTGGCGGTGCGCGGGCTGGCGCGTTTCAAATGGCCGGAGCGGCTGGAAATTATCGATGCCATGCCGCTGACCAACGTCGGCAAGATCAGAAAAGCCGAGTTGCGCCGCGACATAGAAGCGCGGCTTGCGGCAGACAGCGACCGCGCCACTCATCGAGGCGCTACCAATGCGCAGAATCGCGCCTGACGCGCGACGGGAGACTTAGGTCATGGACGTGCAAAAGGGACTTCGCGAACTCGACGGACTGATCAAGCGCCTCGAACGAAATAGTCGCACCCTCAAATCCCATCCTACGATTGAAAAGATCGAGCGCGGCGAGCTGACGATGCCGCAGCTTCGCCACTGGGCGACGCAGCTCTTTATCGGCAACAAGGCGCACAACGCCAATATCCTCGGGCTCATCTATGCCAGGTGTGACGACTTCCCCGCGCGCAAGGCGATCGTCGAGAACCTGATCGAAGAGGAACTCGGGCGCATCTCCGGCGCCAACCGGTCGCACCCGGAGCTTTATCTCGAATTCGGCGAGGCGCTCGGCATTCCCCGCGAGGAGTTGTTGCAGGCCCGCATGACCCCCGATGCGACCGCGATGGTGCATTGGATGTACTGGCTGGCGGACTCCAAGCCCTGGTACGTCACGCTGGCGGGAATCAGCCTTGGCTCCGAGCTATTCAATCCCGATGCGTACGTGCGGGTGATTGACGGACTTCAGCGGCACTATCATCTGTCCGATGACGCCCTGCTCTTCTTCTCGGTGCACGTGAAGGTGGATAAAGACCACGGCGATTCGAGCGCAGGATCGATCTTCAAAGCGATTCCCGAAAGCGCCGCCGCGGAAACGCTATGGGCCGTCGAATCGCACATCGAGTTCATGCGCCGCCTATGGTCGGACATCAACCCGCCGGTTGCGTGAAAAGAAGACGCGGGCGAGACGCCCGCGCCACTCAGAACAGTAGAAGATAGAAATGCGTCTGCCTTTGCCTGCCCCTCGCCCGCTTGCTTGCCCTGCCCTCCGCAAGGCTTCTGGAGGCGGGGGGAGAGGGCAAGCGGCGCGGCTCTTGCGCTCTGTTTGCAAGAGCCGTGACGCGCGGGTGAGGGTTCCGCAATCTACTGACGCCGCAGGTCCTGGATAATCTCTTTCAGCACGCCGCGATCTTTCTCGTCGCGTGTGGGCATGTCGAAGCTCAAACGATTCACGCCCGCGAATCGTTTCTTAATCACGCTCGCGATCTCGTCGTAGGTTCCGACCGCGGCGAATGCGTTGACCATCTCCTCGGTCACCAGCCTGGCCATCTCGCGCCATTTCTGCTGCACGGAGAGTTTGTGCAACTCGTCGGCAGTGTCGCCCCATCCGTCGATCTCAAAACTCGAACGGTACGACCGCGTTGATCCATAAAACGCGATCGTGGACTTCAGGTTTTCAACGCCGCGCGCAACCGCATCTTTGTCCTTGCCCGCGACCAGAAACCCGCCCCCGCCGATCTGAAAATCACTCCACTCCGCGGCCGGGCGCCCGGACTTCTCGAAACCCTTCTTCAGGTTGGGAAAAGCGATCTGATCGAGGTATTTGCGCGTGACGATTCCGTGTAGCCGAACGCCTTCGCAAACCTCGCCCGCGACCTGGAGCATCCGCTCCTGCACGGCGGCGATCAGCACGGGGATGTCTGGTTTCGTCACCGGCGGCGGCGCAAAGTTCGGCGTCATCAGCGAGATATTGTAGTGCTCGCTGCGAAAGTTGAGCGGCTCTCCCGTCTGCCACGTGCGCCAGCACGCGCGCATCGCGCCGACGTAATCTTTCATCCGCTGCGCCGGTTTCGACCACGGCATGCCAAAGCGCCGCGTCACGTGTCCTTTGACCTGCGTCCCGAGCCCCAGCACCAACCGGCCGCCGCTCATCCGCTGTAAATCCCAAGCGGTGTATGCGGTCGCGACGGGACTCTTGGTGTAGGCCAGCGCGATTCCGGTACCCAGCTCGACTTTTGCCGGCTCCTGCGCCGCGATCGCGAGGGCGAGATACGAGTCGTGCTGCGTCTCGACCGCAACGACGGTGTCGTAGCCGATCGCTTCCGCATCGCGCACCTGATCGCGCAACGTCGACCAGGTCGGCTCAGGGCGCTTGCCCTCCTGCTGCATGTCGGGCGTGTAGGCAGTTCCGAAATTGAGTACGCGTTCAACCTTTATCGTAGCCATGCGGCGGTTATCTCGTTGCTCCGCCCGCCATGTCAAGCCGAAGAGGCAGGCAACGGCGCTCAAGCGAACGATCGAGGGTTACTGAATTGAAAGTCCGGGCGCAGGGAAATGCCCGCACATCTCGGCGACTTCGCCGGCGATGCGCTTGAGCGCGGCTTCGTCGCCCGCGTGCGCGACCGCCTCATCCATCCAGCGCCCGATGTGCTTCATCTCGGCTTCGCGCATCCCGCGCGAGGTGACGGCCGGGGTACCAAGCCTGATTCCGCTTGGGCTGAATGGCCTGCGCGGATCGTATGGAACCGTGTTGTAGTTGCAGACGATCCCCGCCGCGTCGAGCGCTTTGGCCGCCTTGCGCGCGATCACCTTCTTGTTGGTCAAATCCACCAGGATGAGATGATTGTCGGTGCCGCCGGAGACCAGCGAGAAACCGCGCGCGAGGAGTTCTTCCGCTAGGGCCTTGGCATTGCGCACGATCTGCACCGCATACTGCTTGAACTCGGGTGTCGCCGCTTCCTTGAGCGCGACGCCGATAGCGGCGGTCGTATGATTGTGCGGCCCGCCCTGAAGCCCGGGAAAGACCGCGCGATCGATCGCGTCAGCAACGGTGTTGCGGCACAGGATCATCGCGCCGCGCGGCCCGCGCAGCGTCTTGTGCGTCGTGGTCGTGACCACGTCGGCATAGGGAACCGGATCGGGGTGAACGCCGCCGACAATCAAACCCGTGATATGCGAAATGTCGGCCAGCAGATACGCGCCGACCTCCTTTGCGATCTCGGCGAATATCTTGAAATCGATTATCCGCGGATATGCGGTAGCGCCCGTAACGATGATTCGGGGCCGTTCCTTGCGCGCGAGGTCGCGGACCGCGTCGTAGTCGATGCGATGAGTTTCGCGATCGACGTCGTACTGCGCCGCACGCCAGAAAGTGCCGGTGATGCTCACGTTCCATCCGTGAGTCAAATGACCGCCCATCGGGAGCGCGAGCCCCATGATCGTTTCCCCGGGCTTCAGCAGGCCGAAGTAGACTGCCAGGTTGGCCGGCGAGCCGGAGTACGGCTGAACGTTGGCGTGCTCAGCCTTGAACAGCGCCTTGGCGCGCTCGACTACCAGCGTCTCGAGCTGATCGATATGCCGCTGACCCTCGTAGTAGCGGCGGCCCGAGTAGCCCTCGGAGTACTTGTTGGTAAGGATTGAGCCGGTCGCCTCCATGACCGCCTTGGAGGCATAATTCTCGGACGGTATGAGCCGGACGGACTGATGCTCATACAGTTCTTCCTGTCGAATAAGGTCGTAGATTTCCGGATCAGTTCGCTTGAGTTCTTCCACACCGCACCTCCCAGGGATTTTAACCCTATCGACCGCCGCGCGCCGAGGCAAAACGTCTGCTGTGGAAAAGGAAGGGGTGCGCGGTTTGCGCCGGCCGCCTGCTTAATGCAAATCAGACGGGGTAACCTTCGCGATCCAGTCGCGATAGTTGCCCTCGTAGCCAACCGTCCGCTGCCGCTCGTGAACGCGGCTTATGATCTTTTCGACTCCGTCAGCCGTCAGCTTTTCGCGCGCTTCGATCGCATTCGCTATCGTCTGGGCTTCGGCGTGCGCCTCGCGGCGTGCGCCTTCGGCCAGTGCCAGGCTCTCGTCGCTGAGGCCCAGATATGCCTCCGCGACGCGTGTTCCGACCTCGGTTCCGCTTTCCAGCGAATCTTTGATATTGCCCTTGCCGGTCAGGACGTTCCCGGCCGCAAACACCGCCGTCGGCCCATCCATCAAAAGCCCGATTTTCTGGTCCACGTAGGTGTAGACCTCACCCCGCTGGGGGACACCCTTGATAGGTTCGGGAATGCTGCCGATCGAGCTTACGGTCAGCGGTCCTCGCGCAGTTTCAACTCGATCGCCCAGAATTCGCACCTGGCCATCCGCGACTTCAGTCGCGCTGAACTGGACGCCCGTCATCCTGCCGTCTTCAGCGACCACTCCCGTAGGAGCACGCAGTTCCTGAAACTCGAACAGGAACTTGCGCATCGCCTTTTCCAATATCTTGCCACGTGCCGCGCGCAACGCATCGGCGCGCTTCGGCGGCGCGTCCGGCGGGATGTCGGAGAGCGGCATGTCGATAACCCGCCTGCGATAGAAGAGCTTGCACGGCGTCACTCCGAGATCTGCATACGTGAGACTATGAGTGGCCAGCACCGGCTCGATTCCTTCGCGTTCCAGCCGGACCATGTCCTCGATGATTCCGCGCCTGGCCAGTGCAGCGAGCGTCATTTCAATTTGAAGTACCTTTACAACGTCTATCGACGCGAGACCGCCGCCCACGACGATGGTGCCGGGTTTCAGTTCGTAGCGCGGTCCCTCATAGCCCCGCTCCAGGTAGTGATTGAACCAATAGATGAGCGGGTTCTGGTAGACGAGGCCCTTATCGATAAATTGGTCGGCGCCCTCAACCGGAAGCGGCCGATCGCGCCACGCGCCGTGGGACAAAATGATCCCATTGAGACCCCACTGGGTGCGCAAATCCTCGAACTGGACATCGCGGCCCATCCTGGTCATCGGGACGTAGGCGATATTGGGATGGTCGAGGCGTTTGTCGATCTCGCCGTATTCTTCCTTGCGCTGTTTAACGTGCCAGCGCGGCAGGCCGTCTTCGATCTTTCCATACGGACGCGGGTTCTGCTCGAACACAACGACCAGCGTGCCGCGTTCTGCCAGAATGCGCGCGATCTCCGAGCCCGCGGTGGCGGCGCCGATCACCGCCATCACGTGCCGCGACTTATCACTGCCGGAGTCAGCCATAAGGGAGTAATTGATTAGCGTCTCGACGTTCGGCGTGCAATCGTTTCGCGCGTGTGGCGGATTTGTCTTGCGCGCATGGGTCGTGCATGGTTTTCTATTCGAGGGCGGGAAGCGATGCGGTCGCCGGGGTTCGCATATTTCAGGTTCGCAATTGTTGGGTTCGCCGTCTTCGCAATCAGCGGATGTATTGCCGGATACTGGACCTATAATTCCGCGGGCGGCGGCAGAGAAGCCGCCAACGGCGAGCAGCACGACACGCCCTACTCCGCTCAGGACACCTTGGTAATCACCGAAGACGTACTCCGCGGAGAAGGCGTCCTGTTTGAAGTCAAACCGGACAGTCGAATCGTGACGCTATGGCGCCCAGCCGATACTCCCGCGAGCATGTTTGCAAGCATGGCGGGGGTCAAGCCGCAATATCGCTACGAGATTGAAGTCGTTCCGACCGGGACACGCAGCAGCCGAATCGTTGCCAACGTGGCCACCGAGGACATCGCGGATAACGAGGTGGACTCCTATCTGCCGACCAAAAAACTGGACCTGTTCCAGAAGTTCGACCAATATGCCGCCCAGTTCCCGCCGCCTTCGAGCACGCCACGAGAGGGTGGAGTCAATTTCGCGCTCCTGCCAGGCGAAGACCTCAAGGCACTGGCAAAGCGCGCGACTGGCAATCCGGATAACTGGCTGCAGATCGCCAAGGACAATGGCCTGACTTCATCGAGCGACCTGAGCAGCGTTCAGAGCGTCTGGATAAGCAACACCCTTCTCAGCGAGAAGAAAGGAGCAAGCCCTGCTCCTTAACACCCGCATTGGTGGCTTCGATGGCGCGGCACTATCGGGAATGGGGGCCCGCGGGCAGTGCTTCGCCAGAAAGCAAAAGCGCGCCCCGATCAGCTCGGGACGCGCCGTTCGTTACGATGGTTCAGTTGGAACTTCAGTCGCTGAGGGAAAGCTCGCTCGGGTCGTACTCGGGACACAGTCCCGAAGGGCTGACAGCCGCGACCACGGCCAAAAACTGCTCGAAGGTCATTTGGAGGTTGAGGAACCCTCCCTGGCAGAAGACCCATCCGTAGTAGTCGAGAATCTCGTCCGGAATCGAAACCGGGAGCTTGGGAAGCGTACTGACCGTTGGGAAAGGGCGCGGCTCTCCGGGCTGAACCGATTCAAACAGCCGTATAGCCGCCTGCTCGGGTTCATCGTCTATGACGCTGCCCTCCCTGAGTGGGATTACTTTGCCCCTAATGCTGCTTCGGCTGATCGCCATAGGGCCTCCTCGTAACTGCCAGCTCCCTCCCATCCCTTCAACTATGTCAATTGTAAACCATGGGGTAAGCCCGTCAAGCGAAAGATACGGTCATAAAGCTTGTCGGAATGCATCCGTCAACAGACGCCGAGCGCCTCAACGGGCCCTCTACAACTCGTCTAACTATCTGATTTAATTATGTTTTCTACATTTCAAGCCCTTGTCCTTGGGGCCGTTCAGGGACTTACCGAATTTCTGCCAGTTTCCAGCTCAGCCCATTTAATCCTCATTCCGTGGCTTTTCGGATGGCAGGATCCCGGATTGGCTTTCGACGTGGCCCTGCACCTCGGGACCCTGGTAGCGCTAATCGTTTACTACCGGAGCACGTGGGTCGACCTTTTGAGTTCGGTATTTACTGGAGACAAACCATCGCGCCGCTTGCTTACGCTACTTATTGTGGCGTCCCTCCCCGGCGCTGCAATAGGTTTCATTTTGGAAAAGAAAGCCGAGACGGTTTTCCGCGAACAGTATGTCCTGATAGCTGCGGCGCTGGCTGTTCTAGGCCTCGCGTTGTGGCTTTGCGATAGATTGGGACGATCTAAGCGCACCATGTCGGAACTGGGAATCGGCGATGCGTTGCTAATCGGGTTCAGCCAGGCCCTTGCCATCATCCCCGGAGTGTCCAGATCTGGCGCCACGATAACCATGGCGCGAGCGCTGGGCATCAAGCGCGAAGACGCCGCTAACTTTTCGTTCCTGATGGCGACGCCAATCATTGCCGGCGCGGGGCTGCTAGAGGCTCGCAAGATAGCCGGCGGCCTCAACGCCGCGGTAGGATGGGGTTTCCTATCGGCCGCCGTGTTCGGCCTCGTCGCGATCGCCTTCCTGGTGCGATTCGTACGCACCCGCACCTATCAGCCCTTCGTCTGGTACCGCATCGCGGTCGCGATATTCGTGGTAGCGATAGCGGTACTGCGGGGATAAGCGCCGTGAGTGATTCGACGACAGCCGTATCGCCATCGGCAGGCGCTGCGGTTGCCGTGGAGACTCGCGGGCGCGCCTTCAAGATTGGCGTCGCGCTCGCGATGACCAACACCATCATCGGCGCGGGGCAGCCCGCTCTGACTCGATGGGGTGCGCTTAATCTCGACCCCCTGCTCTTCTGCACGGGAGCGGTCGTCGTCGCATCGATTTGTTGCGTGCCATTCATGTACGCGCGGGGCGAGTTGAAGCTCCTGTTCGCCCGGCGCTTTCGCCTGCGGCTGGCGATGATGTCGATGGTCGGAACGATGATGACGAGCCTTTTGCTCACGTTCGGCCTCACGCGCATCAACGCGATCGCCGCAACGATCCTGATGCAGACCGAGCCGGTCTACTCGCTGATACTGGCGACGATCGTTATCGGCGAGCGACCATCGGGGCGCCAGTTGCTCGCCACTGCGACGATCCTGGTCGGCATCGCTTCCGTGTTTGGCGCCGGAGGCGCGTTCTCTCCCCTGTGGGCGGCAGGATTGGTGTTCGTGACGCCCCTCTTCTGGCAGGGATCGCACGTGATGGGGCTGAAGATGATGCCGCCGCTGTCGCCGATGACGGTAACGGCGGGCAGGATGATCTATGCGGCGATCGGACTGGTCTCCTTGCTCCTTCTCACTCGGCCCGCGACGATCGCCGAAGCAGCAAATCCGACGGCGCTTGTAGTGATCGTCGTCACCGGATTTTTCATCTACTTTCTGAGCGCGCTGACCTGGTATGGCGCTATCAGTCGGCTATCACTAGCGTGGACGACGGCGCTGGTAATTCCCGCCATTCCGCTGCTCTCAATCCTCTTCGCGGTGATCTTTCTTGGCGAGCGGGCGACCCGCAGCGAGATTATCGGCGTGCTGATCGCAATTACCGGCGTTCTCGCGCTCGTGCTGGGCGCCGATGCGCATCGCAAGCAGCCCGATGCGGAAGCGGCTGAAGCGATCCATCTTCCCCTCACGTAACTTGCCCTCACGTAACTCGCGCGTCTTGCGGACCGGTCGCGGTTTGCAATTGACTATCAGGGCCGTGAAGACTTAAGTGAGCGGAAACGACCAGTGCGCGGCGGCGCGAATGGGCCGCGCCTCAACTATAGAGGAATCATCCCATGTCTCGACTCGTCAGACACGACAAGAACTCTCCCTACGAGGTTGCCGAGGGAACAGAACTGCCGCTCTACATCTGCGCGTGCGGGCTTTCCAAGAACAAGCCGTTCTGTGACGGCAGCCACAAGAAGACACGCGACGAAAATCCGGCCGACACGTACCTCTACGACGAAGCTGGCCGCGCCCGCGTTATCAAGGAATACTGATCGCGCGGGGGAAGAGACGGACGACGCGTCATCCATCCCGTGTCAGTGCATTTCCACGCCGCCGCAGATGTTCAACGCCTGCCCGGTCATGTAGCCGCCGTCGCTGGAAGCCAGAAATGCGACCACATCGGCTACGTCGTCGCCGGTTTCCATCCGGCCCATCGGCACTTGGGAGACGAAAGTCTGGATAACCTGCTCGCGATTCAGGTTGCGCGTGACACCGACCATGTTGAACAGCCCTTCGAGTAGCTGAGTTTCGACAAAGCCGGGGCAGACCGCGTTGACGGTGATTCCGAATTGTCCAAGCTCCAGCGCGAGGCTGCGGGTGAGTCCGATCACTCCATGCTTGGCGGCGCTATAGGCGGCCATCCCCGGCCCGCCGCGTTTGCCCGCGATCGATGCGGTGTTGATGATTCGTCCGCCGCGCCCGCCCGCGATTATCTTTGGCGCGACATGCTTGGCGCACAAGAAGGCACCCGTCAGGTTCATACCGACGGTGCGATTCCATGAATCCAGCGATTGCTGGACCACAGGTCCGCCGCCGACTCCGCCGCCGGCGTTGTTGCAGAGAATATCGATGCGCCCGAATTCCTTCATCGCGGCTTCCGTCATCGCCGCGACTTCGTTCTCGTCGGTAACGTCGACTTTGACCGCGATCGCACCGCGGCCGAGGTCGCGGATGGTCGCCGCCAGACGCTCGAGTTCCTCCATCTGGCCGAATTTCGCATCCGGATATTCCGATATCGACCGGCAATAATCCGCGGCGACGACGTGGGCGCCGTCGCGCTCCAGCCGCATCGCGATTGCCCGTCCGATTCCGCGGTCGCGCGCGCATCCGGTAACGATTGCCACGTTGTCCTGCAGTCTCATCATTGGTGCTCCCCGTTATTTCCGCGCGCCCGCGTTTAATGCCGTCATGAATCTCGCGCAGAGATGCTTGCGCCGGTATGTTAGTCGGAGCCCGCCGGGTTGCAAATGAGAGACACCCAGGAGATTGCGCTCACCGAAGAGCAAGCTGCACGCCCAAGCGCGGCCGAGGTTGTATCGCCCGCGGCAACGGCCGCGGTCGGCCGCGCCGACGACCTTCCCGCCATCGCCTCGCCACGCTTCGCCATCCCGATGCTGCTTGCGCTCGGATGGGTACTGTTCCTTTCCAATCTCGGCGGCTACCCGCTCTACACCAAAGGCGAGCCGCGCGAGGCGGTGACGGTCTTCGATATCGTTCACGGCGGCGGCGTTATTCTACCGATGCGCGCGGGCGTCGAGATTCCGTCAAAGCCGTTGCTGATGCATTGGATGGCGGCAGCGATCTCGCTCGCCGATGGTGGTGTCACGGAATTCACCGTGCGGTTGCCCTCCGCGCTGCTCGCAATCGCCGGGATGCTCATCTGCTACCTGTACGTGCGCAAGCTCTTCGATCAGATCAGCGCGATAGTGGCGGCCGTCTTGCTCGGCACGACGTTCCAGTATTTGCAGGCCGGGACCGGCGCGCGCGTCGACATGACGCTCACCTTTTTTCTGGAGCTGGCGTTCTTCGAGTTTCTTGCGATCGCCGAAGGAGTGACGGCGCGGCGGATGCTGCTGTACGTCGCGATCTCGTTTGCGATTCTCGCCAAAGGCCCGGTCGGCCTGGTGCTTCCGGCGACAGTCGCCCTGGCGTGGATCGTCATCGAACGGCGATGGTACCTGATCCGCGACCTCCGGCTGCTGCGCGGCGCGGTGGTGGTCGCGATTCTGGGCGGAGGATGGTATTTCGCGGCGGCGTACGTCGGCGGAATGGATTTTGTGCGCAAGCAAATTCTGTCCGAGAACCTGGAGCGCTTTATCGGAGGTCCCGCCTTCCACGAGGGTCATGCCCATCCGTTCTACTATGTGGAACTGGCACTGCTCGGCGGCTTCCTGCCGTGGACGATTCTTTTTCCCGTACCCCTGCTTCAATCGGTGGGCCGCAAGAGCAGATTCGGGCCGCGGCTGACGTATCTGCTGATCTGGCTGGTGGTCGTTGTCGTCTTCTACAGCGTTGCGCGGAGCAAGCGCGGAGTTTACCTGCTGGCGCTCTACCCTGCATTGGCGACGATTCTGGCTCTTTACCTGGTCGATGCGTTCATGAATGCGACCCGCGCCACCGGGCGCCTCACTTCGATCGTCAGCGCGCTGGCTGGTATCGCGATGCTGCTGGTTGGGATCGCGGCATTGATCGGTTTGGCCGTGGTGATAGTCGCGCCGCTGACGATGCGTGATTTTCTCGCGTTCTGGGGCATTTCCGCACCCGGCTTCGTGCCCGCGCTGAGTTCCGCTATCAGCGATCGATGGGCCCTTGCGGCCATCACGCCGATCGTCGTCGAGGTCCTCGGCTTCATGGCGCTGCGTCACGCGTCGCTCGAGCGTGTTGTCGGCGTCGTGGCCGCCGCCACCGCCTGCGGCGCACTGGCGGCAAACTTCATCGTGGTACCTGCCATCGCCAACACGCTCTCGCTCCGCGATTTCGCACTGGAGATGGTCAACACCGCGGGCTCGGACAGCGTCGGCTACCTGGGAGCGCTCGACTACGATGTCGCATTCTACAGCGGCAGAAACATTCCGATCGTCCAACTGCACGATGCGGATTTGCCGGACTACCTGATCTGCTGGAAAACCGTTTACGAGCGCCTGCCGGACAGCGACAAAGCCCGGTTTGTGATCGCACTTGCCAGCAACCCGACGGGACTGGATGGAAGCGGCGAGCTGGTCCTGCTGCGCCGTGCGACGCATCCACCTTCACCCAACTCCGGCGACACCGAAGTACGCAATGGGCGCGACGAGAAGATAAGAGGCTAGCGCAAACTCGCCGAGCATCGATTGACGCTATGCGTCACCGGCGAGACGCCGGCGCTACTCAGACTCCGTTTACGAGGCGCGAGAGCGGCGAATCGACGATATGGCTTTCACCAGTTGCGGCAGGACTTCGGCGGAGCCGCCGCCCAGGCTGATGTCGCACAGGCCAGTGATTTCGGATTCGTAGAGATTCACTTCGACCATCACGCCGCCGCGTTGTTTGACTTCCAGCGCGAATCCCGCGGCGGGATAGACCGTAGCCGAAGTTCCGGCCACGATTACCAGGTCTGCCTTGTCGGCGTGGGCCGCGCACAGCTTCAGCATATCCACCGGAATGGGCTCACCAAATGAAACAGTATCGTTCTTCAGTATCCCGCCGCATTCGGGACACTTTGGCGGCAGCACGGAAAGATCTATCTGTTCGCGCCTGAAACGCAGCGCGCACTCCAGGCATCGAATCAGCTTCCAATTGCCGTGAATCTCGGCGAGCGCCTGCTGTCCGGCCTGACGATGCAGGTCATCAACATTCTGCGTGATCACGAAGCGCAGTACGCCGATCGCTTCAAGTTCCGCGAGCGCGACGTGCCCGGGGTTTGGCTTCGCCTCCGTTAGCGGCTTGTAGAACTCATCGTTGCGCGTGCTGAGGCGCTCCTCCCAGGCCTTCTTCGGGTCGGCCATGAAGCGCTGGAACTGGTTCATCGGCGGTTCGCCGTACTTGGTCCATAATCCGCCCGGCCCGCGAAACGGTGGGATACCGCTTTCCACCGACATGCCCGCACCCGTCAATGCGATCGGATAGCTGGCGTCCAGAATTATTTCGGCGGCGCGCTGAATCTCCGCCTTGGTCGCTTTTCTTGCTCGTTCCGTTTTCACGAGACTCACCCGAAAAACCACGCTGGGAAGTGCGGCCTGCCGCGCAGCGGAGCGTAGCACAATCAAGAAGATGCGCCGAAACCGATTTGACGTTGCGGTCCGCCGAGCGGTAGTGAGCCTATGATGGCAACTGATTTGAGCGTTCGCGTCATCGCGATCGAAACGCCCGCCCAGATGGCCGATGCGTACGCGATCCGCCGCCGCGTCTTCATTGAAGAGCAACACGTGCCGCAAGAAATCGAACTCGACGAAGACGACAGCCGCGCGTTTCACGCATTGGCGCTCATCGATGGACGCGCAGTCGGATGCGGCAGGTTCGTTGCGCACGGGGACGGCGAACTGAAAATCGGCAGGATGGCAGTTACGGCGAATCTGCGTGGCGACGGAATCGGCCGGGCGATCCTCGAGTTCCTGATAAACGAGGCACGCCAGCGCGGTTTCGCGCGCGCAGTCCTGCACGCCCAGCTTTCAGCAGAGGGCTTTTACCTGAAGCAGGGCTTTCAGCCGATCGGCGAGGTCTTCGAAGAAGCCGGCATCGCACATCGAAAGATGGAAAAAGAGCTTTAGGGCGCCGTCGGTCTCGAACCATCCGGCGCTCCCTTTTGCCAGTTCGCGGAGCTGCGAAATCGCTTGATGCCGACCAGGACCCGATACGCCGGCATCGCAGCGAACTGATCGAGAGTCCAAATCTCGGGGCACCCGGCGGACTTGCAAAGATGCAAAACCTGTTTGTCCCCGAGATAAACTCCGACGTGCGCGCCCCACGCTTTACGGGTTCGATTGAACAGGATCAGGTCCAGCGGGCGAATTCGGCGCGCGATGGTCGAATATTTCGCGTCGGTCCATAGCTCGCTTGAGTGCAGGTTCGGCACCTCGAATCCATGGTGACGAAGAAATTCGTATGCGAAGTGCTGGCAGTTCGCGCCTCGCTCCAGTCCTTGGGCCCGGCCCGGATAGCAGGAGCCGTCATATCGAACGTTGCGAAATCGAGCTGGAATTCTGAGCCGGCGATCGCGCCGCCGAACGGATGCCATCAGAGGCTCGCGATAAATTCCTCGATCGCTTTCGCGACCGCGCCGGGCTTTTCCAGCAACACGTGATGGTGCGATGCGGGGATCGTCGTCAGCCGTACGTGAGGATTTGAGTCACGCGCCGCGGCGGCGGCCTCGACAGTCATTATCCTGCTCATCTCCGCGCGCAGCAGCAGGGTAGGAAAACGGACCGCCCTGATCGCACCCATCGCATCGATGCCGTCGCCGCCGAAGAAGCTCTCGCGATCGAACTTGAGTGTCCATCGCCCGTCGTCGGTGATCGCGAGGCTCTTTTCGGCAATCGCGTGCACCGTCTCGGCGGGAATGCCGCCCTCGTTCGGCATCAGCCGGAACCGCTGTCTGGCGGTTTCCAAGTCCGGGTAGGTAACGACCGGCAAAGCCTTGAGCCTGCGCAGATAATGATCGCGCCCGCGACTGGAAGTAAGCGCCGCATCGATGATGACCGCGCCGCGCGCCAATTCCGGGTGATTTGCGGCAAAAGCCAGCGTGCTCAGGCCCCCCATGCTATGGCCGACGATTACCGGCTTGCCGGCATCGTGATGCACATGGCCCAGGAAGACCGCGAGGTCGCGGGCGTAGTCGACCGGAGCATATGCCGGAGGACGAACCCATTCGCTGTCGCCATGACCGCGCTGATCGAGCGCGAGCAAGCGAAGGTCGTGCGAGATTTCGCGCGCAACGGGAGCCCACCACCACGCATTGGCGGAGTTGCCGTGCAGCAGAACGACCGTGATACGTCCGGCCGGATTCCACTCCAGGTAATGGAGGCGCGGCGAAGAACCGATCAAATGACTCAAAGGCTCGGTCATGCGAGCCCGGCGGTGAACTTCTTCAACGTGGCGATCAGCGCGACCGGATTATCGAACATCACGTGATGATACGAATCGTCGATCTCCGCGAGCTGGCCCTTGGGAAAGATCGCGACCATGCGGCGCGCCGCTTCAATATCCAGCACGGGGCTCTTGGTGATCTTCACTATCAGGGCGGGACATTTGATCTGCGACAACTGGTCCCAGACCTGCACCGGTTCGCGGATCAATGTGCGGCGATCGAGTTTGTGGGTCCAGCTTCCATCTTCCAACTGCCGGTAGGTGTGGCGCGCGATGTGATTCAGAAGTTCCTTCTTCGCCAGGGTCTCCCGCGGCAGCACCTTGAAGCTCCGCACCGCCTCTTCTTGCGACGTGAATCGGCGCGGCGGCTTGTCCGCGTAAGTGCGGAGAAATTCGACCGAGCGCTCCGAGTAGTCGGGAGGGGTATCGATCGCGATCATCGCGCGGAGCTTGTCGCTGTTTCGCGACGCATAGACCAGCACGTTGTGCGCGCCCATCGAATGCCCGATCAGGACCGGCGCTCCCAGCCCCCATCCGTCGATGACCTGTTCGAGGTCGGAGACGTAATCGAGCGACCCGTACTGCCACTGCGCAGGCCATTCGCTTTCGCCGTGGCCGCGCTGGTCGAGCGCCAGCACGTGAAAATTCTCGATGAATGCGGGGGCGATAAAGTCCCACCAGTGACCGTGCGCCGATCCCCCGTGGATAAAAAGCATCGGCGGTTTCCCTTCCCCGCCGTAGTCGAGACAGTTGAGAACCAGTCCGTTGGCCCGAAAGCGAAGCTGTTTCATTTCCCCTGCGCCATCTTTACCTTCGCGTACCGCGAGTCCCGATTATCAATGTCCTCGCCGCCGCGCCTTTGCAACCCGCCCCGTTCATGGCACGATTTGGATTACCGATGGCGTACCGCAAATCTTCCCGACTTCTGCCGATCCCCGTACTTCGCACGAGTTACATCATCGTGGCCCTGCTTGCAGCCTCGCTGATGGCGAGTAGGTCCGCCTGGTCACAGGATAACGCCGCAAAGGCGCGCTCGCTCGTGGATTCCGCAATCAAAATGACCAATAGCGACGAGGCAGTGAAGCTGCTCTGGCAGGCGACCGACGTCGATCCGACCCTCGAAGATCCGTACATCTACCTCGGCGTTTACTACAACTCGAAGTCAGATTTCACCAACATGGTGAAGGTCTACGAGAAGCTGGCGAAATACCGGCCCAACGAAGTTAGTGCCTATCTGAACATCGGGGAGGCGTACATGTCGTTCACGCCGCCGCGCAGCCAGGATGCGTTGGTATACTATCAAAAGGCCTACGCGCTCGATTCCAAGAATTCGTGGACCGCGCTCAGGATCGGGGAGATCATGGCGCAGAACGGCAATCACGATGATGCCATCAAGTACTTGAGACAGGCGCTGGCCGATACCAAGAATCCTGCCGCCTCCAGCGAGGCTGAAAAGGAACTCCGCAATATGGGCGCGTTATAGGCCGCCGTTGGGCGGTGGTGGAACAGGAGGCGGCTCGGGCGGCGGGCCATTGTCGTGATCTCCGCCATGCCAGCCACGCCCCATCCCATACGGCGCGAAGTCACGATCGAACTTCTCCTGCTGCTCCGGCGTGAGCGTGGCGCGAATCTGCGCGAAAGCCTGGCCAAACACCTGCTGCCGCTGACGCCTGGATTCCTGTTGCAATTGCATCACCTTGAACCGCGTGTCGTGCATGATGCTCATGATCTGATCGCGCTGCGCGGGAGTGAGATGCACCTCGCGATCGAGGCGCTCGAGCATCGGTCCGCCCGGCACGCGAAGCCATCGGTAGCGATACGCGAAGGTGCTGGCCGCGAAGCCGATGAGCAGCGACGCGACCACCAGAACCACCGTCGAACCGTTGAACTTAGCCGGCAAGGTCCTCGCTCGCGGGAGCCAAATCGGATCCGAAGAGTTGTACGGCAGGTTCCTGAGTACCACTCAATTCATCGGTCAACGATTCGACCGGAGCGGTAACCGAGAAATAGGCGGCAAGCGAAGCCGCCACCAGGACCATCGCCGCCGCGCTCATCCTATATCCGCGCCGGCGCGGCTCAAAATTGCCTCGGGCGACGCTCGCCGGACGGCGCGCTTGCAGGTCTTTCGCTGCCAGCCGCTCGGCCGCAGCACGCTGCGGCGGTTCGGCCGCGGAATGCAGCACCGGCGCGCTCATCGCGAAAGTCCGGAACGCGTGATCGCACTTGGCGCACTCTCTCAGGTGGGCTACCAAGGCAGATCGCTGCTCGGGTGCCAGCTCTCGCCGCCAGAATGCGGGGAACTCCTGTCGTGCTTCAAAACAGTTCATCATATGGACCTGTCGCGTCCGCTCGCAGTCATCCGCTCCGCCTGCTTGCGAAGCGCCTGCCGCGCACGGAACGCGCGTATTTTTACTTTCGCCACACTCCATCCCATCGTTTCGGCGATCTCGCTGACGCTCAAGCCCTCGCTGTCCTTCAAGGTCAGAACGGTCCGATCCTCCGGACGGAGAGTGTCGAGCAGCCGATGCGCCAAATCGTGGGCCTCACGCCGCTCTTCGGCGGCGCCGACTATCTCCTCTGGCGTAGCCTCGTTGACCAAGCCAATCCACTGCATCTCAGGTGCGCTGAAATCGGCGATCAACTCCTCGGGGCGCCGCCGGCGACGCCTCAACTCGTCATAGCACAGGTTCGTCACTATCGCCCGGAGCCATCCGCCAAAGGGCATTTCCCGCCGATAGCTCGGCAGGGCTGTGTAGGCACGGATGAAACACTCCTGTGCAAGGTCACGGGCCACTTCGGGGTCCGAGAAAAAGCGCTGGCATAGCCGCTCGACACGTGGACGATGACGCGTGGCCAGCTCCGAGAAAGCGGCCGTTTGACCGTTCAGGATCTCGGCTATCAGTTCCTCATCCGGTCTGACGGTCAATTTCCAACCGGTTTTCCTGCTCGCGGCGAGGCCCAACATACTGTCCTCTAATACGAAAGTCCCGCGAAGCGGTTACATGTGGGCAGCCTGTCGAATACGCCTCAACCCTATCATCGCCCGCCCCCAGCTTCAGCCGTAACTACCGGCGATCGGTGGCCGGGGGCGGAGCCAGCCCAGCACGCGCGAGGTCCGCCGGGGTGTCCAGGTCGAGCGTAACTCCCGCGTCATCGACATCAACGTAGACGACTCGAGCAGGGTTCGCATTCACCACGAATCGCGCTCCCTGATCGTCGGGAGCCGCCATCAGCTCGTCGAAAACGGTCCGCGAGAACAGAACAGGATGGCCCCGCCGTCCGGCGTGACGCGCAATAACAATCGAGGCGCCTTTCGCGGCAAATTCGTCCGCGACAGCGCGATAGGTCGAGCCGAGGACCAGGGGATGGTCAGCCAGATGAACCATCGCCGCGCTCGCATCAACAGAGACCGCAGCGAGCCCGCACTTCAGGGACGAAAGCTGGCCAAGGGTGAACTCGGCGTTGTGAACGATCGCGATTCGACCGTCCGACGGAACCGCCGCTCGAACCCACTCAGCATGCGCCCCTGTGACGATGATGACGCGGCGTGCGACCTCAAGCATCGCGTTTACGGTGCGCCTGAGAAACGTCTCGTTTCCAACGGTAAGCAGCGGCTTGGGAAAGCCCATCCGGCGCGATTCCCCGGCCGCCAGCAGAATGCCCTCTATGGTGAGCTGCGTCACCAGGGCAATCCGCACAGATCGATTGGGCCAGCAGGCCATGGCTCGGATGCAAGCCGGAGGATCATCGTGAACAGCGGATAGATCGCGCGGCCTGCCGGTTGATCACAGGAGGTCTCAGCCTCCACGCGCTCCCATCCCGCCCGCGCATAGACGGGCGCTACTCCGGGACGGCACAACAGGAGCGCAAATCGGCAGTGAAGGTTCTCAGAGATGAATTCGGCGGCCGCGCGGAGCATCGCCGAAGCAACGCCTCGATGGCGCCATTCGGGGCTGGTCGCAACTCCTGCTACTCCACCCACCGCGAACTTGTTTCCGCCGACGGCTATTTCGCGCTTGACGATAGCCATGCGCCCGACCATCGCGCCGTCGTGCCTGGCGATGATGTACCACTGCGCGGGAGACCACATGAAACTCGTTTGGCCAAACTCGTCCTGGAACCAGCGCTCCAGTTCCTCGCGTACCGCGGGCGAAACGTCTTGAGCCCGGCTGACTTCGAGCGCAAGGTCGTGCGCATCCATGGTTGTCAGGTGGAGGATTTCAAACGGCCGAGCTTGACGCCCAAATTGCCCACGTCTCGTTTCGCCGACCGCCGCTCGCGGACGATCTCGGCGATGATCGACACGGCAATTTCCTCCGGAGTTTCGGCGGCAATATCCATCCCGAGCGGCGCATGCACCTGATCGATCAAATCGGATGAGATGCCGGCCTCGGCGATCCGATCGAGGGTCGCTTTGACTCGGCGGCGCGATCCGATCATCCCGATGAAGGCGCCGCGCCAATGCTTGAGCGCCGTGTGGATCACTTCTTCGTCGAAGGAATGCCCGCGCGTGACTGAGACCAGGTAGCAATGGCTATCGAGCGTCAGCGCTTCGATCGCGGCGGTGAAAGGACGCACGATTATCTCGTCCGCGCCTGGAAAGCGCTCCCGATTCGCGAACGAAGCCCTATCGTCGATTACCGTCACGTGAAAGCCGAGTATCGAGCCCAGCGCCGCCAGCGGCTGCGCGATATGTCCGGCGCCCGCGATAACCAACCGCTGTGCGCCTGAGATCGGATCGAGAAACAGGCGCGGCTCTCCGCCGTTTTCGACGTGGGTAACGGGATTGACGCCGCCATTCGAGCTGATTTCCATCAGCGCGGGCACTCCGTCTCCGGTCCGCGCCGCGAGCTGCGCAATCGCGCGCCGCGGAATCTCCAGCGTCGTCGTAAGACGGCCATCGGCCGTGGAAGGTTCAACGACCGAACGGGCTCCCACCTGCGTAGAGTCGGGGCCGTCCACGAGGGTGAGCAGTGCGGCGGGCCGATTGTGCTCGGCCGCGGCGGCCAGGCGACGGGCGGTTTCGAGATCGGTGCCGGGCGCCCAGATGTCGACGAAGACATCCATGATTCCGCCGCAGGTGCCGATTTGCTGTTGATCGAAATCGCCCGTGAGGTCTACTTCGGTCAGCCGCGCGCCCTGCCCTTCTTCAAGCAGCATCCGCGCCTTGCGAAACACCTCGGCTTCTCCGCATCCGCCGCCGATCGTCCCGAACTGGCCGTCGTCGCGCACGATCATTTTCGCGCCGACTTCGCGCGGCGTGGACCCGCGCACATTGATCACTGTCGCGAGGGCGAACTTTTGCCCGCGTTCGAGTGTGCGGACCGCTTCCGGCCAGATTTGATCGGGCCCCATCATCTAGTTCAACGCTATCAGAAAAAGCCGGCGCTCGTTACATGCCGAGACGGCCGAGAATCGCATTTGCCTGCACCAGGTCGTCCTGCGCGGCATCGTAGTCGCCCGTTGCAATGGCATGCTCGGCTTTAGCATCGAGTTGTTGTGCCTGGAGAAGCTGGTCGCGGCGATCCGGATCGACCGGGCCTTCATCACGCACGTGCGCCAGCTTGAGCGAAACCTCCCGCTCCAGGCTCGCCAGCGCCGGCGGTTTCTGCGAGGCATCCCCGGCATTCACGGCCGCGGCCATAAATACCGAGGCGCACGCAACGAGTGCGAATGCGCAAAGCCGCTTCAACATCGCCCGCCGTTCTGAACCCTCAGTCGCCGATGACGTCGGCGAGTACGCTGGCCGGATGGTCACGCGGATCGACTCGATCATAGACGGGCGATGCGTCCTTCTTCATCGATCAGAAAACTCACACGATCGGCCCATCCGGCTTTCGCGTCGGTGCATGCGCCGTAAGCCAGGCCGACTTTGCGATCGACATCGCTTAGCAACGGAAACTTGAAGCCGTTCTTTTGCGCAAACGCCGCGTTTGCCTCCACGCTGTCGAAGCTCGCGCCGAGGACCTGGATGTTGTTCTCGTCGAAATAGCTCTGATGGTCGCGGAACCCGCGCCCCTCAATCGTTCAGCCGGGCGTGTCCGCCGCAGGATAAAACCACAACAGAACCTTGCGCCCGCGAAACTCTGCGAGCGATACCATCCGGCCGTCGTGTGTCGGAAGCGAAAAATCGGGAGCCGCGTCACCCGCTTTGACCATAAGCTTCTCCTCCGTCTGGACGGCGTATCAATTTAGCATCCCGCGCAACCGCGAAAGCATCTCGCGGCTGGTCTGATCGTTTGGCTCGATCTCCAGCGCACGGCTGAACTCCGCGATCGCGCCCGAGAGCATCCCTTTGGCCGCATACACTCGTCCGAGGTTCATGTATGGAAAGTGGCGCGGCTCGTAGCGCGGCGCCTGCTTGGCCTTTTCAAGCCACGGGATGGCGCCGTCGAGATCACCCTTCGCGATCAGATATGCGCCGATATCGTTGTACGGATTGCCATAGGACGGGTCGACCTCGATCGCTTTCTTGCACTCCGCGATCGCATCGTCGATCCGTTCCATCCCCTGATAAGCCCATCCGCGAAACGTGTAGGCCTCCGCGGTCGGATAGGTCTCGATCGATCGCGTATAAAGCTCGACCGCGCCCTCCAGATCGTTCTGCATGTGGCGCCGATAGCCACCGTTCCAAAGTTCCAGCGCCCGCTGTTTCAATTCCGAATCGTCCACTTATCACACTGGTAACGTCACGGTGCGCCCAGATCAATCTCTCTATGGCACGTGATGCTTACTCACGCCTGGTCTGCGATGCAGCGGCTCAACGGGGCTCCGACGCGAATTTTTGTGGCGAAAGCGCAACTGCTGAATCATATTCGAGTTGAGTACGTGTACGTGCTCCACAAAAGTGGCGACAAGTCGCAGCGCAAGCTTCGTTAGGTGGACCTTTTCCGCTGCGCTGATCTGCGCGGTAGCCGGATGCGCTCCGAGCGCGCTCCGCGAGGCCCGAAGCAAGCTTAACGCGGGCGACTATGCGGGTGCGCATCAGGAATTGGTCGCCCTCTCCGCGCACGAAGATCAACTGACTCCCGCCGAACGCCGCGAACTCAAGGACGATCTATGCGTCACCGAGTTCACCATCGGGCGCTCAACCTATCCTCTGAAAGAGCAGCGGCGAGCTTGCGCTGACGCGGCGCGGGAGCCGGACAGTTCGAGCGCCGAGGTACTGGCGCGCATCGATGCGACGATGGCGGACTCGGATGCCGAACAGGTCGAGACGGCGATTCGCGACGGCGATCTGGCGGGAGCAGAGGCCGCGGCCGAAGACTACGAATCTGCGCCAGGCGCCGATCGCACGCGGATCTCGCGATGGTCAAAAAAGATGTGGAAGCTCGTCGACGCAGAAGAGCATTACGCGCCGCGCTCGAAAAAATCTCTCGGCTCCGCGGTCGCGGAACTGCGGCGCGAGCATCCAGACGTCCGCAAAATGAGTGCCGCCGGGTTCGAGCGATGGGTAGTCAGAGCCGCGACGGTCGATGGAACGCCGCTGGTACGCGATCCGAAACTCGGCAAGGGTCTTCTCAAGCTCGAGCTTTCAGAGCCCGACTTGCCGGCCGCCGCGCTTCATCTGGATAAGTTCGCCGCCATCAATGATGCCGTCGTCGCGCGATGCGGTTGCGACGCACGTACCGACATTGGACTCGGAACGGGCGGATTGCCCGCGTACGTGGTGAGACTGGATGCGGAAAATCATCGCTCCGAGGTGCTCATACTCCTCACTGGCGAAAGCATCGGGCTGCGGGTCTCGATGCGCTGATCCGGCGGCGCGCGCTGATCGCCGATCTATGCGGACAGGGGACCTGCTCCAATGGCAGGCGCACCCTGTACCACTACGATACATCCGTCGCGCTCGGGAACAACGTTGATGGGCAGATGGATCTGGTTGGCGATCGCGGCACCGACGACGAGAAGCTCGCCACGCACCTGATTGAGGATCGCCTCCGAGCTGTGCTGCTTCAGTACATCGGTGTACAGCCAGAGTCCCGAGGTTCTGCTGGCCTCCCTGACGATCGCGGTGAGATCCGCGCCCGGCTCCGTTCCGTTCTCCCCTGCCAGCAGCGCGTGAACGGTATGGCTGCGTGCGCGCGCGATGCGCGATGCGAGTTCAAGCGTGGCGCGCCCGTCGGGGCTGTTGTCTATCAAAGCGAATATGCGGCTGGTCGCCTGCAAATGTCCCCTCGACACGATGCCCAGATGAATCGACGAGCCGGCGATTTGGCTCATCACGCGCCGGACCGTTCCGCCCATTTCGTCGGTACCGAAAACCGGCTGATGAACTCCGATCAGAATCCATCCTGCCCCACTGTCTCGCGCGGCCTCAACGATGTCGCGGCCTGGATCGTCGCTCCAGGCGGCATGGGTCTGGACCGCGACACCTAACTCGGCAGCGCGCTCGATTGCTGCCAGCAACACAGGAGTTTCCGGAGCAACGCGCTCTTCGACCTCACGAAGACCCGAGCGGACTCCTCCTTCCGGCCTGCGCACAAAAGTCAGCACGCGCAATGGATAGCCCTCGACCGGACTGGCTGCGGCGGCCAGCTCGATCAGCGAATCGACGGTACGAGGATTCGACACCGCCGCCAAAACCGGCCGCGGCTGTACTCGGCCCGGAATTTCAACCGACGGCTGTGATTCCGATGTGACCGCCCGCGGTTGCTCAACTTCGAACTCGCTACTGCGGCCATTGGCGATCAGCAGTCGCAGAATCGGTGTGGCGGCAAAGGTTGTGACCAGAGCCATGATCACGAGCATCGTGAACAGTTCCGGCGAGATGATCCCAAGGTCGAGTCCGATATTCAGCACGATCAGCCCGACCAGTCCGCGCGTGTTCATCAGGATGCCGAGTGCGGCGGAATCGCGCCATTCGAGTCCCGTGAGCCGCGCTGCGATGGTGCTGCCGCCGAACTTGCCGATCGATGCGACCAGAATTATCAGCCCGCACATCATCCATTGCACGGGCCCCGCGACCAGGCCGATTTGCGTGCGCAGGCCGGTCAACGCAAAGAAGGATGGCAACAGCAACACCACCAGCAGATCTTCGAGGCGGTCGGTCAAATCCCGCGCGAGATCGCTGTCGTGCGGAACCACGGCGCCCAGCGCGAAGGCGCCGAACACCGCGTGGATGCCGATAACGTCGGTGAGCAGAGCGGACGCGAGCAGCGCGACGAAGAGAACCGCCATGAGGCTTTGCGTGAGCCGTCCGCGGTTTCCGTGCAGAGCGGCAAGCCGGACCATCAGGGGACGCACGAGCAGAATGAGCCCCGCGATGAACGCCACCGCCATCGCGATCGTCCAGATGGCGCCGCCCGTTTTCGCCTCGACGATACCCACGACCACGGCCAGCATGCACCACGCGGTAACATCGTCGACGGCGGCGCAAGTCAGAGTCATCGCGCCCATGCGCGACTTGTGCATCCGGCGGTCGGTCAGAATCCGCGCCAGGACTGGAAACGCGGTCACCGACATCGACACGCCGAGAAACAGCGAGAACGAGGTGAACGACACGCTGCCCGGCGACAAACGCGGATAAAGATACAGCGCTAGAATCGCGCCGCTCAGAAACGGAACGACAATGCTTGCGTGGGAAATTGCGACTGCCGCGTGACCGCGCCTCTTGAGCAGGCTGGTGTCGAGTTCCAGCCCAACCAGAAACATGTAGAGAACGACCCCAAGCTCGGCGATCACTCCGAGAAACGGCGTGGTCGCGCTGGAAAACAGATACGCGGAAATGCCGGGCGCGACGCGGCCCAAAAGCGAAGGACCGAGCAAAATTCCCGCCAGGATCTCTCCGACGACGGGCGGCTGATGAAAGAACGCAAACAGGGAGCCGACCGCCCGCGCCGCCACTATCACCACCACCAGCGCGAGCAGAACGTGCAGCATGACGTCCGGTCCGCCGGTCCTTGCGGCGCCCGGCGCGGCAAAGAAAGTCGCGGGCTGCAGAGGAATCAAGCTCTCGCCGTACGATCGCACCAGCAGGTACAGTGCCGCGGCGCCCAGGATCATCGCGGCGTAGAGGGCGGCGAGCTTGACGTTTCGGGAATTCATCAGTCAGCCTCGGAGCGCTCACGAACGCTGGCTAAGTCACAGACAAAAGCATCTCCGGAAAAAGACGCTAACGCAACGAGAGAGATGCGACGTTTTCAGCGTTGACTCGCGATGCGAGTTCGCCGGATGTAGCTAAACGATTTTCTCCGTGACCGTTTCGGTGAAGGCGTGCAAAGGTGCAGCTCCTGGAAAGCCGATCGAAGCGGGGCGGGAGCAGGATTCAGTGCCGCGATGCGGCCGCACGTCTGCGGATCTCGTCGAGCGAAAGGTCTTCCTTGTGTGTGGCGACCTGCCAAATGTTGCCGAACGGATCTCTGACCGTGGCGCGGCGGTCACCATAGTGCATGTCGGCCGGCTCCTCTATCGATACGGCGCCCGCTTCGAGCGCGCGCCGGTACGCCGCATCAGTATCTTCGAGATAGAGATAGAGGAATGTCGGCATAGCCTCGCGCGGACCTGCCTGACCGACCATGACAATAGAGTCGCCGATTCGGATCTCCGATGGGCCGTCGCTTCGGAAAGTCCCGCTGGCGCCGAACGCGTGTTTGAGAAAATCGACGAACCTGGACGCATCGCTAACGAACAGCCGAGGCGTTACAGTGTGCCACCCTTCGGGAACTGCTTTGATAGCCATGGTCGTCCTCACTGCGCCGATGCGACGCATTCTTCACTGGCGTACCAGTGCGCCACTCTAATTTCGTGACCTCAAAGTCAGACCGAACCGCTGATCCGGGATTCTCCGCTCGACCCGGATCAGGGCAGTCCTCAACCTCCAAGCAGGCGGGACCTGGTGGCTAAATTTTAAGCGAACCCAAAAAGATCCAGCAAAATCAAGGATAAATTGGGTTCGTTTTGTAAAAAATGTTTTGGGCCTTCCTCCGGTTCGGTCAATTCTGACGGTCTCTCACTCGAAGGAGAGCGTTGCAACTAAGGAGCGCTCTGCGAATAGGGGGGATCCTTCGTCCCGCTGGTCCTCAGGACGCCTCGCTAGCTCGTCGCTTCGTGGAGCGGCGCGATGGTGACATGAAAAACTATGAATATGCGGAGCCGCGATTGGCATGTGCAGAAGCCTACGCGGCCCTGCATTACGTATCAACGTCTAAGAAGTTTAGCCGTCCACAATCGGCGCGCCGTCCACAATGGGTGCATTGGGTGTCTATCGACAGCGTCACTTATTGCCTACCGCCAAAAGACTTTCGCCTTCGACGAGCGGCGGGCATAGGGCGGCCGCTACCGCACCCGCGCCGAGCGCAACGGCAAACAGCGCAAAGGCGGCTCCGTAACCGTAACCCCGGTCGAAAATCCACCCGGCGATGAGGGGACCGGTGGCGACACCAGCCATCATCGGTATACCGGTGACGCCCGTGACCGAGCCAAAACGCTTGAGACCCAGCGACTGTGAAATCAGCATCGGAATGAGCGCCAAGGGTGCGCCTGAGGTCAATCCGTAAATGAGGGTGTAGCCTCCGAGCATTGGACCGTTTTTTCCATCCAGCAGAAGGAACTGGCCGAACGCGGCCAGAGCGAGACTTATCGCGAGGGCTTTGCTCCCGGTCAGGTAATCCGCAACGTATCCGAACAGAGGCTTGCCCAACGACGCAAGACCGAAAGTGAGGCTCCATACTTGCGCGGCGCGCTCTGCGTTGTAGCCCATGAGTACGAGGTAGGGAACAGTATGGACAGTCGCGCCGGCACCGGCGAAGGAATAACAGAACTGCGCCACAGCAATCATCCAGAATGAACGTGCGTGCAAAGCCTGACCAACCTCCAGACCGGGCAGGTCCGAAGCCGTGTCCGAAACGTTGCCGGCCTTCTCGCCGGGCGGCCGGGTACTGACGGTCATCAGGACAAGCGGCAGCGCGATAAGGAACATCGGTAAGGCCAACACCATGAAGCCGGCGCGCCAACCCTCGGCCGCGACGACACGCGCGGCCACGGCCGTCATTACCATTCCGCCGAGCGAGGCGCCCGCGATCGCGATGCCGAGCGCTTCTCCGCGCCGCTCGCCAAACCAGTTGGCTATCACCACCGAGCAGGGAAGCAATGTCCCCGCGGCCAGACCCACACCGAGAGCGATATAGGCCACGAGCATGACCCCGAATGAATTCGCCTGGCTGATAAGCATGAATGCGATGCCGACGAACGCGACCCCGACCGCCATCACCGCGCGCGCATCGATCCGGTCGAGCACCCATCCCACTGTCGGCCCGGTGATCCCGATCGCAAGCGCCATAGCGGTCTGAAGTGAGGAAAGCCGCGTCCTGCTCCAGCCAAAGTCCTTCAGCATCGGGCCAAAGAACACGCCCGAGGTGTCATAGCCCGAGCCGAAAATGAGGAAAAGCGTGATGAACAGGCTGGCGACAATTACCCAGCCTCTGTGTTTGTCGCTCTTCACAATCTACGGACCGCTCTTTTGCATTTAGGCGCTAAATTCTCGACTTTCAATGCCATTTTGAATTCTTATTTTCAACGTCGCACCGGATACCAGAGGGTTTGCAAACGCGAAGTGCCTCAAGAGGTGGACACGACCGTGATTGTCGAATCAAGGGATTTTGAGTCCGAATGAACGGGGCGGCAACACTGACTCGAGCGGGCGGATTGGCGAAATCTACCAAAATGAAATTCCATCACCTTTCAAAATGATAGACCACACACCGCTGAATGGGTCTGAGGGATCGAAAACCCTTAGTGAAAACAGGGTCTTTGTGGGCTTCCCGATTGGCACTCCGATTGCGTGATAGTGAAAATAAGCAGCGATAATTACCGGAACTCTTTGGAAGGAGGACACCTCAATGAGCCCAGAGATCGATGGAACCAAGACGGAAAGCGACCAGTGGGCTGAATCCAAGAGGACCTTCATTCAGGCCCGAGACGATCTCATGAGAGTAGCAGAGCGCGGAACCACCAAGGCGTGTCGGGACGTCATCGCCGACTGGACGGCGGTCTGGCCGGCTAATATGTCGCCGGCGATACGCGGCTATGCCCAAAGGAACAAGACCTTCGAAACGAAAGGGGCCGGGTATATCGAGTTGGCTACGTCAGATGCTCTGACCAAGTGCCATCAGCTATTCGCCGAACTCAGGAGACAATATGCGGCTGCGAAAGGTGTCGTTGATCTCCTGGGGCTGACGCACCTCGAGAGAAAGTATCTGAAAGCACACGCGTCCTGAAGCGCGAAGGAACCGCTATCCCTTTCGCGATCCCGTTTGCACCAGAACTTCGTTGCTGCATTAGTTGGCAGGAACGCGATGGCGATAATCCTTGCCTCTCTGACCGTCCTGGCGGTTCTGCTCGGCCCTATCCTCGTAAAGCCGATCGAACGCAATGTTGAGTTCTTCTTTCTGATCGCAGGGACGGTCACCGCGGCAGTGACGGGACGACTTAGTCCCACATTGGTGCGAACGTCGTTGAGCGAGCCGATAGCCCTGACGTCAGCGGTCCTCGGCTTCGGAATCCTGTTCCGCTTGATGCAAGCGCGCCTCGATCAGCTCTTCTCAAAAGCAATCCGAATGTTCGGTCAGCGCTGGCTGTGCTTTGGCTTGACGATCATCCTGGGCCTGATTGCAGGCTTCATAACCGCGGTGGTGGCGGCCCTGGTTTTTGCGGAGGCGATCTCTCTGCTCAGGCTGGATCGAACCGCGGAGATTGCAGCGACCGTGTTCGGATGTTTTGCGATCGGGCTGGGCGCCGCCACGACGCCCCTGGGTATGCCGGCCAGCACACTGGTTCTAGCTGCGCTGCACGCCGACTTCTGGTACCTGGCGCGACTCCTCGGCTGGTTCGTGATCCCCGGAATCGTTCTGGTCGCAATACCCACTCTCTCGCTGCCGACCGGAGAAGGTGAGCCTGCTGTTCAGGCCGTCGAGGAAAGCCATTCGTGGGCGCCTGTACTGATTCGGGCGGGCAAGGTCTACGTCTTCATTGTCGGGCTGGTCGGACTTTCGGCCGGGCTCAGACCCGTAGTTGATGCTTACGTGCGCCACCTACCTGGTGCGTTGCTGTTCTGGCTAAACACCATATCGGCGGTTGTCGACAATGCCACGCTTGCCGCGGTGGAGATCGGTCCGGCGCTCAACCCGAGTCAGCAACGCTTCGCGCTGCTTGGCCTCTTGATCAGTGGAGGAATACTTATTCCCGGCAACATACCAAATATCGTGGCCGCAAGCCGACTGGGCATCACCAGCCGCGAATGGGCATCGCACGGTATTCGGACCGGGATGCTGCTGCTGATTTTGTGTTTCGCAGTCTTGAGTGTACTGGCCGTCTTCTAGGCTCGTAACCGCGCGCAGCGAAGTCTCTTCCAGCGCCACTCGGAACGCCTGCAAAATGACAAAGCGGCGGAGCCGGCATTGCCGGTCCGCCGCTGGCGCTGCTATAGCGCTACCCTCCCCCCGGAGATCAGGAAACTGGATCGGTGCCGAAGCACTCAGGCGTGAGCGGAGGCGTGCCGATGCGCCGGTTCCGTCATCCTGTGGTCTGCGGCAATTTCGACTACCTCTTCCACGCTTGCCATCGTCACGGACGCCTCGGCCGGATACCGTGTTCGCGCCGCGCGAAGGATCGCCTGCGCGGCCCTTGCCGCGATCTCATCGTTGACGACGACTTCGAGGCGGAGCCTCGGGCGGAAATCGGTATGCCACTGATTTCCCCAGCGGCCACGCGCAACCTCTTCGGGTTCGTGCGCGGATAGTTCACCAACGACGAACTGCTCAAGATCCATCTTGCTCATTGCGGCGCGGACGTCATCGAGCTTATGCGGCATCAACAGCACTTCAATCTTCTTCATATTCTTGCTCCACCCATGCGGTCGCTGTAGCCAGACCGCTCACCTCTTGGAATTGAACCACTGCATCATCCGTGCCCTTTATCATCCGCCTGAAATGCTTGGGTTTGTTCGGACGAGACACCGCACTCTTTTCAGTTTGAGATTTGCTCGTTTCAATTTGAAAGATGCGATCATTCAGGAGCTGCGGACCACAGGAAGCGCGCACTTTTCCAACAGTCGCCCCACGTCCCCTTTTGTGCGGTCGGTCTGAATCTAGCGGATCAGATCTTGAGGCATGATCATCGTAGTCGCTCGCGGGTCGCGCGGGATGTGTCCGCTTTCGGTCCCACTCCACCGGGACCAGAAAGCTTCCAGTTGACGCGCGAATCGACTGAACAGTCGCGTGAACCAGCCTCCTCGCTCGATCTGAGTAATGCGCCGAACATTGAGGTGATCGAACGCCGGACATGGACCCTGGGCGAAAGTCGCGGCGCGGCGGCGTCGTTCCGGTTCCGGCAAGGGCTGGCCCCTTTCACCCACGGCGATGATCATGCCGGGCGAATCGTTGACACGAAATACCCACTTGCACCGCATACAGGTGTATAGATACGGGCGCGATCTGAACGCCCCCGGCTTCGACAGACTCTCAATCACGAAGTTGTGGCGAGTTTCATGGAGAGCAAATCGCGGCCTCATTTTCCGAACGTCTGATTGCTGCGAGACCGAACCCATCGGCTCCTGAATGCGAGGACGGCTCCTACCAGGCGATCCCCACGGATAGACCCGCATCGGGGCGACTTCGCCGGCCTTCGTCACTGGCCATAGCACTCGACCTTCTCGACCTAACTCCATCGCAATGCCCTCTGAGAGCGATGGCGTCATCGCTACCGCTCTATCGAGTTTAGCCAGCAAGTCCTGCGCCGAAGCCTTGCCGGTTGCGCTTCCCTGGGCAAAGGCGCGAACGCTCAACGAGCAATCTTGCTGAAAAGGAAAAGGGAAAATGATGCTCCATCGGCGCCCTGAAGCAGACCGAAAAGCCGATCGCCGCTTTCAATGGAGGGCTGCCAATGTCAAATCGGCGATGCAAAACGCATTGACCTGTCGTTTCAGCCTGAAAGGTTTCGACCTCAACCCCGCGGACGTAGTAGGCAATCGAAGGCGAATTTGTCCGGCACAGACCGTGCTTTAGAAACCGTGAGTATTCTTACTTATACCGGCCATCAAGGTATGGCGGCTCTTCAATTCAAGGAATTAACCGGGCATTCGCACTTCGCTGTGGAAGCTCACGATCAAATCGCCCTATGAAAAAAGTTGAGGCAATACTAACTCCCCACCGCCTCGATGCTGTCAGAGAATTGCTGCTCGAGCGCGGCTGCGAGGACATCGTGGTCTCCGAGGTTAGAAGCGCGGAAGGCCGCGCGATGCACTACCGGGGCGTCGACTACACGGGCGACACGCCTCGCATCAAGGTCGAGGCTGTGGTGCCCGACGCGGAAGCGATGTCGACCGCGGAAGCGATTCTCCATGGTTCGCCGGAACATTCGGCCAAGGACGAGCGAGTGACGTTGAGCGCGCTCGACCATGTCATGTCGATCGGCATATCGAAACTAGATCGCCAATCGCCTGAGCTTTCACCGCCGGTCTCGCGGGGAGGCCGTCACGCGGGCGTCTACGATCATCCCGCGCATCTGCGCGTCATTAACTGAAACCTATAGGCAAGAACTGAGTCGCTGCGGACCTCCGGATCTCGAGGCTCCGCAAGTCGAGCAGAGCAAGAACAGGCGGAACCCAGGATCGAATCCGGCCGATAGTGAATTTCAAAACTCCACGAAGGTAAGGCCTTACACATGATGGACATAGTTGTACTGATTGCGACTGTAGCGTTTTTCCTGATCGCGCTGGCCTATGTCCGAGGATGCGAAAGTCTATGAACGCAGAAATGGTTTTGGGACTTCTTTGCGCGGTCGCGCTGACAGTTTACCTGGTTTACGCAATGTTGCGGCCTGAGAAGCTGTAACGGGACAAATTAACCATGAATTCAAACGCAATCATTCAGATCGCGCTGTTCTCCCTGATCATCATAGTGATCAGCGTGCCGCTCGGTCTCTATATGGCGAAAGTGTTCGCAGGAGAGCGCACCTTCCTGGACCCGGTGCTTGTGCCCGTGGAGGGGTTGATCTACCGGCTCTGCGGCGTTCATCCGGCGACAGAACAGAGCTGGATCGAATACGCAATGTCGCTGCTGCTCTTCAGCTTGGTCGGAATGGTGGTACTGTACGCGCTCCAGCGTCTTCAGGGCCTGCTGCCGCTCAACCCGCAGGGATTCGGCGCAGTTTCAACTGATCTCGCATTCAATACCGCGGCCAGCTTTACCACCAATACTAACTGGCAGGCGTACAGCGGTGAGTCGACGATGAGTTATCTCACCCAAATGGCCGGGCTCGCCTTCCACAATTTCGTCTCGGCGGCAGCAGGTCTCGCCCTCGCGATCGCGGTCATTCGTGGTTTTGTGCGCCGGGGAATGAAAACTCTCGGAAATTTTTGGTTCGATCTGACCAGGGCAACTCTGTGGGTGCTGGTGCCGATCTGCGTGGTGTTCACTATGATTCTGATCTGGCAAGGCGTGCCTCAGAACTTCAGTCCCTACACGCAAGTAAAAACGCTTGAAAACGCCGCTCAGAGCATCGCGCAGGGCCCGGTGGCCTCGCAGATTGCAATCAAGCAGCTCGGTACCAATGGCGGAGGTTTTTTCAACGCCAATTCTTCTCATCCTTTCGAAAATCCTACCGGACTGACCAATCTCCTCGAAATGATCGCGATTTTCGCACTGGGCGCCGCGTTGACTCATACCTTTGGTCAAATGGCGGGAGACCGGCGGCAAGGCTGGGCCCTGTTTGCCGCAATGGGATTGCTTTTCATTATGGGCGTGGCGGTTGCGAACTGGAGCGAACAGCGCGGCAATCCGCAATTTGCGGCCATGGGTGTCGATCAGTCCGCAACCGCAACCCAGAGTGGCGGCAATATGGAGGGCAAAGAGGTCCGATTTGGAATAGTCAATTCCGCGATCTGGGCCACCGCCACCACCGACGCATCGAACGGCTCGGTCAACTCCATGCACGATAGCTTCACTCCGCTGGGTGGACTGGTTCCGCTGTTCAATTTGCACCTGGGAGAAGTCGTCTACGGAGGAGTGGGAACCGGGCTGGCCGGCATGATCGTGATGGCGGTGCTGACCGTGTTCATCGCCGGTCTGATGGTGGGCCGGACACCCGAGTACCTGGGCAAGAAAATTCAATCGCGGGAAATGAAGCTGGCGATGCTCTACATCCTGATCTTTCCCGCGGTAATACTTTTGCCGACAGCGGTAGCTGTCAACGCCAAATCGGGACTCGCCGGAATTGCGAACGCTGGACCGCACGGTTTTTCCGAGATTCTGTACGCATACAGCTCCAGCGCAGCAAATAACGGATCAGCATTCGCGGGCTTGAGCGCGAATACCCCTTTCTACAACTGGACGCTCGGATTAGTGATGCTCTTCGGGCGGTTCATGATGATGATCCCGGTTCTGGCTATCGCTGGTTCACTAGTACACAAGAAAGCGGTACCGGCGAGCGCGGGAACATTTCCTACTAATGGCGTTGTTTTTGTGATTCTGCTCATCGCGGTCGTCGTGATCGTAGGCGCTCTGACGTTTTTTGCGAGCTGGGCTCTCGGCCCGATCGTCGAACACCTGGCGATGATGGCGGGACATCTCTACTAGGACGAGACGGAAGAATATCCATGAGTGATCGAAAAGCACCCTCTCTTTGGGATCGTGACATAGTCCGGGCCGCACTGGGCGATTCGTTCCGAAAGCTCAACCCGCGCGTCCAGGTCCGAAATCCGGTCATGTTCGTGGTCGAAGTCACCGCGGTAGCGGTCTCGATAATTCTCGTGCGCGATTTCTTCGGCGCCCGAAGCAACCTCGCGGGTTTCGAATTCCAGATCGCGATCTGGCTGTGGTTCACTGTGCTGTTCGCCAATTTCGCTGAGGCGATGGCCGAAGGGCGCGGCAAGGCACAGGCCGACAACTTGCGTAAAACCCGCACCGAAACGAAGGCGAAGCTCGTCGCAGCGAGCGGCGAGATTCAAATCGTTCCTGCCACGGCGCTGCGGCGAGGCAACATCGTTCGGGTCGAAGCCGGCGAGGTAATTCCAGGCGATGGCGAAGTCATCGAAGGAGTTGCCGCGGTGAACGAGTCCGCAATCACCGGCGAGTCCGCTCCGGTTATTCGGGAAAGCGGTGGCGATCGCAGTGGCGTAACCGGTGGAACCACGGTGATTTCAGACTGGATCAAGGTCCGAATTACCGCGAATCCGGGTGAGACTTTTCTCGACCGGATGATTGCCCTGGTCGAGGGCGCCCAGCGCCAGAAAACGCCCAATGAGATTGCGCTTAGCATTCTTCTCGCGGGCCTGACCCTGGTTTTCATGCTGGTTTGTGTAAGCCTCCATCCATTTGCGCTCTATGGCGGTACTACTCTGACGTTACCAGTCCTCGTGGCTTTGCTGGTCTGCCTGATCCCGACCACCATTGGCGGGCTGCTGTCAGCGATCGGCATCGCCGGCATGGATCGGCTCGTACAACACAACGTGCTGGCGATGTCGGGGCGCGCGGTCGAGGCGGCGGGCGACGTGGATACTTTGCTGCTGGACAAGACCGGCACTATCACTCTCGGTAATCGGATGGCGACCGAGTTCATCCCGATGCTCCAAGTGCCGGTTGAGCGGCTCGCCGACGCCGCCCAACTCGCCTCGCTGGCCGACGAAACGCCGGAGGGCCGCTCTATTACTGCGCTGGCGAAACGTGAGTTTAACCTGCGCGGACGCGAATTTGCCGACAAGGAAGCACAGTTCATCCCGTTCTCGGCAATCACACGGATGAGCGGCATTGAGCTGAAGGGCCGGCGAATCCGCAAGGGCGCGACGGATCAGGTCGTCAAATTCGTTGAGGGCAATGGCGGCAGACCGCCCGCGGAACTGGCCGGAATCGTCGAGCGAATCGCGCGGAGCGGCGGTACCCCGCTGGTGGTGGCTGAAAATTCAAGTGTGCTGGGCGTCATCCATCTCAAGGACGTTATCAAAGAGGGGATTCGCGAGCGCTTCGCGCGGCTGCGCGCAATGGGCCTCAAGACCGTCATGATCACTGGAGACAATCCGCTTACGGCCGCCGCGATTGCTCATGAGTCCGGCGTCGACGAATTCCAGGCCGAAGCCACGCCAGAAACCAAGCTTCGGCTCATTCGAGAGGAGCAGGCCTTGGGCAAGCTGGTCGCGATGATCGGCGACGGCACCAATGACGCTCCGGCGCTCGCGCAAGCCGACGTTGGAATAGCAATGAATGCAGGGACCCAGGCGGCCCGCGAAGCCGGCAATATGGTCGACCTCGACTCGAACCCGACGAAGATCATGGAAGTGGTCGAAATCGGGAAACAGTTGCTGATCACTCGTGGAGCGCTGACTACGTTTTCGATAGCCAATGACGTAGCCAAGTACTTCGCGATTATACCGGCGATGTTCCTGCTTGCGTATCCGGAACTGCAGTCGCTCAATATCATGCACCTCGCCAATCCGCAGAGCGCGATTCTGTCGGCAGTTATTTTCAACGCACTGATTATCATCGCGCTAATTCCGCTGGCTCTGCGCGGCGTGCAATACCGGCCACTGGGCGCTGCCGCAATTCTGACCCGCAATTTGCTCATCTATGGCGTAGGCGGCGTCATCATTCCTTTCATCGGGATAAAACTGATCGACGTAATCGTCGTATCGCTGCATCTTGCATAGGAGACCATCGCGATGCGTGAACTGTGGATTTCCATTCGAATGACGATCCTTCTGACCGTGCTCCTCGGGCTGGTCTATCCGTTCGCAATGACCGCCATTGGTCAGGTGATATTTCCGTACCAGGCTCGGGGAAGCCTAATCGGACACAACGGCACAATCGTCGGGTCTAAGTTGATCGGCCAAAGTTTTGCCTCGGCCAAATACTTTCACAGCCGGCCTTCCGCGGCAGGCAACGGCTATGACCCAACCAGCTCAGGTGGGTCAAATCTTGGACCAACCAGCAAGGCTTTGATGGACGCTGTCAGCAAGCGGGTCAAGGATGTGATGACGAGCGAAGGTGTGCCGGCCTCACAGGTACCGATCGATCTGGTCACCTCCTCAGGCAGCGGCCTCGATCCTGACATCAGCCCTGCCGCCGCGGACATCCAGGTGGCGCGCATCGCGAAGGCCCGCGGAGTGAGTTCCGACACCGTACGGCAAGTCATCCAGGACAATACGCACGGCCGCTGGCTGGGCCTTTTCGGAGAGCCCGGAGTAAACGTTCTGACGCTGAACCTGGCGCTCGACGATCTGCACTAGGACCGGATTCAGACCTTAAGGCAGCGGTCACCATAGCGCTCAGAGTTCTCGACCTGATTCGATCGCAACGCCCCCTGCCAGCGGTAGGTGATCGCGTGCCGCTCCATCGCTTTTAGGCGGCAAGTACAGCGCCGGTAATCCGCCGCTTCCGCTTCCGGGCAAGGACGCAAACGCTTCGCAAGCAATCTTCCCGAAAAGGAAAGGGAAGATTACTCCAACCGCGCCGGAAGACCGATCCAAATGCGGATCGTGGCCTTCAACAGAGCACCGACGAGACCGAATTCGTAATGCAGATCGCACTGGCGCGCCCTTTCAGCTTGAAAGGTTACTGCATCGACCCTGCCGGCTAGGTCATAAATTCAAGGTGAATTCGTCCGGCACGACCCGTGCTCCTACGGACAACCGTGAGCTCCCTTACTCATTTCGCCGATCGTGACGAGCGGCTCTTTGATTTAAGAAACTGGCCGAGCATTCCGCTCTTTGTGGAAACTCGAGATTGAATCATTCAATGAAAAAAGTTGAGGCAATACTAACTCCACGCCGACTCAATGCCGTCAGAGAACTACTCCTCGAGCGCGGCTGCGATGACATCGTGGTCTCCGACGTCAGAAGTGCGGAAGGCCAGGCAATGCATTATCGGGGTATCGACTACACGGGCGACACGCCTCGCATCAAGGTCGAGGCTGTGGTGGCCGACGCGGAAGCGATGTGGACCGCGGAAGCGATTCTTCTCAGTTTTGCGGAAGATTCAGCTAAGGACGAGCGAGTGACGTTGAGCCCGCTCGACCATGTTGTTTCCATAGGCATTTCGAAACTCGATGGCCGGTCGCCCGCGTTTTCAACGCGACCCCCGCGGGAAAGCCACCATGCGGGCGTCTACGATCAACCGGCGCATCTGCGCGTCATTCACTGAGCTTTACAGGGAGGGAAAACGAGCAATGGATCTCACTACCTGGCTACCGGGCCTGTTCCTATTGGGCCTATTCGGTCTCGGCCTGTGTTTCGCGTTTCTAGTCGCTTGCGAAAAAATTTAGGGAGGCGCCCGTGATCTACCTTACAGCCGTCGTCGCGGCCCTGGTGTTCGTGTATCTGCTCACGGCCATGGTCAGGCCGGAGTGGTTCTAATCATCAACTATCGAACTCTAAGAGGACGAACGCCATGTAGCTTTTGCCTTTCGTAGTAATTGGACTCCCCGTAATCCTGTGCATCCCGTTGAGCCGATATCTGGCTCGGATCATGGACGGGAATTATCGACCGTGGCCAATATTTCGATGGTTCGAGCAGCGCCTCGACAGCGGTCATCAGAATTGGAAGCAGTACACCGTAGCACTGCTCATTTTCAACACTCTGCTTTACGCATTTGGGTACCTGGTCTTGTCGGTACAGCAGTGGATGCCGCTTAATCCGCGAGGTCTCGGCGCTATTGCTCCAAGCACTATATTCAATACGGTTATATCCTTCGCCACGAACACCGACATTCAGCATTATTCCGGCGACCAGACCTTTTCGAATTTCACCCAAATCTTTTTCTGCCTGCCGATGTTCTTTCTGTCGGCGTCTATCGGCCTGTGCGCTCTGACCGCGATCATCCGCGCGTTCCGGAGCGATCCGCACGTGGGCAACTTCTTCCTCGATATGTGGCGTGTGGTCATCTACATGTTCATGCCGGCGGTGTTCATCCTGAGCATCGTGTTCCTGATCCAAGGCATGCCGATGACCTTTCAGAGCGAATACCAGGTCAACACGCTGGAGCCCGCCGCGATGGGGACCGACGCTAATAATCAACCCAAGCAGCAGGCGATCGTCGTCGGTCCGCTAGCTGCGTTTGTGCCGATGAAAATGCTCGGCACCAATGGCGGCGGTTTCTTTGGAATGAACTCGGCGCACCCGTTCGAGAACCCCACCGCCGGGAGCAACCTCTTTACGACCGCATCCATGATGTTATTCCCGATGGCTCTCGTTCTCATGTACGGTTGGATGCTCGGCCGCCGCCGGCACGCTGCGGTAATCTTTTCCGTCATGCTGGTGCTGCTGGTCGGCACCGTTCTCTGGGCCATCTACTTCGACACCCTTAAACCCAATCCCGGTCTTACGGCGCACCCCGGACCTCGAAATTTCGAGATCGCCAGCGCGACCGCACCCGGCGGCAAGCGCATCATTACGCTGCCAGCGGTGGCGGGACTGCCGGTCGACCAGCATCTGGGCAATCTCGAAGGCAAAGAACTACGCTTCGGGACTTCAGCCGGTTCGACCTTCTCCGCGACCACCGTCGATTTCACCTGCGGCGCGATCGTCTGTGAGCACGACAGTCTGAATCCGGTCGCCGCGTTGGCGCCGTTCTTCGGCATGTGGGTGAACTGCATATACGGCGGCAAAGGCGTCGGGATGGTCAATCTGCTCCTCTTTCTGATCATCGGAATCTTCGTGGTCGGCCAGATGGTGGGCCGCACGCCGGAATATCTCGGCAAGAAGATCGGCGCACGCGAAGTCAAGCTGGCGATGATCGCGCTGCTGGTGCATCCGCTGGTAATACTCGGTCCCGCGGGTTTGTTTGCCGCAACCAACTGGGGAATCAAGGCGGAGAGCAATCCAGGATCGCATGGATTCTCTCAGATCGTTTACCAGTTCTCTTCTGACTCAGCTAACAACGGCTCCGCTTTCGACGGCCTGGGAGTTAGCTACGGCCTCAACAACAATCAGAATCCGGCACCCGAAGCCGTACCCTGGGATATCGCTGCCGGCTTTGTGATCATGTTCGGGCGATTTCTGCCGATTATCGCCCCGATTGCGATGGCCGCTTCTCTCGGGATGAAGAAAAGCACGCCGTTCGGACTGGGTACTTTGCGCGACGATACTTTCACGTTCGGATGCCTTCTGCTGGGCACCATTGTCATTATCGGCGCGCTCCTGTTCCTGCCCGTCGCGGCGCTCGGGCCGATGGCTGAACATCTGGGACCAATACCATTCGGAGGGTAGTGGTCCGCTCAATGGTCAATCGGCGCATAAATACTCACGAGATTAGCTGGAGAAACTAAAATGGGAGCTGCTCAAGTCGCATCCTACCAGGTAAGTCCCGGACCTGAACATCCGCGTCCGCCGCGGCGGATTCGAGCAAGGAAATTATTCGAGCCCGAACTCGTCCGCGAAGCCTTGACCGAGTCCATCCGAATGCTCCGTCCTGATATTCAGTGGAGCAATCCCGTCATGTTTGTGGTCGAGCTCGGCGCCGCGCTTACGCTGCTCTTCATTATACAGGCGCTGGTGAGCACCTCGGTGAGCCAGGTTCCGATTAGCTATTTCATCGCACTGGATTTCTGGTTGTGGTTAACGGTGCTGTTTGCGAACTTTGCCACCGCACTCGCAGAGGCGCGAGGCAAAGCGCAGGCCGAATCCTTGCGCAAGACTCGCACCGACACGATGGCTTACCGTCTCAAAGGCGCCGACGTCGTCGAGGAAGTGCGTTCCGCCGATTTGAGACCCGGTGACCGGTGCGTAGTAGCACAGGGCCAGGTTATTCCGACCGATGGCGAGGTCATCGAAGGAATCGCGTCGGTAGACGAGTCCGCCATCACCGGCGAATCGGCTCCGGTCATTCGGGAAGCCGGCGGCGATCGATCCGGAGTGACCGGAGGCACCAGGGTAATTTCTGACAGGATCGTCGTCAGAATTACGGCGGCTCCCGGCCAGTCATTTCTGGATCGGATGATCGCGTTGGTCGAAGGCGCCGTTCGCCAGAAGACCCCGAACGAAATTGCCCTTACCCTCGCTCTGTCCGCGCTAACCCTCGCGTTTGTGATCGTCGTGATCCCACTATGGCCGATGGCCTGGAACGCGGAACAATACATGGCTGGTTACCTGGGAATTTCGGAGCCGTTGAGGAGCCTCGGCACCGACGTTCCCACCCTTGTCGCGCTGTTGGTTTGTCTCATCCCAACCACGATCGGCGCACTTCTCGCCGCCATTGGCATCGCCGGGATGGATCGGGCGCTGCAGGCAAACATCCTTTCGAAGAGCGGGCGCGCGGTCGAAACGGCCGGCGACATCGACATCGTGCTGCTCGACAAAACCGGCACGATCACGATGGGCAATCGCCATGCGACGGAATTCATTCCGGTGGGCAATCAAACGATTGCCGAACTGGGGCGCCTGGCCGCGCTGGCATCGGTTGCGGATGAAACGCCCGAGGGCAAAACGATCGTGGGGCTCTACCACAAGCAGAACACCTTGTCCGCCGCGATTGCGGCCCCGGCCGGATCGCAATTCGTCGCCTTCACCGCGCAGACGCGCATGAGCGGCATCGACCTTCCCGACGGAAGGCACATCCGCAAAGGCGCATCGGACGCCGTGATCACCTACGTGAAAGAGCTGGGAGGCCAGATCCCCAATGGACTCCAGGCCACGGTGGATTCAGTCGGATCGAAAGGCGCCACTCCACTGGTTGTGGCCGACGGCCCCAAAATCGCCGGCGTGGTCGTGCTGGAAGACATCCTGAAGACCGGTATGCAGGAACGCTTTGAGCGCCTGCGCAATATGGGTCTCCGCACCGTGATGATCACCGGCGACAATCCGTTGACCGCGGCGACTATCGCCAAGCGCGCCGGAGTGGATGACTTCGTGGCGCAAGCCACTCCCGAATCTAAACTGGCCTACCTGCGCAAGGAACAGGCGGAGGGCAAGCTGGTGGCGATGATGGGCGATGGCACCAACGACGCGCCCGCGCTCGCCCAGGCCGACGTCGGCCTCGCGATGAACTCCGGCACTCAGGCTGCCAAGGAGGCCGGCAACATGGTCGACCTCGATTCCGATCCGACCAAGCTCATCGAGGTTGTCGAAATCGGAAAGCAGCTCCTGATGACCCGCGGAGCGCTGACCACGTTTTCCGTCGCCAACGACGTCGCAAAGTACTTTGCGATTGTCCCGGCGCTGTTCGCCGGCACTCTGCCCTGGCTCAAGGGCATGGACATCATGAATCTCCACTCTCCGACCTCCGCGATACTGTCGGCGGTTATTTTCAACGCGCTGATCATTCCGGCGTTGATCCCGGTTGCTCTGCGCGGCGTCAAGTACCAGCCCCTCGGAGCGGATGCCTTGCTGCGCAAGAACCTTCTCGTCTGGGGCCTTGGTGGCGTCATCCTCCCGTTTATCGGCATCAAGCTGATCGACGTGGCAATGGTCGCGATGCATCTGACGATATGATCAGAGGACTAGAGTCGAATGAAACACATCAGTAAAAGTCTATGGCTCCTGGCTTTCACAGTGGTGATCTGCTGCCTGATTTATCCGCTGGTCGTGTGGGCGATCGGACAGACCTTCTTTCCCTTCACCGCCAACGGCAGCATGGTCAACGGTCCCGATGGCAAGATGGTCGGCTCTTTGCTGATCGCCCAGCCATTCACCAAGGATGAGTATTTCCAGCCGCGACCGTCGGCAGCATCTTATGACGGCTCCGCTGGGACCTCCTCGGCCCTATCAGCGTCGAACTATGTGCTCCGCGATCGCGTTGCCCGCACGATCGGACCAATCGTGACCTATGCGAGCGGCCCAAAGAAAGGACAGCTCGTCGCACCTGATATCGAAGCATGGTTCCAGCAGGACAACTTTGGCGGACAGCCGCACCTCGTCGCCCAGTGGGCCGACAATCATAACGGGCTCGCACAGTCCTGGGTGAGCGCCGATCCGTCGCACGCGGCGTACATCACAGATTGGGCCAAGGCTCATAAGGCCGCAGTGGCCGATTGGGTCAAGCAGAATCCGGGAACTCCGCAACCGCAGCCCTCTGACCTGGCGATGCTGTTCTTTGAGACTTTCTCAAAAGAAAACCCCGGCAAGTTCCCGTCAGCAGTCACTAAACAGACCGCCGATGGAAAGTCGCAAACGTCGATCCAGCCGGTCGGGACCGGTTCGGATGTCCAGTCGATCTTCTTCGATATGTGGCGTCAGGATCATGCCGATGCCGACCTCACCCCCGTCCCCGGGGACATGGTGACGACGGGTACGGACCGGCAAGATCGGTAACAAAATAGACCGGCAACATGGGTAACAGATTAGAAGTCATGGCAGGAGGAAGCAGCGGATGCCGTGGCGAGAGGTCTGTTCCATGGACGAGAAGATGCGGT
>JBKQNE010000021.1:0-25747 GCA_052146355.1 Binataceae bacterium (SeqCode) | reverse complement strand
AGAGTTTGATCTCGAATGGGCTTTTCCTCGGCATACAACCACATCCTCCCCGCAGGGAAGACTAACCGAGAAGCTGCACGCAGACAATATTTATACGTTGCCATATTTATGCGAATAGGTACTTAGTGGTTAAATCCGCCCGCGGATGACTACCGTCGTGGCGCGGCGCCCTCGAGTATATCGACCTTCCCCGCGAACTCCTCCAACTCCACTTCCGTAGTCTCCAGGATACTGGCGGTCTGCCGCCAATGCCCGATTATGATCAGCAACTCAATTATCTCTTGCGCATTGAGATGCTGCTTCAGCGCCTCCAGCGTCGCCCGGCTGGCCTTGACGTTAGCGTTCACCTCGTCCGTGAATTGCAGCACCAGCCGCTCCACTTCGCTGAAGCATTCAGCGCCCTGCCAATTCTCGATCGCCGCGATTTGTTCCTCTTTGACACCCACATGCTTCGCCGCAGGCACATGCTGGGTCCATTCGTAGACTGAATGGCAATCCTTCGCAGTGCGAAGAATCGCAATCTCCCGCAGCTTTGGGTCGATAACAATCTGCGTAAAGAGCGCATTACTCAAACGGCTGCGATGAACAAAGATGCTCTGCGCATTGGCGGTCATCCTCTGCACGTTGAGCGTCACGCGCCCGCGCTTGAGAATCTTCAGCACCTCGGGAGAAGCGTCTTTGTCTTCCAGATAAGGCAGCAAGGCCATGTCGTACACCTCCCGAGTGTGTCAGCGCGGGATCACCGGCAGCACCAGATGCGATCGATACCGGGCCGAGTGAAACACCGTCTGGCGGGCGGTCTTCAGCTCGCGATCGGTGAACAGGTCGTTGCCCGTGTTGGCGTTGCGATCCCAGCGCGGGAAGTTGCTGGATGTGACTTCCAGCCTCAGCCGATGTCCCGCTTTGAACAGATGGCTCGTCGCCCACAGGTCGATCGCGTATTCGTAGACCCGCCCCGGACTGATCGGCATCGGCGCCGACAATGATTCGCGAAAGCGCGCACGCACCACGCCCTCGGCGATATTCTGCGCATAGCCATCCGGACGCACGTCAACCAGCTTCGCGACGAAATCGGTGTCGGGCGCAGACGATGCCGCATGCAGGCGCATCGAGATCGGCCCCGTAACCTCGAGATCGGCCGTCAGCGGCTCTCCCGTGTAAACCAGCACATCCGGGCGCTCTTCGACCTTGCGCTGATCGTAAACACCCGGCGGCAGTCCGAGCGTGGTGCCGCCACACGTCGGAACCGGATCGCTTGGATCGTAAACATACGCGTCCGTCGCTTCTTCGCCGGGATCCTGCAGGGACAGCGCGCCGTCGCCGCGGACCGAATTGGCGTGTCCGCGGCTATGCAGATACACCTTGGTATACTTGGTCCGCGCCAGTGGCCATTCGCGCTCGTCGCGCCATCGATTCTCGCCCATCACGAAGATTTTCACCGGCGGCTTATCGAGGATTTCCTGCTCGGTCCCGCCGAGCCAATGGCGCAGGAAGCGCTCCTGGTCGGCCAGCAGCTCGACCTTCGCTTCCGGTCCGAAGTCGATATCTCCGGTGCCGCGCGAGGTCGGTACCGAGTAGGGCAGCAGATGCGCCCACGGGCCCATGATCAGCCGCTGGCCGCGCCGTGCCTTCTCGCTGCGCGCATCACGCCGCATCTGATCGAACGTCGCGAGCGTGTCGAACTGAAACGCGTCGTACCACGAACCGATATGCATCGCCGGGGCGGTCACGTTCCTGCACCACGGCCGCAAATCGCTCTGCGCCCAATACTCATCGTACTTCCAGTTCCGCAGCATCTCGGCGAGATACGGCGCCCCATCGCGCAGGCGGTCCGCCCAATCCGCGACCGGAAGATGACGATAGGCCTCGCTTTTCAGCGCGCTAAGCGGAATATCGGGGCGCGCCAGATAGCCGTCCAGTCGCTCGCGATGCTTTTCGTGGAGACCTTTGCGCGACAGCGTGTCGCGCGCCATGAAGTTGAAGTAACAGAGTATCCAGCCGAGTTCGAACACTCCACGGCGGTAGACGCAGTTCTCGAAATAGGTGACCGGACCTGAGACCGGGCACGTCGCAATCAGATGCGGCGGCGCCTGCGTGGCTGCGTAGTATTGCACCAACCCCAGGTACGATTGGCCGACCGTCCCGACCTTGCCGTTAGACCAGGGCAGGCTCGCAGCCCATTCGATCGTGTCGTAGCCATCCGCGGCCTCCTGGACGAACGGCGTGAACTCGCCTTCCGAGCTGAATCGTCCGCGCGTGTCCTGCACCACCAGCACATAGCCGCGCGGCGGAAAGTAATCCTTCTCGTTGAGCGCGAGCTGCTGAGACTTGTCATACGGCGTGCGCATGACGAGGATCGGAAATTTCCCGGGCGCATCAGGACGATAAACGTCGGCATAAAGCGTGACCCCGTCGCGCGTGCGCATCGCGAGGTTCTTTTCGGCGACAACTTTGTAGCTGGGCTCGCTTGCAGTAGTCATCAGACGACCCTCCACGCGAATCGCGGTCCGTACCGCGCCTGGATGGCGCGCCGCTCAACATCTCTGTAGATCGGCTCCCGGTCGAATTACCAGCGCAGGCCCGGCCCCGATGGACAAGGATCGATGTGCAGAACGATACTCGATGTCTCTTTAAGCAATCGCGAAAAAGCCGATGAAAATGAAGGTAGTCGTTCTTGCACTGTTGGCACTCGCTTTGTCGGCATCGCTGCACGCCGATCAAATCCCGGTTGTGACCGCCACGCCGATCCTGTCGACGAGAACCACGGCCAGCGGGCAGCCAATCGACGTGCCGGTTCACCCCGAGGTCGTCGTCAGCCGGCTCGAAATCGCTCCGCACGGCGCGATCCCGATGCACAAGCATCCTTATCCCCGTTATGCCTATGTCCTTTCCGGGAACCTCGAGATTACGGTCCCCGGCGGGACGGTCTATCGATACAAGACCGGTGATTTCATCGCCGAAGTCATCAATCAATGGCACATCGGCCGGAACGCCGGCGACACCCCGGTGCGCTTACTCGTCATCGACCAGGTAGTCCCCGGCCATTCGAATACCGTGTACCGCGCCGAAGGAGCCACGCCAGCGCCACGTCTGTAATTCTCGCGCCTGGCTGCCGCAAGAAAGCCGTCCTGAGTCACAAAGTACGAATGGTGAGCAATTGTAGCGGCAGAAGACGGGCCGAAAGGCCTTTCCGGTCGCTGCGGAGAAACCCCAGGGATTGAGCGGCGGCAATTACACGGCCGCTTCCGGACTCATTGTCCCGAAAGCTCAAATGCGAAGCGACGATTCGCGATGTGGTCGTATCGGACGAAATTCAGTGCTCTGTGTGCTGTGGTATCTCCTAGAACGTATTGAACTTCGTCTCGGCTTCCGCTTGCGAAAGCAGTAAACGAGTTGTGGAGTTATTTGACTTACTGTTTGTCTCTGGGTTAGCGTCGGCCCAGTTCAACGCGCCGCGGATGTGATCGCATTCCCAGGCGCGAGGAGGGGCCGTCATGCCGGATCGGACTCAACTCCAAAAGCACATGAAGCAACAATTGGATTCGCTCAGCAGCTCGGCGCTGGGTGATCTCTCAGACGCCCAGGTGGGCAGCCTGCAGCTTCGCCTCGAGGTGCTCGAGCAGTGGGCCAAGCTGCAGGACTCGGCGACGGGCGACATGTATCACGACCACGACACTAATCAGCACCACGACCACGAGATACTGCTCGATATGTTCGGCGAGGTCGAAGTCGCGCGCGCGGTAACGGCGAACATCCAGTCGAAGTGAGCGCTTCCGGTCCCGTCACCGCATTGGCCATCTGCCGTGTCTGACCGGACCGCTTCGACCCGCTGAAGGGTGGACTATGCCCGCGGCATTGTCTCTTGAGACGTGCGCTCGGATCGAGCGCGCTACGGCCTGCCAGAAGCCGTTCGGCGACAACGTCTACATCGTCGATCAGATGCAGCGTTGCCTGCGCCAACGGCTTGAGCGCGTCGCTTCCGGCTTGCCCGCCGCGGGGCGGCTGCTGGCGGCCGTGCGGCAAAGACCTGACAGCGAGATGCGCCGGCTGTTCGCGGACACCGCGTTGCGATGCGCGATCGTACACTCGCACGAGCAGATCGCGTCGGGATCTCAGAGCGGGCTTTCGCTGGCCGACTGTGAAAGGGTCTTCGACGAAGCGGCGCGTTATGTGGACGAGGGCGGCGTTGACACACCGCTGCAGGACGGGTCTCTTGTGCCGCTGGGACCTGAGCCGTATCTCGGATGGGTCTGGAGCGACGAGCATCCCAATGACACGTATGGACGCGTATTCCGCGAGCTGGTGAGCGCCCGGTACGCCGTCGTGCCGTGCACGCCAGGCGCCGGCGATGTCGACAAGCTGATGGTTGGCGCCCGCCTGTTGCATGAGCTTCTCCCGAATCTGGCGCCCAGTGCGCTTGCACACGCGCGCGTGGTCACCTGCGTACCCTCGGCGGGTTCGTTCACGGGCGTGGGTTCCAGTTCGCAGTTCCACCTGGGCGGCGTGATCTTCCTGAGCCGGACGCTCGGGACTCCATGGTGGGTGGCGGAGCACTTGTTGCACGAATCGCTGCATCAGAAGTTCTACGACTTTCGTCACGGACACTCGCTGATGGAACTCGGCTATGCGCGCGACGGTGCCCGCCCAGTGATGACACCCTGGAACCCGTCACGGCTCATGGGTGCGAATCTCTGGAACGAGATGCGCGTCTTCGCCGCGCTCCACGTCTACGTGCATCTCGCTCTGCTGGCCATCGTGGCCGAGCAGCGCGCGGCGGAATTGGAGTCGAAGTACGGACCATTTCGAGGCATGCTCGAGAGCCATCGAGCGCTGGCCCGGGCCAACTACCTCGCTCGCGAACTTCGGGAGCGATGCTGGAGCAAGGTTGGGCCGGCGGGGCGCGCCCTCGCGGGATGGCTGGACGCCATCCTCGATCAGCTCAACCCGACACCCCCGGTCGCGGGATCCTATGTGCACCTTTGCCTCGATCTTTATCGGCGAGAGGCGAATCAACTCCAGCGGTCTCGTGGCGAACGAGACCAATCCCGGCCGGACAAGGATCTGTCCGCGCTGGCCGCAGAAAACCTGAAAACCACCCGGCGCGTTCTGAGCGATATCGGCGCCGCGGATGAGCTCGAACTGCTCGACAAGTCTGTCGGCGAATACACAGACAAGGAGCTTGGCACCCGGTATGCCGAAATCCGGCGCGTCATCTCAGCCACTCTGCTCAAAGCCTCGCCCGACGGGTTTCGCATGGACGACTCCGGAGAGCACGATGCTGCTGTGCGGGAGATGGTCGAGCGCTCCAGCGATGCGCTCTACGCGCTCATGATGCGGATCCCGCGCCCAGTCGCGGAAGCAAAGCGACGAGCGGTCCTGGCGAATTTCACGATGGCCTGTGAGGACGGAGTGGGCCGCCTCCTTGCGGTACAGGCCGCCCACCTCCCATCATCGAGCAGAGTGCTCGAGATCGGTACGGGTGTCGGAGTCGGCACGGCGTGGATTGCGGTCGGTCTCAACGGCCGCGCCGATGTCGAAGTCGTCTCCGTCGAGAGCGATCGCCGACTGAGCGAGGCCGCGCGAGCCTGGCCGTGGCCCGCTCACGTCCACCTGGAGACGGCAGACGCGGCGCAGGCGCTCAAGACGCTCGGCACGTTCGACCTCATCTTCGCCGATGCCTCGCCGTTCAAGTTCCAGCACGTCGCAGAGCTGGTCAACGCGCTCCGCCCCGGCGGCATGATCATCTTCGATGACATGAAAGATGATCGCGCCCGGGACGCCTCAACCATCACGCCACAAGAAGCCCTGCGGCGCGAAGTGCTCGAACACCCAGACCTGGTCGCGCTAGAACTCGAATGGTCAAGCGGCCTGCTGATGGCTTCGAGGCCAGGCCTTGAATAAATCCCACATCGGGGTCCGAACGGGTCGGGCCGGGAAGTATTGAGTTCACGGTCACTCTCGTTCCCTTTGTCATTTCTGCCAATCCACGTGACACAACTAACTGTCCCGTCTTCGTGATTCCATGATGAATCATGTCGGGATGGGTCTCTGCGCTTGCTTCGCTCGAGACAAAAGTGACCCGTCCCCAGTTCCGCTTGAGCATCCCGGGAAAGTAATGTCGCGCTAGTCGAATACCGCTCAGAAGATTTACCTCGAAGTATCGCAGCCACTCTTCATCACTGATATCCGCGAAGCTCTTCGATTCGTAGATGCGAAGATTATTCACTAGGATGTCCGTTTCGCGGACCTCCCGATGAGCTTTGCGGCGCCTTCTGCCGTGCCGAGATTCGCTTCAATTCCGTGCGCAGCGCCCTCTAACGATGCGATCACCTCGTTCAATTTTTTTGCGGCTGCGTCCCGAAATAGTGACCTCGACGCCTGCCTGGGACAACGCGCGGGCTATTCCCAAACCGACGCCGGCCGTGCCGGCGGTTACGATCGCTTTCTTTCCCTTCAGTTGCAGGTCCATATGTCAAATTACTACTCTGCTTCTGCCAAAATCTTCGATGTTGGAACGACATCTGCGGAGAGTACGCTACGCGTCGCGCTTTGCATGATCGATTTCAGGGAACCGGCGTGACTCTGAAGTGCGGCGTCCTGCGTCCCTCAAAGAATTTCGCCAAGGTCGGAGATTCAGCTCAGGAAGTGTTGCCAAAATGAATGGTGCCATAGCTTTTGACCTTCCACCTGACGTGCAAGCGGCCTGCGATGGACTCACCGCGTTCGCGCGCGCGGAAATATTCCCGCGACACGAGAAACATCGCGCGCTCCTCGAAGATCCTCGCAAGCTCTATCGAGAAGACGGACGGTTTTCGGACCAGGCCGTAGCCTTGATCAGAGAAGTTCGTCGGGCTGCGTCCCGGGCCGGGTTTTACACGATGTGCGTTCCCGAAGCGCTGGGCGGCGGCGGCCTCGGTCACCTGGCCTACTATGCCAGTTGGGAACATTTGTTCCGGCTCTGTGGACCTCAGAACTGGCTGATGCTCTATGCGATCAGCCATTGGGCTTTCGGCCCCAGCCGCCTCCTGGAACGCGTCACCGACCAGGCGCGTGAACGGATTCTCGGGCCGATGAACGCCGGAGATGCTTCAATGTGCTTCGGATTGTCCGAACCTGGCGCGGGTTCCGATGCGGCCGCGCTGACCACGCGCGCCGTCCCGCATGGTGATGGATGGAAAATTTCGGGACGGAAGATCTGGACCACCAACGCTCCCCTCGCGGAGTACTGCATCGTGTTTGCGGTCACCAATCCTTCCCTGGCAGCCGCGCGCAAAGGGGGAATCTCCGCCTTTCTTTTACCTACCAGTTCGCCCGGATTCGAAGTGCAAAGAGTGATTCGCCTCTTCGGCCATATCGGTGGAGATGAAGCTGAACTGCGGCTTGACGAGGTCTTCGTTGAGCCCTGGCAACTGGTCGGAGAACTGGATCGCGGTTTCGAAGCGGCGCTTTACGGTGTTTCGCTGGGTCGCATCTACAATTCGGCCCGCGCGGTCGGTTACGGCCGATGGGCACTGGAGCGCGCTCTGGAATATTCGAAAATACGCGAAGCGTTCGGCCGGCCGATCGCTGATTACCAGGGCGTCACCTTTCCGCTGGCGGAGTCCGCCGCCGAACTTCACGCCGCACATCTGATGGGTCTCAATGCCGCCGCTCTGCTCGACCAGGGCCGGCAGGCTGTCAAGGAACTCTCGATGACCAAGGCCTTCTCAGTGCAGGTCGGCTTTCGCGCGGTCGATCGAGCGATCCAGACCCACGGCGCAATCGGCTTCACCAACGAGCTCGGGCTCTATCACGCCTGGCACTCGCTGCGGATTATCAATGTTGCCGATGGCACTAACGAAATCCTGAACCGCACCGTCGTGCAGCGGCTACTCAAAGGAGACGTCGACCTGTAGTCGCCGCCACTGTCCGAACCCGCGGCGCAACTCCTCTGATCACAAATACTCGCGGGCTGGTGCGCCGGAGACCGGTTATTGCACAATCGACGGCGCCGCACGGAGGATTAACGATGCCTGGCGATGATCACAGCTTCACCACTACCGGCCGGGTTCACGGCGAAGCGAAGTACATTGCACCGCTGTTGGACGCTATCGCGGCGCAAGCCTCGCACGCCGATCGAACACGTTCGGTCTCGCCGGATATCATTGCCGCGATCAAAAAGAACGACATCATGCGGATGTCCGCGACCCGCGAGATTTCGGGTATCGAGGAATCTGTCGTCGCGATCGCAAATGAACTTCGCGCGATCGCCCCGCGATGCGGCTCGACGGCGTGGTGCTTGTGGAATCATCTGTGCGTCTTTCATCATTTCGCCGCAGTGCTCGGCCCGGCGCATGCCGCGTTCTTGAGCGATCTCGTTTCGAAGCGCGAGTGGTTCTGCTTCCCCGCCGGCGCATCGTCGCAAATAACCGCCGTCGACGCGGGCGGCAAAACCATTCTATCCGGCGTAGCCGCATTCGGTTCCGGCGGGCGATATGCAGAGTGGGCTGGCGTGGTATTTCTCAAGGATGAGATGCCGCAGTTCACGCTCGTCGATCTGCGGCATCCGAAGGCGCGAATCAAGGAAACCTGGGACGGCAGTGCACTGCGCGCGTCTGCGACCGATCACATCTACTATGAAGGCGTCGATGTCCCGAGCGAGCGCGTGGTGCCCTCGCCGATGAAGGACCGCGCGATTTTTCGGCAGCCTGACTATCCGATGATTCATCATCGCTATCGCGAAGACTGGGTTGCGCTTTCTGTCCTGTGGCTCGGTGCGATGGCGACGGGAGTGGCCGAAGCATCACTCGACGACACCGCACACAACATCAGGGATCGGATCGCGATCCTCGGAACCAGGATGGTCGAGAAGCCCACCATCCATGTGAACCTCGGCCGCGCCCGCGCACTCATCAATGCGGCGACCGATACGGTGTACGCCGCGATGGCGGAAACCGATGCGCGGATCGCGGCGCGCGTGATTCCGACGGAAGCGGATTACTTTCGGCAGACCTCGGCCGGCATGCAAGCCGTGCTGCTGTGCGACGAAGCGATGAAACTGATTCTCCGCGTGCTGGGCGGCAACGGACTACGCGAGGGCACGGACTTCGAGCGCCGCTACCGCGATTTTCAAGCGATGCCCCTGCACATCAACGGCCACGTCGACCGCATAACGGAACAACTGGGCCGCATCGCCCTCGGCCTCGATTCACAGAATCCGTTCTAGTCGCCGAGCCTTGAATCTCTCCGAGCTTCGGGAGTAAGGCGTCAACCACGAGGAAAGAATTATGGCTTACGAAGGATTCAAACTGATCAGGTTCGCCCGCGATGGCAAGATCGTCACCGCAACGGTAGATGCGCCGCCGATCAACATCATAACGCTTGAGCTCTATGCCGAACTCAGTCGTATGTCACGAGAGGTCGAGGCGGACCAGGACTGCCTGGTCTTTATCTTGAAGAGCGCGAATCCCGATTTCTTTCTGGCGCACTTCGACGTAAGCGCGATCCTCCAATTCCCCATCGACCGGCCGGCAAGCCGCGAAGCTTCCGCCGCTAATGAGTACCACGACATGTGCAACCGCATGGGCACGATGGACAAGGTGACCATCGCGCAGATCGAGGGCCGCGTCGGTGGCGGCGGCAGCGAGTTCTCGATGGGATTCGACATGCGCTTTGGTGTGTTGGGAAAAACGAAGATCAACCAGATGGAGGTGCCGCTGGGCATCCTCCCGGGTGGAACCGGCACCCAGAAGCTGCCGCGTCTGATCGGACGCAACCGCGCCATCGAGATCATACTGGCCGGCGTGGACATCGCTGCCGACGAGGCCGAGCGATGGGGCTATCTGAACCGCGCGCTTCCCGCGGGCGAGATCGGCCCATACGTCATGAACCTCGCCAAACGCATCGCGTCCTTCCCGGTCGAAGCGGTGAAGCTAGCCAAGCAGGCAATCAACTCAGCGACGAAGCCCCTGGCCGAGGGGTTGCGGGACGAAAGTTACCTGTTCCAGCAACTGATCCGCACCGAGAGCGGGCGGCGCAACATGCAGAAATTTCTCAAGATCGGCGGACAAACCCGCGAGGGCGAACTGCGCATCGATGAACTGAACCGGAAGCTCGGCGAATCTTAGTGGTTGCAGGGGTGTTACCCATTTCTCCGGCACATCCTGTTACCAACGTCCCACGCACCTGCACCAGGAAGGGCAACCCAACCAAACGAACGCGGGGAGGCTATGGCTACCGAGAGCGAAATCTGCGACCTTGAGCGGGCTATCAATTCTACGAGGTAATCCCATATGAGACTTACGAGCCCGGTATAGGATTTACGCCCTCGATCACGAGCCAGCCGGAAGCTTGAAGGTTCCTTTTCGCGATTGGAGACACCTGACCTGTCACCCAGAGGGTGCGCTTTGATTTCCGGAGATCCGGACGATTCGCGAAGTCCGAGACCAGCTGAGTCCATGACACGTAGTCAACCGGAGCTTGTGCGACGATGGTGCCGTTCCGATCTTGCCCCATGATCGCTCTGCGGACGAGCAGCCTGCGAATCGGAGCCTGTGTTTCGTGGTAGCGAGCCAGCATACCGACCGCGTCGGTTAGAAATCGTGCCTGCACCTCTGATTGCGCTGTGCTCGCCAGCTCAGCTGCCTCCACACTGCCGGGAACACCTGAAAGACGGCCGAGATTCGCGACAAATGCCGTCTGCACACTGAGCGGAAAGGTGGAGTTTCGCGTCAGAGCGTTGATTGCTGAATCGGGAACCCCCAGCGTTTGCAGATCCTTCTGGTTTCTGAGAATCAGGTCCGCCTTGGGCGTGTCCCACACCCACTGCGAGACTATTCTCGTGGCGGTGATAGCCATCGATCCCGGGATGAACACGGACATGGTGGTCGTTACGGCGACGTGCGCTCTGAACGCTGTGAGGGCAAAGTCGTCGAGTTGTTTTGAAAGGACAGGATTGGTGGTGTAGGGATCGACGCCCAGTTTCTTTGCCAGCCCGCGCCGCTCCTGCTCATAGCCGAAGACATCTCTGGTAGTTTGCCCGGTAGTCGCCGCGACATTTCCCTCGGGGGAAGTTGCAGCCTGCTCGATCTTCTCAGCGCCGAGGCCGACTCGACCAAAGAAGCGACCCACTCCGGCAGGAAGCCCCTGGATCGTCTCGACCGGATTCATCACCATTTGCCCTGCCGCCTGAATGGGACGCGCGGCGTTTTCGGCCAGCGATTGCGCAAATACCTGGGTCTTGCTGGTCTTGGTCAACTGCTCGATCGCGGGGATTTCCGCGACCCGGATCTTCAACATCTCCTCGCTGGGGGCATCAAAGGTTCCCACGTCGCTCACGATGGTGAAGTGGGCCATCAGACCGTCCGTCGGTACCGGCGAGTTCACATTAAACCCGTCGCCGGAAAGCAGGCTTGCCGGCGCCAGCTGTTGGGCGGGTAGGCTTGGTGGCCGTTCGAATTGCTCTGCAGAAAGGGGCTCTGCGGTCAGCGCCAGCAGCTGCAGAATGAGTAAGGTCTTCCAAAACAAACGCGCACGAGTTTCCATCTTGAGTCTCCACTTGCCGGCCCGAAAGGGCGTCGGCGTGTCACACTTTCACTGTCGCATCCAAAACAACGGTTAGATCCGCCTGTTTCGTTGTTTGGGCTTGTTCTCTTCTTGTTCGGTCAACTCCGGCCCCAGTCACCTCTGTGCCGTCTTCCCTCTTCAAGCCCGGCTCCCTTTTTTCTTCACGGCTTTTGAGCGCCGCCGGTTAGCGAAGAGGACCCAGGGAATGTTTTCGGAGACGTTGGCTGCATCGAACTGCCAAGCGCTAAATCGAGCACCCAGGTCGATAGCGCCTCTCTCTTGGGACGGTAAGCGTCATAACCGAAGAAATAACCATGCTTATTCGTTTGCCCACCCAAAACGCCATCCGACCAAAGTCCGATTTCACCAAAGCGCACGGTCGGAAACTCTTGTACCGCTGAGGGCACACACCGTTAGTGGGCCAATGAACCGACAGAGAGCGGAACGGTCTGGGACCTTGGTCCGATCTACTTGACCGCAGCCTATCCCCTATTCCTGACAGATCTGGATATTGGAGCAATTCAAAAGAACAGGTTCGTCGAAGGTTCAAGCGTCCAAGTAAAGGTCGTCTCGCACCGAGGCGCGTTTGGGGCGCGGCACATGGATGGAGCGGCCCTAATCCAATAACCCGCAAACCATGAAGACGCACCTATGATCATTCGGAGCGGAAATGTTCTTGCAGTACTAGCGTTGTTTCTGGCCCTTGGTGGGAATGCGACAGCGCAGACCGTGAGCCAACGGCGTCACCTGGGGCTGAGGAGAGTGTACACTCGGCAACCGTGCTGACCATCCAGGGGAACATCGCCGCGGTTGATGACGCAACTCGTCACACTTGAGGCGAACGGCAAGAGAGCGAGTTGGTCGGAACTGCAGGGAGTCAGACTAATCGATTCAACGATCTCCACGCGTCTCCTTTCAGGTGGTTCCCTTCGAATCGGTCGGCGATGGAACCATCTCTTCGTCCGACACCCAGTCGACTAGCAGAGTATACGCTACCGCCAGCACTACCGGCCCGATGAACAATCCGATCACTCCGAACGCAACCAGCCCGCCGATTACTCCCACGAAAATAAGCAGCAGCGGAAGGTCGGCGCCTCGCCTGATCAGTAGCGGGCGCAGAATGTTGTCAAAGGTCGCGCAGAAAATCGACCACAAAAGCAACCCGGTTCCCCATAGCGGACCGCTTTGCGAATAGGTCCAGATGACCGCGCCGATCAGTACCGGCAAGGGACCGATTTGTGCAATCGTCAGGACAAACATCAGTGCGGTCAGGAGCGTTGCGAAGGGCACGCCGACGACCGCAAGCCCCAATCCCGCAAAAGCCGATTGCACGATAGCGGTAACCACGATACCCAGCGCGACGCCGCGGACCGCTGGGGCAGCCAGATGCAGCGCTTTCACCCCTTCGGGCCCGAGCAGCTTCAGCACGAATCTTTCCAGTCCCTGGGCTGCCGTCTCGCCCCTTGCAAACAGAATTGCCGCGATTATTACCGTGAGCAGGAACTGGACGAGCAATAAACCCAGGTTGCCTGCCTGGCTAAGAAACCAAAGCGCCATCCTCCGGATCAGCGGCGACAGCGATGCTGACAGCTCCTCCGGTCCCGCCGCCGCCACCTCCTGCCATCGCGTCGCGATCCTTGTGCCCACCACGGGAATCCCATGCACCCAGTGAGGAGGACCCGAAAGCGTCAGGGTCGCCAGTGACTTCGACCAGGAAGTGATCTGGTCAACGTTGTCCGCGATCGTGATGACGGCAAAGAAAAATGGCGCGACCAGGATTAACAGCAAGGCGATCGTCATCAGCGCGACCGCCGGCGATCGCCTGCCGCCACACCACAACTGCGCGCGCAGCAACAGCGGCCAGGTGGCGACGGCGACCGTCGCCGCCCAAACCGCCGCGACCAGGAATGGGCGGATTATCCAGAAGCTTGCGGCGACGAGCGCCCCGAACGCCAGCACCTGCATCATGATGCGGGCAAGGTCTGTCGCGCGATTCGCGGGGAATTCCGACATTTTTCAGTTCGCTTCGATTCGAAGCGGCGTCCAAGAGACTTTATAGTCCTTAGCGTCGGCACTTACGATTCCGGCAACAGTCGGCCGTTCCATCTAGATCGCGGCGGCCCGTTGTCGGATTGGATGACCACGGGCGCTCCCCCGCACGCTGCATAGTTGCTCCAGGACCCTGGTCACCCGCTCACCAGTCAGTGATGCATCCACCTCGAGCAGCGGATGCGATCTGCCAATTTCCTTTCTTATCGGACCAAAGTCCGATTTCGTCCTATGCCCTTTGCTGGCAGTTTTGGTTGGCTTTGGGAACGGGAACCGACTCGCTCGGAAGGGAGAGAAGGCTTGGCACGAACCTCACCACCATCAATGCAGCTTGGTCCCGGAATGGCCAAACCGGCGACCGCGTTTACCTCTGCAACATCGCCGGTACACTCAGCAATAATCAGATGACGAGCCGTTTCTTTTCGTTTCCGGCCAAGCTTCAGGCGCGCGCCCTGCGCGGCCTCGATCGTGTGGGAGACATTTTGGAATTATTCCAGCGGCCGATGCGACCCGAGGAGCTGATAAGCAGGAAGGATTAGGGGAACCCGCCGCCGCCAAATCGCGCACAGGAGGCTACAACGTGTCAGAATTAAGATTCGCCGGGCTCTCCACAGTGACCCTCGCCGTTGTGTTCGTGTTTTCCGGTTGCGTCTCGCAGCAGAAGTACAACGAGCAGCAGCAGAAATACGACGCCCTTCAGTCTCGGTATGACCAGCTCAACCAGACGATGTCATCCGAAATCAATTCCAAGCAGATGCACATCGAGCGACTGCAAAACGCCATCAAGGTCACGGTCAACGATCAGCTTCTGTTTCCCTCAGGCGACTGGCAGATGCCGGCTGCGGCGCAGCAGACCATCGCGAAAATGGTGCCGATCCTGGCTCCAATGCAGCAAACCAAAATCATCGTGAACGGGTATACCGACAATGTTCCGATCGGCCCGGGGCTCATGCGCCAAGGTGTTACCAGTAATCTGGTGCTCTCGCAGAAGCGGGCCGACAACGTGATGCAGTTCATGATTGCCCAGGGCGTCAACCCCAGCCTGATCTCTGCGCAAGGGTTCGGCGATGCAGACCCGGTGGCGTCCAATGCGACCGAGGATGGCCGCGCGCAGAACCGGCGTGTGGAACTGACGCTGGCCGGATCCGGCAATTGAAAGAAGTTTTTTGCTCGCGCAAAATCGTCAGTTGGGGTCCGCCGTCCCATTCCTGACCCTCCTTTAAGTTGAGACAGCGCCGGGGGATCGATTCTCACTTCCGGCTAACGGATTGATTTTTATGATAGGCGCGTTGAACCTGCCCGCGATCATCGCGACGCTGACTTTCGCCGCAGTAATCCTATCGATTGCGCTCAACTGGCTCGATCTCGTGGTCGCGGGGCTGCTGGGCGCGGTGCTGCTGAGAGTGCTCGGGATTGTTTCACCGGCGGGCACCGTATCGAGCATCAATGCCGGTTTCGACACCATCGGACTATTCTTCGGCGGCATGGTCGTGGCGCGCGCGCTGATTCCAACGGGAGTGTTCGACTATCTCGGCGCGCGGGTGCTGCGACTGGTCCGGGGCGATGGCCGGCTGCTCTTGCTTTCGATAATCGTCATGACCGCACCGATTTGCGCCATCTTGCCGAACGCGACGGTCGTCATCCTGTTTGCGCCTCTGCTCATCCGCGTATGTCGCAAGATGGGGATCGACTTTGCACCACCAATTATCCTGTTGGTTTTTGTCGCCAACGCCTCCGGGCTGCTGACCCTGGTGGGCGATCCGGCCACCTTCATTGTTGGCAACGCCATCAGGATAAACTTCGCGAGCTACCTGTATCGGCTCAGCTTCGGCGGGCTGCTGTCGCTAGTCGCGCTCGCTTTGCTGCTTCCGATCCTCTTTGGCTCGATCTGGCGCACCAGGGCATCTTTGGAGGACGTCGAAATACCGAAGATAGAGCACTTCGGTGTGCTTATCATCGGGGTAATCATTCTGGCGCTGATGGTGACGTTGTTCATCGTTGGCGAAAGCCTTCCGGTCCGGCTCGGCCCCCCCGGAGTGGCGATCGTCGGCGCCTCGCTGATGCTTCTGGCGATCTATTTGAGCGGCATCGATACGGTGTCCAGCATCCTGTCGGACGTCGATTGGCCGACGCTGCTGTTTTTCATTTGCATTTTCATCATGGTCGGGGCGCTCGACACTACCGGCGTCATCGCCGCGGCGGGGTCCCGCCTGCGGGACGTATTCGGCAGCGAGCTTGGGTCTGCCTCTCTGATTATCCTGGTAACCGTAGGAGTACTTTCCAGCACGGTTCCCAACATCCCGCTGGTCGTGGCGATGGTGCCGATCGTTCAACAGTATGCCCAGGGCCAGGGATGGGCGACCGCGGCCCAGTTCACGGGAACATACGGCCATGTTCCGGCGCACACGCTGCCGTTGTTTTACGCGATGATGTATGGCGCAACGCTAGGCGGGAACGGGACCATATTCGGCGCATCGTCGAATATCGTGGCGGCGGGAATATGCGTGCGCGAGGGACGTCCGTTGCGGTATGTCGAGTTCGCGCGATTCGGAATACCTGTGATGATCACGCAACTGTTCGTCAGCGCGATCTACTTGAAATTGCGTTTTCTCCGATAACGCAGGGGTGGAACAGAACGGCGCTAGTCGTTCTCTTCCTCGAGCTGAGACCAGCTCGCATCCGGGTTGAACTCCGTGATGGTTGCCGCGATCTTCTCGGTGTTGGGACCCAGATCCTTCTCGACCATCACGCCATCCTTGTCGATCATGAACGTCATCACTCCGGAGGCGCGATATTCCGCGGGATACGCCATAAGGGCGAAGCCACTGGTCATCTTTCCGTTAACGATATAGTCCTGGGCGCCCCCCGGAGCGTCGGAACCCTGCCTGGTAAGCACCTTGTAGTAGTAACCGTGGAACGGCGCCGGGCGTCCGCTTGGATCGCGTTTGTATCCCTCAGCCGTCGCATCGGCAATCAGCGGACCAATCGGACTTTCCGCTTCATCGCCGCTGGTCGGCCAATATAGACCGTTCCTCTTCCCGGGGTCGCTGAGAATCGTCTGCGCAAACTCCGCCTCACCAGAGGATTTGCGCTCCAGGCCTGCGTACTCCAGTTGGGCATCGGCCAATTCCTGGAGAACGTCAATCGTGAATAACTCGTTGCGCCCGACCCTGCGGTAGAGCAACTCGTCCGTGCCTGCAGCGGAATCAAAGACCCATCCGTCGTCGTGCTTTACGATCGGAATGGGCAGTGGCCAGTTGTCAGCGCCGACGTAAAGGATCACGCGACCCTGGTCGTCATAGGCAACCCGGTGCATTTGATCATAACGCTTTGTAAAATCCTCGCGCGCGTTGTTGTCGGCAACTGGGTCGCCGCTTTCGATGATTTCTTCGGCTTCAGGGCCCAGGATGGCGCCCATCTCTTTCAGATCGTCCGCGCGGGCGGCCTCGGCGAGCGCGGCCGCAGCCGAAGCGGGCGACCTGAATACTCGTTGCTGCACTTCTTTAGTCGCGGCGAAACACACTACTTGAGAAGAAATGGTCACCAGTAGAGCGCTAAGTGCGGCGACACGGTGTAAGAATGTTCGAATAGTCATTGGGTTTTCCTGACATTGAGGGGCGCGGAATTGAGTATCTGCAGTGACCATTCGCAGCGTGCCTGCTTTTATCGTTTGCCTCGACCACCGCCACCGCCGCCACCGCGCTTGCCTCCGCCACCGCCACCACGCCTGCCTCCACCACCACCCCGACCGCCGCCGCCCCCTCCGCCAACACTCGATCGCCCGCGATTGCCCGCCGCCTGCGCCGGTCCTCCTGCTCCATAGCCGCCGAAGGCACCCGAGCGGCCTCCCTTCGTGCTTCGATTCGGAGTGTTTGCACCGAAACCGCGCCGCTCCTGGGCGGGATTTTGTCGCCCATTTGAACGGCCGCCCTGCATTCCACCTCGCTGTCCGGCGTTGGGCCCCCCCAGGCCCCCGTTTGCGGGTAGCGTACTCGCCTTGGGGAACACGGGCTTGGCCGCGCCGGGTCCACCCGGCCGAAATGGCTTCGCAGTGGCGGGATTGTATGGCCGCGATGATGGCGTTCGAGCGCCTCCGCTCCCGCGGCCTGCATACGGAGTTGCACGCGGATTGCGCCCTGCTTGTCGAGCCTGTCGAACGTCAGACCGTCCGCCCCGCGGGTAGTTGTTGCCACGATTAGCATAGACATTTTTGTTGTAGTTGACCGAACCTCCGCCGCCATGCCAGCCACAATCCCAATCGTCGTCACCCTCGTTAATAAGGGCCATGAGCCCCATTCCGAGGCCGAAGGACAGAAGGCCGGTCGTCAGCATCTCGGTACCGGTATAGCCGGCCGGTTCCTGAACCGGCGCTCCATACGCCGTGGAGGGATTGTATTGAGGAACGTAGACCGTGTTGGGCTGCGCTGGTTGAATGACCACGACCTGCTGCTGGGAGCCGCCCTCCGCTGCTCCAGCGGCCTGTGACGCTTGCGGAGGCGCAGACTCGACTTCGACCTTCTGCTGCGGAGTGTCCTTCAACGTCCCCGCCTCCATCGCTCGCTTGCGAAGCCGTTGAATTGCGTTCATGACGTCGTCGGGTTGATTGTAGTATGCCTCCCCGAGTGCGGAGGTCCACGCCAGGCTATCATTCATCGTCTTGATCACTTCGGGGAATTGCGACAACGACCTGACGCTGGGATCCCAAGGCTGCGCGTTCACGGCAGTCGCGAACTGGTCGCCCTTGAGGTTTGGATTCTCTTCAAGCCATCGTTGGGCGTCTACTACCTGGGTGGGAAAAGTGGATGCGACCAGGATTCGCGCGACCAGCAGGTCGGGATAAAGGGCGATCGGCGATACTAACTCCTCCAATTGTTCAGGCGTTGCCTCCCCTGGCGCCGGGCCAGGCGGGAGAGCGGATGTCTCAGATGGATGTTCAGGTGCAGGTCCCGGTGGACTCGGCGGCGTCTCCGATGAGGTGGCGGCGAGCGCTTCACCACGCGCGAGTCCCGCGATCGGAGAATTGGAAAACAGGATGGTTGTCGCGAGCACCGCGCAGGCCATTCTATTTCGTGGCCGTCTTCGCATTTGCTTCTCCACACCGGGCAGCATTACCCGAAGAGCCGTCGATCTTCGAATTCATGTGTTGTCGGCCGACGTGTCACTTCCTACCGTTCCAATAGTTCCGCCCCATCGCCAATCGCGAATCTCCGGCATATCGTCGCCATGACGAGCGATGTAGGTCTTGTGATCGTACAGCCTGTCGCGAATCGCCTGCTTGGCGTATGCGGCCTTCTCCGCCAGCATCGGAACTCGATCGATCACCTCGTTAACCAGCGAAAAGCGATCCATCCGATTGAGCACTACCATGTCGAAAGGCGTGGTGGTGGTACCTTCTTCAATGTAACCCCGCACATGCAGATTCGGGTGACCTGCGCGACGGTAGGTCAAGCGGTGAATCAACCACGGGTAACCATGGAAGGCAAGGACGATGGGCTTGTCGACAGTGAACAATGCATTGAACTCGGCGTCGGGCAAGCCATGGGGATGCTCGCGCGGAGATTGAAGGGTCATGAGGTCGACCACATTAATCATGCGTATCTTGAGTTGCGGAACATGAGCGCGAAGCAGATCGACCGCCGCAAGAGTCTCGAGGGTCGGTACGTCGCCACAGCAGGCCATCACCACGTCCGGCTCGGATCCCTTGTCGTTGGAAGCCCATTCCCAGATGCCGATTCCCGCCGTGCAATGCCTTATCGCTTCCTCCATGGAGAGCCACTGTGGCGCCGGCTGCTTGCCGGCGACTACCACGTTGACGTAGTTGCGGCTCCGCAGACAGTGGTCAGTGACGGAAAGGAGACAGTTGGCGTCGGGCGGCAGGTACACCCGTACCACTTCAGCTTTCTTATTGACGACGTGATCGATAAAGCCCGGGTCCTGGTGGGAAAACCCGTTGTGGTCCTGCCGCCAAACATGCGAGCTCAGCAGGTAGTTCAATGACGCGATCGGCCGGCGCCACGGGATGTGATTGCAGATCTTTAACCATTTGGCGTGCTGATTGAACATTGAATCGATGATGTGGATAAAGGCCTCGTAGCAACTGAAGAAGCCGTGCCGCCCCGTGAGCAGGTAACCCTCGAGCCATCCCTGGCACTGATGCTCACTCAACACTTCCATCACGCGTCCGTCCGGTGAGAGGTTGTCGTCGTCGGGAAGAATTTCGGCCACGTAGCAACGCTTGGTGATCTCGAGAATGTCCTGCCAGCGGTTCGAATTGTTCTCATCGGGACTGAATATCCGGAAGTTTGCGCTTTCCAGATTCAACTTCATCACGTCGCGAAGAAACTTCCCCTGGACGCGGGTGGCTTCAACCATCGTGGAACCACGAGGGCCGACTTCCACTGCGTACTCGCGGAAATCCGGCATCTGCAAATCTTTGAGCAATCTGCCGCCGTTCGCGTGCGGATTGTCGCTCATCCGGCGGTGGCCGCGAGGGGCGAGTTCGGCGAGCTCTCTCTTGAGCGCTCCGTTGGCGTCGAACAATTCTTCGGGACGATAACTGTTCATCCACTGCTCAAGAATCCGGATATGTTCAGGGCGATCCATGTCGCCCATCGGCACTTGATGGCTGCGCCAGTAGCCTTCGCACTTTTTTCCGTCGATCTCGGGAGGACAGGTCCAGCCCTTGGGAGTCCGCAGGATGATCATCGGCCACGCAGGGCGCCCATTGAAGCCCTTCTTGCGGGCCTCACTCCAGATCTGCTTTACCTCGTCGACGATTGAGTCGAGGGTCGCCACCATCGCGCGGTGCATCTTGTCGGGCTCATGTCCTTCCACGAAATACGGTTTGTAGCCGTATCCTTCGAACAGCTTTCGCAGTTCGTCATTCGGAATGCGTGCGAGAAAGCAGGGATTGGCGATCTTGTAGCCGTTGAGATGAAGGATCGGAAGGACACACCCGTCGCGTTCCGGATTGAGAAATTTGTTGCCGTGCCATCCAGTCGCTAGCGGCCCGGTTTCAGCTTCGCCATCGCCAACCACGCAAGCGACGACCAGATCAGGATTGTCGAAGGCCGCTCCGTACGCGTGCGACAGAGCATATCCAAGCTCTCCGCCTTCATGAATCGAGCCCGGCGTCTCAGGCGCGACGTGACTGGGGATACCTCCCGGAAAGCTGAATTGCCTGAACAGCCGCCGCATTCCGTTCTGGTTCTGCGATATGTCCGGATAAACCTCGCTGTAGGTACCTTCCATATAGGCCTGCGCGACCAGCGCGGGACCGCCATGCCCCGGGCCGATGACGTAGATCATATTGAGGTCGTGGCTTTTGATGATCCGGTTCAGGTGTACATAGATGAAGTTGAGCCCGGGAGTGGTCCCCCAATGGCCGAGGAGCCGGGGTTTGATGTGCTCGCGTTTGAGCGGCTCCTTCAGCAGCGGATTGTCAAGTAAATAGATCTGGCCCACCGACAGGTAGTTTGATGCTCGCCAGTAAGCGTCCATTTGCGCCATTGAGCGATCATCGAGCATGGCTGACATATTCACCTCGACGCGATGAGCAATCGGCCCTGACGGTAATTCCGCATCTCCCCGACGCCTATCGGACCTTGGTCGGATGGTGCGGCGACCAGGACTCCCAGCCAGTCTGTGGTCGTCGATCAGGATGTCAGAAGAGGTTCAGCAAGCACCTGCCGTCGACGTGGGATTCTCGGGAAGTTCCTCGTGGCTGAATCCATCAAGGATGAGTCCAAAGAAGCGGGGACGTCAGCGATCCCGTAAGGACGGAGAATTGTTGTCACTTCGCTGAATCGATTGAGTGAACGGAGCATGCGGGTTGCGGCCACAGACGCGGGATCAGACATCCTGCTGAGAGGCTGATTGGATTTAACCTTGACCCGGCTGCTCCAGGATCGGCGGTGCTTTGTGCCAGGAAAATCCATACCGCCCCTTCGCGTAACCATGATCGAACAGCGCCTTCATGTAGGCAGGATCGAACTTTTGATGCTTCACGTTCGGAAAGTCGGTCTCGATATACGCCAGGTTGTAGTCAACATCATCGCGCTTCGCCGTCGCGTAAATCCGCAAGAGGTCGTTGTACCCGATGTAGTGAATCATGGTCGCGAGCGCGCGGCCGCTGATAGTCAGGAACCGGCGGTTGACCGACGCCCAGTCTGGGTCGAGCCGGCTGTTGCGGATGATGTAGGCATGGCGCTCGCGGGCGAGTTCCGCAGACCTCGGGTCCACCCGCATCCCGAGGTCGGCCGGGTAAAGAAAGGTCTGCACCACCACCCCGCCGTCGACATTCATTTCCTGGTAGCGGCCTCCACCCGCCTCGACGTTGATCATTACCGGAGGGAACGCGCCGGGTATGGAGGCAGAGCCAAGTATCACCTTGCGAATAAGTTCGAGCGCCCCAGGCCGGCCGCTGGCCGCAATCGCGCCGATGTTCCATATGACCGGCCGTTGCGCATCGAGACTGGAAGTGCCTATCAGCAGCAGGCGGCCTTTATTGTGTTCGGCGGCGATGTCGGCCATCGCCAGCTCGTTGATGTAATGTGTGATAAGGCCGTAAAGGGGGGACGTATCCGCCAGTGCCTCGCCGAATACGGCGTGATAGACCGCGAGCCTCTTCAGGACGTTGTCAGGTCCGATCTCGGTGAAGACGGCGCGGAGACCGTCCATATACGAACGGCCCAGGAAGGCGAACGGAGCGATCATCGCGCCGGTACTGATCCCGGTCACCAATTTGAAAGCAGGCATCGTGCTGGCGTCGGACCAGCCACAAATCAACCCCGCACCAAAGGCACCGTCGTCGCTGCCGCCCGAGATCGCCAGAAAATTTGCAGGAGGCAGATCGCCCGCCGGGTTTTCTGTCTTCCCGGCCGCAGCTTTTTCCCGCGCCAAGGCCTGCTCCGCCTCAAGCGCGAGGGCCTCACCTTGCGTGTCCGCCCAGAAGCGGGCATTCGGAAGGCCCAGCACGGTTATCTGATCGGCCAGAGCCGCAGGGACCGGGGCCTCTCGTCGGTAACCGAAGGTTCGAGCCGCCAGCCGGGTGAACCATCCCGACTCAAGCTCATCGTCGCGCACGGGTTCATGCCCGACAGCATCAGTAGTTGGTGGTACGGCGCTTTTCATAGGTGAAATTCGGGACGAGCGCGAGCCCACTGTGCTAACAGGATTTCGCCAATTCGTACAGGCGACCGCGCCAGGCTCGCCCTGGCGGAATCGTCACATGGAACGACCGCTCGGCTCAATTTGGGCCCGCCTGTTCGAAATTCCAACAAATCCATGATTCTCAAGAGTCAACCCCAACTCAGTCTTTGGTAGTGGGCGGTTTTGAATAACACCGACAAAACCGAGCTAGAGCTTGCCTGCGAGCTAATCCGGTTGCTTGATGGCCTATCTATCGAGCAGGCAAAGAATGCGCTCATACGCGCTCAGAATATTCTTCTGAGCACACAGACTGTGAAAGCTGAAAGTCCCTTGCTCGCGGTTACATTGGAAAACGAGAAAACGCTGAGCCGCTAGGACTTTCGTGCAGCTTGCGCAGCCAACGAGGGATCGGTTACAGCCATGAAGCGGTGATAAACCTCCCTGACTTCTTTTACGATTTCATCAGTCGTGATCGTTTCTCCCTGCGAGTACGCGATCGCTCTGCGGATTTCAAATGCTACCGTCAAAGCTGCCGCTGAATCGCGGTAGAGAGGGGCAGAAACCGTTAAGCTCAGAATGTTCTTCAATGCCTGACTTGTAACGTCCGAAACTCCTCCGGCCATGATCGGTAACCTCGCTTTGCGTTGGTTGCTGTGTATGTCATACTGCCCCCATGCCTACCCGAGCAAGGATGCGAGGCGGTAAGCGCGCTGACTTCGCGCAGATCGCGGTCAGCGTCGTGGAGCAGGCCATCGGCGAGGTTCTGAAGCCCGCTGAGGGCAAGAATATCCACGCACAGGCATTGTCTGCCCTCGGGGCGTCGAAGGGCGGCAAGGCGCGCGCAGCAAAGTTGTCTGTTAAACAGCGCAAAGCTATTGCGCGGAAAGCTGCCGCTGCTCGTTGGAAAAAGAGTCAAGATTAGTTTCTAGTTCGAAGGGATCGGGAATTTGCGTAGATTCGTCGGTAACGGACTGCTTGATTTGTTGTAAAGGTTCAGCGCCTTTATAGTATCGGCCCCGTCGTTCCCCTATCGGCAACAAGAGACCAGCCTCAACGAGCATTTTAAGGTCCCTGCTCGCCACAAAGTCGGAAACATCAGCCTGTTTGCGATAAAGCGAGTTTCGAATATACATACCAAAACTCGCGTCACTTAATGCGGTAATAGTTCGTTCCGGTAGCTGGTGCGTGCGAATAACTATATCGAGTTCATCCCACAGCCGCTCAATCTGACGTATACGTTTTAGAAGTGTCATTGCTTGACGATAATGGGCAGTCAAACAAAACCTTACCCACGCTCGCGTCTCAGCGTGTGGCCGCCAGTGTCCAGCCGCAGTTTCTTGGAGGACATCATAGTAAGCTTTTCTATTGCGCCCGATATATTCTTCTATACTTGAAAATTCAGACGCGAGAATTCCGTCCCTCGCCAAAACGAGCGTCTGAAGACACCGAGCCATACGGCCGTTTCCATCAGCAAAAGGATGAATGAGGGTAAGATTGAGGTGCCCCATTGCCGCTCGAATAATCATAGGCACCGAGGGTTGACAATTTAGTACCTCCACGAGTTCGTTCATCAGTAACGGCACCTCATCAACGTCTGGCGGGTCGTAAACGATCTCGTCCGTTTCGTTTCTGACGTTCACCATACCAAGTCGCCATCTTCCGGGTCTTTTATCTAGGTCGTAATCAAGCATCATGAAGTGAAGACTCCGAAACATCTCGACATCGTAGCTAAAAAATTGGTCATCTGCTCTTTGCAGCACATAGGTCATGGCTTTTCTATAGCCAGTAACAGCCATCCAGGTTTCTTCATTGGCGTCTAAGGGTTTTTCGCCTTCAACGGCGGCAATAGCGTCCTCCACCGTGACGTTGTAACCCTCGACACTGTTGGAGCCTCGAATATTTCGCGCAAACGTGACCCGTGCTAGGGAACCAGTCCATCTCCGCGACTGATTTACTCGGTGTCTTAACTGTTCGCGAAGACCATCAATTTGCTCAACTACTTTCAATTCTTGACAGTTTAACGTAGGAGCCGAGTATAAGTGCTTGCCGAGAAGTCGTTTTACAGCCCTCATAGAGTCAGATAATATCTGACCCAAAGTCGGTTTGCAATTGTTTATGGTACTTGACAATGCGAACCCGGGCAAGCATAATGAAGAACATGAACAAACTGAGCCTTGAACGGCGTGCTCGGATTCTTGCGTGTCTTTGCGAAGGAACCTCGGTCCGCGCGACGTGCCGCCTGATGGATTGCTCCAAAGACGCGGCGTTAAAACTCATCGTGGACGCCGGAACCGGGTGTGCGGTCTATCACGATCAGCATGTTCGGGGCATTGCGTCGAAGCGCGTACAGGTGGACGAAATCTGGAGCTTCGTTCACGCCAAGGCGAAGAACGTTCCGGCGGAGTTTCAGGGGCAGTTCGGCTATGGCGACGTTTGGACGTGGACCGCGATCGACGCGGACTTGAAGCTAATGATCGCGTGGCATGTCGGGACTCGCGGAGCCGATGCAGCGCACGCCTTTATGAACGATGTAGCGAGCAGGCTCACGAATCGCGTCCAGCTAACCAGCGATGGTCACCATGCATATCTGAGCGCCGTAGATGCCGCGTTCGCTCGCAATATTGATTATGCGATGCTTGTGAAGCAGTACGGGACTTCGCCTGAGGCTGAAAAGCGATACAGCCCACCCGTCTGCCTCGGTGCGGAGCGGACGGTCATCCGTGGACGGCCCGATCCCGAGCACATCTCAACCAGCTACATCGAACGGTCGAATCTTACGCTCAGGATGCAGAATCGCCGCTTCACCCGCTTGACGAACGCTTTCTCCAAGAAACTTGCGAACCACAAACACATGCTGGCGATTACGTGGGTCTTCTACAATTTCGCTAGAATCCATCAGACGCTAAGGGTAACGCCAGCGATGGAAGCAGGAATCAGCGATCATGTCTGGACGCTTGAAGAAATCGCGGCTTTAGCCGACGGAAATTGAAAACCGCCCACTACC
>JBKQNE010000020.1:0-6647 GCA_052146355.1 Binataceae bacterium (SeqCode) | reverse complement strand
CCGAAAACCGCGGCGGATGGGGCAGCCCATTTCGCCGCGATGTAAGGAGATTTTAAAGCGATGTGTGGGCCAGCCCCCCAAAAAGCGCAAGGATGGGGCAGCCGAGTTCGTGGTGGCGCAAAGGTGGCCAGCCCCCTGTACTTAATTTGGAAAGCGAATCGCGGCCTTAGCCGAAAGATTTCGCACTGAGATGTCGATGCCAGCGTATTTTACAACTTGGAAACCGAGATCCGCGTGTCCGTCATATATCACTTCTAAGTGCGTTGGCGTCGCCCAGTTCATTATGAGATTTATTGTCGCCCCGGATTGCGGCGAAGGTAGCGAAGGGTCATGCCAGAACGACAAGATCGCCTGCTGAGGTTTTGAGACGTTAGTCCGCTTCAGGTACACCTCGGTTATAAATGCGCCAGTTCCGAACCCACTATTCTCCAACGTGCGGGCGCTCGCGAGCCATAACCCATCCGGAGACCGGGCTTCTGCTGACCAGATCGTCGCCGGGCCACAACCGGATGCCAAGGCGCAGGCTCCAACGATTATGAAGTGAATCGCCAAGCGAAATGCACGCCATCTACCCGCAGCAGGTCTTACTCGCCGCAAATCCGTTGACGCTGTCAATTTGCGGGCGTGCATAGAGTCCCGTATTGTTGGTCGTTGTATCCCTGCGTTATATTCGCAACGTTTGCATTTGGAGTAGACGCGTAATTCGAGTTATACCCAGAAGGGGGTCCTCCGGAGCCATAGTTGCTCGATACGGCTGCGGCTAGGTTCCCAGCGGTTTGTGCATATTCGAGCGAGAACCCTGCAGCACTCATACAGACACCGTATACGTAGTTTGCATAGTTTGGTGACGCCCCTTGTGGTTGCGCATTAAGTGAGCCGAACCCGAGAAACCCCTGAATGCCCAGCCTGTTAGCCAAATTGTTGAACTCCCATGCGGCGATGAGAAAATTCACCGGCGACGAGTCCTGCTCTGGATTGCTTAGATCTTGCTGCACAGCCTGCGCTGCATAGTAACTCGGGGGTGAGGCTGCGCCCATATAGTCGCACGGATTCTGATAAGCGTTGACGCAAGGTACCGGTGGGTTTGGGCCGGCACAGCTGCTTGTGCCCTTTGAAGGCCCCCCGCCACCGCCGCAATCGGGAACCGGCCCACCGACCCCAACGATGCTACCGCACCCTCCTCCGCCACCCGGAGGGCCAACTGGAGGCGGAGAACCGCCGCCACAGAACACACCATAGTAGAAACATGGATCACCCGGATCGCCGGGCGGGCCCGGATCGGGAGGTCCGCCGCAATCACCATCGTCGGGGTCACAACCGCCACCGGGGGCTGGCCCACCTTTGCACCACCTCGACTGAGGCTGCCCCACCCTTCGCGGTTTTCGAAGGGTGGGCACCACGGGCCTCGCCTCCATGTTCATTGGTCACAGCCTTAACCGAGGTTTTCGTGCTACCTCTAACCGATGCACCGCAACTGAAGGCTATCGAATCGGCCGGCGGTTTTCCGCGGTGAGAAACGGCTTACTCAACTCGATGTTCATTTCGATGTTCATTCTACGGACTTCTGCAGCCGGCGGCATCGCGAATGTAACAGAGATGTTTTGGTCGTGAGACGGCTCAGCTATACTCTGCCCCTCAGTTGCAATTCCTATGTGTCCGAATAACGGCCCACGATCGGTTCGCTACATAGCAGCGTCTGTTCGTCTTTCGTAACGCGGAAGGTGCTTCGGTCGGGCTGGTACCAGCAGGAGAAGGCTACGGAACATCTTGATTCTTCTACCTCAATAGAAATCGGTGTTACAGATTCCGTACAAATCTAACTTTGTTTTTTTCCTCATACTTTCCTGATTTACATCCGTGGGCCAATCTTTCTGGGGCTGTCCCCGCAGTTGCAACACTAGCAATTATTGAATGGCGATCAGCTATTGGAGGGAAATGTATGCCTCGTCCCTTGGGTCCGCTTAGTCGAGTCTCGACAGTTGCAGCAATCGCATTCGTCTTGGGCACGATGGTTGCTTCCATCGCGCTGGCTGAGGCAGGCGCCGCTGAGAGCACCCCTCGCTCATCTTCCCAGCTCACACCGCAGCGCGCTCCACTTCATCACCTCTACTGGCACCTCTTGCTTTATCAGAACCACCTCGATCGCAAGGCGGCCGTGCTGGATCAACAAGGACGGCCCAAAGACGCAAAGTTCCTGCGCAACCATCTACAAAATGTTCTGCATTTCACTGACGATCAGTTTGCCGTCTTTCGCCAGGCTGGCCTCCAATTAGAAGAAGATCTCGGCGCCATTCAGGCCAGGGTTCGGCCCATCGTCTACGACGATCAGCAGTGGATCAAGCTGCACGGCAGGTCAGCAGGCCCTCCGCCCGGACACGCTCAGGTTCATCAGTTGCAGCAAGAGCGTGAGACCGTAATCCGGAACGCTGTCGCCCGTCTAAACCGGGATCTGGATCCAGCGGCAGCGTCTCATCTGGAAACCTACGTCGAAACCGAATGGGCTCCGCACGTCACGGTTCACAAGGTTCATCCCCACTCCCATGACCCGTCGAAGGGCGAAAGGAAACTCCCGAGCGCACCCTACCATCTGGCGCCGCGGCAACATCCGGAGGTGCAGCAATGAACCGGACCCGCGCCCTCCTCGCTTCTTTCTTTACCGTCCGCGTGGCTCTGCTGGCCTTTGGCCTGGGATTCGCGGTCTTAGGGTTGCCCAAGCCCGCGTCGGCCGAGTCGGATATTACCGACGACGAAATCGTAGATGTCACAGATGAGTTCTGCGATCCTGACGAAGGCGATGACTGCGAAGTCGAGAGCGTCGCATCCATTCTCGACAGCACCACCTCTACCGAAATCGACACTTTCTATGCGACCTACATCACTTTTGACCTGTTGGATTACGATTACTATGCCTACGTGGAAGGCTATCTCTATCAGGACGACGTGTTGATCGGCGACGGCTCGGCTTTTGACGACGGCAGCGGAGAGGCGGAGTTGGAAGGGGCCACGCCCATCAACGTCTCGGGGGGAGCTGATGCCTACGCAGCGTTAGCCGAAAGCTATTTGTACGACGCCGATGAGGACGAGTACTACGAAATCCTTGACACTGAGGCCGATGCCACACTGGGGCCTCCGGACCTCACTTCGGTTTCTCCAGCTTACGCCTATGTAGGTACGAGCGGAACGCTGACGCTGGGCGGCGACAGTCTGATCAATCCCTTCGGTGCCTGCGACACGACAGTGAGCGCGGTACCAGCGGCCAGCGGAGCCACCGGCCTGACGCTAACCGCAGGGAGCTTTAACCCCGATCAGCAGTCGGGGACGGCGAGCTTCACGGCCACGCTTACTGCCACCACAGGTCCATGGGACATTGGGATGGGATCCTGTCTGGGAGGCACACTCTATTCCACAACCACGCATGGCTTGTTTACCGTCGGCGATCCCACCCCATCGATCACCTCGGTGAGCCCGAGCACTTGGACTGCTGGACAGACCATTTCCGTTACCATTAAGGGTTCGGGATTCGGCTCGAACCCGACCCTTACCGTAACTGCAGCAGGTGTCACCTCATCGATCACTAGTCATAGCGATACTGGAGCTCCCGGTGGGGCGACGATTACGGCGAATATAACGGTCGGCGTATGCACACCTGCTGAAACTGCATCGATCGTCGTGACTTCCAGTGGGTACACCGGTGCCGGTTTTACGCCGGCTCTTGCCGGTCAGTCCTCCAGCGGAAGCAGTTCGGCAACCGTCACGCGACTGGCTGGGCCCACGCCCACGATCACTCTCGGTTCTGGTACGGCGAACGTGGCAGGCAGTACCCAAAGCATCGTCGTCGGACAAAAAGTTGTTCTCACCAGTTCGATTGGCGCTACGGCATTTGGTTGTCTTTCAACTCAATCTTGGTCAACGCCGACCGGAACTTCGGTGGGCGGCTTTTCTGTTACCAGTACAACCACCGGGGGCGTCACCACCTACACCGAACATTTAACCGCAGCGCCGGTGATCGCCGCTGCAGCTTCCGGCCAGTCGGACACGTTCTATTGGACGAATGCTGGCAACTCGAGGGCAATGCTGTATAAATACACCCTAACCAGCGGCGCAACAGGCTCGGCTACTGTCACCTTTAATGTTTCCGGTCCTACCGGCGGTCCCATGACAGCAACACCGGGAACTGTGAACGTTTGGCCAGCAGGCCAGGCTGCTGCCGGTGCCGCCACCACACCTTGGCTGGAATTCGGCACCGCGCAAGCCGGTAATCTGGGCATGAACTTTGTCGCCACGGCGACTCCTCCCGCAGGAAACGCCGGAACCTTTTCGTTCGTGCAATTGGTGGGCACGAATTCCTGGCAGTGGCGAACCAACCCAACCAGTGGAACTCACACCTTCGGAACCGGGCTCGACAATACTTATCCCTACGGGAATGCAAACGCTACTTCTACCAACGACAGCCCGGGTATTCAGCTCGATGCGGCGGGCGCCGCAGCCGAGGGCGAAGCAGCCGAGACCTTCCACGCAACCATGTACTTGATGTGGACCCCAGCCGCCGCCACGGGTTGTACTGGCACTTTTTGCACAATTCCAGTTCCTCTAGGCAACGCGGCTTGGAGCTTCGATGGTGATGTCATCAAGACTCTGAATCCAGCTCAAGGCGCAAATGTGGATACCTGGATAAAGAGTTGCGGAGCCGCCGGTACAATTACTGTGACGGCAAGCAGTTCGTACCCAGTATGGACCAACACGATCCACAACTCTCTGTAAACGGGGTGGCAATCATGAAGATGCTGCTGTGCCTTGCGTTACTTGTAGGTACTTTGACCAGCGGCCTGGTAGCTCAATCGGCGAAATCCGGTCGGGAGCTGGAGCCATCGTTTTCCATCGCCCTCCGCGCGCCCGAGACCACAGTCAAAGCGGACGCGGAGGTCGAACTGGACGTCACCTTGAAAAACACTTCGCACCGCGATATCACTGTCGGCGAGATCCTTGGAGGATCCGATCTTAACTACAACATAGAAGTTCGCGATGGTCAGGGTAAGTTAGCTCCCGAAACCCCTTTCGGCAAGAAACTCCATGGCAAAGATCCCAATTTCCAGGGACAGCATGGCAGCATTTTGGCGCACACTCTGGCACCCGGAGCGAGCCATGAAACTAAGACTTTCCTGAACAAGGTCTATGTTTTAAATGAGGCCGGAACTTACACTGTCCAGGCCAGCCGCCGTGATCCCGACTCCAACGTCGTGATCAAATCGAATTCCATAACCTTAACTGTGATCCCATAACGAAACGAAGGAGCGCGAGATGAGGCGCAACATTGTCGCAATCCCAATACAGCTGGCAAAGGTAGGGCGGCTTGCCGCCTATGGCGTCGCTATTATGGCTGTCGTTTTGACTGGCATCGCGGCACAAGCCGCGCCCGCGATTACAAAGCTGTCTGTTACCTCGGGTCCCGTGACCACGCCAGTGACAATTACCGGAACCGCTTTTGGCGCAACTCAGGGCACCAGCAAGGTAACCTTCAACGGAACCACGGCCACGGTAACCTCGTGGAGTGCAACCAGCATCGCCGTCACGGTTCCGGCCGCCGCAACCACCGGCAACGTTGTGGTTACGGTGAGCAGCACGGCCAGCAATGGCGTAGCTTTCACGGTCACACCTCACGTTACGACTTTATCGTTCCCCGCCGGCCCCGCTCAAATGGGCGTGATTATCACAGGTACAACCTTCGGAAGTACACAAGGCACCAGCACGATCACTCTCAACGGTACGGCCATGACCGTGATTAAATGGGCGGCCACAAGCATTACGGCGCAGGTGCCCACCGGAGGCACGACCGGCAACGTCGTCGTGAAGGTCGCCGGGAATTCCAGCAACACAACTGCCTTCACCGTCACCGCCTACGGTTGCACATAGGGCGCTGGGAACTGATGGTGATGTGATACCGATGCGGCTAATTTGTCCGCACTCATGCGCCGGCACGACTTGCTGGGGCAATCCATTCACACTTCAAGGAAAGCAGCGATCAGGATTGAAGACGGAACTGAGAAGCCGTCGCCTGGCGAACCCGCTCGCTGATTGCGACATAACCTATGACGCAGGTGCGGCACGTGTCAAAAGAGAAATGTTTCTTCGTGGTGTTCAGCGAGGTTCGCTCGGTTCCATCCAGCCCCCTGATTCCGCTATTGGATTCATCCTGAAGCATTTAGGGAAAAAATCATTGCCCCGCCCCGAACCCTCTGCTAGCCTTTCTGCAGACGGAGATTGTGTTCAACAATCCTGAATAGTATGATTATGATGCTGGAACGCTGTTCGTGCGATCCTTGCGACCGCGTACAGCATCCCCACCGTCGCCAGAACCCAGGGAAGAAGAGACGAAGTCCAACGCAGTTTCTAAGGAGAAACAATCTTGGCAGCATCGAAAAACCGCATTCTGTTTACCTCCGAATCCGTAACCGAAGGCCATCCCGATAAAATCGCAGACCAGATTTCCGACGCCATCCTCGACGCCTGCCTCGCCGACGATTCCACCAGCCGCGTCGCCTGCGAAACCCTCACCGCCACCGGCCTGGTCGTCATCGCCGGAGAAATCACCACCAAGGCCTACGTCGATTTTCAGAACGTAGTCCGCGGTACCGTCGGCGCCATCGGCT
>JBKQNE010000019.1:0-16633 GCA_052146355.1 Binataceae bacterium (SeqCode) | reverse complement strand
CCGCGCGCACCGACACCATCGTCTTGAGCCGTCCCTCGACGATGGTCGAGGCGCCGACCACCTTATTCAGCCTGCCGGTCGCCATGAGAATCTCCGGCCGATGAGCCATCACGAGGTTCGGCGTGATGACTCGACCGAACAATTCGATACTTTTCTCGAATGCCGGCTTTACGCTCTCCGGCGCGTTGTCAGGATCAATTCCCTTGATGCGCATAATTCGCTCGCCTCACTGACGGCTCTTGAACAAACCCGGCGCGGCGCCTGAGGACTCAATCCGCTTCGTTCGGCAGCGTTTGAGCCCCGCAAGCCTCTGGCACCCTTACTTATAGCGCCTGCTAACGACGATGAAGAGATGTGCCTGCTGCGCAATCGCGGTTTGACTGTTGGAGCAGCCGCGCCCGCCGGTTGATATGGCAGGAAGCTGCCGGGTGCTGACACCGGTCTTGAAAACCGGCAGCGGCGTGAGTCGCTCGTGGGTTCGAATCCCACCCCCTCCGCCAGATAAGCGAATGATTGCGCAGCTTTTTGATGCGTCGCTTCGCCGCGGATTGTGCTGCTCGGAGGGTTTGACCACACGACTTGACCACCACCGGGCCTAAAATCGGGCTATTTGCTAACTTTTTCGCTAGTCAGAAGTGCGTCCATTCGCGAGGCTGCATCGGCCATCATTCCCCGTTCGATGTGACCGTAGGTGTTTGCGGTCAAGGCGATGGTGCTATGGCCCAGGACTTCCATGACGAGGCGCAAAGGCAACCCCTGCGCAATCAGGAACGTCGCTGCTGCGTGTCGGAGATCGTGTAGGCGCATATCAGGCAACTTCGCGGCCGTTAGCGTGGCCTTGAACTCGGCCTGCACGTCCCTTGGTTCTATCGGGCGGCCGAGCGGGGTAGTGAACAGAAGTCCGCCCTGTGCGTCATTCCAGTCCGTCCCGGCCGCTAGCCTCTCTTGCGCTTGCCGTGCGCGATGGCGCCGCAGCAATGGTACGAGCATCGCGGGTAGGACGAGCGTTCGGCGCGATCGTTCAGTCTTCGGCTCCGACACCCGAAAGCCTGCGGTGCCGGCCACTTTGGCGCGTATTCGCTGGATCGTTTGCTCTACCCGGAGTGTGAGCCCATCTAGATCAACATCCCGCCAGCGCAACCCCAGGACTTCGCCACGGCGCAAACCGAGCGACAGGCCAATGGCGAACGCAGCCCCGAGCCTCGTATTCTCGGCCGCCTGGAGGAATGCGCGAGCTTGATCCTTGGTGAACTGAGCATAGACGCGCCGCCGCACCTTGGGCGGCTTCACGCTGCTGACAGGATTCCACGAGAGCAGCCGATCGCCGATGGCTTGCCGGAGCGCAGTGTTCAGCACGGTGCGCGTATGGACGACGGTTTGCGGCGCCAGCCCGGCGTCGAGGTGGCGCTTGAACAACCGGCGCACGTGCTCAGGCCGCAGACCGCTGAGCCGTACAGAGCCGATCTCCGGGTTGATGTGATGACGCACATGCAGCTCGTAGGACTCGTAGGTGCGCGGCCGGATCGTCGGCTTCACATTCTCGAGCCAGCCGGTGAGGAACGCCTCGACCGTGATGGCTGAGTGCGGGATGGGGATTCCCTTATCGTGCTGCGACTTCGCGTCAGCCAGCAGCTTGGCGACTTCCTCACGCGTCGAGGCGAAGTAACTCTTGCGGACGCGCTTCCCATCGTGCCAGCCGAGGTTCAACCGAGCCTCCCATCGCCCGTCTTTGCGCTCGTGGATGCCGCCTTCGTTCGCGCCGCGTCGTTTTCGCTTGCTCATGGTTTTTCCTCCCGTCTGATCAGATGCCGATATCGAGCCGGATTGTGTTTTTTCAAATGCGCGAGATAGTAGCGCCTCCGCCGTTCGCGCTTCTCCTCAGCCGAAAGTCTCTCGTTGATGCGCTCGCGATAGCGAATGGAGCGCGCTCGACCTTTGCCGTGCTCGGCGCAGTACTCGCTTCGCCTGCTCTTGACATGGAGCCTTCCACAGCCGGGCTCTAGACATTGACGCACACGCGCGGCGCCAGCCCGCAAAACCGCGTCCGCCACATCGTTCTCCAACATCTCGTCGAAGGCCCCGAAATACTGGCCCACATAGTCGCGACGGTACCGAACAACTCGGCGGGCGACAGCTGGCAATTTCCATTCCCAGCCGGTCGTGGAGCCTTTGCCCGATGCGATCTCTACCAATTTGTTTCGGAGTCTCTCCTGGAGAGCTAGGACCTTCGCCAGTCCCTCAGGGTCAAGCGTGAATGTCGTCTCGGACCAGTTAGTCGCGATCTTGGAGCGAAGGTTCCTGGCTTCCCGGTAGAGTGTCTGCGGATCGGTCTCGAGCTGAGCGAAATCGACGATCTCGATGAGTCTTTCGATTCGCGCTGACCGTATGGTCTCGCTCTTGGGTTTTGCACCACGCCTCTCTTTGGTTCGCCTGCGCATGTGTCGCGACGCTATACTTTTACTGGTGTCTTGTCAAACGAGAGCATTCGCGTATGCTTTGGTCTTGAGGAGAAAGATCAATGAGCAACGCAGTGGAACGAGTGCTCGTAAGGCCAGCCGAAGCAGCGCAGATGATCGGAGTCTCTCGCTCGAAAGTGTACGAGCTAATAGGCTCGGGTGCTCTACGTGCTGTGCGTCTCGACGGTGGCCGTCTGCTTCGCGTGCCTGTCGCTGAGATTCATAAGCTGGCGGATCAGGGACGCCCCGAAGGCGCCGCACGATGACCGCGGACTCTGATGCTCGCGCGTATCTCAAAGAGGGTGCACAGCTAGCTGACAACCACCTGGCGCTGATCAAGGCCAGCGCGATTACTCCTGAAGTCTCTCGCGCCCGCGGCTATCGCACGATCGAGGTGAAGGCACGGCTCAGCGACAAAGGCTTTTCACCGGCGCAGTGCCAGGTGCCGGGTCTGTTGATTCCAGTCTTCAACTCTCGCGGTGAGTGTAACGGATACCAATTCAGGCCGGACGAACCCCGCGTAAGAAACGGCAAGGTAATCAAGTACGAAACGCCAATCGGAATGCGGGGAAAGATCGACTGCAATCCGCTGGCTCGCGAAATGCTGGACGATCCCAAACTTCCCTTGATTGTGACCGAGGGCGTGCGCAAGGCCGATGCCGCTGTCAGCATCGGTCTCGGCGCAATTGCTCTTTTGGGCGTCTGGAATTGGCGCGGCACCAACGAGAAAGGCGGCAAGACTGCACTCGCCGACTGGGAGTTGATCGCGCTGAACGGTCGCGCGGTCGATATCGCGTTCGATTCTGACGTGATGGAAAACCGCAAAGTGCATTCCGCCTTGGCGCGGCTCAAGGCCTTTCTCGAATCCCGCAAGGCTACGGTCAAGTTGATTTACCTACAGTCCGGCGAGCACGGCGAGAAAATCGGGCTCGATGATTTCATCGCGCGCGAGAAAGCGACCGGCCGGAGCGACGCTGAAATTCGCGGTGCGCTATTGGCTCTTGCGACGACCGAGTTGCGCAACCCACCGAAGCGGCCGACCGAGCGGCCAGAAATACTAATTTTGCCTGGTAGGGTTCCGGAGATCGTCGATCAGGCGACGAGTGTGCTGGTTGCAAATGCCTCGCGGCTTAAGATGTTTCAACGCGGAAACGAGATCGTGCGAGTCGTGGCCCTTGATCGCGAATCGGAACGCGCTGGACTGCGGCGACCAACCGGGACCGTTCAGCTTGCTGCCGTTACTGCCGTTGGCCTTCAGGAAACCCTCGAGCGATTAATCTCCTGGACCAAACCGGACCGCGACGACGCAAAACCCGCGGATTGCCCACCGCGCGTTGCGCAAACTTATCTCGACAGAATCGGCGCTTGGAATTTGCCTGTGCTCACTGGAGTTATCGAAGCACCCATCATGCGGCTGGACGGGTCGATCGTGAGCGCGCCGGGTTATGACGAATCGACCGGGTTGTTCTTATATGCCGACGCCGATTTGCCTACTATACCGGAACAGCCGACCCGTGCGGACGCTGAAGCAGCGCTGAGCGAACTGATCACGCCTTTCGCAGAGTTTCCGTTCGTCGATGAAGCGACCCGCTCGGTTCTAATCGCGGCGATCATCACGGCGATCCAGCGGCGATTGCTCGAATCCGCCCCGCTCTTCGGGTTTGATGCGCCCGGGCAACGAAGCGGCAAATCTCTTCTGGCTGAAGCCGTAGGGATTATCGCCACGGGGCGGAAACCCCCTTCAACTGGCGTGGCGCGGACAGACGACGAACTGCGCAAGGCGATTACGTCAGCCCTTAGGGAAGGCCAAGCGATAGTGAACTTGGACAACATCACGCGCCCGCTTGATTCCCCGGACTTGGCGCGGGCGATTACTCAGTTTGAATATTCCGACCGACTGCTAGGCGTGAACAAGCTCTTGCGCCTAAGAACCAACCTTCTCTGGACCGCGACCGGGAACAATCTGACGTTCAAGGGCGACATGCCGAGCCGAGCGCTACTCTGCCGAATCGACGCGAAGATGGAGCGCCCCGAAGAGCGCGTATTCGAAATTCCCGATTTGCCAGTCCACTTGATGGCGAATCGAAAAAGGCTAGTGGTCGCAGCCTTGACGATTCTGCGCGCCTACCACGTCGCCGGGCGTCCTGGGCAAAACGCGCGGCCGTGGGGCGGATTTGATCATTGGTCTGGTGAAGTTCGCAAGCCGCTGCTTTGGCTTGGGCTTCCGGACCCGTGCCAAACGCGCGAGCGGATCATCGTCAACGATCCAGAACGCGACTGCGCTTTGAGCATCCTGTCGGACTGGCGCGACGCCTTTAGCGATCGGGCGGTGCTGGTCGCGGAAGTGATCGGCGAGGCTGGCCCAAAGTTGAGGGAGTCACTTCTCATGGTTGCCGGGGATCGGACCGAGCCGGGGAAAATCGACGGACGGCGGCTTGGCGCGTGGTGCCGGTCAATCGAAGACCGAATTTTCGGCGATTTTCAGCTATCCCGTGATGGCTCGGTACGGCGGGCGACGATCTGGAGGGTGAGTTGTGTGAGTTCGGTGAGTTCCAAACCGGCCGATCAAAACGGGCCGAAGCACGCACACTCCGACGCGCCAGGCAGCCAAGCTCCTGAAAGTGTGTGTGCGTCACCCTCTTTGGACCGGCACGAAACTAACTCGTCTAACTCACAGGACTCACCGGGCGACGAAATCGAGGAGGGCTCGCTGTGACCCCGCAGAGCCTTTTAGCCGAGGCCGCCCAGCGTGGAATTGAGCTTTTCGCCGACGGCCAGACCATCCGCTATCGCGGCCCGAAGACCGCCGTTGCTGACCTAAGGCCAAAGCTTGCTGCCCATAAAGGCGAATTGCTTGCCCTGCTTCGCGCCAAGCACTACCGCACGACGACCGACAAGGCCCTTGCCCTGCTCAAGCAGCTCCGCTGCTACACGCTCCCGGCCGGCCGGATGCCCGTAGTTACGCGGCTTGCCCAGCGGCTTGCGGACGCGATGGTCCAATGGGAGAACGGCGAGCCGGTTTCCGATTTGCCCGACGATCCCACCGTCATTCTTCGCTCCCTGCAAGGCTTCGAGCGCGAGCTTATAGCCCTCGGCGGCGCGCCTGATCGGGAGCTTGCGGAAGCCGCCGCGATAGTCGAGGCTGTGTTCCCATGCTCACGGCTGGTCGAGGTCAGGAAGCTGCGATGAGCGAAGCGCGATAGTCCTAGTCCTTCGCGCCCGTAGTCGAAATGATTGCCTAGGGGATGATGTCAGGTCGCGCAAGAAAGTTGGTGGGCGTGGTCGGCGGCGTCTTCGCGGTATGCGCTGTGGCGGGATTCTACTTCGCGAAGTCAGGTCGCCTTGGCCCTCGGCCGCGAGCGCATCTCCTGAGGATCAAGATCGACGGAGAAGCCATAGACGTGGCGATGCTTCTCGATCAAGGTGAGTGCCGGAAGCTCCTCAAGAAGCAATCTCAGGATTTGGATGAAGCACGACGGGAGAACCCAAAAGACACAACGTCGGTTGACCTCGCGTGCGTTCCAGAGGACGACCCAAGCGTACCTGCGATTTGGAAGGCACCAACTCGAACTGTAGGAAAATGGCAAGGTTGCGACGTGTACTACTATCACGAGCCTGAACCTCAGACGCTTGCGGGCGCTTTCGTCTTGGCTCTCCCCAACAAAAACGAACCATACGGTGGTGAACCGGAAATTGCCGAGATCTTCGTCGATCACAGGACGTGCGACACACAACTCGCGGCTAACAAAGACTCTTGGAAAGGCGAGCTGGATTACCAACGCGAGGCCGAGCACGATCCCAAACTCAAGGCGGATTTACCGAATTTAGAGCGAAGTATCAAAGAAGACCAGCGGGCGGCTTACGGCGCCTGCATTCCGATCGCGAACGCGATGCACCTCGTCGAGATGTATTGTCGGGGACTGCCGCTTGCACTTACCGTGCGTGTGGGCCGGGGGATTTATTCCTGCGATTGGAACATCGTGACGCCAGCCGGAACCGCTCCCGACTGACAGGTCGTTTTGGTCACGTTTGATGAACCGTAATCGGATCTCAGAGCACGGCGTGCCGACCGCCTCCACCGACGCAACGGGGTCGCCACCGAATCTGCCAGAGGTCATTCCGCCTGCCAAGCGCCGGCGCAAGGCAGGACCAGGGCGCACCCCGCTACTCACGGCGCGGGTCCAGAGAGTCATCATCGAGGCGATCGCCACTGGCAACCACTACCCCGTCGCGGCCGCCTATGCAGGCATCGATCACGACACGCTTCGTTTGTGGCGACGACGCGGTGAACGTGGTCAACAGCCATACGCGGATTTCGTCAAGGCGCTTGCCCAAGCTGAAATCGAATGGGAAGTCGCGGCCGTGAAGGCCATCCATGCCGCGGGTGAGAAAGATTGGCGCGCGCATCTCGAATTGCTCTCGCGCAGATTCCCCGAGCGCTGGGCCCGGACCAACCGCGAAATGAATCCCGTAGCAGTGAGCACCTTCGAGATAAACATTCACCTTGAAGACGACGCTGACGTTCACTCCGCGATCCCGCTTAGGCGCACACTCCCGCCTTCAGACGATTCTCAGGAATAGCCGGGCGTCCGGTCTGGCACACCGCCCCTATGCTTTGCGTGGCGCCCCGCGACGGAGATGCGAATGAAGCGCCGCCGAATGCCGCGAAGGTGTCTTCGGCGTTCATTCATGTATGAGCTGCGCCGCGGCAGAGAGCGAGTCTTCGCCGGTCGCAATGAGCATCTCGTGCGCTTTGAGAAACGGGCGATTGAAAATCGCCGCCAAAAAGGCCGTGCTGGTGAACAACGACGAAGGTCACTGACAACCTGACATTCATCGTTTAGCGGACTCGATCTGTTATTGTGAAAGCAATGGAGGAATGGAAGCCAGCGCTTGGAGGGGCGACGCTTTCTGCTCGCACAGCTTGCCCCCACCGAGATACGCTGACTACCGGAATAAAGGACAACACATGGCGAACCGAACTTCAACAACCAAGGATGTTGCGCTCCTGTATCAACTCTTCAGTGACGGACAGCTGAAACTTGCTGCGGAGTTTCAGCGCAACTCCGTGTGGCCACGACCCGCGAAAGCCTATCTAATCGACACGATCCTTAATGACCGTCCCATTCCGCTGCTTTACTTTCAGCGAACTAGGTCTGCGCAAACAGGGCGGCCGTCCTACGCGGTTATTGACGGGCAGCAGCGACTCCGCGCTATCTTCGACTTTCTGGATAATCGCGTTCGCCTAACCCAAAGCCCGAAACGGAGTGTCTATTTCAACAAGCGCTTCGAAGACTTGCCTTCGGATTTGCAAGATCGCATCCGAAACTACGATCTCATCGTGCAGGAATTGACGGGGTATGCGGACGATGACATTCGCGACATGTTCATTCGGATAAACAAGTACGTTGTGCAGCTCTCACCGCAGGAAATGCGTCACGCTAAAGGGCAAGGGAGATTCCATGATTTTGTCGAAAAGCTTGGTACCTGGGATCGTTGGAAAACTCATCGGATTTTCAGTCCAAAGCAACGCGCCCGCATGCGTCCGGTGGAGTTTTCTGCAGAATTAGTGATTCTGTTGATCGAAGGACCACAGGACAAGAAAGCGTCCGTCGACCTTTATTATGGACGTTATCGGGACAAATTCTCGGAGGCTTCGCAAGTTGAGAGCAGGCTTAAGAACTATTTTGAATGGATCGAAAGAGCCTTACCGAACCTCTCGTCAACGCGCTATAGGAAACCCGTGGACCTGTACTCATTAGTCGGTGCGCTCGATCGAATGGCCGAGCAAGGTGCGCGACTCTCGAAAGTCGATGCCGAAGGCGCTGGCTCACGCTTGCTGGAGTTCGACAAGCGGACGAGAATGAAGACCGCTAGCGGCGATGCCTCTCGATACCTCGCTGCCGCAAGCCGTCAGACAGACAATCTCACTCCGAGGACAACGCGGATCGATATTCTCGAGCATCTACTGCGTGGCTAGACTCGGATGCCACGCCTCAACCGTCCGGCGCAAGAATTCCTCAAGGTCTATGCCACCAAAATTGGAAGTACCGAGAGGACAGCCGAGCTTCTTGGAGCCGAAGTAGAACGCATAGTCCGTGACACCGGAGCTTTCGTCCACGTAGTGACGGCGCGGGCGAAGACGCTAGATTCCCTGCGGGGGAAACTTCGCCGCAAACCATACAAACACCCAAACCAGCGATTAACTGACCTGATCGGCGTCCGTGTTATTACGTACTATCGGGATACTGTCGATCCGATCGTCGCACGGCTCCGACAGTCATTTGAAATCAACGAAAGAGATACTATCGACAAACGTCGCGCACTCGGTCGCCGCGAATTTGGATACCGTTCGGTCCACCTGATTGCACGCCTTGCGTCGGGACAGATGCTTTCTATAGTCGATAAAGCCATTCGGAAGCGATGGTTTGAGATTCAAGTCCGTAGCGTAATGGAACACGCTTGGGCTGAAATTGAACACGAGATCGTTTATAAATCTGGCGTTGTTTTGCCCGATGCAGCACGCCGCCGATTTGCGAGGCTAGCCGGCACGCTCGAACTTCTCGACAACGAGTTTTTAGCGTTGAGAGATACCCGAAACCCTCTGATTGGCGAGTACTGCGACCTATATAAGGAAGGCAAGGATCAGAAGATTGCGTTCGACGTAGCACGATTATGGGGATTCCTAGAGGTTGCTTGGCCCGAAGGACGCAGTTGGCGGCAGGCAGCGGCTGAGAACGCACCATTCTATCCCGGACTTGAGGTTAGCTGCGTGGAGGCGCTGAAGGCCGTTGGGCTCGGGACGCCGATCTCCTTACGGACAATGATGAAAATGCGCCAGTTTCGGCGGGCAGTGAATTCTTTTGCGGCTGACCAAGGAGTTGCTCCGGCGCAACTCTCTCATGTCGCTGTCGTCGTGCTCGCGGTTGCTATCAAAGATCTGCGGGTCGTTAAGCGACATTTTCCTGAGTTTATGAATGATCCCGCTTTAGCCTCAATACTCAACCACGCTGAAAAGCCGCAATCGGGTCAATTCGCGTCAGCGGTTACATAAGCCGCACCGGTTTTGTCCAGGCTTGCGGAGAGCACCGCCGGCTCGCTGTCCACTTCGCCGAGCGCGCGTCGTCTCCGCCCTGCCTCTGTGCCCAGTCGGAAGGGCACCGCGTGAGCCGTACCACTACCCAGGGTCGTGGCCCCAAACGGCTGAATATAGGAAAATTGAAGTATGCAAGATCACGTTTTTTTCGACTTCCGACCAAGAATCACGTGGCTGTATCCAATCTGGAACGCGCTCAACGCAACTACCAGCGAGACCCTAAGGAGGCGCGATCCAAGAGCGATTCTACCGCTCTTAACGATATTGCCGTCGCGGTAGCGACGAAACTCGTGATTCTAGGAACCGTCGTGGGTAGATTCAACTCTGACTACGACAAGCTTCTCAAATTGGTTGCCGACGACGCCTGTCATCGCGCGGCCCTGATCTGCGATATTGGTAGAGATGGTGCCCTCATTCGCGCAAAAGCTGCTGAACTCGAAACGACCTGTTGTTCTCTTCCACACCTGGACCGTGACCGCCGAACTACTCGGGCAGGCAATTCGAGAGAAGCGAAGCATGGACTTGGACATCTGCGTCGATGACGCAGGAAATCCGTATCTTGGCCACTCGAAGGAATATCACGAAAAGACCTGGACACCCTTTTTCAATTCCATGCCGCTGTGGGAGGCGGTGGACGCGATCGCGAATTCCACAATTCCGGTAATCGTGGACTGCAAGCACTCCGATGCCTGGCCGGTGGTGGAAAAAGTAGTCGCACGGATCGGTCCGGAGCGCTGCCTGGTCCATTCCTTCGTCGCCGAGCTGAAATTCGATTCCAGCCGAAGGCAAGGAGAGCCGGACTTTCTGACCGAGTGGTCGCCTCTAGAGACGTTGCAAGATCTGAAAGCGAAGTTCCCCTCGATAACGACGACGGCGAGCGCGAAGTGGCTTCCTATCGATGTGTTGCTGTCGGATCAGTACGATTCCCTGCTCTCTCGGATCGGAAAGCTGCTCAGGGACCATCAAGTCGATACGGTGTGTCTGAACGTGCCGGATGAAACATTTTCAGACGAGTCGGTCCGTTATTTTCTGGAGGAGGGAATCATTCCTCACGTCGGGATCGACTACATGGATTCCGGGAAGTTGTCGGAAATCTATATCGGGGAAACTGATCGACTGGAATTTACATCTAAGGGCGATTTGTTTTAGCGATCCAGCTTGCGGTCAAGAGCAAACATCAAGAGGAAGCGTATGGACGTGGCGGTAGCGATCGCGACGAAGGATACGGTCAACATCGACGACCTTGCTGTGGCGGCTAATTTTTTTATTTCTTCGACTGATCCTTGGTCTTCAGCCTCGACTTATTCGCCTCGATAAACTCGCGAAGCTCGGCGGCGTGGGAGAGCAACGCGTCCCATTGCTCCAAGTAGAGAGTGACCGGGAATCGACCGAGCCCATAGACCGAAACACCCCCTTTCTCCGACACTTTGAAGCTAAGGCTGCTGCCCTTGGCCAGGCGACCTTCCAGTTCATCGCAGCCGCGTCAGTTCCGCGCGCTGCAACCTAAGCTGCGATGAAACTCGCGCCTTTTGGTTGTCCCGAAGATGGCACAAAATGTGCCCCTATGTGTCTAACTGCTTTAATAGATACAGTTCTCTCGCACGTTAAAAGCTACAAGCTGAACATTACCCGCCGTCATCCCGAATCCGGGCGAGGCGTTAACCATGCAAACATTACTCCCACACCAGCCGGAGTAAGCGTAAGTTCCCTGGGCAAGGCCGCAGTTGGGACTAGAATTTCCAAAGCCGTCGGGAACCGTCACACAGTACTGATTCGCGCCCGCAGGGATCATGAAGAACGAATAGTCAACGGCGACTACCTGGTCGCTGCCGGCGTCATTGATAAAGCACGCATAAGCATCGGTGGAGCAATTGTAATTGTGGCCTGACGACAAGTTGCTTGACGTAACGGCAGTAGTATTGCCGCTGGAATTTATGGTAGTAGAGTAGATGCCTGAGTTCGGCGAGATTGTGTAAGGGCAATGAGCATTGACTGGCCAGTCGTAACTTCCACCACCAAGGTAGGTTAAAGTAGGTAGATAGTACGGACTGCCTCCGTGCCACGTGGTCGGATTCCACCCACAAATGGCAATCTCACTGCCACCACCTGAAGTGCTAACGCTACCACCGGAAATGCCTGTACCCGTGCAATTTTGGGCACCACTCCAGGCCTGGGCGTAGCCAACTGACAGTGCCATTCCTACCAGCATGACTGCTGCCACGGAAACCAGTTTGTTCATCGTAATCATGTTCGTCCTCCGTTGTGGCTGTCTGTTCGGATGTTAGGAGACGCCCAAGTTCATCTGTACATGACCGCAGGAAAACGTGGTAGCAAGTCTAGGCGCATATCGAAAGGCCCCCGACGACACCTCAGCCTCGCCGATTCCACGATCGTAATTTAAAAAATGCGCGCAAAGAATGCAAGGAGCAACGGTAATATCGAGTTAACACGCTCAACTAAATGACAACTACGCGTAATGTAAGCTTCGTTTAGCGCGAGAAAATCGATGATGAATCTTCACTAGAGTAGGGTTGCGGTCGCACCTGGCCATGCGGAGCCACCCCCCTAGCCGCCTCGAGGGACTTGCGGCACGCGTGACCCGTATGGTCAAAAAGCTCAAACGGCTGAAAATGTTGTAGCTTCAGCACCAGAACTTCGGATCCCAGGTTATTTTGTGAACGACTTCGGTCAATGATCGAGGAGCGCAGCCAAGGCCAAGCCCCCTAATCGAGCCTACTTCTTCTTGCGTTTGGGTGAGAGGAGCGCAGCGATGTAGTCAGCCTGCGGAACGTTCAGAACGTGATGGATCATGCAGGGACAGGCTGGGAGCGCGCAGCCGCCGAGCTCCAGGTAACGCTGGAAGGCGTTCGCAATGGAATGCTTGAGGCGCATTCGGCGCTCATGCCGGCCGTAAGGTCTCGAGCGGACGGTCGCGCAGCTTCGGAGGACGCCAACCAGGTCCGCGAACCGGTCCGCGATATGACACCTTGTAGTCACGCGCCAATAACCGCGCGACACCGCGGTCCGTAAAGCAGAGCTCACGACGCCAGGGCCCGCGCCGACAGACTGTGAAGTCGACGCCGCGCTCCAGCGTACTCCTGCCTGTTCTGCAGTAATTTCCGAGTGTGACTTGACTCAGACCTACCAGGCGGGACGCTTCATGTAGGTCGTACAACATGGTTGCCATTCTAGCGTTTTTGGGTCACACCTGCTGCTGATGGGCCGTCTGATGCAACGCAACGTACTCATGCGCTCAGCCCAGTCGTGCAGCATCGCAATCTGTCTGCTTGCAGTGACGCTCGGTCTTTTCGCCTGCACGGGCAGTTCCTCATCGCCACCGCCACGCAAACCAACACCTACCGCCACCGCCACCGCGACAGCAACCGCCACGGCGACTTCCACTCCTACTGCCACGCCGACCCCAACGCCGACCATCGTTCCAGCAGCCGCTGGCAACGTGTTGTTCGCGGGTTGCCTTAGTCCTAACGGTCAGGGCACCGAGTTGTATCAGGCTGCCACCAACACCTTCGCACCCCCTGGTACCACAGCGGTCATGAACGTCGGTCGCTCAGGGAGTGGCTTCCCTCTTCCCCTGCCTTTGGCGGCGGTGTCGCTTGAAAATCATTTGGTGCTGATCGCGGGTGGTGCTGGGAACGACGGTAGCGCACTTGCCTCTACGGAGCTCTACGACCCGAACACCAACAGTTTCGCGTCTCAGACCGCAACGATGGATGAACCCAGGCGGACCACAATCGCCGCGGTCCTCAACAACGGCAAGGTATTAATAGCGGGCTGGAGTGAAGACACCTCCACCGAACTCTATGATCCGGCCAGTAATACGTTCGCTCCTCCTGGCGCTACCCCGCAAATGAACGAGCCGAGGATCAACGGGGCTACCATAGCGGTGCTTGATAGCGGCAAGGTCCTGATAGCAGGACCGCAGACCTCTACCGAGCTTTACGATCCGGTAAGTAATTCGTTCGCGCCACCCAGTCAGACCGCCTCCATGAACGTGCAGAGGAATAGCGCACTTGCGATTGCGCTCAACAACGGAAAGGTGCTGATCGCGGGCGGAAGTGGCGGAGGCAATTTCCCTCCCACCCCCCTCGGCGGCACCGAGCTATACGACGAGGCATCCAATACGTTCGCGCCACCTGCGGCCACTGCCCAGCTGGACGGGATCGTGGGTTTCGCTGCCGTGACGCTGACAACGGGGCCAAACGCTGGGAAAGTGCTACTGATTGGCGGGTGGTCTGTAACGTTCCTTATTCAAGGCCCGGTCCCGATGGAGGTCGCTTCGACCGAGCTGTACGACCCGGCGAGCAACAGCTTTGCCTCTGGACCGGCAATGATCGCGGGACTCGGCGACGCTATGGCGATCACACTCAATGACGGTCAGGTTTTGGTCGCCGGACCTCGCCATCAGCAGACCCAACTCTACGACCCGATAGCGAACACTTTCACCGCGGGTCCCAGCATGAACCAGCAAGGCGCCTGCACGGCGACGCTGCTCAAGTGAGTCTCACCAAATGCTACGAGAAGCCCAGAGCGAACGGCGTTGATCGTGGCCATCGGCGGCTTGTGAGTTTCTACTGAAGACCCCAAACCACCCCCTTCAGGGGTGGTCTCGCAGGTGTGACGGGTTCCGATCAACGTTTGTAAAAACTCAAAGTCGCCCCGCCGACAGTGTTCATTGAAAAGCTTACGGAATTGCGTTCGTGCCGTGACCTCAGCGACAATCAAGGGACAATGGACGACACGGCCATACCGCGGAAACGTCAGCTTTTGACAGCATTGGTCGGCGCGTGCCTGATGCTGGTCTCATCGGCTGTCTGCCGCGCCGCCACGTTCACGGTCAATAACTTGGGAGACACCGGCACGGGTTCCGGGACCACCGGTGATCTGCGTTACGCGATAAATCAGGCGAACAGCGCTGCGAGTGGGGACATCACGTTCAGCGTAACCGGCACGATCACCGTCGACAGCACCTTGCCTGCAATTACGGCGAACCCCTTGACCATCATCGGGCCAACCTCGTCGTCATCGGGCATCACGATCGACGGCAACAACAGCGTTCAGATTATGCTGGTTAATTCAGGCGCCACAGTCACCTTGCAAAATCTGACCCTAGCCCACGGAGGCGCGGCCGGGTCCGCTGCCGCTGTGGGCCTTGGGACGGGGGGCGCCATCCTGAATCAAGGGACTTTGGTCATCACTAACTGCGCGTTTTTGAACAACCAAGTCACCGGCGGACCCGGCTTAGATAATTCAAGTGGTGGCCTGGGACGCGGTGGCGCGATCTTCAACAGCGGTCTCGCATTGATCACCAACAGCACCTTTTCCGGCAACCTAGCCACCGGCGGTTCCTGGAGTGGCAGCGGCTTCGGCCTTCCCGGCTATGGCCAAGGAGGCGCCATTCAAAACTGGGGACCTTTAACCATCACGAGTTGCACCTTTTCAGCCAACCAGGCGACCGGCGGCTCCGGCACGGGCGGCTCTAGCGGTGCTGGCATGGGCGGCGCCATCGACAATGAAAATGGGAATATGACCGTCACCAACACGACCTTTTCGGGCAACCAGGCGAATGGAGGTGTTGCGTGGGGCGGCGCTGTCAATGGCAACGCAAATATCAGCAACTCCACATTTTCGGGCAACGAGGCGAACGGCACCGGCGGCGATCTTGCTTATGGAGGCGCCATCAACGGTGGCACGAATATCACCAACTCCACGTTTTCGGGCAATCAGGCTATTGGCGGCAGCACCGCCGCAGGCGGCGGTATCGCCGGCGCACCGAATATCACCAACTCCACGTTTTCGGGGAACCTGGCCATGAGCGGTCCCGGCGGAGATGACGAAGGGGGCGCCATAGCGGGCGCCGCGAGCCTCAAAGGCACCATTCTGGCAGCGAGCACTCCGGTCAACTGCGCGTTTTTCTCGGCAATCCCCACCGACCTCGGCTACAACCTCAGCGACGACAAGTCGCAGTGCGGGCTCATTCAACCCACCAGCGACAACAGTGTTAGCAACATCGGTCTGGCTTCAGGGCTGGCCGACAACGGCGGGCCGACCGAGACCATTGCGTTGCAACCGGGCGGGTTCGCGAATGCGCTTATTCCTACCGCTAATTGCACCGATCAGTCCATTCCGCCCCAGCCACTAACCAGCGACCAGCGCGGCTATTCCCGGCCCGCGCCGACTCATCCCGACTTTTGCTCGGCCGGAGCCTATGAGTTTAACTCTTCGGGGCCTCCGACTCCGACCAGCACGGCGACCGCGACTGCAACCAGGACCGCCACGCCGATCGCAACCGCGAGTGCCACGGCGACGCCGACGGTCACGCCGACTCCCGTGCCCGTGACTCTCAAGGTCGCGCCGGAGGCGATCAAGTTCCCCAAGACCACGGTGGGAACGCCGAGCACACCGCGGACAGTGAAGGTGTCCAATCCCAAGAGCAACGCGAAGCATCTCGGGATGCCGGTGCTGATCGAGATGATTTCCGACAATCCGGGGGTTTTTACAGAGACCCACACCTGTCCCCCGACTCTGGTGGCAGGCGCCGTCTGTTCCATCACGGTGACCTTTACTCCGAACGAGGCCGCCAAGCAGTTCGGCACGCTGGTGATTACCGACAACGCGAACGGCAGTCCGCAGACAGTGCCGCTCAGCGGCACGGGGAAATAGTGGGCGCGGGGAGGAACACCAACGGGGCTGCCATACAGTAGCGCGGGCATTCCTGAACTCGATGAGTCGAGGTTTTACACCCGGTGGCTTGGAGGGGGCCCGTGCGGCTCGTTGCTATGCCGCCTAAGGTATCCCTACCACGGAACCGAAATCGGCCGTCCCGCCGTACCTGAAGGACATCACCTCAGAATTGGGGGTAGGTTTGGGGGTAACTAGGTCAGGAGGCTCATCTTATCCGCCCGATTTCTGGGACTAATTCGCTTGTGTTCAATTCCCCCGCCTCCACCAATTTGAATTATGGAGGGCATAAACCGCAAAAGACCTGAAGGGATCGTCTTTGATCTCGGCCAGACGATTGTGGACGACCTCGCGTTTGACGTACGACGGGGCTACGAACGGA
>JBKQNE010000018.1:0-2706 GCA_052146355.1 Binataceae bacterium (SeqCode) | reverse complement strand
GACGTCGAAGAGTTGTTCGCCGAGCGCGGTCTGGAGGCGGATCACACGACGATCTGGCGTTGGGTACAACGTTACGATCCCGAACTGGAACAGCGGCTGCGTCCTCAGCTCAAGTCGACGAACAAATCCTGGCGGGTCGATGAGACCTATATTCGCATCCAGGGCCGTTGGTGTTACCTCTATCGGGCCATCGATTCCACCGGTGCCACCATCGACTTCCTGCTGTCGGCGTTACGCGATGCCGCGGCGGCCAAGCACCTGTTCCGTCAGGCGCTCAGCGATCCATCGCATCCGCAGCCCCGCGTCATCAACACTGATCAGGCCCGGCTCTACGGCGCGGCGATTGCCGCAGTCAAAGCGGAAGGAACCTTGCGCCGCCGCTGCCGGCATCGACCGGTCCAATATTTGAACAATATCCTGGAGCAGGATAATCGAGCGATCAAACGACGAGTGAAGGCCAAGCAGAGCTTTCGCGAGTTCCACGCAGCTCGGCGAACGATTGCGGGATACGAGGCTATACACATGATCCGCAAGGGGCAGGTGCGGTGGGTCAGCGACGATGATGTCCGCCGACAAAATCGGTTCATCGACAGGCTGTTCGATCTGGCTGCCTGAGACTTCGCCCCCCAGTTCCTATCGGGGCTTCCTCCCGCCACCGTTTTCAAAGTTGCAACACTTCCCTACAGATGCTTAAGCATCTCGCTTATGAGGGCAAGCGCGCCTTGGGCGATAAGCGATGAGCCAGTAGCGACCGCCGTGTCTCGCACCATTCCTTGCGCTGCGGTGAGCGCGCGACGGAGCTTCCCTGGATTCGGATTGTCCGCCCGGCTCTCCAGTTCGATTACCTCGACCTCGTGGCGGAACTGCTCCCTGCGGTCTGGCGCAATCAGAGCGTCTGCGTGCCGGCGGAGTTCTTCCGCAAGCGCAGCGAGGGCCTGTACATCGACTATCTCTTTACTGGACTGCTGCGTGGTCACACTGGCGCCCTGCGCGACATCGACTACGTTCGATAGGTTCCCGACATTACCGACAATACTGATGGAGACGTGATGGGCCCGCTCCTTTTCGTGTTGAGAGAAGGAAAGGCCTTCGCCTCGGATTCCGGCCTTCTCAAGACGAAGGCTCCAGTCGAGAACCTTGCTCCGCACGTGTCCCGGAATTCCCAAGATTTGTGAGCGGTTCAGGAGACACCTCACCTCGGAGGGATATTCAAGAGCCTTGATGAGTTGTGCCTTTAAGCTGGGCTCTAAGTTGAACGAGAACTCGACATCGTCCCCCTTCGCTGCCTCAATTTGCCCCGCAGGCGTGTTAACGAGCCGCGGTTCGAAAAGCCATTTGACCTTCTCGGGCTCGCGAAAAATGATCGGTTGCCAGCCGTGATAAGGGTTGAACCCTTGAAGATCGCCCTGAACCTTCCTGTATTCGGGGAATTGGTCGTTCTGGCCGTAGCCATTTAACTCCCGATTGACCCAATCCCTTAGCTCCGGGATATCGAGTTTTTCGGCGACTACTTTGGCCTTGAGAAGGAGGTCATCGACCGGGACCGACCGATCCAGCGCTTGCGCCTGCAACTGTTCAATAAGCGACCCCATGTTTTGAAAAAACCTCCGATAGTAATATTGGCGAAAAGATCGCGAAAATGCTATGGTCTCTTCGATTATTTTGAACTCGCACGAGCGTATGTCGCGCTCTCACGCTCGCGAGCCGAAACCGCGCGAAAGTCAGGCCCCGACGCCAAGCGTTCAAAGGCAGGAAGCAAGCTTATGCCCATTGATTTAAGTCTCGTCAAAACAATCGTCATGGTCATGATGAAAAATCGGTCCTTCGACCATCTTTTGGGTTATCTGAGTCTGGCCCCTTACAATTGGACCAGCATCAACGGCCTCAACACGTCTCCCGCTGGTTGGATAAAGTCGCTAGCGTTTACAACGGATCAAAATATCGTCCGTCTTTGCTAACCGACCCGTACGACCTGATTGACGCAGATCCTCCACACGAGCGCGACCCCATCGTAGTTCAAATGGGTACCCCGGTCGGCCAAGTCTTCCCTATGAACGGTTTCGTGACCGATTATGCGACGGCCAAAGAAGCAAAGCCGATAACTCCAGAAAGCCATCCGCCTGTCATTGGATACTTCACCGCCGAGCAGGCACCAGTCGCGGATTTCTTCGCCCAGAACTTTGCTATCTGCGACCACTGGTTTTCCTGCCTTCCGGCCGGGACGCAGCCCCGCCCCCAGGAAAAGTCCGTCTACAGACACTGTAGTGGATCGCGAAGAACCAACTGGTTATGACGGATGCAGCCGCACCCTTATCTTTGAGTGACGAGTTCCTCGGGCAAACCGGTTGAATTTCGCCCGGTTGATAGCGTTATCTCATGGTCCGTCCGAGGTTAAACGATAAGCAGTCGGTAAGTTGCAGCCGGTGAAGCGGCAGACCGAAGGGCTATTCAGGAAGTCTTCTATTAACTAAAATCAGTAGCCAAATTCCACCATCTAAGGTGGACCCGATCTTTCAGACAGCGATCGAGCATTTCTAAGGTAGGAGATCCTGCCCAGTTCGAGTCTGATTGTGCCAGTAGCTGAGTGGTTTTACCAGAGGCTGGTCGCGCTCGTGATCTGCGGAGCAGTGGGGCAATATGTTAGCGCCGGCAAAGCGGAGGCGGGCTCTGCTGGAGAGCAACCCGCTGAGGAATAACCGGCGGGAA
>JBKQNE010000017.1:0-9567 GCA_052146355.1 Binataceae bacterium (SeqCode) | reverse complement strand
CCCCCTCCGATACGCCGGCCTTGGAGCCGTACTGGGGAAAACCCGCCGTACGGAATCTTAGGGAGGACGATGGAAACGTCGGCATCATTCGAAGCCCGGTCCGCGCCATCGTCCCACCCGACAATTGTTGATCTTGCTTGAAAATCAACAATTCGCCACAGACAGGTTCGCTCTCTTTGTTGGAATCGCGATGACAGCGGGCTGTCGGCAGGGAATTTGTGTTAATTCGATGTTGGAAAGAGAAGACGGCGCGGGGCTGTCGGGCGTGCGCTACACCATCAGAGCTAGCGGGGGAAATAAGTTCCGCCAGTACTGAATCAATGGGACTCGACGAATCATGGCGTGCGCTCTACGGCAGTCATCGGATGCTCCCGGAGCACGAACTGCCGTTCCGCTGCTTGGTCCGCTTCTGCCGTCCCGCGCGCTGCTGGCTTAGCCGCGCGGGTTCGTCGAGCCTGATTGCAATGTGGGGGCAAGAAGACGGCGGCAACGCCCGCTAACTCATTTGCGAGAAAATATCCCGGCTCAGTCACCCAGCCCGCACTTGCAGATTCCTATGGCCTGGCTTCCAAATTTATCGGCAGCATTGATGGCTGCACATCCGGCCTGAAGGTTGGCAAGTTCACCTGAGTCGAGAACGGCATTTGTGAACTTCTCGACTGAGGCGGTGGTTACGAACCCAAAGGGCGTCGGTTTGAAACCTGCCTGATTGCTGGCCATCGTCTCGGTATGGTTGATCCATTCATGCAGTCCGCCAGCTATTGTTATAAAAGTAGCTGCGGTGACAGCCCCTACCGTGTTGTTGCAATCGGCGGGGTCCGCCGGCTCAGAACCTACGATCTTGATTACGCCTGCCGACAAACTTTCCTTCGGGTTGAAGGGATTCGAAAGCAGGTTATTTATCACCGAAAGGGTCTGCAACGAGTTGGCGGTTAGTGGGCAGGAGCAGCATTCCTGCTGTTCCTGTACATCGTTGTACACATAGATGTTCGCGCATACCGCACCCGGCTCTGCCACCGCCGATAGGCCTGTCGTGATCGCGGGTGCCTCGACCGTGGCGAAGTTGCCAGCGTCCACGATACGGAGCAAGGCGTCGCCGGTGCCACCCGAACTACCCGGCCCGCCGAAACCACCAACCGATGGCGTGAAGGCGGTTGCCACGTCGAAGTAGCTTAATTTGTAAGCATCGTAGCATGCGGGATCGAAAGGTACTGCAGCGTTAGCGTTTAGTGGGGTTCCAGGTCCTACTCCTGCGCAGCCGACCGCCTGCGCGAACGCTTGCTGCGGTGTCCCTCGCAATCCCGGACCCCCATACCAGACCGCTACTCCGAGCAAGGCTGCTGAAGCTAAACTGGCAATCCGTTTCATACGCTACTCCTTATGCAGCAGATTCCTAGTAGTCCAGCGTGGCTTACCATGCCGTGACTCGTGGTGGCAATCGTTTGCCCGTAAATCAATCGGAAGACAGGGGGCCGCGGTCGCGGTTGTCCTCCGGGCGCCGCAAGCGAACGCTCGAAATCCACTGCCTGAACTGCGGCGCGAAGTTCACCGCGTACTACGGTTACGACGAGAACGTCGAGACGGTCGAGGTCGCCGAGTGCGGCATCTGCGCAGGGGAAGCGCACAAGAAGGATATCTTCAAGCGCTGCCGCATCCGGCTGATTCCAGAAGTTGTGACGAGAGGCGTTGATTCATGATCGCCGAACCACCCGCATCAGCTCTCGTCGCGGCGGTCGAGTATCCGAAGTCCATCGTCCTTTGCTTTCTTCAAGGCAATGCGCGCATGGCCGTTGCTCTGGGTCACCAACAACTCGGACGTAGTCAACGGCAATGTCTCCAGTCCCACCGCGTTAGTATCTAACCCAGGTTCCGACGGCATTTCCTTGCGTGAGGCTGTGCTCGCGGCGAACAACGTGCAAGGACCCCACATCATTACCTTTTCGCCCGGACTCAGCGGAAAAACGATCGCTCTCGGCAATGACTTAAACATCACTCGCGATAATGTAACCGTAACTGGATTTCCTGACGGACCAGGTAAGCCTGCGGTAACAATAAACACGGCCGGAGGAAGCGTTACCATTTTGGCCTCAGGTGTCAGGGTGAGAGAGCTTCAGTTCGAAGGAGCCACTCAAATCAACCCACAGGGGGAGGCGGGTTCCGGCATACAACTCATTGCCGGAACTGTTCCTGGGACTCCTTTTCCTGCGACGATAAACGGGGCGCAAATTGAAGACCATTACTTCACGGCAAACGGCGGGATGGGAGTGTACCTGTCGTCAGCCGGGAATTCGTCCGGGGGGACGTTCACAGCAGTCAGAATTGCACGAAACACTTTTCACGACTTTTCCGGGGCATCCGACGGGATGTTGATCGGTACCGAAGGTCCCAATAGCCAGATTCAGGATCTATGGATTTTTGACGACTCGTTCCTGAACTTCAATCTGACTTTAGCGGTCGCCATTGAGATAAACGCTGGCCTCAACAAGAATTCGGATCCTGGTCGGGTCGGGCGTGTCATCTGGTTCGGGATTTGGTACAAGCTCTGGGCAGAAAAAAATATTCCTCTTGGCTTTGCGGTGGAAGAGTCGTGGCCCAACGACGAGAGTTTCGAAAGGAGGCACAGCCGGTTGATTTGTCGGTTGGACAAATATCTCATCGTTCCGATCGATCAGGAGACCATCGCGAAACCCGATTGTGTCAAACAGATTACGGAATTGCTTGCGGCTGAAATCCGGGAATCCGCGCGCGACGCACTAGCGCCCCGGCCCCGACCGATGACCAACTAACCGCTAGATCAGCGCGTTCACCGCATCATCTATGCTTGGAACGCGGCGTTCTATCGAAGCCCGTTCGACGATGTGTCGCTGGAGGCCTCGCTTCGCAACAACTGGTGCCTTCTGATGGCGTTCCGCGGTCGAGAGCTGTCGACGCTCAATGGCGACGACCTGTTGCCTTGGAACTGGGCGGCCCGGTCGCAGCAATCCTGAAACCTCAGTGCTGGACGTCCTGCAATAGCGACGTGCTTTTGCATAGGCGGTCGTCACCGAACGCATACGTTTTCAAACTGCCAGTGGTTCGGATTGAAAACGGCCGCGTTTCTCGTCATAGACGTTTTCCTTCACTTTAAAAGGCCTTTTCCACGGAGGTCGCAGCGAAGCCAAAGCCCGTCTGACCGAGAAAACGGCGTCGTTGACAGTTAGTCGACGGCGAGTGGATGATGGCCTCTCTGAGGGCGTGCCTAGACATGAACGGACAATGGACGGACTGGGTTGATATCGATCGCGCTTGCACGACGAGCGGACTCTTCGGCGCCTACGGGATCTACCAGATACGCATCTCCCAGCCGAAGTTAAACGCGCCCGCCAATATTTTCCGGTTCGTCGGCGTGAACACCTCTGGACTCATCTACATCGGAAGATCCGGCTTCCGAAAAAGAGGACGAGGCCGGACGGTGGCCAACCGAGTTCGCGAATGGATAATTTCACAGCATTCTGGAGCGAACACCTTAGAGAAAGCGGTTCCGACGCTCGACAAGAGCCAATGGTTAGACCGGAAACTGCAAGTGAGGGCGATGTTTCTTCCTGACAACCAGATAGAAGAAGCGGAAGCGAAGGCGCTCGCCGACTATTTCGCCGAGCATGCGGAACTTCCGCCGTGCAATTCATCGACGCCGCGCTCTCTCATGGACAGTGAAGCTAGCAAGTAGGGGGGCGGTGGGCGAATTTTCGGATCGTATTTTTCCGCGGGAATCTTAGGCGGCAACGATGTCGCGGAGGTAACCATGGAGCTCACGAGGGGAAACGCAAGAAGATCTTTCAGCAGTGACGTGTTACTAACTCAGCCTCCACGGGGCCAAGGCGTCTTTTTGCCGGAGATACCGCTGCCGCCGCGTTCGTCTTCAGCTGCAATTCGCGTGGGCGATAAGATTTATCTCGCCGGCGGCCATATCGGACTGGAACACACCTATCCGCCGAGCGCATTCTCGGCCGAATTCAACTGCTTCGATCTTGCAAGCGAAAAATGGTCGTCGCTCGCGCCCCGGCCGTTTCAAGCTCAAGGGTACGCATTGGCGGAAACAGATGGGAAGGTTTACGCATTCGGGGGATTCGTTTTCTGCGAAGACAATCTCTATCGTTCAATTGATTTTGTCGACCGCTACGATGTGGCCTGCGACCGCTGGGAAAGCTTGTACTTCAAAACATCTTCGTGCCGCCTTCCAGTCCGGCGATCCTCGTATGGGCTCGGTCAGGTTGGCGATGTCGTTTACTTAGTCTGCGGGTGGAATGCGACACCACGATATCCGGGCGACACGCAGGGCATTTTTCATGCAACGATCGACGCGTTCGACCTAAAGACTGAGCAGGCCAAGTTCGTCGGCTCTCTACCTTTTCCTGCGGATCCGGCAAGACAAATCAGAGTGCGACGGGCTTTCGGAAGCGCCGTGTACAAAGATCAGATGATTATCATCGGCGGTCTGGGCGCGGGCGGAGAGACCGACCTCCTGTCAGAGACGTTGGTCTTCACCCCTGCCAAAAACGAGTGGCGACACCTTCCGGATTTTCCTACTCAGGTGTTTGCGCCGGGCGCCGGAGTTTTGGGAACGACTCTTTTTGTTTTCGGTGGCTTGAGGGTGGATGAGATGACCCAGGACCATTGGCCATATAGCAAAGTTATCTGCTCCTTGGATCTGGAAAACCAAGAGAAGGGATGGCAGACGGCGACTAAAACCATGTCCGAGGGAAAAGCGTTCGTTCAGGTCGTTTCGTTGGATTCACAGCGCCTCGGACTCCTAGGGGGACATGGTGGCGACGGAGCGACCGACAACAATAGTCCTGTGTCGACCTTTTTCAGAAGCTTTCGGAGTTTTCAGCAGCGACAGTCGAAGTCTTCAAGATCACAGCCATCCTGCCCAAGCGTCTGGGCGACACCAGGAGTGTGCAGAACCCGAGAATCACCCGATCCCATGGGGTCAGGTTCGGACTCCGACGCCGTGAACGCTTCATGATGAGCATCTGGTGTTTGACGGCCAGCGATTCAGCCGCCACCGCACGAACCCCGCCGGGACGGGCGAGCCGTGCCAGAGTGACCAACAGGTGGGCGAATAGAATGAACAGTAAACTCACGGGAGAGGAACTTTAGCGCTCCCCGACCGATGGGCAAGTCTGTGCTACCGCACGATCTTCTGACAGAATCAGTAATTCGCCACACACAGGTATGCGCGATGACCTCAAGCTCCAAATCCAAGCGACTGCGAAACCGCAGCGACAGCTGATCAATTAGCGCGCGCACTGATCTCGCGTGCTACGCCGTCCTTGCGAGATGTTACCTCGGCGGCTGCACTCCAATCGATACGTTTGCTGAGATTGTTAGCGGCGGCCAGTTCGCGGACGAATTGCAGCGAGTCGGTGTTCTTCTTTTTATACGGATCGCGGTGCGCTTCCAGAAGGATCTCGCCGTTCTGGAGTTGCGCCAACAACACCGGCTCGTAAATGATCTCGCCGGCCTGGCCGACTTTCAACTGTCGGAACAGCGCGCCCGCATCCTCGCGATGCATCCGAACGCAACCGCGGCTCTGAAAGTCATAGATCGAGAGCGGAACATTCGTGCCGTGGATCCCGTAGGAGGGAAAGCTTAGTCCGATCCAATAACCGCCCAATGGATTATTGGGGCCGGGCGGCACAGTTTTCTTGACCACTTTGCCAGCTCGCGCCCACTCGTCCTGGATCGATTTCGGTACGTGCCAGGTCGGGTTCTCGCGCATTTGAATAACCGAGAAACTGCCGATCGGCGTCGCAAAGGCCGCCTTACCGGGCCCGATCGGATAATTTGCCTCGGCCTTGCCGTCTTTCAGTAAGAAGAGTTTTCGCTGTGGCAAATTGATCAGGATGCCATCGGGCAGATCGGCCGGAACGATGTGGCGGTTGTCGATGTCAAGCACCTGACCCGCCTTCAAGGCTGTCTTTGGTTTGAGTCCGTTCATCGCCGCCAGGGTTCTACTTTCGATACCGTTGCGAGCGCCGATGCTGACGAGACTGTCGCCGGCCTTGACGGTGTACTGAAACTCACTGCCGACCGTTTGACGCGCCAACGGCGGCAAGCCTTGCGCGTTGGTGTTCGAACTCACGGTGGCGATGACAGTGATGACGAGAAGGCTTACTCTAAACTGGGTCACCCGAAACCTCGTGAAGAGAATAAGCTATTTTCAACAAACTGCTGCGAACTCGGCGTCCGTTTTGTCACAGGCAAACGGCTCAGTAGAGGGCGGGAACATAGTTATAGCACCGTGCCGGTTTCTTATAGCCGTTCGGCCTCTGTCGCTTCGGTAGCCGGACTTTTCCACGTGGCAGATCCTCGTATGGAATCAGGCCCAGAAGATGCGCGATGCAGTTAAGCTCAGCGCGTCGCTTATCGTCCCGGTCTGTGGCGAATTCGTTCTTGGTCAGGCAGACCAGCCTTGCCGTACGTAGTACTGCATCAAGGCCTGGACGATTTGCTCCGCAGTCTTGTCGCCGAGAAAGCCGGTGGAGGAGGTATAAGTCTTCACACCGCCCGCTGCCACGTTTGCTCCTAACGTGGCTGCCGCGGCTGCTCCGCCTGCGGCGGCGCCGGCAGGTCCCGTAACTGCGACGCCAGGCATCTTTCCGCTATCGGCGTGAGTATTGAAGGAGAGCACCTGGTGCTCGCCGCCGCCCGGCGCGGGCTGATACATATAAACGTCGGTGTCCAGCACCGATGCGCCAGCGCCGAAGCCAACTACCATTCGGCGCAGCCGGTTTCCTTCGCTGATGTCCGTGAACTCACCATCGACTACGAGGACATTGCCGGCGCCGGGAGGTGTGCCGCGCTGCTGGCAGAGCGCGTTGAAGCCTTTCTGAGTCAGAGCCGTGACGACCTCAAGGCAAACGTTCTGTGCTGTTTCGTGCGCAATCTGTTGCTGCTGTGCATCCACATTGTCGCCAGACATATCTCTGTAGGTGCTCTGAAAGATGCTCTGATTAAGCGTGACCTCCGAGGGATTGGTGGCAAACGGATAGACGACGATCTGGGAAGGGGCCGTGCCGTAAAGTGACGCATTTTGTGTCTCCTGCGAGACGGAAGCACCGGCGCATCCCGCAAGCGCGACTACGAATAGCAAGTGAGCTCTTTTGAACGCATTCAGCTTCACGGCCCGTCCTCCAGATAACTTGGTAAATACGTACTCCCCGCACACCTTGCGATCAGCTCTTCGCCGAGGTTCCTCCAGCGAGCTGATGCAGGCGCTGTGAAATCAACTCGGCCCAATAGTCTATCGCGTTTTGGGCATAGCCCCGACTGAGAGCCGCGGCGTGTACTGCTCGGAGCGTAGGGAGCGGCGATCCTCGTCCGATCGGACATCAGGACCGCGTGGCGTTCATTTTGAACCGGATCGGCATGTGCTTGATGCCGCCGACGAAGCTCGAGCGCAAGCGTTCTATTGGTCCGGCCAGTTCTGCGGATTCGAGCCGCTTTGCCAGTTCGCTAAATATAACCTCCAGTTCAAGCCTCGCGAGATTCGCGCCCAGGCAGAAATGCTCGCCGATGCCGAAGGCAATGTGTGGATTGGGATCGCGGCCGATATCGAACTCAAAAGGCCGATCGAAAACTTCCTCGTCGCGGTTTGCCGACGCATAGAAGAGGCAGACCGTTTCGCCTTGGCGAATTTTCTGGCCGCGGACTTCTGTATCGGCGCTCGCGGTGCGCGCGAAGTGGATAACGGGTGTCACCCATCGAACAATCTCTTCCACCGCCGATTTGATCAGCGAAGGATCCTTTTTCAACCGAGCGAACTGTTCCGGGTTGTCGATAAAGGCCTGGAGTCCCCCGCTCGTCGCGTTGCGAGTGGTCTCGTTACCGGCGAGGACAAGCAGGAAATAGTAGCCGAGCATCTCCATCGGCGGCATCGCTTCGCCGTTCGGAAGCGTGGCATTTGCAACGACGCTGCTGACTTCATCCGTCGGAATTTTCTGCCGCTCGGACATCATTGCGGCGAAGTACTGGAACAGCTCGATGCGCGCGCGCTCGGCCGTCTGCTGCTGGGTTTCGCCCGGCCTCTGGAACTCAGGATCGCCCGCGCCGATGATCTCGTTGCTCCAGCGAAAGAGCTGATCCCAGTCCTTGCGCGGACATCCGAGCAGCTCGGCGATGACCGCCAGCGGTATCTTCGCTGCTACATCGACCACGAAATCGCATTCGCTGCGGCCGCCAATGGAATCGCATACGTCGCGGGTGATCCGCTCGATCTTGGGGCGCAAATCGCTCACCGCGCGCGGCGTGAAGCGCCGGCTCATGATCGAGCGATACTCACCATGCTGCGGCGGATCCATCGTGAGCAAATGTCGAAAGGGCGGCTCCTGCTGCTCGCCGTAGCCTCCCTGCTCGTCGGTGAAAATCACGATGCGCGGCCGGTTGGTGAAGAGCTGTGGCTGCTTGGCGATTTGAATGATGTCGGCGTGCTTGGTAATCGCCCAGAACGGCTTCGCATACTGGCCGTCGTACCAGTAAACCGGCTTATGCTGGCGGAGATATGTCCATTCGCGATGCGGATAGCCGCGCTGCTGGTAGTAGTCGGGACCAATAATGTTGAGCTGATTGAGCGACATTGTTTCGCTGCTCGTATCGGTGTCCATAATCACTCTCCACACCCCTAAACCTACCGGTCGCGTTGGGCGACCGTTTCTAACCGGCGTTGAGAACGCCATAGTTGTTGATGAACAGCGCTATAACCTCGTCGAGCGCAGCGGCAGCGAGTTGGTCGCTCTCAGCGTCTTGCGCCGCAAACAGCCGTCGGAGCGCTGAATTTGTCACCAGGTCGACGATTACGTGCGAAGAAATGCGGCTGTCGTGAGGTCTGAGGTGGCCCGCCCTGATGCGAAGATCTATATACCGAGCGAGAATCTTTTCGGCGCCTAGGACACCAGTTTCGTAAAGAACACATCCGAACTCGGGATGCCGCTCAGCCTCGGCGATAACGGTCCGTTGAAATCGAATACCCTCGGAAGTGCTTACGAGCCCTCGGACATGATTTGCAAAAGTGCGCAGCCCCTCCTTAGTGTCCTCTGGCAGCTCTTCGGGCTTGGGAAGCGAGCCAACAAATAGGCGGCTTGCAAGCGCGATCACTTCGGAAAACAGCGCTTCCTTCGAAAAGAAGTAATCGTAGAGGGTGCGTTTCGTCGTGCCGGCGCGCTTTGCAATCAATTCCATCGAGGCGAGCTGAAACCCCTCCTCAAAAAAAACCGATTTTGCAGCGATGACGACGGCCTCGCGCCTCGCTCGTGAAGCGGCGGTGCGCGCCGTAACTGCGGCGGGAACTTTTTGTTCTTCAGTCTCTTGCATCGTCTGGATATGTTAAGAGCGCCTTCTCTCATTTACTGGTAAGTGTACCATTTGACAAGATGGTGACACCTGGCTGTTGGTCACCGTAAGCCCGACCTGTGTGTGGCGGTGCAGCGAAGCTAGCTTTCGTTCTAACAGGTGAAAGTCCTGTCGGTGGAGGTGCCCAGATGCCACCGTAGATATATCCGACGGCGAGGAGGGTGACCGACTCGGCCG
>JBKQNE010000016.1:0-4619 GCA_052146355.1 Binataceae bacterium (SeqCode) | reverse complement strand
TCTTCGATCAGCCACCTCGGATTCGTCGTCCTCGGAATCTTCAGTTTCACTACGGCCGGACTGAATGGAGCCGTCTTCGTCATGCTGGCGCACGGCGTCGCCACCGGCGGACTCTTTATGCTGGCGGGTCTCCTCTACGAACGCCGTCACACTTATGAGATCGCCGATTTTGGCGGCTTAGCGACACCCATGCCCAAGTACGCCACCTTGTTTCTGGTCACCGTGCTGGCCTCCGTCGGACTGCCGCTGCTGAACGGTTTTATCGGCGAGTTTCTAGTGCTGAGCGGCGCATTCCAGGCGCGCCCGATCTATGGGATCCTGGCCGCGACTGGCGTGATCTGGAGCTCCTGCTACCTGCTGTGGATGTATCAGCGCGTTTTTTTCGGCAAGGTGAAGCACGAAGTCAATAACGTGCTGCCCGACCTCAACCCGCGTGAGAAGGCTGCACTTTGGCCGATTGCGGTTGCCGCTCTGGTGATGGGCGTTGCGCCGCTGGTGTGGCTCAGCGCGATTGATCCAGCGGTACAAGCGGTTCTCGCCCCCTTCACCCAATTGGCTAGCAGGATGGTGGGCCAATAATGGCGGTAATAATAACGATGGCCGCGTTCGCGCATTCATTACCTGGTCTCCTGGCGCAGTTACAGACTTACACGTCGCCGCCAGGCGCCGACTACATGCGCATCCTGCCGGAACTGGTGCTGTCGATCTTTGGCATGCTGATCATGGTCGTCGACCCGCTGCTGGACGAAGACAGCAGTCACCAGGCGCTCGGCACGATCGCGCTGATCGGCGCTCTGGCCGCTCTGGCGTCGACCTTCTGGATGGCGCAGTATCCCGGAACCGCTTTCTGGAACATGGTTAGGGTGGAAGACTTTAGCGTCTATTTTCATTTCCTCGTGATCGCAATTGCGGCGACGGTCATCCTCAGTTCTTTCGAATACTTGCGAGTGCAGCGCATCCGCGCAGGGGAGTACTACGGGCTCATCCTGTTCGGTACCGTTGGCATGTGTCTAATGTCGTCGGCGATCGAACTCGTACTTATTTTCATTGCCCTGGAAATCTCGTCGATCTCGACTTACGTGCTGGCCGGCTTTCGGCGGCGCGATGCTTCCAGCAGCGAATCGTCGCTGAAGTACTTTTTGCTGGGATCATTCGCCACGGCGTTCTTCCTCTACGGCGTGGCGCTCATGTTCGGCGCGACAGGTTCCACCAACATTGACGCGATCAGTCTGGCGCTGCATTCGGGCGGCGCACCTGTGCCGCTGCTAGCGTATGTCGCGACCGCGTTCATGTTCGTGGGCTTGGGCTTCAAGGTTGCCTCTGCACCTTTCCACGTATGGACTCCCGACGTCTACGAGGGTGCTCCGGCTCCGGTCGTCGGCCTGATGTCAACCGGGCCCAAGGCGGCGGCGTTCGCGGTTTTGCTGCGCGTCATGTTCGAAGCGAACGCACCCGGACGCTTCTGGCTGATCTGGGTCTCAGCCGCGCTGTCCATGACGCTGGGGAATGTTTGCGCTTTGGTGCAGGACAACGTGAAGCGCCTGCTTGCCTATTCCTCGATCGCCCACGCCGGTTATCTGCTGGTCGCGTTTGCGGCACAACCTGCGCTAGGCGCGTCCGCGGCGATGTTCTACACCGCCGCCTATGCGGCGATGAACGTCGGAGCGTTTGCCGTGGTCAGCCACTTCGCGAACGCGGGCGAAAAGTATGTCACGCTCGAAGATTACGCGGGCCTCGGCAGGAAGTCCCCCGTGCTGGCCGCGACTTTCACATTCTTCCTGATGTCTTTGATCGGCATTCCGATCACGGGCGGCTTTTTCGCCAAGTTCTACGTGTTAAGTGCCGCGCTGAAGTCGAATCTGGTTGGCTTAGCGATCATTCTGGTGCTGAACAGTGCTGTGGGCGCCTATTATTACCTGCGCATTATCGTCATGATGTACATGCGTGAGCCACGAGGCGAAGTTCCCGTCACTCCCGTGCCCGCGGCGGCAGGGCTCGCCATTGCGGTTTGCGTGCTGCTTACTCTTTACCTCGGGGTGCTGCCGGGACGCGTACTCGACTACGCCTCCCAATCCGCCCGCCAACTCGTCAGCGATGCGGTGGCCCCGGCGGCATCGTCAGTTTTTCCGGCGACAGAGCCGTAGTTCTTATTTGCCAACGAAAAAACGAGAAAGACAACACTGGTGCGAGCCCGTATCGAGGCTGTGGCAAACGCAACCACTATAATTTGTAAGTTCTCGTGAACTCCGCGCGGGGCTCGGGTTCTGACTTCAGCGGTGAGTGCGCACTGCGTTAAGAAGCTGGTTCCTGCGGCGATTGACAATCGCCGTCCGAGGCGGCATTATTAGCTACACGAGTTGTCCCGGTAATTGTTTACCCCAGGGCCGGAGGTTTCATGATGCAGTTTCTTCGCAAGATTTGCACGGACGATCAAGGGCAGGACATCGCTGAATATGCCGTCATGCTCGCCGTCATCCTGGTATTGGTGATCGGGACTGTGCGTCTGATCGGGGGCAACGCCAACAACGCGTTCTCCAGTGTTGCCAGTTCTCTTGGGACGCAGTAATCCCGGTCTGACCGGTTTTGAAGTGCAGCGGTATTTCAAGAGTTACGGCTCAGGATCTCTCTATGACTCGATTTAGCATCTTCCGCCTATTTAGCCGCTATAGGTTTCCATTCGCGGCGGAGGTGCAGAATCGCAGCCAGTCACCAGGGCAATAGAGACAGCTCGAAGATTCCGCCAAAGCCGCGATAGAATTCGCGGCTTTTGCTTTTTGGCGGCAAATAGAAAGGTCATCGCCATGATTGTGAACATGTCCGACAGCGCCACCGACGAGCAGATCGACCACATCATTCAACGCATCCGCGAAGCCGGATACCAGCCCCACGTCACGCGTGGTACCGAGCGCACCATAGTTGCGGCGGTCGGCAGCGGTGGGCGCCGCCATGAAATCGAGGCGCTTTCGGTCGCGCCCGGGGTGGATAACGTGGTAGCGATCGCCCAGCCCTTTAAGCTCGTCAGCCGTCAAACGCGGCCGCAGCCCTCGGTGGTCGACGTTAGTGGAGTAAAAATCGGCGGACCCGAAGTGGTCGTGATCGCCGGTCCCTGCTCGGTGGAATCGCGCGAGCAAATGCTGGAGACTGCGCAAGCGGTGAAGCGCGCAGGCGCGACCATGCTGCGCGGCGGAGCCTACAAACCTCGGAGCTCCCCGTATGAGTTCCAGGGCTTGGGAATTGAAGCGCTGAAGATCTTGCGCGAAGCTCGCGAACTCACTGGCCTCCCGGTCGTGACCGAGGTCATGAGTACGGAAGACTTGGACCTGATCTGTGAGTACGCCGATATGCTTCAGGTGGGCGCGCGCAACATGCAGAACTTCGCGTTGCTGCGCCGGCTGGCGACCGTCAAGAAGCCGATTCTGCTCAAGCGCGGCCCCTCGGCGACGGTCAAGGAGTGGCTGCTGGCAGCGGAATATCTGCTTTCCGGAGGCAACGATCAGGTCGCCCTTTGCGAGCGTGGAATCAAGACTTTCGAAACCGCCACGCGCAACACCTTCGATCTTGCCGCCGTCGCTCTCGCCAAGGAGCTTTCGCACCTGCCGGTAGTGGCCGATCCGTCGCATGGCACCGGCAAGCAGAGCCTGATTGCGGCGGTTTCGCGCGCTGCGATTGCGGTGGGAGCGGACGCCATCATTGTCGAGGTGCATCCTTGTCCGGAGCGCGCGCTTTCTGACGGCCCCCAGTCTCTCGATATCCCACAGTTCGAGCGCATGATGCGCGGATTGAGCGCCCCTTTACGTTCCGTGCTTGCTCCGGCGCGGGCGTGCTAACCTGATTTCTTGTGGCCCCGTCGTTCAACGGATAGGACTTCAGTTTCCTAAACTGAATATGCAGGTTCGATTCCTGCCGGGGCTACCAGCCATCGTCGGCTCGTGGGATTCACCGCTGCCGGGCCGAAGGTACGCTTTCTTACATCCCACTTACTTCGCTTCATAGAGTTCCATTTATAATCAACAATTCGGCTCACCATTGTAATTTCAGCGGTACCAATTTCGGCAACACAAGGCGAAAACGTGCTCGATTTCTTAGGCGACCTCAGACGAACTCATATGTGCGGTGAACTTCGGCTCTCCGATGCCGGCAAAAAAGTTGTGCTCATGGGATGGTGCAACCGGCGGCGCGATCTTGGCCAAATCATCTTCGTCGATCTGCGCGACCGCACCGGCGTGACCCAAGTCGTATTCAACTACGAATTGAGTGCCGCCGTTCACGAGAAAGCGGAAGCGCTGCGCAACGAGTTCGTGATCGCCGCCATCGGCACGGTCAAGCGCCGCGATGCCGACACCATCAATCCCAATATCCCCACCGGCGAAGTCGAACTGGTGGTGGAAGAGCTGCGCATTCTGAATGTGTCGAAGCCGCTCCCCTTTCTGCCTTCGGACTCGGTGCTCGCGAACGAGGAAATGCGCTTGAAATATCGCTACATCGACCTGCGCCGCGACGCCATGCAGTTCAACATCGAGTTGCGGCACAAAGTGGCCCTCGCCATCCGCGACAACCTCGCTTCGCAGGGCTTCTTCGAGATCGAAACCCCGTTCATGACGCGCTCCACGCCCGAAGGC
>JBKQNE010000015.1:0-62661 GCA_052146355.1 Binataceae bacterium (SeqCode) | reverse complement strand
TTCAAACCTGATCGCCACTGCTGATCCTCCCATCCTCGGCATCGCTTTCCTCCCACGCCGAGGTGTAAATGATCAGTCCGATCAGGTGTTAACCATCTCTCCGGTCCATACAACTGAACGGGAGAGGTCGAGCGGCGCGGTGCTTGCTTTTTTTGCAAGCACCGTGACGCGCGGGTGAGGGTGCCGAGCAGCGTTCGGCCACCCCACGACAAGTGCCCTCTCCCGTCTAACGACGAAGGCACTCGGGATTGCTCCCGGGTGCCTTCGTGTCCCAGCGGCGGATGCTCTCGCGCCGCGCTATCGGTTGGCTGTCCTTGGTTAGTTGCTCTTCTCGCTCTTCGGATAAAGAGCGTCGAGCAGCTTCAGCGTGAATTCCCGGTTGTTCTCCGCGAACCGGCCCCACACCTTGAACGCCGACTCCGCGACTTCATTGGGACGGGGGAGCGGCGATGCGCTCACCAACCCGCCGATCGTCTTGCTGGCGCGCTCGACCGCATCGAGGGTGAATTGCTGGTAGAAGCGGATACCGTCGAGGAGACGGTCGGCGGCCTTTTCAACATTGCTGCTGTAGTCCATTTGCGGACCTCCTGATTTGTGCTGCAAGGGAATATAGATCATAGTGCTTGGTAAATCAAGCACTATGAAAGTTCCACCACGCAGCCGCTCCGAAGGCGCTCCCCGCTGCGCCCCGCGCGTGGTATATGAAGCGCGATGGCAGGCAAGCGCAGCAAGCTCGGCGAGTTTATCCGCAACCAGCGCGAGATCACGCGCCTCTCGATGCGCCAGCTGGCGAACCTGGCGCGCATCTCCAATCCTTACTTGAGCCAGCTCGAGCGCGGGCTGTATAAACCCTCCGCCGACGTCCTCAAAGCGATCGCGACCGCGCTGGGAATGCCGCCCGAAAAACTCTACGAGGCAGCCGGATGGTTCAACGCGGGCGAAGAGGATGAAAACAGCGTCGAAACCGCAATCCGCACCGACTCCCGACTGACCCCGAGCCAAAAAGAAGCGCTGGTGGCCGTCTACCGCGGCTTCCTCAAAGGGGACAAGAAATAACCATCCTCAGAAATCCGCAGATTACGCCGATTTCACGGATTGGAAGGTCGGCTTGAAATCTGCGGCGTGATCGGCGGTTCGCCTAGCCGGGCTGTTTGTCGAATTTTGGCAGGTCGTCGCGGACGGGAGCCCACGGTGGCGCGCTCTTCATATAGACCTGGATCATCGGCTTGAATTGCGCGGGGTCGTCGAGGCTCGCCGCCTTAAGCGCGACCATCGATTCCATCGCGGAGATGATGGAGATAATCGGGGAGCCGCAGTCCGGGCAGAAGCCGCGGCTTACCTTGTTGCCGCTGTCGCCCGTCACTTCGTAATGCTTCAGCGCGCCCGTCACTTTCAGCGCCGCTTTCGGCACGATCATTACCGATGCCATCGCGGTACCGGTCGATCGCTGGCAGTCGCGGCAGTAGCAGTTCGCCGCCATGATCGGATCCGCTGAACATTCGTAGCGCACCGCGCCGCAGGCGCATCCTCCCGTGATTGATGACATCGCTGTGTTCCTCCTGTTGCACGATCCCGCAATGTGCCGGTGGCGATCAACCTCGCGAGCGTGTCTTTCCTTATCGTCCAAAGAGACGATGCCGGGTGCCGCCTCGCTTGCGAGCATAAACAGCGTGATTGAGGCTGCACCCATAGAGAATCGTTACGCGCGCGGATGGCATTGCCTAGGACTTGCGGCCGAATACAAAGACGGCAAGCCCCACACGCTCAATGCGTTCGGCAGCCGTCTCGTTGCCTATCTCGGCGAGGACGGCGAGGTGCATGTCCTCGACAGCTTCTGTCCGCACATGGGCGCCGACCTGAGCCGCGGCACCGTGCGCGGCAACTCGATTCAGTGCCCGTTCCACAACTGGAGCTGGGGCGCCGACGGCAAGTGCAACCACATTCCCTACGCCAAGCGAATTCCGCCGAAGGCGCGCGTGCGCTCATGGCCGACGACCGTGCAGAACAAGCTGCTGTTCGTATGGAACGATCCCGAGGGCAACGCGCCCTCGGATGAAGTCGCGATCCCGCGCATTGATGCCTGCTATTCCGACGAATGGACCGAATGGGCGATCGTGAAGTGGACAATCAACACCAACTGTCGCGAGCTAATCGACAACGTCGCCGACATGGCGCATTTCCCCGTCGTGCACAGCGCGCCGGTCGACTACTTCGCCAACGTGTTCCAGGGGCATAAGGCCACGCAGATAATGATCGGCTCGGGGCAGCAGGGAATGCAGGGCAGCCTGGCGACCTGCGCGACCTACTTCGGACCGGCGTATCAGATCACACAGATGCAGGGTGAGATGGGCGGATTCTCGATCGACTCCGTCCTGCTCAACTGTCACGTTCCGGTGAATCTGGGATGCTTCGATCTGCGGTTCGGGATGATCGTGCGCAAGATGAAAGGGGTCAGCGACGAAATGTCGCGCCAGATGTGCGACGCGTACATCCAGGGAATTCAGCAGGGCTTCTACCAGGACGTCGCGATTTGGGACAACAAAGTGCGCATCGACAATCCTCTACTGTGCGAGGGCGATGGACCCATCTATCAACTCCGCGAATGGTACCGGCAGTTCTATGTCGATGCAGCCGCGGTGCCAGAAGAGACACGCAAGCAGCAGGTCGTCGAGCTGAACATCCGACTCCCCGAGCCGCCCACACCTCATCACGTGTTCGAAGATTGAGGCGGAATCAGAAATCCGCAGATTCGACGAAATGCGCAATAAACCACAAAGGCACGAAGTCCGAACCTTGGTGTCTTGGTGCCTTTGTGGTGAAGGTTCCTAATCGGTGAAATCGGCAAAGTCCGCGGATTCTCGCGGCCTGATCCACATATCGCAGTAAGCACGCAGTTGGCGTAGATAAGAGGGGTGCGGAACGCATCCCGGCGTGTGCGCAGCGAGCCCGATCCTCACGATTCGGTTGCGCTGTCGCTTTCCCAATTCAGCGAGCTGCTCGCCGCGATCTACCAAGGGCCGCTGGAGCCGGTCCCGTGGAAAAGCGCGCTCGATTTGCTCCGCGTCCATCTGCGCGCCAACTACGTCACCCTGATGCTGCGGCCGCCCTCCCCCGACCGCGAGGCGCTGATGGTCAATGCGGCGGGGGATTGGCCGATCACGCGCGAGGCCGAGTACAACAAATATTATTACGCGCTCGATCCGTTCATCGACTTGCCGCCCGACCGCGTCTTCACGGTCGAGGAGCTGGTGCCCAACGGCGATTGGCGCACCAGCGAATTTTACAAGCAGTTCCTGAAACCGCTCGACATCCTGCACGCGCTCGGCGCCGACATTCAGACAGAAGACGGAATCCATTGCCGTTTTCGCGTCGCCCGGCCCCATCGCGAGCCGCCCTTCTCCGATCACGACAAGGCACTGTGCACCGCGATGCTGCCGCATCTGAAGCGCGCCGTCATTCTTCATTCGCAGCTCGAACTGATCGATTCCGAGCGCAGGCTCTATGCGGGCACCGTCGACCGGATGCTGGTCGGCACCGTCATACTCGACGAGAGCGGCGCGCTGATGAAGAGCAATATCGTGGCGGAGGAGATGCTGCGTGAGGGCGACGGCCTGCGGATGGTCAATGGCGTCCTGCGCGCCGACCATCCGGGAGAAAATCGCGAGCTGCAGAGGCTCATCAAGCAGGCGGTGAATGGCAACGCGGGCGGCAGTCCGGCCGTAGCCGAGGCAATCTCGATCACGCGCGGGCCCGATCGCGGCAAGTTGGGCGTGCTGGTTCGCAACATCCCGCACGCCCCGTGGTCGGAATGCAATCGGCGTCCCGCGGTGGCGTTGTTCATCCGCGACCCGGAGCGCCGCACGGAAGCATCACGCGAGATGGTGCGCCGGCTGTTCGATCTGACCCCCGCGGAATCATCCCTCGCGCTCGCTCTCGCCGACGGGCTCACGCTCGATGAAGCGGCGGAGCGGCTCCATATCCGCAAGAACACCGCGCGGGCCCATCTGCGCGCGATATTCGCGAAAATCGGCGTGACGCGGCAGACCACGCTGGTGCGGTTGCTGCTCAGCAGCGTCGTCTGGCTGGGATGAGCGCCGACAGGACCGATTGACGCGACAGCGAAGAGAATCAATCAGGTGAAAAACGACCCGCTCGGCGTACGGTCCGGTCTGATCTTGCCGCCCGGAATCGTCCAACCGTTCTTTCTGCGTTTCCGCCGGGATGATCTCCATGTGATGGCGTTCTTTGTCGGGCATCCGGAATATGAAGCGGTCGAGGCGATGATTCAGAATCGCACGAATGGCGAGGCTTCCATTCGCGCGATTCTTACGCGCCACAACCAATCGCAGATCGACCATATCAACGACGCTGCGCTTGCCGCGCAGATGCGCGGCGCTCACAGGGAAGTGTGCGATCGTTCAATTGCCTTCGAAACGCAGGATCGAAATGGCAAGCCCCGTGCACGGATCGAATTCCAATCGCTCACCGGAGAGCACGTTGTTCTTGATGTTACCGCGGTCCGCAGGGCCGACGCCGCCGGCAGAGGTCTCACCGATCCCGGCGGACACTCGGCGACCAGCAGTCTCCCGATCATGTGGCGCGCGGCCTGCACATTGGCGGGCCCGGAAACACAGGTCATCATCAACGGTGTGCGCTACGGCGTGCCGGTGAAGATCCGCTCCGGCCCCTTCATCGCACATGAAGGTTACTTTACAGAAGGTCACTCCATGGGGGTCTTCAGGGCCGGAACGGTCACGTGCAAGTTGCTGAAGAAGCCCGATCGGTTCGATCTCGGAAGCGAATGGTTGTTCGAAAGTGTCGGGCAGGAGGTCGGCCATCGTGCGATGGCGCGCGCGAACGACGGACAGCTGCACATCGTAAAGCTCGATGGCTCCGGCGAAACCATCACGGGTCGGGCGCGCGATGATGGACTTGAGGTCACCGAGATCAGGTTGCCGGCCGATCCCGGGTCACCGGGCGGTCTTGCTCTGACATTCGATGGCGCCGGAGGCTTCAGCGTCTCGATCGAAGACGCAGAGGGTCTCGTAAGCGGCCGTGCCGAAGTTGTCGAGTCACTGAATCATTCGCTTATCAGCCTCTACCCATCGCAGCCGAGTTGGGCCTTGGATCGAGTTGTGCGCGTTGCTTGTTCGCGAGACGGCGACAATTTTACGTTCGCCACCACGATTGGCGCACGGCACTAGTCTTTTCGGACGATGAGTCCACGCGCGCGCTGATGGATCATCGCGGCCAAGCTACACACAGGAGCGGTCGTGGAAGAATCTTCCTTGCACCAGGTTAAAGCAGGCGACGACGCTGATCTCGCCAAATCTCTCCTCTCGCGGGCGCGCGAGATGGTGCCTACGCTCGCCGAGCGCGCTCCGCGCGCCGAAGCGCAGCGGTCCATCCCGGCGGAAACTATCGCGGCCTTCAAGCAGGCCGGCTTTTTTCGAGTAATCCAGCCCAAGCGCTACGGCGGCTACGAACTCGACCCCGGAGTCTTCTTCGATCTGCAGATGACTCTGGCCGAAGGATGCATGTCCACCGGGTGGGTCTACGGCGTCGTCGGGGTGCATAACTGGCAGTTGGGATTATTCGACCCGCGCGCTCAGGAAGATGTCTGGGGCAAGGACAGCTCCGTCCTGATCGCATCGAGCTACATGCCGCGCGGGCAGATCAAGCCGGTCGACGGCGGCTTCCGCTTCAGCGGGCGATGGAGTTTTTCCAGCGGCGTCGATCACGCCGACTGGCTGTTCCTCGGCGGCATCGTGCCCTCGGCCAACGGCATGGGCGCGCCGGACTATCGGACGTTCCTGGTGCCGCGGGCCGATATCAGTATCAACGACAACTGGCACACGTGGGGACTCAAAGGGACGGGCAGCAAAGAAGTCGTCATCGAGGATGCGTTCGTGCCCGAGCATCGGACCCATCGCGCGATCGATGGCTTCGCCGGCACCAGCCCCGGACTCAACATCAATACGGCGCCGCTCTACAAGCTGCCGTTCGGACAGATCTTCGTGCGCGCGGTCTCGACCGCATCGATCGGCGCACTACAGGGTGCGCTGAACGCGTTCCGCGAATACGGGTCGAAGCGCGTCAGCACCAACGACCTTTCGCGCACGGCGGACGATCCTTCCGCCACGCTCGCCGCCGCGGACGTGGCACTGGAAATCGACGACATGAAGCTCGCGCTGCATCGGAACCTTGCCGCCATGATGGCGACGCTGGCGCGCGGTGAGCTACTCGACGTCAACGACCGCATTCACTACCGCTATCAATCGGCCGCCGTTGCCGCGCGCTGCGCAAATCAAATCGATCGGTTGTTCCATGCCTGCGGCGGCCAGGGCATCTACACCGACCATCCTATCGGCCGCTTCGTCGCCGATATCCATTCGGCGCGGCTGCATTACGCCAACAACGCCGACAAGTTCGGCCGCAATTACGGTGGCGTGCTGCTCGGCCTGGGCAACTCTGACTTCTTCATATGAGCGACGCTGGGAACGCCCCGCGCGGCGAGGGCAGATGGGACCACACCTTTGACGTGGTCGTGGTCGGCTCGGGCGCCGGCGGAATGACGGCGGCAGTATGCGCGCACGACCTCGGCCAGTCGGTCGTGTTGATCGAAAAAAGCGATCAATATGGCGGCACCACCGCGATTTCGGGCGGCGGCGTATGGGTACCGTGCAACCATCTGATGGCCGCGGCCGGCGGCAGCGACAGCTACGATGATGCGCTGACGTATCTGAAGGCTGCGACGCGCGGCATGGTGTCGGAAGACCGGCTGCGCGCGTACCTCGATCACGCGCCGCGCATGCTGCGCTATATCGAGGAAAAAACGCGGCTGCGGTATCGCACGATGCCGCAATACTCCGACTACTACCCGCATCTGCCCGGCTCCAAGTCCGGCTACCGCACGCTCGACCCGATTCCATTCAACGCCGCCGAAATCGGCGATGATTTCGACCGCATGCGGCCGCCGCAGCCCGGCACGCTCATCGGCGGGCGCATCGCGATGACCGCGGGAGAAGCGCACAAGCTGCTGGCCAAGGAGCGTGGATGGATCGCGCTGTTCATGAAGAAAATGGCCGCCTACTGGCTCGATGTGCCGTGGCGGTTTCGCACCCGGCGCGATCGCAGGCTGACGCTCGGCAGCTCGCTGACCGGTTCGCTGCGGCGCTCGATGCTCGATCGCAACATCCCGCTGTGGCTCGAAACCCCGCTCGACTCGCTGATCGTGGATTCGCGCCGCGTCACCGGCGTGGTCGCCATGCGCGGCGGCACGGCGATTCGCATCGCGGCGCGGCGCGGCGTAATTCTCGCGGCGGGCGGGTTCGAGCATAACCAGGCGATGCGCGATCGGTATCTCCCCAAGCCGACCCGCGCCGAGTGGACCGTGACGCCCGAGGCCAACACCGGCGACGCGATCCGCGCGGGGCAAAGCGTCGGCGCGCAAGTCGCGCTGATGGATCATGCGTGGTGGGCTCCCACCGTGTTTATCGCCGGACGCGAGAAACGCCGCGCGATCTTCGTGGAGCGCGCGCTCCCAGGATGCGTGCTGGTAAATCGCCTCGGCCGGCGCTTCGTGGACGAGGCGGCACCATACAGCGACATCGTCTACGCGATGTACGCCGACAACGAGAAGAGCGCGGCGAATCTGCCGGCGTGGCTCATCTTCGACGCGGACTTCCGGCGCAAATATCCGTGCGGGCCGTTTCTGCCCGGCATGGTGCGTCCCGACAAATCGCTTCCCTCCGACTGGCTGGGCAAAGTTTATTTCAGAGCCGAGTCGCTCGACTCGCTGGCGAAACAAATCGAGGTCGATGCTGCCGGGCTCCGCGAAACCGCCGAGCGGATGAATCAATACGCCGCTAGCGGCGATGACAAAGAATTCAAGAAAGGCGCCAACACCTTCGATCGCTACTATGGCGACGTCAACGTCAAGCCGAATCCGTGCCTAGGCCCGATTGCCAAGCCGCCCTTCTATGCGCTGCGCATCGATGCGGGAGATATCGGAACCAAGGGCGGCCTGCTGACGGACGAATTCGCGCGTGTGGTGCGTGACGACGCTCAGCCGATTCCGGGTCTCTACGCGATTGGAAACACCTCCGCGGCCGTGATGGGTCCGAGCTATCCGGGCGCCGGTTCGACGCTCGGCCCAGCAATGACCTTCGGCTTCATCGCCGCGCATCATCTGGCAGGGGTTTAACATGCTTAATGGACGCGTATGTCTGGTAACCGGGGCAAGCCTCGGCGTCGGCAAGGGCATCGCGATCGCGCTGGGCGCCGCGGGCGCTACGGTCTACGTGACAGCACGCAGCGGCAAGGTCGGAGACAATCCATTCGGCGGGACCGTGTTCGCCACTGCGGAGGAAGTGACGAAGCATGGCGGCCGCGGCATCGCCGTCGTCTGCGACCACAGCGACGACAATCAGGTGCGCGCGCTCTTCGAGCGAATCGAGAAGGAGTCGGGCCGCCTCGATATCCTGGTCAATAATGCCACCGCCATTCCCGATGGCATGACCAAGGCCGGTCCCTTCTGGCAGAAGCCGCTCGATTTCGTGAAGCTGCTCGACGTCGGGCTCCGTTCCAACTACGTCGCCACCTATCTTGCGGCACCGATGCTGGTTCGCCAGGGCGGCCTGGTCTTCAACTCCTCTTCGCCGGGCGCGCGCTCCTACGTGCATGGGCCTGCGTACGGCGCGGCCAAGGCGGGCGTTGACAAGATGTCACATGACATGGCGTACGATTTCAAACCGTTCAATGTCGCCGTGATCTCGGTGTGGCTCGGCCTGGTGAAAACCGAGAAGGTAATGATGATCGACGCCAACAAGTCGAAGTACGGGCCGCTGCTCGCGGTCGCCGAGTCGCCTGAATACGGCGGCCGGATTATCGACGCGGTGTACAACGATCCAAAGCGGATGGAGCTGAGCGGCAAGACCTTCTTTTCCGCCGAGCTGGCTGATCGTTACGGCATCAAGGATATCGACGGCAGCCAGCCGCCCTCGGGCCGCGCGTTTCTCGGTCCGCCCTCTGAATACACGGAAATCGTTATTGAATGACAAATAGCGCCACCGCCCCGACTGCCGATGATGCGGCGATGGCCGGTGGGAATTCGTCCGCCACGCCGATCCGCCCGGCGCTGCGAATCGATCGCGAGGATGCGGTCGCGTGGGACGATCAGTGCGACGTGCTGGTCGTCGGCTTCGGCGCCGCCGGAGCCGCCGCCGCTCTCGAGGCTGCACACGCCGGCGCCTCGGTGATCGTGACCGACCGTTTCAGCGGTGGCGGCGCGAGCGCCAGGAGCGGCGGTGTGGTCTATGCGGGCGGCGGCACACGTTTTCAGAAGGCCGCCGGCTACAACGACACACCGGACGCGATGTATGAGTACCTGTGCAAGGAAGTCGGCGACGTCGTCTCGCGCGAGACGCAGCGCGCCTTCTGCAATCGCAGCGTTGCGATGATCGAATGGCTCGAAGCGAACGGCGTCGAGTTCGATTTCCAGGTGCCGCCGCGCAAGACTTCCTACCCGCCCGACGGCTACTACCTCTACTTCTCCGGCAACGAGACGGTTAAGGAGTACGCGGGTAGCTTTCCCCCCGCGCCGCGCGGCCATCGCGTGAAAGGCGCGGGTCTTTCGGGCGCGATGCTGTTTCGCGCGCTGGCGAACAGCGTCAATGACGCGGGCGTACCGGTGATGACGCGATCATCCGTGCGGCGGCTGGTCGTCGATAGCGCCAGTGGAGCCGTGCTCGGCGCCGAGCTGTGGCAGTTCGACAACAACTCCGCCGCCGCGGAACGCCATCGGCGGTTAAGTCGATGGGCCGAGCGGACATACTACGGGGCGCCCGCGCTGTCGGACTTCTTGCGCAAGCGCGCACTCGCGGTAGAACTCGCGGACGCACATCCGGTGCTGGTGCAAGCGCGCGGTGGCGTTGTTCTTAGTACGGGCGGGTTCATCTTCAACCGCGAGATGGTCACGCAGTACGCGGCGCGCTATTTGAGCAACTTCCGCCTCGGTACCTCCGGGTGCGACGGCAGCGGCATCCGCCTGGGACAATCGGTCGGCGGCGACACTGCGCATCTGGAGCGCATTTCGGCGTGGCGGTTCATCAACCCTCCTCTGGCGTGGGCGCGCGGCATGATCGTCGCGAGCGACGGCGCGCGCTTCTGCAACGAGGAGGTCTATGGCGCCAGGCTCGGCTACGAGATGTGCGAGAATCACGGTGGCAAGGCGTGGCTCGTTATCGATTCCGCGATCCGGCGCGAGGCGATCAGGGAATCACTGTTCGGCGGACTGTGGGGCTTTCAAAGCATCCCCGCGCTGGTGCTGATGATCGCGGGCGCCAAGCGCGCGCATTCCATTGAGAAGCTGGCCGGGCGCATCGGCGCCGACCGCGCGAAGATGGTCCAAAACTGGGAGAGCTACAATGCCGCGGCTCGCACAGGCAGCGATCCGATGGGCAAGTCGCAAGACCTGTTACGTGCGCTCGATGCGCCGCCGTTTTATGCGCTCAACATATCAGCGGACATGCGCGTGTTCCCCTGCGCCGCGCTCACACTGGGCGGCCTCCGTGTCGATGAGACGACGGGCGCGGTGAAAACGGTCGAGGGCGGCACGATCGGAGGACTTTACGCGGCGGGCCGCGCGGCGGTCGGAATCGCTTCGAATCATTACGTCAGCGGATTGGCGCTGGCAGATTGCATCTGGTCGGGCAGGCGCGCCGGCAGCGCAGCGGCCGCCGCGGCTATGCACGCCCACAATGCCAACGCGGTAGCATGAACGAGGAATTCAGAAGGAATTATGGGACGCGTTGAAGGAAAAGTCGTAGTCGTTACCGGTGCGGCCAGCGGTATCGGCAAACAGGATGCGCTCACGCTGGCGCGCGAAGGCGCGCGCGTGGTCATTACCGATCTCAACGAAGATGGCGGCCGCGCGGTGGAGAAGGAGATCGGCGACGGCGCGCTGTTCGTCCGCCACGACATCTCCAGCGAAGACAACTGGAAGGCGGTCATCGCCGCGGCGCAGAGCCGCTTCGGTCGCATCGACGGTCTGGTCAACAATGCGGGAATTCTGCTGATGAACTCGATCGAGGACACCACGCTCGATCAGTGGCAGAAAGTCCTTCGCACCAACGCCGACGGCTATTTCCTGGGCTGCAAGTACGGCGTAGCCGCGATGAAGACGAGCGGCGGTGGCTCGATCGTCAACATGTCGTCGGTCGCCGCAGGCGGCTTGCCGTTCGCCGCCGCCTACAGCGCCTCCAAGGGTGCAGTCGCCGCGCTGACCAATAGCGTCGCTATCCATTGCCGGAGCGCGGGCTACCGGATTCGCTGCAACTCTATTCATCCCGACGGCGTGCTTACGCCGATGGTGCTTCCGATGCTCGGTAATCCCGACCCGGCGACCGTGAATTACGACGCCGACCCGACGACGCGCTTTTGCGATCCCAGTGATGTCGCGAACCTGGTGCTGTTTCTCATTTCGGACGAGTCGCGTTTCATCAACGGCGCCCAGGTTCGCATCACCAACGCCTATTGAGTTGCGGGTGCGTGGCTGAGCCTGAAAACGACTCCGTGATCCGCGTCGAGGTCGAGCTCGACGGCGAACATCATGAGCTGACCTGCGGGCGCGACGAGCCGCTCCTGACTGCGATGCTCCGTGCCGGGCTCAAGGCACCGCATTCGTGCCGGATGGGCGAATGCGGCTCGTGCATGTGCACGCTGGTAGGTGGCGCAGTGCATCTGCGCAACAACGAAGTACTGGACAAACACGACCTGGACCAAGGCTGGATACTGGCGTGCCAGGCGATCGCCGACAGCCCATCGGTCAAGGTGAAATTTCCCGATTGACCTGCGAAGCGATTAGCGGAGGACCGCCATGATCGATATCAGAGGATTGGCCTACATCGTCGCGGAATCGACCGACCCGGCGCGATGGAAGGATTACGGCGAAAAAGTGCTGGGCACGATGGTGGCGGATGCACCCGAAGGCGGCGCGTATCTCAAGATGGACGAGCGTCCCTTCCGCATGCTGGCGCAGCGCGGCAGCGTGGATTGCTACGCGGCATCGGGATGGGAAGTCGCGGACAAGGCGGCGTTCGACGCGGGTGTCACCGACCTGCAGCGCGCCGGCGTCGAGGTGAATCGCGCGACCGATGCCGAATTGGCAGCGCGCAAGGTGCAGGAGATGGTGTGGCTGCGCGATCCGTCGGGCAATCGCCACGAGCTGGTCTGGGGCTTCAAAGGCGATGGTGCGTGCTTCGTTTCGCCGCAAGGCGTGGCCGCTTTCGTGACGGGCGCACTTGGGATGGGCCATGCGGTCCTGTCCGCGCCTAACTTCGACCAGACCTGGAACTTCCTGCGCGACGTGATGGGCTTCGGCCTTACCGACATCTTGCGCCTGCGCTTCACGCCCGATCCGCAGGAACCGGAGAAGCGAATCTTTTTTCTGCATTGCAACAACGCGCGCCATCACAGCCTGGCGATCTTCGAGTTCCCGATGCCTAATGGCTGCGTGCATCTGATGCTGGAAGTCAATTCGATGGACGAAGTCGGCCGCGCGTACGACAGGATGCTTAAGAACCAGGTCAAGTTGATGGCGACGCTGGGCCGCCACGTCAACGACAAGATGATCTCATTCTACATGGCGACGCCCGGCAACTTTCCGATCGAATACGGCTACGGCGGACTGGTCGTCGACTGGAAGCAGCACATCGTGTTCGAAGCGACCGAGCCAAGTCACTGGGGCCACGACTTCAGCGTCGGCTTCAAGCTGTAGCCCGGGAGCCATCCGCGCTCGCATCGACTGATCGCCGCGGTACCACCCAGCGACCGTTGCGGGGTAACATCTCCGCTGAATCGGCGGCGTCGACTTCGACATCGGAAACGCCACGTCGGTTGAAGGAGCGCCACGATGAAGACACCCATTTGCGACATACTCGGCATCGACTTTCCCTTGGTGGCGTTCAGCCATTGCCGCGACGTCATCGCGTCGGTGAGCCGGGCGGGTGGCTTTGGCGTGCTTGGGGCGACCGCGTTCACACCCGACCAACTCGAGTTGGAACTGAAGTGGATCGACGAGCATATCGACGGCAAGCCATACGGCGTCGACGTGCTCATTCCCGAAAACCTCTCCATCAAGGACGAGAAAGGTGTGACCTACGGAACGCTCGCGGAGCGGGTCCCACAGACGCACAAGGACTTCGTGCGCGACCTGCTTGCGAAGCACGGAATCGATCCCTCGCAAACATTCGAAGGCGGACGGGTCAGGCCGCCCGATGCGCCCATCTCGATGCAGCAGGAAAACGCGATGAAGCTGCTCGAGGTTTCGTTCCACCATCCGATTAGATTGATCGCGAACGCGCTGGGCGTGCCCCCCCAATCGATGCTCGACCTCGGCCACAAGCATGGCGTGCCGGTCGCGGCGCTGGTGGGAGCGCCGGAACACGCCGTCCGGCAGGCGAAAGCGGGAGTCGACATAATCGTCGCGCAGGGCGGCGAGGCGGGTGGTCATACCGGCGAGGTCGCGACGATAGTGCTGATCCCGGAAGTAATCCGTGCGATCAGACCGATTCGCAGTATTCCCGTTCTCGCCGCCGGCGGCATCATGACCGGCCGCCAGATGGCGGCGTGCATGGCGATGGGCGCGGCGGGCGTGTGGACCGGCTCAGTCTGGCTTGCCACCACGGAATCGGAGACCACCGAAATTTTCCGCGAAAAAATGATCGAGGCCCGCTCGCGCGATACGGTTCGGTCCAGATGCAGAACCGGCAAACCCTCGCGCCAGCTCCGTTCCGCGTGGACCGATGCGTGGGAGGGGCCGAACAGCCCCGGCTCCTTGCCGATGCCGCTGCAGAGCCTGATCAGCGAGCCCACGCTGGCGGCAGCCCAGCGCGCCGCCGAAAAAGGCAACAAGCAAGCGCGCGAACTCGTCACCTACTTCGTCGGCCAGGGCGTCGGATTGGTGGACAGTGTCAAATCATGCCGCACGGTGGTGAAGGAGTTCATGGAGGAATTCGCGGAGGCGATCGCCGACCTCAACGCCACCGTGGCAGAATAAAATAGAGAATCCGGAGAAGACGCGCACTCAATCGGCAAAAGACACCGATGCGCCGCCGAGGCCTTCGATCGTTAGCTCAAAACGATCGCCGGGCACCGCGGGTATCAGCGGCACCAGTGAACCGGAAAGAATGATCTCTCCCTTGCGGAACGGAATACCGAAGCGGCCCAGGGTGTTGGCAAGCCACGCTACCGCTTCCGCCGGATGACCCTGCACGGCGGAGCCCAGGCCAGTGGCCACCTGCGCGCCGTTGCGAAACATCGTCAGCCGCACCGACGCGAGATCGACCGCGCCTGGTTTGATGCGTGCGCTGCCCAGTACGAATGCGCCGCACGACGCGTTGTCGGCGATCGTATCCTGAATCTTGATTTTCCAATCCTTGACGCGCGAATCGACGATCTCGAAGCACGGAATGACCGCCTCGGTCGCGGCTATCACCTCTTCGCGGGTCACGTTGATGCCCGCAAGATCGCGCGCGAGCACAAACGCAATCTCGCCCTCTGCGCGCGGCTGGATCAAACCGGTCTTGCTCAGGCTCAACGTTGCGCCGTCGGCATATGCCATCGTGTTGGTCAGGAACCCGAAGTCCGGCTGATGCACGCCGAGCATGTCCTGCACGGCGCGGCTGGTCAGGCCGATCTTTTTGCCGACGACCCGCTCACCATCGACAATGCGCCGCTTAAGAAGGTCTGTCGAAATACGATAAGCGTCGTCGATGGTGATTTCCGGATAGCGTTCAGTCAGGGGAGCGACCGTGGATCGCGAAGTGAGTGCGGTGAACAATTCGCCGCCGAGCGCGCGAATAGTGCCTTCGTCCACGATCAGCCGTGGTGCAGAAAGTCGATACAGGTGCGATTGAACAAATCGCGATGCTCAACCATCACCCAATGTCCGCAGCGGTTGAGCAACATGAAGCGCGCTTGCGGACATCGCTCCAGGACCTTCATCGCGCCGCCGACCGGGTTGAAGCGGTCGTTGGTTCCCCAGAAGCCCAGGACAGGACAGCGGATTTCGCCGAGCCGCCCAGCCATGTTGGGCACCTGCATGGTGGTCAAGACCGTGCGCGGCTGATCGGCATTTACCCCGACACGCTCGGCCAGCAGCTCTGCGGTTATGTGCGATGGGTCATGCAACTGCAGCGTGAGCAGCTTGCGCATCGCCTCGGTATCCATCGGGCCGGCAAGGAAGACCTCGATCATCCGCTTGATACCTTCCATCTGCAGGTAGGTTGGCAGATCTTCGAGCCCGCCGGGCGCCATCAGGATCAGCCGGCTCACCATCTCCGGGTAGTCGAGTGTGTACTTGATCGCGATCGCGCCACCGAGCGAATTGCCAAGCAGCCCGCATCGCTCGAGTCCAAGCTTCTTCACCAGGCCGTGCACCGCGCTGACAAAGAAATCCAGAACATAGGCCGCGTCCTCCGGCTTCGAGGACAAACCGAATCCCGGCAGGTCGGGAACAATCGCACGGAAGCCGTGTTTCGCGAAGAACGGATAGTTGCCTTTGAAGTTGCTATAGCCGCTCGCGCCGGGCCCGCTTCCGTGCAGGAAAATGACCGGCTCGCCGGTCCCCGCCTCGTGGTAATGAAGCGTCATGCCGGCGTGGATGCTGAGATAATTGCCTTCGGGGATTGGAGTGGCTGCCATAGTGAACTGCGATCCTCATGACGACTCGTCGCCGGCGCATCGTCTGATCAGACTATCGTCTTCCGGCGCTTGAGCCTTCCGGACGCGACGCTATGTGACCGCTCGATCTACCGCCGGCTTCTTCCTGGCCCCCAGATTGTGTGCGGTGTTGATCAGGCACACGTGCGTGAATGCCTGCGGAAAATTTCCGACTTGCCGCTTGAGGTGCGGATCATATTCCTCGGCGAGCAAGCCCAGGTCGTTGGAGATCCCAAGCAGGCGCTCGAAGATCTCGCGCGCCTCGTCCATTCGCCCCAGCATCGAAAGATTGTCCGCGTACCAGTAGGTGCAGGCCAGAAAGGCGCCTTCCCCGCTCGGTAGTCCGTCAACATCGCCGACGCCTGAATAGCGCATGACGAATCCGTCGACCATCAGCTCCTCGCCAATCGCCTTGAGCGTTCCCTCGACGCGCGGATCACTGGCGGGGAGAAAGCCGACCAGCGGCATCATCAGGATGGACGCATCCAGAGTGTTCGCGCCGTAGTACTGCATGAACGCATTACGATTGGCGTTGTATCCATTACGGCATACGTCATCGTGGATGACCTGCCGCAGCGCACGCCACTGTTCCACGGGTCCGGTCAGCTTGAACTTCTCCACCGCCTTCACGGCTCTGTCGACCGCCACCCACGCCATCACTTTGGAATGGGTGAAATGGCGCCGCGGGCCGCGCACCTCCCAGATGCCTTCGTCCGGCTGATCCCAGACCGACTCCAGGTAATCCATCAGCCTCTTCTGCAGCGACCACGCGTACTGCTGTTCGGGTACGCGATGTTTGCGCGCGACGTGCATCGTATCCATCACCTCGCCATACACGTCGAGCTGGAACTGCTGATGCGCCGCGTTGCCGATTCGTACCGGCTTGCTGTTTGCGTAGCCGGCCAGCCACGGCACCTCGCCCTCCGTCAATTGCCGCTCGCCCGCAAGCCCGTACATGATCTGCATTTCCTGCGGATGCCCCGCCACGGCACGCAGCAGCCATTCGCGCCATGCGCGCGCCTCCTGCGTGTATCCCGCGATCAAGAGCGCATAAAGCGTCAAAGTCGCATCGCGCAGCCAGCAGTAGCGGTAGTCCCAGTTGCGCACTCCGCCGATCGCTTCGGGCAGTGACGTGGTTGGCGCCGCTACCATGCCGCCGGTGGGCGCGAAACTGAGCGCCTTCAGCGTGATAAGCGATCGCATTACAGCGTCGCGCCACTGACCCGTCCATTTGCATCGCGCGGACCATTCGGTCCACCACTTCTCGACCTCGGCGAGCATCACGCTCGCTTCGGGGATGCGCGGCGCGGTCAGGTGCGATGGGTACCAGGTCAGCACGAACGGCACTTCCTGATTCGCGGTGAGAGTGAACTCCGCGGAGTGCGCGAGATTGTGGCCGATCAGGCGAATCGGCGTGCGCAACTCCATCGCGTCGGGTCCGGCGATCGCGCGCAGTCCATAATCCGCTCGCCTGATCCAAGGCACGTCGTGACCGTAGCCGAAGCGCAGCAGGAATTCGGTGCGCATCGTGACCGTGCCGGAGTTGCATCGCACGATGCGCGCGAGATCGACCTGGTCGTCGCGCTTGCGAATCGGCATGAAGTCGATGAGCGTGACGCTGCCGTCCTTCAGCTCGAAGGTGGTTTCCAGTATCAGCGTGTCGCCGCGGTAACGCCGCTTTACCGAGGTGACGTCCCCGGCGGGCTCGATGAGCCAGCGCCCGTTGTTGCGGTCGCCCAGCAGCGCGGCGAAGCACGCCGCCGAGTCGAATCGCGGCACGCACAGCCAATCGACCGAGCCGTTGCGGCCGACCAGAGCGGCCGTGCGCGTATTGCCGATCAGTCCATAGTCTTCGATCGCCAGGTTCACGTAGTCCCCCGCCCGGTGCAAAAAAGCTTCCGAGCAGCGTACCACGTCCGGCGTTTATCACGAATTTGCCACCCGCTTCGGTTTGGATGGTTGCGGTTCATGGTCGAGCATGTATTTCATTGCGAATTCCGGATCGCCGCCCGCGGCGACCCAAATTGCCAGATCGTCGAGGGTCGGATCGTGCTGCGCATTCGCCTGATCGCGGAGAATACCCACTGTCGCAGCGCGCGCGCTCATCTCATCCTGGCGCTTGGTTTCGTTGTCGCGTAGCTGATCCTCCATCGAGTCCGCCTGCAAGTGCGCCATATGCAGATTCGCGTTGTTCATCTCGACGGTGGACTGTGAGGTGATGAACCCCTCGCCGGTCGAACCCGTCGTACCGACGATCGAGCTCGCTCCCTCCACCGCAGGTGACGCCAATGGAGCAAAGCATCCGGCCAGGGACAACGCTGACGCAGCCAGGAGCAACGGGATAATTGTTCGCATGAAACTCAACCTCAAATCTGGATTTCGAAGTGGGACGGAACAGGACCGTCACGGAGATGGTGCGCGGGACTTCACGCGCCCAGTCATTATTATGGCCCTTTCGCCCTGCTCACGGAATTGATTTTTCGCGCGCTGTTCAAGCGCGGATCGAGTGCGCTATGTCTCATCGCATTCGGACAGAAGGAGAACGGCGATGGGTCGGCTTGACGGCAAAGTTGCGCTGATAATCGGCGGCGGTGCTGATGGACCGCCGAACAAGGGCGAGGCGGTCGCGATCGGCAACGGGCGGGCGACCGCGATCATGTGCGCACGCGAAGGCGCTGCCGTGCTGGTCGCCGATCTGAAGCTCGCGCTGGCCGAGGAAACGGCGGCCGCGATCCGCTCCGAGGGCGGACGCGCCAAAGCCGTCGCATGCGACGCCAGTCGCGAGGAAGATTGCCGCGCAGCGGTGGAAGCGGCCGTCCGCGAGTTCGGCGCGCTCCATCTGTTGGTCAACAACGTCGGAATCGGAATCGGCGGCAATCTGCTCAAGACCACCGCCGAGCAGTTCGATCGGATGTACGCGGTGAATCTGCGCAGCCACTTCCTCACGATGCATTACGCGGTTCCGGAAATCGCCAAGGCGGGCGGCGGCGCGATCGTCAACGTATCGTCGATGGCGGCGCTCAGGAGCAACCGGCTGATTCCGTACGAGGCGACCAAAGCCGCGCTGCTGGGACTTTCACGGTCCGCAGCCGCTTCGCATGCGCGCGACAACATACGCGTCAACACGATTTTGCCCGGACTCATTAACTCGACGATGGTGCGGCGCGAAATCGGCGACCGCGAGGCAGCAGTTGCGCCGCGAATTCCGATGCGCCGCCAGGGCACGCCGTGGGAAATCGCCAAGGCGATCGTGTTTCTGCTTTCCGACGATGCGTCTTACATCACCGGCACCGAATTGATCGTCGACGGCGGCCTCTCGATGCAATGACAGTGGCAGAGGCTTCGAGCCAGGAAGCAGCGAGGAGAATATGGCTAAGGTGAAAGTCGGCTATCAACTGGATTTTCGAAATCCGCCCGGATCGGGCCGTAGCTTCGCCAACCTCTATCGCGACTCGCTCGCGCAGGTGGAACTGGCCGAGGCGCTCGGCTTCGACTCGATCTGGCTGACCGAGCATCACTTCACCGACGACGGGTATCTGCCCGCCATGATGGTTGCGGCGGCCGCAATTGCCGCGCGTACCAGGCGCGTGACTATCGGCACCTTCGTGCTGCTCGCGCCATTTCAGCATCCGCTGAAACTCGCCGAAGATGCGGCCGTCGTCGATGTCATCGCGAACGGCAGGCTGCGCCTTGGTATCGGCCAGGGCTATCGGCAGGAGGAATTCGACGGCTTCGGAGTCCCCCGCGCGCAACGCCTTGGCCGCACGCTGGAGACGCTCGAGATTCTCAAGCTGGCTTGGACAGGGGAGCGCTTCAGCTTCGACGGCAAGTATTTTCAATTCAAGGATGTTCGCGTGCTGCCCACCCCGGTGAGCCGCCCATATCCGGAGTTGCTCTGGGGCGCCGGCGCGCCCAAGGCGATTCGGCGCGCGGCTAAACTGGGATTATCTTTCGCTTGCGTAGGAGGACGCCGCGAAGCGGGTATTTATATCGAAGCGCTCAAGGACGCCGGCCGCGATCCGTCGCAGTACAGCCTCGTCAACAGCCGCGTCGTCTACATCGCGCCGAGTGAGGAAGAAGCATGGCGCGATGTCGGCGATGCGCTCATGTACCAGGCCGAGCACTATGGCAAATGGCTCAGCGCCGCGGCCGGGACGACCGACATGAGCAAGGTGCTAATCCGGCCTGACCCGGAGCGCCTGAAGCATACGAGCATCCTCGGGCCGCCCGACAAGGTACGCTCGCGCATCGCCGAGGTCCTGGAGTCGGCACCAATGACGGAACTGATCACGGTGACGCAATTGCCGGGACTCGACCCCGCAAAAGCGCGCCGCTCCCTGGAACGCTTCGGTCGCGAAGTACTGCCTGCGTTCAGATAGATGACTGAAAAGACGCCGCCGGGACGGCGGCGCCACTCAGACACTCCGACGTTAACGCGCAGTATATTTTCAGGCGCGCACTGGTTACTCTGCGTCTTCATCAGTCCCGGCGAGGAGGTGGACCGTGCAGCTCTTCACTTTCGCCACCAGTCCATACGCGCGCAAAGTGCGGATGGCACTGGATATCAAGGGCATCGCTTACGAACCGATCGAGCGATGCTATTCACTCGACCGCAAGAAAGACCTCTTCGCCGCAAGCCCGCGTGCCGAGGTCCCCGCTCTGGTTCTCGATGATGGCCGCACCATCGCCGACTCCACTATCATCTGCGAATATCTGGACGATGCGTTTCCCGAGCCTCCGCTGCGTCCCGCCGATCCATACGAGCGATCGCGGATGCGTCAAATCGAAGAGTTGTGCGACCGCGCATTCGATTCGGTCAGCAACGGCTACTGGCTCGCGCAGGCGCGCCAAGCCGCTCCCGAAGCCGAGGCGATGACTGAGGCGGCCCGGACAGAGTTCGCTCAGCCTCTGCGGACACTGGATCGCGAACTCGGCGAGCGCGAGTTCTTCTGCGGCGCTCTCAGCGTCGCGGACCTGGCGGCGATTTGCTATGTACCGTCCGCGCGCGTGATGGGAATAGACATTGCCGAAACGCCGCGGCTCAAAGCATGGACGGCGCGAATGCGCGAAATACCGGCCGTCAAAGACGATCAACGCCGGCTGGTCAAAGCACTCGCCAAAGCGCACGATATCGCGAGCGAGATCGAGGGCCCTGACGGCCGCATCCATTGGCGCGACAGCCGTCTTGAATGGCCGGTTCGGCGCGGCTTTATTGATTTCGTTGCGCGCGAGTTCCATGCGGGCAAGATGATGTTTCCGCCCGAGGCGACTTGAGCGCATCCTGGTAAGCGCGGAAAAGGAGATTGTGCGATGCCCGTGGACTACATTACCCGCACGCGCGAGCTGTATGCGGACTGGAATAACCCATATCGATGGGTGAGCAACGACACGGTTCCCTGGACCCCGCTGAGCAAGCCGATCGCCGAATGCAAAGTCGCGATGATCAGCTCCGGCGGAGTGATGTATCGCGATCAGCCGCGGTTTCATCGTGAGGATGCCTCGTATCGGAAAATCCCCAAAGCCGCCGCGCGTGCCGATCTGAACGTATGGCACTTCGGCTACCCGACTCGCGATGCGCAGGAAGATCCGAACTGCGTATTCCCGTGGGAACGCCTTCGTGAGTTCGAGCGCGAAAGAGTAATCGGCGAGTTGTCCGATCCGTGCTTCAGCTTCATGGGCGGCATCTACTCGGCCCGCAAGGTGCGCGACGAACTGGCGCCACAGATCGTCGATGAGCTCAAGCGCGCGCACGTCGACGCCTTCTACCTGGTGCCCGCATGACCCGTGTGCCATCAGTCCGTTGGACTGATCGCACGCGCGGTGGAGGAAGCGGGAATTCCCACGCTCTCGATGACCTCGGCGCTCGACATCACGCGTGCGGTCAAGCCGCCGCGAGCCGTGTTCGTGAATTTTCCGCTGGGCCATCAAACCGGCAAGCCCAATCAGCCGGACCTGCAAAGGCAAATCGTTCGCGATGCGCTTCACGCCTTCGAGACAATCACGTCGCCGGGCACCATCATCGAGTTGCCATACGTGTGGGACGCCAACGATCGCTCCTGGGAAGCGCGCGACTATACGAAAGGATGGATGCCTGACAGACCTTCGCGAGAAGAAGCTGATAAGACTGAAGCGGAACGCCGCGCGCGCTACTCGGGCTGAGGTGGATTGCCCCGCGCTGCGGCCTCAGACCTGGTGGGAGGGGAGCGAATCATGAACGGAGTCGCAGCAATTACGGGCCTGGCGTTGCTCGAATATCTGATTTTCGGATTTCTGGTGGGCCGCGCGCGGGCGACTTATCATGTCGATGCGCCCGCGACGACGGGAGACGCGACCTTCGAGCGCTATTTCCGTGTGCATCAGAACTCAATGGAATCGCTGGTGGTGTTCATCCCCGCGCTCTGGATCTTCGCTTTCGACGCAAGCAAATCCATCGCAATCGCGCTTGGCCTCATCTTTCTGGCCGGACGAATCATCTATGCGGCAGGCTATATCAGCGCTCCCGAAAAACGGGCACCGGGAGCCTTGATTACCTTCACCGTCAATTCCCTTCTCGTGCTTGGAGCTGTCGTGGGCCCCGTCCTTCATCATTTCCATCACCAATAGCCATGCGGTCCACCGGTTGAGACCGGGCGGACGCCGTCACAAATTCGCTGGCTTGGCAGATTTGGACCGACCTACTAGAGTCGGGGGTCCGGTATTCTGTTCGATATCATTCATTCCGAACCCAAGGAGATTTGTTCATGGCGGAAGAACGCAAAGGCGCCGTTACGATGAGAGGCAATCCGATGACCCTCGTCGGCCCCGAAATCAAACCCGGACAAAAGGCCCCCGACTTTACGCTCGTAGGCAAAGGCTTGCAGCCCGCGACGCTGGACCAGTTCAAGGGCAAGGTCAAAATCATCACGACCGTTCCTTCGCTCGACACTCCCGTCTGCGATGCCGAGACGCGGCGCTTCAATGAGGAAGCCTCCAAGCTCCCCGGCGATGTGCAGATTCTCAGCATCTCGATGGATCTGCCGTTCGCGCAGGCGCGATGGTGCGGCGCGGCGGGCGTAGACAAGGTGACTCCGCTCAGCGACTATCGCGCGGCTGAGTTCGGCCAGAAGTACGGCGTGCTGATCAAGGAACTCCACCTGCTGGCGCGCACCGTGTTCGTGCTCGACAAAAACGACAACGTGACCTACGTCGAGTACGTGAAAGAAGTCGCTGAACATCCGAACTACGAAGCTGCGCTCGGCGCGGCGAGGAAAGCGGCCGGAGCCTGATTCCGGATCAACCACCGGGAGATGCGCGCCCGCGCGCGCATCTCCTGTTTCATTTCCCGCACTCTGGAGTATCAATTTGCAGCGGAACGACAATCCGCCGGAATCGTCGGCGCACGATCCCGCGTTTGGGTCTGAACTGAAACGCGGACTTTACGAAGCGATCTTTCGCCGCCGCGATATTCGCGAATTTCTGCCCAACCCCATACCCGACGATGTCCTCGCGCGCGTACTGATCGCCGCCCATCATGCGGCCAGCGTCGGCTTCACCCAGCCGTGGGACTTCGTCATTATCCGCGACCTCGAACGGCGACGACGCGTATCCGAATCGTTCGACGAGGAACGCACCAAGAACGCCAACCAGTTCAGCGGCGAGCGGCGCGACAAATTTCTTTCGCTCAAGCTCGAGGGAATTCGCGAATCTCCTCTCAACCTGCTCGTGACCTGTACGCCGGGCCGATCCGGTCCCGGAATTCTGGGCAAGACCAGCATTCGCGATGTCGAAATTTATTCGGCGTGCCTCGCAGTCGAAAACCTGTGGCTCGCCGCGCGCGCTGAGGGACTGGGAGTCGGATGGGTGAGTATCCTGCGCAACGAGGCGCTCGCGGAGATCTTTGCGATTCCTGACGGCACCATTCCGCTGGCCTATCTGTGCCTGGGCTACGTGCGCGACTTTCCCGAGCGCCCGATCTTGGCGACCAAGGGATGGGCGCGGCGGCTGCCGCCGCGAACTCTCCTTCATTTCGATTCCTGGCAGCAGCACGATCCGGCGGGCGAGGCGCTCAGCGCCACGATCGAAAACCCGCGCATCTGGCACGATATCTTTCCTGACGAGGACGACCCGGGGGATCGCTGAACCGGCTTGACTCGCTCGACCCCGTGGCGATGGGAAATCCGCGACCGCACTCTGGTGGTGCGCCTGGGGGTTCCCTTTCGCGTACTTGGATGGGCACCGCTCGGTACGGGTTTCAGCCAGGCGCGCACGATCGCTAATCATCAGGTATTCGAAAACGATCGCGACGCGACCGATGCGCCCCGTGACTACCTTCGCCGCCTAATGCGCCGTCTGGCACTGGACCCGCGCGCGACGGTCGCGATGATGACGGGCGCGAGTGTCCGGCGCGCAGCCCATTCGTCCGCGCGGCGCGGCGCGCTGGCAGCTGGAGCCTGGTGTACGGCAGGATGCAGCAACGCCCTGCGCGTGGGAGATCGCGCGACCGTAGCCGACACGCGGCCCGGCACGATCAATCTGATCGTCGCGGTTAACGAACCGCTGAGCGAAGGCGCGATGGCGGAGGCTCTCCAGATCGCGACCGAGGCACGCGTGCTCGCCGTCCAGGAAGCGGGCATCATCAGCACGCGTTCGGGCAAGCCGGCCACGGGAACCGGGACCGATTGCATCGTGATTGCCGCGCCAATCGGCGATAACGCGCATCCATATTGCGGCAAGCATACGCTCGCGGGCGAATTGATTGGCCGCGCCGCCCTGGCGAGCTGTACAAAAGCTTTGAAACGGAGCCTTCGATAGCTCGATGAGTCACGCGCTGCACCTCTCTACGCCACTCATCATCTGCGCAGTCCTGCTCGATGCGGCCCTCGGGGATCCAAGTTGGCTCCCTCATCCAGCGCGGATGATCGGAGCGGCGATCTCGCGCGGTGAGAAGATGCTCCATACCGGCACCGCGACCCTCGATCTTCGTAAGGGCGCGATTCTCGTCACAAGCGTCGTCGGTCTTTCAGCAATTGTCACCTGGGCGATCATCGACGCGGGCGACCGAATTTCTCCGGTCTTGGGCGCGTTAGCCGCGATCGTGATCGCGTGGACCACTCTCGCCGCGCGCGGACTCGACGATGCCGCGCGCGAGGTTCAGGAATCGCTCTTGCACGGCGATGAAGCCAGGGCGCGGCGCGCGATGCCCGCACTCGTGGGGCGCGACCCCGCGTCCCTCGACCGCGAGGGGATGATTCGCGCCACGGTCGAGTCGGTGGCGGAAAACTCCAGCGATGGCGTCGTGGCGCCGCTCATGTTTCTCTTCATTGCAGGTCCGGTGGGCGCGATCGCATACAAGGCTATCAATACGCTCGACTCGATGATTGGCTACCGCGACGAGCGCTATATACGGTTCGGACGTGTGGCAGCGCGGCTCGACGATGCCGCAAACTGGATTCCCGCGCGATTGACCGCGCTCTGCATCGCGGCCGCATCGGAACTCTGGCTGCGGCGCGGGCGCAACGCGATCGCGACATGCCGCCGAGATGCGCGCCATCATGAAAGCCCGAACGCTGGCTATGCCGAGGCGGCGATGGCGGGAGCGCTGGGAGTGGAACTGGGCGGCTCCGCGACTTATGCCGGCGAAACGATAGAACGCGCGACGCTGGGAATCGCCGAATGCCCGACGACGATCGATGATATCGCGACCGCGCGAATGTCATTCAAGATTGCCGTGCTGATCGCATTTGTCACGCTGGCTGTTTTGCGCGCGATACTATGAGCACCAAGCCCGTACCGATCGATCGCGTTCATGGCGGTGACGCGCCCGCTGGTGTCATCGACTTCAGCGTCAGCATCAATCCCCTGGGGCCGCCGCCCGGCGCGATCGCCGCATATCAATCTGCAATCGCGCGGGTTACCTCGTATCCTCCGGCGAAGAGCAGCGTGCTCGAAGCAGGCCTCGCCCGATGGATGGGCGTCGCGCCGGAGAACGTAATCGCCGGAAACGGCACGACTCAATTGATTTATCTTCTCGCGCGCGTGCTCGAACCCGCGCGGCCGTTCGTGGTTATTCCGACTTTCAGTGAAATCGCGAACGCCCTGGCCGGCGTTGGTATGCCTCCTGAACCGATCCAGCTGGAGCCGGATCGTGACTACCGGTTCGATATTCAGCAAATCGAGCGCGCGCTGGCTGATCATGCGGGCGCGATCTTCATCGGACAGCCGAACAGCCCGACCGGAACCATGCTCTCCGCCGATGAAGTTCGTAACGTGGCGGCACAGTGCGCCGATCGTGGATGTTGGTGCGTGCTCGACGAGGCTTTTATCGACTTTGTTCTCGATGCTGAATCGGCTGCGACCCTGGTAAGCCACAATCCGCGCATGATCGTTCTGCGCTCGCTCACCAAGTCGTTTGCGATTCCCGGCCTGCGCCTCGGATGCGCCGTCGCCGATCGCGAAGTCGCGGTGGCGCTGCGCGATGCGATCGAGCCGTGGTCGATCAACGTCGTCGCGGAAAGCGTCGGGCTCGCCTGTATCGAGGACGCCGCCGATTATCTGCAACGCTCTCGCGAAGTTGTCGCGGCCGAGCGCGCCTATCTGTCGGGAGCGCTCGCTGCAATCAAGCGCTTGCGCGTTTTTCCTTCAGTGGCGAATTTCCTGATGGTCGCGGTCGTGGATGAGGCAACGCCGGGCGACTTCGCCGCTCACACGCTACGCTGGGGAGTCGCGGTGCGCGACTTGCGCGCGATGCCGGGATGCTCGGCGGGACTCTATCGAATCGGCATCCGCAATCATGCCGACAACGAACGCCTGGTTTCCGCCGCTTCGCAATGGCGAACCTGAGCATGCCTTCTACTTGAACTGAATGGCTGCTTGCCCTGCACCGCGACCCATGATGCGATAAGTGTCGTCTCAAATCGATGAGCCTGCTCGAAAATACCATCGCATCCATTCGTCCGCTCGATGCTGAAGCGGAGCGCGCCGCTGCGGCCCATCTCGACTCTTTGACCAAGCCTCCGGGAAGCCTCGGATATCTGGAAAAGGCTGTCCGCCGCTATGCCGCGGTCCGTGGCGACAGCAGCGCACGCATGGGACGGGGTGCGATTGCGGTGTTCGTTGCCGACCACGGAATCGCCGACGAAGGCGTGAGCGCTTTTCCCCAGGCGGTAACCGTTGAGATGCTGCGCAACATTGCGGGCGGCGGCGCGGCGATCAGCGTTCTGGCGCGCCGTTCTGGCTACGAACTTCGCGTCATCGACATGGGCGTAAAGACCGACACCAGCGCCGACCCGTTGCCGGGTGTCATTTATCGGCGCGCGGGCGGCGCGACGGCGAATTTTGCGCGCACCGCCGCGATGACGCCACAGCAAGTCGTTCTCGCCCTCGAAGCCGGCATCGAAGTCGCGCGCGATCTTGCTGCGAGCGGCGCCACGCTCATCGCGATCGGTGAGATGGGCATCGCCAACAGCACGTCGGCCGCTGCGATCCTGAGCGCGATCACCGCGGTCGCACCGGGCGAACTCGCGGGCCGCGGAACCGGGCTGGATGACGCGGGCGTTCGCCACAAAGTCGGCGTCATCGATCGCGCGCTCCAACTCCATCGCGCGGCGCTGACCAGCGGTGAATCGATCCTTGCTGCGGTAGGCGGCTTCGAAATCGCGGCGATGGCCGGCGTGTGCCTGGCGGGTGCGGCGCTTCGCGTGCCGATTGTCGTCGACGGTTTCATCGCGACGGCGGCAGCTGCGGCGGCAGAGCGCATTCGCCCGGGCCTGTTCGACTATCTGTTTTTCAGCCATAGATCGGCCGAAGGCGGCCATGCACTTGCTCTCGATCGTCTCGGGGTGCGCCCAATCCTCGACCTCGATATGCGGCTCGGCGAGGGTACCGGCGCGGCACTCGCGATGAACGTGCTGGAGGCGGCGCTCGATCTGTTTCATTCGATGGCGACCTTCTCGTCGGCCGGAGTTTCCGGCAAAGTGCGATGAGTGCGAATGGCGCGGATTCGCCCGCGGCCGATCTCTTCGACCGGCCGCAATCTCCCATCCTCGTCGAGCTTCGGCTGGCCGCCAGCTTTCTCACGATCCTGCCCGTCGGACCGGCCCGCGCTGATAATGAAGCGGTTGCCGCGTCGTTCGGATGGTTCCCTATCGTGGGATTCGGCATCGGCGTCGCGCTCACGTTTGAAGACTATCTTTTGGGCCATCTCTTTTCGGTGGCGCTGCGATCGGCGCTCGTCATCCTGTCGCTTACCGCCGTTACCGGCGCCGTCCATCTCGATGCGCTCGCGGACACCGCCGATGCGCTCGGGGCGGGACGCGATCGCGATCGCGCACTGAGTATCCTGCACGACAGCCGAATCGGCAGTTTCGGAGCGGCAGCAGTTTTTCTTTCGCTCGCACTCAAGGTAATCGCGCTCGCATCGATCAGCGGATCGCGCCGATACGTCGCGATCTTCGCCGCCGCCGGCATCGCGCGATGGGCGATGGTCGCCGTGGCAAGCGGCCTTGAATATCTGAGGAGCGAAGGCGGCGCCGGCACGGCGCTGCTCAAACGCGATCCGGGCAACCTGGCACTCGCGAGTCTCGCCACGGCGGGCGCGCTGCTGCCGATATTCTCTTTGCGGGTGGCGGGATCGGCGATCGCCGCTGTACTGCTGACGGCGGCAGCGCGATGGTTTTACCGCCGATGGCTGGGCGGGGTGACTGGTGATCTTATCGGCGCATGCGGCGAGATCGTCGAAATCGCCGTGCTGATCGTTTTCGCGGCGTTCTGATCGAAGTCTCTCACTTCACGCGCAGCGGATATCCGGCGACCATCAGGATGACTTCGTCGGCCGCCTGCGCCACCGCCTGATTCGCCCATCCAAGCAAATCGCGGAACTCGCGCGCGGTGCGATTGTCGGGCACGACTCCCGCCCCTACCTCGCTCGTTACCACGATCCCATCGAATTCCGCGCGGCCGATCGCATTGGCAACGGCGCGGGTCTCGATCAGAAAGGTCCCGATATAATTGGGCGAGGATTGCCTGACGTTCGAAACCCAAAGCGTAAGGCAATCGATCACAACCAGATCGGCGCGACCGCGCAGCGAGTTCACGGCGTTCTCTAGATTCAGCGGCTCCTCGATCGTCAGGAAATCCGCCGATCGAGACGCCTTGTGGCGCGCGATACGTTCCGCCATTTCGTCATCAAGCGGCTCGGCGGTCGCAATGAAGGCGCGGCGCGGGCCGCGATGATCCGATGCGAGCTGCAGCGCGTGCGCGCTTTTTCCGCTGCGCGCTCCGCCCGTTATCAGAGTGATCCTTCCCACGCCGCCAAGCGTACACGGATGGGCGTAACAGTTCGATGTTGTCTCCACCCGGTTGACTGCAAAGCGAGCGCGGCGTATTTGTTTGCGCCTACCCGGTGCACGGGAAGCCGGTTCAAGTCCGGCGCTGCCCCGCAACTGTACGGGGGGACGAAGGCCCACGATGCCACTGCTGACGCAGGAAGGCGGGCTGGAGAATGATCCCCAAGCCAGGAGACCGGCCGGGTTATTTGACGTCTGCCTTCCGCGGGGAGGGTGGCTTCAGGTAACGCCTGTCGCCCAATCCCTTTTACGTGAAGGGTTGGGTTTTTTTTCGGCCCATCTCCTCTGCCGACGGCCGACCGAACGCGGAGGAGTTCATGAATCGGCTATCGCTCGTCGTCGTCGCGTCTTCGATTTTGGTCCTGGCGGGAGCGCAGGCGCCCGTATATGCGGACCCGTCTCCCGCGGCTGCGCCATCGTCTTCGGCGACTCCCGGCCCTTCCCCGACTCAAAACACCGCGCAGCAACCGGCCGCGGTCGCCAGTCCCGGACAGGAGGCGAAACTGCAGACCGTCGTGGTGACGGCGACTCGCGTCGCGCAGCCGATCGATCAAGTTGGCACGACCATTTCCGTCGTCAGCGATCAGCAAATGCAGTCGCAGAAAATCGAGCAGGTGGGCACCGCGCTCCAGCAGGTTCCGGGCGTGACTGTCACGCAGAGCGGCTCCGCGGGAACCGAGACGGACGTCTCGATTCGAGGCGCCAGCCCCTCGCAATCGCTGATCCTGATCGATGGCGTCGAAGTGAACACCGGCTCGTCGGGCGGTTTCGATTTCGCGAATCTAACGACAGATAACCTGAACCGCATCGAAGTTCTGCGTGGCGCAGGCGGATCGCTCTATGGATCACAAGCGATCGGCGGCGTGATCAATGTCCTGTCGCAGGAAGGCGAAGGCACTCCGGCGGCAAGCTTTCTTTCGGAAGGCGGCAACAGCGCCACCCAGCGCCAGGTTCTGACGTTCGGAGGCGCGGAGGGAAAACTCGGCTTCTCCGGCGCGCTCTCGTACTTCTCGACCGAGGGCTTCCGGCTGGTCAACGACAACTCCGACAATCTCTCCGGGCAAGGACGGCTCGACTACCATCTCGACGACGATACGACCATCCGCGTGTTCGCGCGTTACAGCCGATCCAACGTCAGCCTAGCCAATTTTTCGGTCGCGAGCGGAATTGACCTTAATCCGACCGCTCATCAGCGCGGCGAATTCATGCTCTACAAAACCGAAGTCGAACATAAGTTCGGCGACAAGCTGGTAGTGAGCGGCAACACATTCTTCGTGCGCAACCAGATCCGCGTTAACGAAGTTCCATTCATCGGATTCGACGGCAGCGAAGTGGACAATATTCCGGATGAGAACCGCGGAGCCGAGGGCAAGGCGGTTTACACCTGGAACCAGAACTTCCGCACCGTCGCCGGCTTCGATTTTCACGATCTCTGGGCACGCATAGGCAGCGCGTCGGTCACTCCGGGTTTCGGACTCAGCGTCAGCCAGTTCACCGCGAGCCAGCAGCAATACGCCGGCTACGTTGAACAGGAAGGCACCTTCCTGGACGGCCATCTGCTGGCGACCGGCGGCTTTCGGGTCGATGGCAACAGCCAGTTCGGCGAGGAAGTCAGCCCCTCGTGGTCGGTCCTGGTCCCGGTCGAGCAGCTTTCCACGAACCTCCGCGGCAGCTACTCGGAAGGCTTTCGCGCGCCTTCCTTCGACGAACTCTACTTCCCGGACTTCGGCAATCCGAGCCTGAAACCAGAGATTTCGAGCGAATACGACGGCGGCTTCACCACCACCTTCGGTGAACTCGCTACCTTCACGGCGACGTATTTTTCCCGGCGCGTGCATGACCTGATCGTCGCCGTACCATGCACGGTCGGTCCCGGATGCGAGTTCGGCTCAATAGCGGGAAACGCCGGACGCGTCGATACGCAAGGTGTGGAACTCGTTCCCAGCGTCAATTTCTACAAAGGCCTGAACTTAAGCGGTAGCGTGACCTATATCGACGAAACGCATGTCTCCGTCACTTCCAATGCAACGCCCACGCGTGTGCCGAAATGGTCAGCGCAATCTCTCCTGCAATACACCGGCCGCGGTTGGCTGCTGCCGCACGATCAGGTCACCGGCAGTCTGGCTTTCACATTCGTGGGCGACCGCGACGACATCACGTCCGTCGGCGCAATCTCAAATCATCAGGCGTACGACCGGTTCGATTTAGTGGCGTCGTATGCGCTTGGGCAACAGTGGAATTTCCTGAACAATGAAGAAGCGTTCACGCGCGTCTCGAACCTGTTCGATCGCACCTATTCGGAGGCATTCGGATTTCCCGCCCCGCCGGTCAATTTCGTGGCTGGAATCCAGGTCGATCTGCAATGAGGAAGCGGAGCCGGAAAAACATTACTCACGATGCCCCAGGGCCTTCTTGTCTGAGTAGCGGCGGGCGGCCCGCCCGCCCCAGCCGTTCCGTTGTAAGCCACCGTTCGATCGCCCTGTGCCACACGATCGCAGCCAGCCTTCGCAGTTCGATGAATGATCCGACCAAACGGTGCCGTGCGAGGCGGCGGTGTCAGGCCGGCGGGCCGCCGGCCCCTACTCCAGAAGGGTCAGTGTCTTTTCAAGAACATCAGATCGCGCTTCGCGGTTCGTTTGAAGAATCAGACTCGGCGGCGAAGTAGCGTTCGAAGATTTCGTGAATTCGCGCCCGGCGTTCGCCTAGCTCTTCGAGCAGCCTTTCGGGACCGTCGTCGCTCAAAAATCCCATCCGGCGCGCGAGCGGCAGCAGGGCGGCGTGCCCAGTCGGTACGGCCCACGCCGGCTGATCGTTCTCAATCCTGAGCCGGTTCTCCAGCCTCGCGATGAACTGATAGTCCGCGGAAAGATTGGTCGCGTCAGCCCGCGCCATCAGACCCGTATCCTCCAGCGCGCCGAGCAACACGCGCGTATTGCGCGCGCGCAGCGCGGGATAGCTCGCGCCATGCCGCAGCGCCATCATCTGGGTCAGGAACTCGACGTCGATCAGACCGCCGTGACCCTGCTTGAGATTGAGCCGCGTCTTGTCCTCCACGCCAATTTCGTCGGCCATTCGCTCGCGCATCGCGGCTATCTCCGCGACCCCCGCCGAATCCAGCCCGCGCGCGAATACGAACTCCTCGCGCGCGTGCTCGACCTCGGCGCCCAATGCGGGATTGCCCGCGACCACGCGGGCGCGCACCAGCGCCTGCCGTTCCCATATCGCGCTGCTCTTGCGATGGTATGAAATGAAGCCCTCCAGCGAAGTAACCAACGGTCCCTGGTTGCCCGAGGGCCGAAGCCGCAAATCGAGCTTGTAAGCGTAACCCTCGCGGGTGCGCGATTCGAGCACCGCTATCAGCTTCTGCGCGATTCGCGACGCGACGGCGGCGCCGGACGTGCCCGCGGGATCGTCATACACGAAGATCAGATCGAGATCGGAATTGTAGGTCATCTCGGCGGCGCCCAACCGTCCCATCGCAAGAACCGCCATCCGCAGCGAGGGCGGAATCGAAAAGCGCGCTGCCACTTCTGCGCGCGCGATTTCGAGCGATTCGGCCAGCACCGCTTCCGCGAGATTGGTCTGTTCGGTTTCAACGTCCGGCAGCAGCAAATCGCCGGCCATGTCCGCGATCGCGATTCTGAGAAACTCCTGATGGCGGAAGGCGCGCAGCGTGTCGAGCCGCCCTTCGAAATCGGGACTCGCGGCAACCAGGCCAACGACTTCCTCTTTCAGCTCCGTAAGCGTCCGGCGCGGCCGCACGAGGTCAGACCGGACCAGGGTATCGAGCATGTCAGGATGCCGTATGAAGATCGCCGAGAGATAGCGGCTCGATGCGAACAGGCGCAGCAATACGCGCCGCGTCGCTGGATGCTGCTCGAGAAGCGCAAGAAATGACGTGCGCGCGCCGACCGCGGCGATGAATTCCGCGAGGTTCATGATCGCGAGATCGGGATCGGCAAGCGCGCGTATTTCGTCGATCAGGAGCGGGCCGAGGCTGTCGAGCAATTCGCGGCGGCGCGGGCTTTGCGGCCAATGCTCCGGGCCGCGCCATAGGACTTCGAGATGCGCGGCGCTCTCGCCAGGCCGCGAGTAGCCGATATCCGCGAGCAGCGGGACCGTTATGTCGTGTTCCGCGGCATGCACCCATGCGGCAACAGCCTGGGGCGAGAGCGTAGGCCGGGCTTCCTCGTCGCCCCCGGCAAGCGTTTCACGGAACTGAGAAGCGATCAGATCGCGGCGCCTTCCAAGCGCATCGGCCAGGCGCGCGGAAGCCGCATCGTCTTTTCCAAATCCCATCCGCGCCGCCAGCGCGCTCATCGCGGATGGATCGGCGGGCAGGGTCTGCGTCTGCATGCCCGCCGTCACTTGCAGCTTGTGCTCGACGTCGCGCAGCAATATGTACGCCTCGGCCAGCGCGCGCGCGCGCTCCTGCGCCATATAACCGTACGTGTCGAGCCGTCTGAGCCCGTTGAGCGCGTTGCCGGTGCGGATTCGCGGGTCGCGTCCGCCGTAGATGAGCGTGAGCGCATGCGCCACGAATTCCAGCTCGCGTATTCCTCCGCGGCCGAGCTTGATGTTCCGCTCGACCATCGCGGGCGTTCGCAGCTCCGCTTCGATTTGATACTTCATCGTGCGGAGCTGGCGCAGCGTGTCGAAGTCGAGATATTTGCGATAGACAAAGTTCGCGAGTCCCGCGATCAGCCGCTCGCCCAGCGACATCGCTCCCGCCACGGCCCGCGCGCGCAGCAGCGCTGCGCGCTCCCAGGTTTGTCCGAAATTCTGGTAGAAGCTGAGCGCGCCTTCGAAGGGAATCACCAACGGAGAGCTGCGTCCGCCGGGTCTGAGCCGCAGATCGACGCGGAACGATCCGCTGGAGAGAATCTCCGTCAGCAGCTCACCGATTCGCGCGGCCGCGACCGCGGCGACTTGCGTGTCGGGCGCATCGTAAAGATAAACCAGGTCGATGTCCGAACTGAGGTTGAGCTCGTTGGCCCCGAGCTTGCCCATCGCGAGCACGCAGAACTCACCCGCTTCGTCGGCGCGCGGTCCCAACAGCCGCCTGACAGCATCGAGTCCCGCGCGAATGCATTCGTCGGCGAGCGCGGACATCAGCGATGCGGTGTCGGCGACCTCGATGCGCCGCAGCAGATCGGCGATTGCAATCTTGACGAACTCGCGCCGCTTGAACTGCGCCAGCGCCGACGCAGCATCCTGGCGCGTCGGTACGGCGATCGCATCACAGACCATCGCCGTACGCATCGACTCGACCGATGCAACCCGGGCATGGCGGAATATGTCGAGCCATCGATCGCCCGCGGCGCCAAGTTCGCTCTTAACCAGCTCGGATGCGCCCAGACAAAAGACCAGATCGCCCGCGAGAGATTGGTCCTGCAAGGCGCTGGCGAGAATATCCGGCGACTGCTCGGCAAGCTGCAGCAGTCCCGCCAGCGCAAGTCGCTCGTCGGGCGCACGCTCCACCACGAGCCTGTCGACAGAGGCGGCACCGGCGGCATCGGGAAGCTTGTGCCGAAGCGCCTCTGCGAGTGCCCGAAGTTCAGGCCGGAGTTCGCGAGCGGCTGGCATTGCCGTAGACGATAACAGACGTTGCATCCGCGATGCACGGAATCGATGGTGTGGCGCGGATGCGCGATGGTAGGGTGGTCTCGTACCTGGGGAGGATCTGCCGGAGATGATCGTTCTTTATACGACCGAACGCGACTACCCGTGGGGAACCCTGCGCTCCATCCATGCGAGCAAAACCAAGGTGGTGCTGGAGGAAAAGAGCATCCCTTACCGCATCGAAAATCTGCCCCCCGGGAACTTGTGGAAGAAGCCACCCGAGATGCTCGCGAAACATCCGCTCGGCAAGGTGCCCTATATCGATGACGAAGACCTGATCATGTTCGACTCCACGGTCATCAACGAATATCTCGATGAGCACTACGACAAGGGCATGCACCTGATGCCTACCGATCGGGTCGCGCGCGCACACGTGCGCCAGGCCGAGCAGTTCGCCGACGAGGCGATCCTGGGCGGCAGCTTGCCGCTCATCTGGATGCCGTACTGGAGCAGCCCGGAAAAGCGCGACCTCGACAGCATGGAAAAAGGCCGCGCGCTGTTGCGTTCACGCGACCTTCCGTTCCTGGAAAAGCTGCTCGAACGCGCACACGGAGGCGATTACATCTGCGGTGAATTCTCGCTTGCGGACGCGCCGATGATGGCGCTCGCAATGGTTCTGGAAGTCGACGGGATGAAGCTCGATGAGTTTCCGCGGGTCGCGCGCTACCTCGACAATCTGCGCAAGCGCAGGAGCTACCGCGCTATCAGCCCGCACACCAAGGTCGCCGACGCCGCGACCGGCGGATGATTCAGCGCCTTAGCTGTCCTGCGCGTGATGATGGGCGTGAGACTTGGCGGCGGTGTGCCGAGCCTTGTGGCTTTTGGCCGAAGGCGCCGGCGCGCTCTTGGAACGCACGGGCGCCTTATCGCCGGAAGTCGAGCCTGAATCCGGAATCACGATCGTAGAGCCGACCCGCAACCCTTTGGGACTGTCGATGCCGTTGGCGGCCATCAGCGCGTTTGCCGAAATGCCGAACATCGACGCGATTCCGCCGGGCGTGTCGCCGTGACGGACTGTATAGCTGTGGCTGGTTTCGACCTTGACCACATCGTCCTTGATTCCGGGAAAGTACGTGTCCTCGTCCTCATGAACCTGCAGCGCGGCCAGGAACTCCGCGTAGTAGTTCTTCACCGCGAAACCGAAGTGCGGGCCGCTGTAGCGCTCGATCATCTTTGAGTAGTCGCCGCCCGATACCTCAGCGGCACGTGCGGTGCCACCGGTCCCGTAGTTGTAGGCCGTAATCGCGAGCGGCCAATCGCCCAGGGTGTCGTAGTTCGCGCGCAACAGTTTCGCGGCGGCTTCGGTCGAGCGAATCGGATTGAGCCGGTCGTCGTGATGCCGCGACACCTTCATGTATTTGGCTCCGGTCGCGCGCGTGAACTGCCAGATTCCGCAAGCGCCCGCCGTGGATTTGGCGCGGGTCTGAAACCCCGATTCCACCTGCGCGAGCGTAACGAGTTCGGGAGGCAAGCCCGATTGCCGGAAAATACGCTCCATCGTCGGGCGGTAGTACCGGCTGCGAACCAGCCCCTCGCGGAAGCGCTCGCGCAGTCCTTCCTGCACGCGGAGATTGTCCGCTGCCAGCGAATATGCGCTCAGCGGTTCCCCCTTGAACATGGCAGCTACCCGGCGCTCTTCGTAGCTGTCGGGCTCGTGGCCTGCAGCCAGATGCTGCAAAATGTCGCCGTACTTGTTCTTGAGATAAGCGTTAGCCCAATCGATATCGTCGCGGGTCGGCGAACCGTCGCCGGGTATGTGAAAGACCTGGTAGACACGCGAGACTTTGTCGCGGTCGAGCACCACGAAATCGCGATCCGAATAAAAGGTGAACATATCGACCCAAAGCTTGATGTTGGGTTCGATCGAGGCGGGTCGCGGAAAAGGTAATTGATTTTCCGCACGCAACACGGCGGGTCGGCCCAAGCCGACCACTAAAACCATCGCAACTCCAGAAATCACCGACGTTAAACGACGGCGACTCGATGTATCAGACAAACCTCACCTCCGCTTTAACCGTGCCCATTATCGATTACATTCCCAAGCTCTGATAGTCAACGTGGACCGGCGAAAAGCGCGAGGTGTTGCTTTGGCAAAAGGACGGTTACGGCGACTCAAAACTTCAATAAGCGCGATGCTGGCGCTCTCGGTAGCGCTCCATATCGCCGGATGCAGCCACGGCGCGGATTCAACCGCCACGCCATCATTCAAAGTCGCGCTGCTGACCCCCGGGCCTGTCAGCGACGCTGGCTGGAACGCCGCCGCATTCGATGGTCTGCAGCTCATCAAGCAGGACCTGAATGCCGACACCGCGCTGGTGCAGACGCAATCTCCGGCTGATTTCGAGGATGCGATGCGCGATTTCGCGTCGCGGAATTTCGATATCGTCTTCGCGCACGGCTTCGAATACACCGACACCGCGCTCCGGGTCGGCAAGCTCTTCCCGAAGACATGGTTCATCGTCACGTCGGGCAGCGGCTCATCGGCGAACGTCGCCTCACTCACGTTCAAAATCGAAGAGGCAGCCTACGTCGAGGGCGTGATTGCGGGCGGCATGACGAAAACGGGGATAGTCGGCGCGATCGGGGGAATCGAGTTGCCATCGATTCGTCTCACGTTCGAGGGCTTCAAGCGGGGCTTTCTTTCAATGCGACCCAACGGCCGCCTGCTCATCAGCTTCACCGGCAGCTTCGATGACGTCGGCGCGGCCAAGGAAGCAGCGCTCGCCCAGGTCAGCGCGGGGGCCGACCTGCTTTTCCATAACGCCGACGCGGCGGGGCTGGGCGTGTTCCAGGCCGCCCGGCAATCGCATATCTATGCGTTCGGCGCGAATCGCAACCAGAACGACGTAGCGCCCGACACGATACTCGCCAGCGCCGTAACGTTCATCCCCAAGGCCTTCCTGCGCATCGCAACCGAAATCAAGGCAAACAATTTCAAAGGCGGGATGATCGAATACGGAATGAAAGACGGGATGGTCGAGGTCGTGTACAACCCGCGGCTTGGAGCGAAGATTCCCGCGGCCGTGATGGAAAAGGCGAAGCTCGCGCAGCAGCAGATCACCGACGGTAAAATCGTTCTACCTCGGGGGTGATTTCGTGCGTTGGGTGGCACAGCATTCGTCAAGTCGCGTGGCTTGAGTAGGTCGTCTCAGCGTGCCTAACTGTATTTCACGGGCGGCTAGACGATGGCGGATGAAATAGAAATTACTCCGGCTCATGGCCCGCTCCGTGCCCGCGTCTCGCTGCCCGGCTCCAAGAGCATCACGAATCGTGCACTGTTGCTCGCCGCGATGGCATCGGGGCGCTCGGTACTCGAGTCCGTTCTCATCAGCGATGACACCAGTTATATGACCTCCGCGCTCCGCGCGCTCGGCTTTCATGTGGATGTCGATGAAGCCGCGCGCCGAATCGTAGTCGATGGTCTCGGCGGCGCCATTCCTGCCTCCAGTGCGGATCTGTTCGTGGGCGGCGCGGGCACCGCGATGCGTTTCATCGTCGGATTCCTGACTCTCGGTCAGGGTCGCTACCGCGTGGACGGCAACCAGCGGATGCGGCAGCGGCCGATCGGTCCGCTGCTCGACGCGATACAGCAGCTCGGCGCCAGCGTGTACGACGAGCGCGACAATCGCTGCCCGCCGGTGATCGTCGACAACCGGCGCGGTGCGTTCAATGGCGGGGAAACCTCGATCGACGCGCGCAACTCCTCGCAGTTCGTTTCGGCAATGCTCATGCCCGCCGCGTTCTGGCCACGTGGGCTCAAGCTGCACTTACTAGGCGAAGCCGGCCGCCCCTTCATCGACATGACGCTCCGCCTGATGGAAGTGTGGGGAGCGCGCAGCCACGAGGATGGCGACGTGATCACAGTGCCCGGCGGACAAACCTACGAGGCGCGCAGCTTTGTGGTTGAGCCGGATGCGTCCGCGGCGAATTACTTTGCGGCCGCGGCGGCGCTATGCGGTGGCAGCGTCACGATTGAAAAGCTGGCCCGCGATTCGGTCCAGGGCGATATCAAGTTTCTCGAAATCCTCGAGCGGATGGGCGCGCGAGTCGAATGGGTCAAGGACGGAATCGTGGTCACCGGCACCGGCAAGCTCGAAGGCGTCGACGTGGCGATGAACGCAATGCCGGACATGGTGCCCACCCTGGCCGCGATTGCTCCGTTCGCATCGTCACCCACTCGAATTCACGAGGTCGGCTTCATCCGCTACCACGAAAGCGATCGGATTCGCGCGCTCGCGACCGAACTGCGCAGGCTGGGCGCCACGGTCGAGGACTTCGCCGACGGCATCGCAATCGAACCATCGCAATTGCATCCGGCAGCGATTGAAACCTACGACGACCATCGAATCGCGATGAGTTTCGCGATCGCGGGCCTGAAATTCCCCGGCATCAGGATCAAAGACCCGGCCTGCGTCTCAAAAACCTTCCCGGACTTCTTCGATCGCCTGTCACAACTGACGCAATGAAATCCGCGCCGCTCAAGTTCAGCGGCTCCTGTCATTGCGGCAATATCGCCGTCTCGTTCGTCACTTCAATTCCGCTCGCAAAGCTCAAGTTGCGTTCGGATTCGTGCAGCTTCTGCACCAGGCATCGAACGCGCAACGCTACTGATCCGCATGGGCATCTTACGATTACCGTGCGCAGGCGGCGCGATCTGCGCCGCTACCGGTTCGGCCTCAGGACCGCGGATTTTCTCCTCTGCAAGCAGTGCGGCGTCTATGTCGCCGCGATTATGAATTTCGAAGGCAGTTCCTATGCGACTCTGAACACCAACACACTCGATGCCCGCGACCGCCTCAAACAGGAGAGCGTGCCGGTCGATTACATCGCCGAGACCGTCGCGACGCGGCGCACGCGCCGCGCCGCAAATTGGACCCCCGCCACGCTCAGAATCATTGGCTAACTGCGTAAGTCGCGCGCGGGTGAGAGTGCTGTTCAATCGCGACGCCAACAAAGACGCGACTCAACTTGACCCCATTCCGTTCCCTGAGGAGGCTGTTGCAAAACTAAGGAGCGCTTCGCGGATGCGGAACCGGTACCGGCTTCGCTTACGCGAAGCTGTCCGGAGGCCAGAAGCCATGTCGACTTCGTTCGCGCTGCTCACTTCGCTCAGGATGACACCCTGTGCCATCGGGCGCCGTTCGCAGTTTTGCAAAGGTCTCCTTTTCGAGGAAGGAGAATTTCTCTAGTGTGAGCGCCGGCGGCGGAGTTGCTGCCAGGCTGCGGCTACGGCCGGATCATCCATCGTATGCTTGTGCGGCAGCCGATCCGAAATCTTGAGCCACGGAATCTCAGACTCCGAGCCCCAATGTATTTCCGGCCGCACGCGCTCAGGATGGTCAAGGCTGCCGACGGAGATTCCGATCTGCCCGTTCGGCGGCACCTGCTCCGTCAGCAGCGGCGTGCCGCATCGACCACAAAATCCGCGCCGCGCGATCGCGGACGACCGATAGATCCTGGGCTTGCTCAAAGTAAAGCGGAACTTGTCTTTGGGGAAGCTGCCAAAAATCGCAAATACGTTCCCGAATGCGCGCTGGCAAATCCGGCAATGGCAGTAGTGAACTCCACTTGGGGGCACCGACGCCGAGTAGCGCACCGCCCCACACAGGCATCCTCCCGTCACCCGCCGCGCGCGAGGTTTGATCACGATGAGGACTCCGCTCGACCCGAAAGGCGAAGCCCTTGAGCGAATGCGCTAGCGCGACGGCGCGGCTGATACTGCCTGCGTGCGGGCGCGGGCCAACAGCAATGCGTCTTCGGCTGCCGGAAATTCGGCGTCGTAGAAGCTCATCGTCGCGATCTTCTGGTCGGCGACGCGCTCCTGCTCTTCGGCCTGGGCACGATCGATCGATGTTGGCGCTTCGGCTCCGCTGGCCAGCAAGGTCATCGTGCCGTCCTTAACTTCAGCCAACCCGCCCGAGATTACCCAGGTCTCCGTGATGCCGCCCTGCTTTTCGATTCGCAGCACGCCCGGCAGGAGCGAGGTGATGAAATTAATGTGATCCGCCAGCACGCCGAACTCGCCAAGCGGGCCAATGGCAGTGACCTGCTTCACTTGTCCTTCGAACACGATCCCGGTGGGTGTGACGAGCTTGAGTGAGAATAAATCAGCCATTGTGAAACGTTACGATCCTTACGCCCGGGTGGTTTCCTTGGCCAGCTTTTCCGCCTTCTCGCGCGCATCGTCGATCGTGCCGACGAGATAGAACGCCAACTCCGGCAGGTCGTCGCACTTGCCGTCGAGAATCTCTTTGAACCCGCGCACCGTTTCCTGCCGCGGAACGTATTTGCCAGGCAGGTTGGTAAACGGCTCCGCTACGAACATCGCTTGCGACAGAAAGCGCTCGACGCGGCGCGCGCGCGCGACCACCAGCTTGTCGTCAGCCGACAATTCTTCCATTCCGAGAATCGCGATGATGTCCTGCAGGTCCTTGTAGCGCTGCAGGATTGCCTGCACGCGGCGTGCGACGTCGTAGTGCTCTTCGCCCACGATCTGCGGATCGAGAATTCGCGAGGTCGATGCCAGCGGGTCCACCGCCGGAAAGATCGCCTTCTCGAAAATCTTGCGCTCGAGCGCCGTGACCGCATCGAGATGCGTAAAGGTCGTGGCCGGAGCCGGATCGGTATAGTCGTCGGCTGGGACGTAGACCGCCTGCACCGACGTGATCGATCCTTTCTTGGTCGTGGTGATGCGCTCTTCCAGCTCGCCGATGTCGGTGCCCAGGGTAGGCTGATAGCCGACCGCGCTCGGCATGCGCCCGAGCAGTGCCGAAACCTCGGAGTTTGCCTGAACGAAGCGGAAGATGTTGTCGATGAAGAGGAGCACGTCCTTGCCTTCTTCGTCGCGGAAGTATTCCGCCACCGTGACGCCCGAGAGCGCAACGCGGGCGCGTGCGCCGGGCGATTCGTTCATCTGTCCGTACACGAGCGCGGTCTTTTCCAGAACTCCCGACTCCCTCAGTTCGTGATAAAGGTCGTTGCCCTCGCGCGAGCGCTCGCCCACGCCGGCAAACACCGACACGCCCCCATGCTGCTTCGCGACGTTGTTGATCAGCTCCTGAATGGTGACGGTCTTGCCGACGCCGGCGCCGCCGAACAGTCCGATTTTGCCCCCGCGTGAATATGGGCAAATGAGATCGATGACCTTGATGCCGGTTTCGAGGATCTCGACGTCGGTGCTCTGCTCATCGAATTCGGGCGCATCGCGATGAATCGGCATCCTTTTGATGCCCTGGATCGGGCCGGCCTCGTCGATCGATTGCCCGGTGACGTTCATCAGCCGCCCAAGCGTGCCCGGACCGACCGGCACCGAAATCGGCGCGCCGGTGTTCTGCACGTCCATCCCGCGGACCAACCCGTCGGTGGTGTCCATCGCGATGCAGCGCACGACGTTCTCGCCCAGATGCTGCGCCACTTCGAGGACGAGATTGGCGGCCTGGTCGTCGATAGCGGGATTGGTGACTAGCAGCGCCGTGAAAATCGGCGGCAACCCGCCGGCGGAGAATTGCACGTCGACGACATTGCCCAATACCTGGCTGATGTTTCCTTGAGATGTATCGCTCATATACCGCGGTCTTCCTGTATGAACTTGTAGATTCGCGCCTATCCGCGCAGCGCCTCGGCGCCGCCGACGATATCCATCAGCTCTCTGGTAACCTGCGCCTGGCGCGCCCGGTTCATTTCCAGCGTAAGCGAGTCGATCATTTCAATCGCGTTGTTGGTCGCACTGTCCATCGCGGTCATCTTGGCGCCGTACTCCGATGCTTCGGACTCCAGCAGCGCGTGAAACACCGATGCCTCCAGGTAGCTCCTGACGACGACGGGTACCAGCTCCTTGGCGCTCGGCTCGATTAAATAGTCAGTAGCTGGCGCCAGCTCCTCTCCGGGCTTTCTTTCCTCTGCCGGGACGGGCAGCAGTCGCTCGTAGGTAGGTATTTGCGTCATCGCCGATTGGAAGCGCGTATAAACGATCGATGCTTCCGAAATGGCCCCGGACTGAAAATCCGCGAGCATCCTTGCCGCGATCGCCCGCGCCAACTGCAGGGTCGCCAGCCGCGGAAGGTTGTTGATGCTCTCGACGGCGATCGGCGCACGCGTGCGTTTGTAGTGGTCGACCGCTTTTTTGCCGACCACATAATACTGAACGCTCGAACCCTCGCTCTCGAGGTTGCGGCGCGTTTGCTCACCGGCGCGAATGATGTTGGTGTTGTAGCCGCCGCAGAGGCCGCGATCCGATGCGATCACGGCGACCAGCGCGGTCTTCTTAGCGTTCTCGGCCGGAGCCACATCGACGCCCTCGGCCCGCAGAAGAGAATCCGCGACTCGCGCGAGCGCCTGGCTATACGGACGCGCCGCGATCAACGCCTCCTGCGCCCGGCGCAAACGCGCGGCAGCGACCAGCTTCATCGCGCGCGTGATCTGCTGGGTCGATTTGACCGAAGCGATCCGCCGCCTGATTGCCTTTAGCGACGCCATCGTTGAGCGGTTGCGGCCCGGCTATGCCGCTTTGCCGTGCTCCGCCAGGAACGACTTTTCATAGTCATCGATCGCTGCGATCAGCCGTTTGCGCAAATCATCGCTGATCTCGCGCTTGGTCTTGATCTCGCTCAGCAGGTCCGCGTGCCGCGCATCGAACACCTCGTACAGCCCTTTTTCGAAGGCGCGGACCTGCGCCACCTCGAGTTTGTCGAGATAGCCTTCATTGCCGGCAAAAATGATGAGCACTTCCTTTTCGATGGTGACGGGGTCGTACTGGTTCTGCTTCAAAACCTCAGTGAGCCGCGCGCCGCGATTGAGAAGCCGCTGGCTGGAGGGATCGAGTTCGGACCCGAACTGCGCAAAAGCCGCCATCTCGCGGTAGTTCGCAAGATCGAGCTTCATCGTCGCGCCGACCTGCTTCATCGCCTTGATGGCCGCGGAAAATCCCACGCGCGAAACCGAAAGACCGACGTGCACGGCGGGGCGAACGTTCGAGTTGAACAGATCGGTGTCGAGCACGATCTGGCCGTCGGTAATCGATATGACGTTGGTCGGGATGTAGGCCGACACGTCACCCGCCTGGGTCTCGATGATCGGCAGCGCGGTGAGCGAGCCGGAGCCCGCCTCCTTGCTCATCTTGGCGGCGCGCTCGAGCAGCCGCGAATGGAGGTAAAAGACATCGCCCGGGTACGCCTCGCGTCCCGGCGGGCGCCGCAGCAGCAGCGAAAGCTGCCGATACGCCTGCGCATGCTTGCTCAAGTCATCGTAGATGATGAGCGCGTGCTTGCCGCTGTCGCGGAAATACTCGCCCATCGTGCATCCGGTGTAGGGCGCGATGTATTGAAGCGGCGCGGCTTCCGATGCAGTGGCGGCGACCACGATCGTGTATTCCATTGCGCCGTAGCGATTCAGTTTTTCCACGAGTTGCGCCACCGTGGAGCGCTTCTGGCCGATGGCGACGTAGATGCACTGCACGTCCTGGCCGCGCTGATTGATGATCGTGTCGATCGCGACGGCGGTCTTGCCGGTCTGCTTGTCGCCGATGATCAGTTCGCGCTGGCCGCGGCCAATCTGGAACATCGAATCGATGGTCTTGATGCCGGTCTGCAGGGGCTCCTTGACGCTCTGGCGGCGGATGATGCCGGGGGCCTTGATCTCAATCTTGCGCGACTCCGACGACTTGATGGGTCCTTTGTCGTCGATCGGCTGGCCGAGTGAATTGACCACGCGGCCGAGCAGTGCGTCGCCGACCGGCACCTGCACGATTTTGCCGGTGCGCTTGACTTCATCGCCTTCGCCGATGTCCTGCGGATCGCCGAACAGAGCCGCGCCGACGTTGTCCTCTTCGAGGTTCAGCACCAACCCGTAGATCTGGTGCGGGAACTCGAGCAACTCACCCGCCGATGCGTTCTGAAGGCCGTAGATGCGCGCGATTCCGTCGCTGCATGACAGCACGCGGCCGGTTTCGCGCACCGCGATCGCGCCTTCGAAGCCCTTGATCTCGCCCTTGAGTATCTCGCTGATTTCCGATGGTCGAATGTCCGCCATAATGTTTCGTGTCCGCTCAGGCCTGGCCCGCGAGTTTCAGTTGCGCTTCCGCAAGCCGCGTGGAGAGGCTACCGTCGTACGTCTTTCCCCCGAGCTCGGCGACTATGCCGCCCAGCAACTCCTTGTCGACCTTGATGGTCGGAATAATCTGCTTCCTGGCGATCGCCGCGAGGCCCGCGACGACCCGCTCCGCCTCCGCATCCGAGGGCTGGACGGCAAAAGTCAATGTCGCGCGTTCGCGCCCAAGCATCTGGTCCACCAGGTCACGATACGCTTCTGCGATCGCGCCGATTTCCGCAATTCGCTTGTGGCGCGCGATCACCACGGCGAACGACCGGACCGGAAAGCTGAGCTCGAGCCGCTCCGCGATTTTCGCGATCGCTTCCTGCCGCGACGCCTCGCTCAACTCAGGGGACATGAGGCGCTCCTTCAGTTCCGGAGCTTCAACCATCGCCGCCAACCGTTCCAACTCCGCGCCCCACTGCTCGACCTGTCCCCTCTCGGCCAGCTCGATCAGCGCCCGCGCGTAGCGTTTGGCCACTCGCGACCCTTTCATCGCCGCGCCTCCTGCCCGAGCCGATCCATGAAACCGTCGATAAGCCGGCTTTGGTCGCCGGCCTGAAAGTGGCTCGAAATGAGATCGCGCGCGAGGCGCGCCGCGACCGCGGCAAGGTGCTCACGGACGTTGCGCTGCGCGGCATCGACCATCGCGGCCGAGGTTATTGCCGTATCGCGGCGGATTCGCTCCGCGTTGGCGGCGGCGAGATCGCGGATGCGATTCAGTTGGAAAGCGGTCTCCGCTTCAAGTTCCTGTTTGAGCTTCGTAACTTCTTCTTCCAGGCCTGCAGCACGCGCCGCGGCGGCGCGCGCGAGCGCCTCCGCCTCGGCCAGCGCTTCCTGCGACTTGGCGAGATTCTGATGAATCAATATCGCACGGTCGGCGAAATATTTGCGCAGCAGCGGGCCTGCGAAATAGGCCAGCACGAATATGAAGATGGCGAAGTTTATCGCGAAAAATAGGAGCACCAGCCACGAGCCGTGACTCTCCGCTTCTTCCGCCGCCATCGCGGCGGACGGAAAAAAGGCCGCTGCTACAAGTGCGGCGGCTGCGATTCCTCGTTTCATCGTCGTCAGTGGCTCGCTCCGCCCCCGTTCAGTGGGCGGCCAAGCACGCGCTCGGCGAGTTCGGCCGCGAGCGTTCGTCCCATTTGATCCAGTTCACGCTCTGCTCCCTTCAACTCGCCCTCGATCCGGGTCCGCGCCGCTTCCAGCGAGGCATGCGAATCGGATTTCGCCGCTTCGAACATCGCGGCTGCTTCTGCTTCGACCTTCCGGCGCTCGGCTACGCGATGCGCCAGCGCTTCGCGACGTACTGCCGTCAGCCTTTGTTCGCGAGCCTCGTCCGCGGTCCGGGCCTCTTTTATCAATTGCTCAGTGCGGTCGCTCAGGCTCCTGAACCGCTTTTCGCGCTCGGAAAGCAGGTTCAGAAAGGGACTGAAAAACAACCGGCTGAATATAAACCAAAAAACGATAAAGGACACCATCAGCAGGAAAAACGTGCCCCAATTCGGCGGGATATGCATTCTACGGCGTCTCCCCTCGGGGGTTTTTCGACTCAGGCAACATTTGTAGATGGAAAAGCGGCTTTACGGCACGCCGCAAAGATTCAGACTTTCTTCTGCCCTCCGGCGGCGGCCGCTTGCTGCGGCGCGCGCTCCTCTTTGGGGAACACCGGTGCTGCTGCCGCAGGGGGCGGCGCGACGCGCTCTTCCTTGGGCGCCACCCGCTCCTCCTTGGGGAACACGGTGACCTTGTGATCTTCGTGGGCGCTCTCCGGCTGCATCGAGCAATGACCCTCGAACAGCGCGCCTTCGTGAACCACCAGGACCGGAGCCGTCAGATTGCCGACTACTTTGGCCGAGGGGCGTATCTCAATCCGCTGCGACCCCACGATGTCGCCGCTGACCTTGCCGGCCACGACTATCGATGCGGTCCTGATCTGCGCCGTGACGACCGCGCTTTCACCGATGTTGAGCGTGTCTTTGGCTACGATCTCGCCTTCCACTTCGCCATCGATGCGCGCCGGGCCGTCAAAGGTGAGCTTGCCGCTGATCTTCGTTCCGCGGTCCAGGTACGCACGACCTTCTGCGGGTGCCTGGGGAGAATACTGAGGCCGCGCCGGCGCCGGTGATGCGGTGGTCGATGCAGGGGCCGATGTTGCAGCGGGCGATGGTTGCGGCACGATATAAGGGGCTGCAGCAGGCTGAGTCGGTTGCACCTTAGGCCCTTTTTCAGGCTCCTTGTTGAATAGCGCCATCGAAAAATCGCTCCCCGGCAGGCCGGGCTCGGCCCCGCCACGCCTCTCAAATTGCGAGCTTAGGCTTCGCTATTAGCCCATGCAAATGAGAGTTGTCAAATTTCCAGGGGCAAGCGGCGTGGGCCACTGTTACGAATCCATGTCGCATAAGGCGGCGCGTGATTTTCAAGCATGAGAGAAGGAGTTTTGGCAGAGCGGCGCTTTCGATAACCGGCCGTTTTCCAATCGCTGCGATGGCCTCCCTGATTGTATGGCGGTAGGATTTCGGCGGCACTCACGGCGCCGATTGAGGACAGTAATCGGCGCGTTTCCACGAACCTCAGCAACCAATCAAAAGGAGTTTGCGACGATGGCTGCGAATCTCGAAAAATTTATCGATCTGCTTCGCGACAAAAAGGCCTTCGCTCATATCGCAACCGTAATGCCTGACGGATCGCCTCAGGTGACCCCGGTCTGGATCGACTACCGCGACGGGCGCGTTCTCTTCAACACCGCGCGCGGGCGCGTGAAAGACCGCAACCTGAAGCCGGGCTCCAAGGTCGCGCTCTCGATAATGGACCCCGACAATGGCTATCGGTACGTGCAAATCCGCGGTGTAGTCGCCAACGTCACCGAGGACGGCGCCGACAAGCACATCGATTCGCTCGCGAAAAAATACATGGGCCTGGACAAGTACCCATTCCATCAGCCCAACGTAAAGCGAGTGATCTACGAGATCGAGCCGACCTCGGTGCAGGGCATGGGCAACTAAGATTGGTGACCGCGCCCTGCTGACATCGTGTGTAGAAGACCTGTCGCGCTGAGCAAGGATCTTTTGAGTGGCACTGGCGTCTCGCCGGCGGACGCGTAGCGTCCATTTCCCAGGGCGATTTCCCGCCGCTAAATCCTGCCGATGGGCGGCGGTGTCTCCACGGTCGTTCCGCAGGTCGAGCCGCAATGCGGGCACAGGTACTCGTACTTGTCGCCTTCGGGCAGGACGAGCAGCAACCGCTTGCGCACCTGCACCGCGCGTTTGCACCGCGGGCATGCAAGCAATGAAGCCTCCATGCGCTCGAAAGCTGGTCTCGGTCCTGGTCTATTCGCCGGCACGACCCAAAAGATAATCAGCGCCCCGCGAGTCGAGCAAGACGTGGCATCCGGGCGAGCACGACCGGCGTTGTGTCGCTGTCGCCGCGCGGCCTAAGATTTGTCTTTGCGCGATGGATAACCTCTCCGCCGGGAAACGGCAGCCGCGGGTCTATCTCGAGACCTACGGATGCCAGATGAATATCGCCGACTCGCAGACGGTGACTGCCGTCCTGCGCCGCGCGGGTTACGTCACCGCGGAGCGTCCCGAAGATGCGGATGTGATTCTGCTGAACACCTGCGCGATTCGCGAGCACGCCGAAGAGCGTGTGCTCGGGCGTCTGGGCGATTTGGCGCGGCTCAAGCATCGCCGTCCCGAGGTCCGCCTCGGGCTGCTCGGATGCATGGCGCAGCACAATCGCGCGGCGCTGGTTGAAAAGGCGCCTCATCTTGATCTGGTTGCGGGCCCCGACAGTTACCGGCGGTTGCCCGAGATGATCGGCCGCGCGGGATTCGACCCCGCCGTCGACGTGCGCCTGGATCGCGCGGAAACTTATGCGGACATCACGCCCGACCACGACGGCTCCATTCGCGCATACGTCACCGCGATGCGCGGATGCGACAAGTTCTGCGCGTTCTGCGTCGTACCCTACGTGCGCGGGCGTGAGCGTTCGATTCCCCCCGAGGATTTGCTTCGCGAAATTGGAGACCTTGCGGCACGCGGTGTGCGCGAAGTCGTGCTGCTCGGCCAGACCGTGAATGCGTATCGCTCGGGCGACACGGAGTTCGGCGCTCTGCTGACGATGGTCGCGCGCATCGACGGCATCGAGCGCATCCGGTTCACATCGCCGCATCCCAGCGACATGAGCGATTCCGTCATCGACGCGATGGCATCGGAACCGAAAGTCCAGCCGTATCTGCATCTGCCGGTGCAATCGGGCTCGAACCGCGTGCTCGCCGCGATGGATCGCGGCTACACGGTCGAAGAGTATCTGCGTCTGGTGGATCGGCTGCGTGCCGCAATCCCCGCGCTCGCGCTCTCAACCGATATCATCGTCGGTTTTCACGGCGAGGATCGCGACGACTACGAGGCAACGCTCGCGTTGATGCGCGCGGTCGGTTACGACCAAGCGTTCACCTTCAAATACTCGGTGCGTGAAAACACGCGCGCATACAAGCTCGGCGACTCCGTCAGCGAAGAGGAAAAGAGCGGGCGGCTCGCCGAAGTGATCGCGCTGCAGGAAGCTGCGTCACTCCAGCGAAATCGCGCGATGGTCGGACAGTGGTTTCCGGTCCTGGTGGAGGGACCAGCGCGGCGCGGCGAGGGGATGCTCTCCGGCAAGACTCCGCAATTCAAAACCGCGATCTTCCCCAACGCAGGCGCGCACGCCGGCGAGACGATCGACGTGCGAGTGGAATCCGCGACCGCGCACACTCTGATGTGTTCGATCACCTAGTGCAGCAAAAACTCTAAACACCAGGGCAAGGGCTCCAACTCCGGACTTTCTTCCTGGTGCCTTCGTGTCTTATTGCTTATCATCTCTTTCTGCCAATGCCGCAGCGCGCTGGTGAGTCCCCGTAGACCATGAGTGTCGTAGATCGAATCCATATATTTGGCGCTTCCGGGTCGGGCGTTTCGACCCTTGGCGCCGCGCTGGGCGAACGCTTCGGCTATATCCATCTCGACGTCGACGAATTTTTCTGGGCGCCGTCCGATCCACCATTCTCAACGATCCGTGAGGTAGACGCGCGGAGGCGGCTGCTCACCGAGGCGCTCGATGCGCATCGCCGATGGGTACTAAGCGGATCGTTATGCGGATGGGGCGACATCTTTATACCGCGCTTCCAGCTCGCGATCTTTCTCTACATTCCGCACGACATTCGAATGGTCCGAATCCTGGATCGTGAACGCCAGCGATTTGGCGCCGATGCGATCGCACCCGGCGGTGCGATGCATCAGCATCACACGGCTTTCATTGAATGGGCGACCGCCTACGATACCGCAGACGAAACGATGCGCAGTCGCAGGCTTCACGAACGATGGATGAGCACACTCCCGCGCAAATGCGTCCGGATCGAAGGCCCGCTATCATTGGCCGATCAAATAGCGCGTCTCGACGGGCTCATCAGAGACGCCTGATTCAGTTCTTGCGAAAGGCGTTGAGCGCGCGATCTGCCAGACTCTCAAGACCGTGTCGGTAGGGTCCGTCACCTTCGCGAGGGTCGGAGAGTCGAAAGAGGGCCGGCATCAAACCATCACCGCACGTAGACGGGATTCGAGAGAATCCAGAGATGGCCCTTGCGATACGCTTCCACGCGATACGTTCCCGGCTCGGTCGCGGCAAATTCCAGGTCCTCGGTGTTGTCGGCCGATGAAACCTGCGCACCGTTGCGAAACAGCACGATCTTGTCGGCCGCCGCGGGCAGCTCAGCCGCCAGTTTCAATCCGGGCGTCAGATGGGCTTCGTCACCCATCATCGTCTTCGTGTCGCCGTCGTGCGCGAAGAACGCGAACTCGCCCACGTAGCCGAGAATGTCGAAACTCACGTACGCGTGACCGCGCTTGAGCGCATCGACGACCGCATCGACATTGCGCTCAGGCGCGAGCAGATGAGTCGTGTAGAAGAGAAGAAGCTGTTCGAGCGTGCCGACCTTGGATCCTGCCACCGCCAGGTTATCGGGCGCGCCGATACCGGCGACGAGCGCGATCCGTGCGCCGCTGGTCATCCGATCGTAGACGGCGAGATTCGCGTCCGGCCGCGGCAACAGATCGAGCATGAATCTGTCGGTGGTTAGAAATACCGCGCGCCAGTAGATGGCGCTCTGACTGTCCGCCATCCACTCCTCCCGCTGATTGTAGACCTCGATCGCATCGGCCAACGCGTAGTCATCGGGCGAGCCAAATTTCGTGGGTGCGGCAGCGATCGCGACCCCGCCTTCATCGTGGATAGCGCCGATTATCTCGTTGGGCGACTTCGTCGGGTCGATCGGCGCATGCGGGTTGATCGCGATTATCTCGCCGCCATCGGCCGCAAAGGACGCACCCGGGATAAACAGGATGTCCGAGGTGAACCCGCCGATTCCGTAGTCGGTGTCGCCGGGCTTGGCGCGATCACCCAGTGCGATGAAATCGATTTGGGCCGTCTTGGCGAGTTCCGCCACCGCCTCCTGATCGAGATTTGCGTCCTTGACGCGCAAATCGAGCACGCCCCGATAGTCGCGCAGCTCGGGAAACTCCAGCGCTGGCGCGACCATCCGCCCGGGCGGCAATTCCGTACTCGGCAGCGGCGCGCTGCATCCGGTGGTGCAAAACGCGGCAATTGTCAGGCAAGCAAGAACGCGGACTATTTTCACGGCGCTAAAGATTAGCAGAGGACTCGGCAGATTTCGCAGATCTTAGCCGAAGCGGAAAAATCCAATCCGCGGATTCCGGTGCCGTCCTAATTCGGGAGCAAGCGTACTAAGTCCGCGAGTCAGATTGTCCTGGTTTGCGGGACTAGCCCGGATAAGGTGGGAAAAAAAGGGCAGAAGGCCGCCTATTGCTGTTTCAGGTCGAAGGTTCCACTACCGCCGCATGGCTTGGGGCTGTGCGAAACCACAAATGAGCCCGACATTGTGTCACCGTCGACGGTGGCCACCCCGGTACCGTGACAATGGGGTTCGGATCCGCTGCTCTGGTGAAAGGTGAACGTGAAGGTGTCGCCGCTTATGCTTCCAGTTTCGGACCCACCAACGTCCTCACCCTCAGCATCCGTGAAAGTGTACGAGCCGGTTACTTTCTTCTTGGTCTGGTTGAGATCCAGGGTCATTGGTCCGGAGTTGCTATTCCCGGACATATCATCGTCTGTATCCATGCCGCTCCAGCTACCTTCAACCTGGGTAATGGGCGAAGGCTTCTTCGCCTCGTCAAGATCCTGCGCGTGAACAGGAGTCAGAGCTACAAACGAGAACAATTACCGATGCGGCGAGAGTCGGGAGAACGCAGGCCTTGAATCGCCCCATGCTGTATTCCTTGAAGCACGTACGCTTCTAGCGCGCTGTGTGTAGCACGAGTCGGCCCACGAGCGCGAGTCCCAATCAGGACAGCACCCGGATTTTGGGTACTGTCCGAAGTGAGTCAATTAGGACATTACCAGATTTTGCCTGCGGTTGACTCTGTCCACGCCGAGACCTAATCTCAGTGGGCTAAACGTCAGGAGAATTATGGAAATTCGAGTTGAAGGCTCTCTCGATCAGGCGATGCGCGTGCTCAAGCGCAAGCTCGCCAAAGAGGGAGTGTTCAAGGAAATGAAGAAGCGGGCCTTTTACGAGAAGCCCAGCGTACGCCGCAAGCGCAAGCGTTCCGAGGCCCAGCGCCGCCGCCGCAAGGAACAGCGCCGCCGCCGCGCCTCTTCCCTCTAATCCAGAACGACTCTCAGTAGAATCCGCGGATTCCGGCAACGATCCGGAATGCTGGAATTTGCCTGGTCCGCGAAAGTCTGCGGATTTCCGATCTTCGCTACGCGACGGGGTCCAGCGGCCGCCAGGTAAAGACCACCTGGCCGCCCGCGACGTAGCAATCCAGATCGTAATGCGGACGATCGGCCGCGGTTCGAGCGTTGCGGAAATTCTCGACCGCCCGATGCATCGCGTCGGGCGTGGGCGCATCGAGGCCGCGCTCCATCTGCTGAGCTTTGACTGCCGAGCTCAGGTCGACCGCGACGCAGTTGCATCCGCAATGCTGCTCCAGGGCGCCGGTTCCGAATGCCGAACACCGCAGGCACAACACCACCGGCGATCGCTCGTCGGCGGTGGGCCCGAAAAATTCGTGTTCGAGACGGTTGAGGCCGATCGCGCATTCGTTCCACGCCTCGCGCGCCCGTTCCGCCGAAAATCGCCTTATCGCACGCGCCAGCTCGCGCATCAGGGTTTCGCCCGAACTCTGGTTCAACCCGACGATCGCATCTTCTTCGACGCGGGCGGCGGAGCCGAGCTGCCGGGCCAGGAACTGGCGGAGATTAATCGGTAGCTTGCACCCGAGCGGGAGCCGCGGCGCTTCCCACTGATCGGGCTCAGCCTGCTGAGCACGCGCGCGCCGTACAAACGGCCGCGGCGCGAGCGGCGGTGGCGCCAGCGACGCAAGCCGTTCCAGCGGCGTCGGCGTTCCATAGGCAAGCCTCGATACATGGGCGTGGCGATGAACGAGCGGACCGTTTCGCACAGGTCAACCTCCCTGAGCTCGACGCCTCGGACGGCTGCTTGCAGGTGCTTCGAGGCGCAGGCCGCGGCAATCCGGTTTCCGCTGCGAGCCCTTTGGGTCCCGCGCGGAAAGTTTAATCGGCGATCTTTCGATCGCCGATTTTGGGGTGATTTCGGAATTAAAGGCGAACCGCGGCTTTTGGCCACGGCAGATGCTCATCCGATGCGAGCCAGACTGGAAAGCGCTCCCTACCGGGTCAGACCCGGAGTCCACAGACCGGAGAGCGCAACAATACATCCGCGCCATGCGCAGAGTCTCTTCCCATCAGCCCACCAGCCCGCTCAGCATCGCCGATCCCCTGCCTGCCCAATCCCCCGCAAACCAAGCAGCGGCTCGATGGATTCCTATACACGGACCAAGACGGGAGCCCTGAGTGTAAATCGTCTTGGCTTCGTGACGTTATCAGGCCAACGGCTTTCGCTCGTGACTATGCAGTGTGTTTAGCGCGCAGCCGGGGCTCGGGCAACTATTGAACGATCGATCAATTACGATGCGCAGCCTTGACAACCACATGCCTGCGTGACCTTTTTTGCACAATTGCCGGTATCATCCTGCTGTGCCGTATGAGGTGCTCTAATGAAACTCGACAGCATTTTCGAAACTGCGACCACTCGCCGTCTTAAAATCAAATATCCGGTCTTTCAGGCCGGAATGGGTTTTGTTGCGCATGCCGAGCTGGCCGCTGCCGTCTCCAACGCAGGCGGCCTGGGATGTATCGGGTCGGGATCGATGAGCGCCCACGAATTAAAGGAACAAATCCAGCGGTGCCGCGATCTGACTGATCGACCGTTTGCCGTCGACATTCTTTTTGCCGAAGTCAAAGCCGACAAAAACAACGCGACCGTCGTGCGCTACGCTTCGAACGTCCAGAAGCTCATCGACATCACGTTCGAGGGAAACATCCCGGTGATCGTCTCGGGTCTCGGTAACCCCGCCGGCATCATCCCGCAGGCGCACAAAGCGGGAGTCGTCGTGATGTCGCTGTGCGGCAACGTGAAGCAGGCGCGCAAGCTCGAAGCCTCGGGCGTCGATGTGATTATCGCGCAGGGGCATGAGGCGGGAGGCCATACCGGGCGCGTCGGCACGATGACGCTGGTCCCGCAGATCGTCGACGCGGTCCGCGTTCCGGTGCTGGCCGCCGGCGGCCTCGCCGACGGACGCGGACTGCTCGCGGCGCTCGCGCTCGGGGCAGAAGGCGTATGGCTCGGTAGCAGATTCGTCGCTTCGGTCGAAGCGTACGCGCACTCGAACTACAAAAACAAAATCGTCGAGATCGACGAAGAAGGCACCACCATCATTCGATGCCACTCCGGCAAGCCCTGCCGGCTCATCCGCAACCAGTTCACCGACTCATGGGTCGGCCGCGAGGCGGAAATCAAACCGTTCCCGATTCAGTCGGTCGAGTACGGATTCCCGCTGGCCGAGAAGGCCCGCTATGAGGGCAAGATCGAAGAGGGTGGGATGGCCTGCGGACAGAGCGCAGGACTGATCAACTCGATCAAGCCCGCGGGCCAGATCGTCCGCGACGTGATGGCCGAAGCGCAGGCCGTGCTCGAAGAGCGCTTCCTCGGAGTCCGCCGCCCCGTCGCGGCATAACCCCTGAAATCTGCTAAGAATGCCCCTCGCCCGCTCAGTCGCGGGTGAGGGTGCAGATCGGTCGAGGACCAGCGTCGACAGAATTGACGCTGCGCGTCGCCGGCGAGACGCCAGCGCTACTCAAGATGAAGACAGTTCGTCGAGAAAGGCTTTGACCGCGCGGACCGCCGGCGTCTCCAACCCCTCGGCAAAGCTGGCATACACCGGCGCGAGCAAATCGCGCGCGGCCCGCTTTTCGCCACGTTCTTTGTAAATTCGCGCGAGAGTGGTCGCCGCGAACAGCTCGAACAGCTTCGCGCCCATCGCTTGCGACAGCGCGATCGCCTCTTTCAAGTCGGCCTTGGCAAGGGTCAGGTTTTCGCCCGCCTGGGCCGCCATTTTCAGACGAGCCTCGGCGCGAACGCGGAGCAGCTCGGGGACGAACACCTTCAGCGACTGGCTCGCCTGCAGGCCGTCTTCGACCGTAGCAATCGCGCCCTCGGCATCACCCGAGTTGCTTTGCACCTCGGCGAGGAGGGCAAGCGAGCTGGGAATCAACGACCGCAAGCCCGCGGCGACAAACTCGGCCAGCCCCTCTCGCATCGTGGCGATGCCGGCACTGCTGTGGTTCTCGATTGCGTCGGCGTGTCCGAGGCAGAATTCTCCAAGCCCGACGAAATTCGGCATCTGATACTGCGTCGCCAGATCGAACAGCGCTTGCGCATCCTGCCGCGCCAGTTCGGCTTCGCCGCGCAGGTCATACACCCTCCACAGCGCCGTTCGCACGTTGAGGATGTCCCAGGGGCGGTTGGCACGCTCCGCCAGTGCCAATGCTTCCAGCGCACGCGCCAGGGCGGTGTCCGGTCGCCCACTAACCAGGGCGGCATTACTCGCCGCTGCCAGCGCGATCAATTTCGGATCCTCCGCAACTCCGCTGTGCAGCGCCTCGTCGTAAGATTCGAGGGTCAGGCGGAGATGTTCCTCGACACCCGCAAAATCTCCCAGTTGATGACAGCTCAGGGTCTGAGTGCAATGCGCCCAGCAACGGTAGCCTGGGTCGTCGCGGTTGTATGCGAGGGCAAGCATTTCATCCGACAAAACTTTGGCGGCTTCTGTCTCGGCAGCGTTCGACTTGACCAGCCACATCGGGAGTAGCGCCGGCACAGGATCCTCGACGGATTTGCTGAGTTCGTGTATCCGCGCGAAAGGCTGCGTCGCGTCCGAGGAAAGCATTCCCCGAGCGCCGATGATCTGGGACATCAGTTCGACCTGAAGCTGCAGCTCGCGTGCGGCCCGTGCGGGAGACTCCGCAAGCGTCGCGAGAGCGGCAATGGCCTTGCGGGTATGCTGCTCCGCCTCCTTGAGCGCGCCCCTTTCGACCGCCTGCCCGGCCGCTCGCTGCCATAGCAACGATGCTTCATCGGTGGCGCCCGCTTCTGCGAGGTGCACCGCCACCAGCTCCGGATGGGCCGATGCGATCTGCGGAACCTTCTCGCGCAGCGCTCGCGCCACTGTCATGTGCAGCTCTCGCCGCCGGCTCTTGAGCAGCGCCTCGTAGGCCGCATCGTGCATCAGCGCGTGCCGGAACTGGTAAGTCGCGGCGGGCGGAATTCCGCGCGCATAAATGATCTCGGCATCGACCAGCTTGCGGAGCATCTCCTGCAAGATGCCGTCCGGCAAACCCGAGACCGCGCGCAGCACTTCATAACTGAACTCGCGCCCGATTACCGCGCTTATCTGCGCGATTTCTCTGGCCGGGCCGAGCCGATCGAGGCGAGCCATCAGCGAGTCTTGCAGTGTCGCCGGAATTTCCGTGGATCGACCGCCGCCTTCCTGCACCAGCCGCGTCAGCTCCTCGATGTAAAACGGTATGCCCGAGGCGCGCTCGACGATCGTGTCGACGACCTCCTGGGGAACAGCGGCGCTCTCCGGCATCGCCGCGATCATCCGCCGCTCATCGGCCGCAGTCAGCCGCGAAAGCGTTATCTGCGCGTGATGCACCCGCGGAGGCCACGGCGGGCGGAAGTCCGGACGCGACGTCACCATCATCATCAGCGGAACCGTCGCGCCCTGCTCGGCCAGGAGCTGTACCAGCTCCATCGTGGAGGGATCGACCCAATGAAGCGCTTCCAGCACGATCACCAGCGGCTGCAGGCGCGATACGCCGAAAACCCACGCGATCAGCGCGCTCAGCAGCTGCTTGCGCTCCTGATCGGGCGGGATCACGACCGGAGAATATTTGGGCGGCACTGCCATCCCGAGCATCCGCGCGACGATCGGCACGGTCTCTTCGAGATCCATGCCCGCAAGCTGCATCGAGAGATCGAGCGTCTTTGCCTGTTCCTCGTACGATTCGTCACCACGCCACAGGAATCCGCGCTTGAGCGTCTGCGTGATGGCGTAAAAAGCGGTGTTCTGAAACAGCGCCTCGCCCGCGCATTGCATGGACAGGTGCGGCTCGCTGCCGATGCGCGCGCGAAATTCCTCGATTAGCCGCGACTTGCCGATTCCCGGCTCGCCAATGATCGTGATGAACTGGCCTTCGCCGTCGCGCACCCGCTCCCACCGGCTGCACAGGAACTGGAGTTCGTGGTCCCGGCCGATCAGCGGCGTTACCTCGCCACCCGCTGAAATGCGAAACCCGCCGTGCGCGACGTTGGCCTGCACGACCCGGTAAAGGTCCATCGGCTGCGCCACACCCTTCATCTGGTGCGCGCCCCGCTCCTCCACGATAAACCGCCCCGCAACGAGCGCCTGCACCGCGTGCGTGATGAACAGCGTGTTGGGCTCCGCTTCCGATTGCACTCGCGCGGCGACGTTGGGCGTGTCGCCGAAGACATCGGCGGCATCGCCACCACCGGTGCCGATTACGACCGGCCCGGTGTGGATTCCCACTCGCACCGAAAGCGCCGGCAGGCCGCGCGCGGAAAACTTCGCGTTGATCAGTTGCATCGCGTCGATGACGGCGAGGCCGGCGCGCACCGCGCGCTCGGCGTCGTCCTCGTGCGCCTCGGGCCATCCGAAAAGCGCCAGCACCCCGTCGCCGAGGAACTTGGCGACGTAACCGCCAAATCGGCGCATCGCGTCGCCCGCCTCACGCTGATAGTCCGCCGCCATCTCCTCCCAATCCTCGGGATCAAGCTGCGAGGCGATGTGAGTGGAATTGGCGAGGTCCGAAAACAGAACCGTCAGATGGCGCCGCTCTCCGACGACTCCAGGTGGATGCTCGCTCGCCGTCGTGGGCGCCGCATACGTAGCAGCCGGAGCCGGAGGCGTCGGCGCGACTGCCGATGCGGGCGCGGCAAAGTGATTACCGCATTGCTTGCAGAACTTCGCGGCGGCAGGATTATCCGCGCCGCACGAAGGACATACGATACGCACCGGCGCGCCGCACTCGGTGCAGAAGTGCGCATCATCTTCCAACGCCGCGCCGCAACTCTTGCAGTTCATGAGAAAACCGGAATCCGCAGATTACACGGATTTCACGGATTCAAAAATCTGTCTGGAAATCAGCGGATTCTGAGGACTCTTAGCCCTCGCCCGCGTTCGCGACCTGGTCGCGAACGCAAGCCGTGAGAGAGCGGCCGAGCGATTGGTCCACCAGTCGCTCGGCGGGTGGGGGTGCCGCTACTCGGCGTGGATAGGCAGATTGCGGCGGTCGCGCTGCAGGAACAGGAACGTCGGCACCATGATGAGCATCAGCAGCGCCAGCATCCGGTAGATATCGTTGAACGACAGCATCATCGCCTGCCGCTGGATCATTCCATAGACCATTGCGATGCCGTGCCGATGGCCCATCGCGATGTCCTGCGCCAGATCGGCGCCGGCGGCACCCGGCATCCTCATACGTGGCAGCGTGAAGACGGAGACGTGCTCGACGAGGTAGCTCTGCCGCACCTGCTGGCGATGGATCAGCAGCGTGGTCAAATATGATGTTCCGATCGCGGCACCGAGATTGCGCGTGACGGAGTAGAGGCTGGCCGCGCGCTGCATCTTGAATTTCTCCATCGAGCTGAGCGCCGCCGCCGAGAGCCCGGGAAACACCAGCCCGGTGCCCGCGCCCTGGACCACCATCGGCCATACAATGCGGAACGTGTCGGACTGGAGGTTCAGCCCCGACATCGACCACATCGCGAATGCGACCAGCACGAACCCGATTCCGACCAGCGGACGTATGTCCACGCCCCGGCGCGCGAGCGAGCCCAGGATGATCATCGAGAACATCGTGCCCAGTCCGCGCGGCGCCATCGCCAGTCCGGCCTTCGATGCCGTATAGCCCATCAGCTCCTGCAAAAAGACCGGATTCAGGATGCCGGTGCCATAGAGCGTAAAGGTAAGAAAGATGATCAGCACGACCGGCAGTGTGAACCTGCGATCTTCCAGGATGCGCAAATCGACGACCGGGTCCTCGGTGCTAAGCTCGTGGAAGATCAGCACGATCAGCGAGCCGATCGCCGCGGCCGAACACCAGACCACCCAGGGACTCTGAAACCAATCGGAGCGCTCACCGCGATCGAGGACGATTTCGCCAAGGCCGAGCGTGATGAACAAGCACAGAATGCCGAGAAAATCGACTTTGCCGCGGCGGTGCACACGCATGTACGGCGGGTCTTCAACGAAGCGCCACACCATGAACGCGGCCATAGTTCCAATCGGCACGTTGATGTAGAAATTCCAGCGCCAGCTCCACGCATCGGTGATCCATCCACCGACGGTCGGCCCCATGATCGGCGCAACCATCATCCCGATACCCCACACCGCCATCGCCATCGCCTGCTCGCGCGGCGGGAAGGTCTCCATCAGGATCGCTTGCGAGAGCGGCATCATCGCGGCGCCGGCCGCGCCCTGCAAAAGGCGGAAGAAAACGATCTGGTTGAGAGATTGCGCGACGCCGCACAATGCGGACGCGCCCACGAACATCGCGATCGAGATGATGAAATAACGCTTGCGGCCGAATCGCTCGGCGATCCATCCGGTCATCGGGATCATGATTCCGGCGGCGACCAGGTAGCTCGTCACCACCCACGCGATCTCATCGACGCTGGCCGAAAAGCTGCCCTGCATATGGGGCAGCGAGACGTTGACGATGGAGCTGTCCAGGACCTCGAGCACGGTCCCGAGCATGACCGACACCGCGATAACCCACTTACGCGCGGCGGAAAACTCAACCGTATCGTGCGCAGGAACCTGCGCAACCGGCTTGGGAGCTACAGCCATACCAAGGGCTGAAACTAGCCCGCCAACCCCCATCCTGGCAAAGGACCAATCGGGCTTTGGCGGTCAGCGCGCGATGCCGATTCTCGCTCGCAAACTCGATGGCGCTGACCTAAGCTTCCGAGACTTCGACCATGGTCGCCAAAGCCCCAGCCCTTCCTTTCGACCTTGCCGAGGCGATGAGGTCGCTTGCCGAACGCGACGAACAGCTCCGGGTGCTGATCGATGAGACCATGCCGTTCCAACTCGACATCGCAGAAGCGACCTCTCCCTACGAGGCGCTGCTGGAATCGATCGCCTATCAGTCAATCTCGGGAAAAGCCGCCGCGACTATTTTCGGGCGCGTGAAGGCGCTCGGCAGCAACGGCCGCGCGCCCACGCCAAAGCAGATGCTCAAGCTGCGCAAGCCGGTGCTCCGCAAAGCGGGGCTGTCAGCGGCAAAGATACTCGCGATGAAAGATCTCGCCCACAAAACCATCGCGGGTGTCGTCCCCACGCTCGCGCAGGCGCACACGATGTCCGATGAAGAGCTGGTCGAGCGGCTGGTCTCCGTGCGCGGTATCGGCGCATGGTCGGTAGAGATGTTCCTGATCTTCCGCCCTGGGCCGCCCCGACGTGCTGCCCATCCACGACCTCGGCGTAAAGAAAGGATGGTCGGTAGCTTACGGCAAGAAGCACATGCCCGCGCCCCGCGAGCTGCTGGCCTTCGGAGAACGATGGCGCCCGTGGCGCACGGTCGCGAGTTGGTACATGTGGCGCGCCTTCGAACGCGCGGGCTACGCGGCAACCAACAAAATCCGCCCCGCCAAACTCCGGAAGAAAATGAAGCGCACCCAAGCCGCCGCGCATCGATAGGCCCAGCTCGGGGGCAGGGCTTGGGCTCCTGGCGGGGCGGCTCTCGTGCCTAAATTTTAAGCGAACCCAAAAAAGTCTAATGAAATAAAGGATAAATTGGGTTTGTTTTGTAAAAAAATTCTTCGACCTTCCTCCGGTTCGGTCAATTTTTGACGATTTGTCACTCGAAGTAGGCGGTCGCGCCACTTCGTGCAGCAGCGCGATGGTAGCAAGAAAAACGAGGAATATGCTGAGCCTCTATCGGCCATGTGCGGGAGCCTACGCGGCCCCGCATTACATATCAACGTCTAGGAAGTTTATTCGTCCACATTCGGGGCGCTGTCCACATTGTTGCATTGGGTGTTTATCGACGGCATCGATCGACGGGCAGGATGCGCGCGCCACGATTTTCTTCGGAACTATCGGACAGGTCAGCGGGGGCGAGGCGTTTCCGCATCGCCCCCGCTCTTCATCTGACGGCGATTACTTCGGGCTGCTGCAATACACCTCCAGACGGTAGCCCTCCGGATCCACCACGAACGCGGCGTAGTAGTTCTCGCCGTATTCGGCGCGCAGGCCCGGTTTGCCGTTGTCGCGGGCGCCTGACTTGAGCGCCGCCGTGTGAAACGCATCCACGTCCGCGCGCTTTGCCGCATCGAAGCAGAAGTGCAGCCCCGATGCGTCGTTGGCGGGCACCGGATGCTTGGCCGCCATGATCCAGAACTCCGGCGCCTTGGCGCCGTAGCCGAGGTACTCCGCGCCCTCGACCAGGCACTTGTAGCCGAGCGGCTTCATGGCCGCGTCGTAGAAGCTGCGCGCCTTGGCGACGTCCTTCACCCCAATCGAAACATGACTGAGCATCTTCGTTTCCTCCTGTTAAAGGTGTGTCTAACCAGCATGATGGTTAGTTAGCAAAGATGAGCGCCTTGAGTCAACCGCCATGATGGTTAGAATAGAGAGCGCGATGACACGAACTCTGAAAGCCAACGGCGCGAGCCTCGTAGTCGCGCCGCGCCGCGAACTCTGCCTCGACTTTGCCAACACCGTCGAATGGCGCGGCAGTGCGCCCGCCGACAGCCTGCACGGTTTTGCTGACCTGATCCGATGGTGCGAGACGAACGGCGTGCTCGCCGCGGACGCATCCGAGCGCGCGAGCGATTGGTCGCTGAAGCATGCTGCCGAAGCCGCCGCGATTTTCACCGATGCGGTCACGCTGCGCGAAGCGATCTATCGCATCTTCTTCAGGACCGCGGAGAGCAAGGCGCCTGATGCGCGCGACGTGGCCGAAGTGAATGCCGCGCTGGAGCGTGCGCCCGTGCGCCGCGTCCTCGCGCACGCCGGCAAAGGCTTCGGATGGCGCCTCGATCGAGACGGGCGATCGGCAGCCGCGCTGCTCGCTCCCGTGCTGTGGTCGGCGGGCGACTTGCTGGTGGGGCCCGATGCGGCCCGGATGCGCCATTGCTCCAACGACAAGTGCCTGTGGCTGTTCCTCGATGACAGCAAGAACGGCAGCCGCCGCTGGTGCTCGATGCAGGCGTGCGGCAACCGCGCGAAAGCGCATCGGCACTACCTGAAGCAGAAGAGCGCCTGACATGACGGGTGGGCGAATAGTGATCGAGTGGCAACGCAAACGCTCCCTGATATCCGGATTTCTCTCACGAAACAGCACAGTCATCTAAGATGGTGGACCCCCTCATCCGGCGCGGGGCGTGAGCGACCGGAGA
>JBKQNE010000014.1:0-7007 GCA_052146355.1 Binataceae bacterium (SeqCode) | reverse complement strand
GTCTCCCGGTTCGCTGTTTCGCTACGACCTGCTGAGTTGCTCGCCCCTCTGGCGGACCTGACCGGGCCTTTCCCTCCCAGCCAACAGGGGCTTTTACCTCCGAGCTTTCGGCTGAGTCGGTCACCCTCCTCGCCGTCGGATATATCTACGGTGGCATCTGGGCACCTCCACCGACAGGACTTTCACCTGTTAGAACGAAAGCTAGCTTCGCTGCACCGCCATACACAGGCAACCCTCGCGGCGATCAGCGTTGGTGAACCTTCCTCAAGAATCAAGCAGGTGCCATCATTGCCTGTGACTTCTGCGTCGTCGCGAGCGCCACTTTTCGATCCTCTACGTGCTGGTGGTCATGGAACATGCTTCACGCGGTCTTGGCTTCCGCACTGCAATCGAGGGCGACCACACTCTTCCCTCGGACCAGGCCTGACCAATACGCCCCTAAATTTTCGAGTGCTTGTGCAACGCCAGAGGCATCATTTCGACCGATCAAGCCCAGTTGTGGCGCACCCTGTCCTGAACGGACTTCACCATGAGTACAGCCTACTGGCCCGTGCTGCATGAGTGCCGTTGAGTTTTTGCGGACAACAGGGCGTGAAATACCGATCGGACGTCTTCCATCGCCGGCCCTGCAAGCTAAGACAGACGGCACCCAGCCTAACCGCCGGTATCCGAACCGCCGCCGTTCCGCGGCTAGTTCCCGTAGCATCCGCGTTCAGCACGCACTACCGCGCAGACGAATCCGATTCGAGTGGAGCCGGCGTAGTCACCGGAGATGACGATTCAGGTTGACCCGAGACTGTGTGTGAATCAACCGGCGTAACCTTCACCCGAGCCACACCCTTATTGGTAATTCCTATCTTCTCAGCCGCGCTTTTTGAGAGGTCGAGACTTCGCCCGTGAACATAGGGGCCTCGATCGTTGATGCGCACATTCACCGAGCGGCCCGTCTCAGGGTTGGTTACCTTTATTGTCGAGCCGAGCGGTAAATTGCGCGACGCTGCGGTAAGGTCCTTGGGATTGTAAGGCTCGCCGGTGGCTGTCGCTTGACCGGCGGTGCTGCTGCCCTGGTAAGAGGCCGTGACAGTCTTTTTTGGCTTCGCGCCAGTTTCTGGGGTTGCAACCGTCGGCGGCGGAGCAGCCGGGCCAGGCGTGGACTGGCGTAGAGATCCCGTTTGCGTGGAGCACGCGGCCAGGAACAACGCCAAACAAAAGCAGATCGCTATATGCGCTCCGCCCCCGTCAATCCGCTCCGGACTCAGCACCAGAACCCCCAGTTGCGTCTCTGACTCGATCCGGATAGCAAGTCGTCACGCTGGCAATTCCGGTTATCGGCATCGCAGACCATACAGTTATAGCCACTGGCATCCCACACGGTGTGATTCGAGCGAGCCCCAGCCAAACTGCGCCGACTAAAGAGAGGGCGGGTGCCGTCAGCCTTAGAAAACGAACTCCCAGAAACTCCTCGTTGTGGTGGACTGACAGTTGTTACCCTGAGCATCGCATACCGTGGGTGCCGATGCAGGCTGCCCGGTCGTGCTTGACTGATAAAAACAGGCTTGTAAACCGAACGTCGCGAAATTCAGTACTACTGCGAAAATAATGACGTTCTCATTGGCGCACTTCCAGCCATGGTGAGCGCTCCGACAGAGCGAAAACAAGGGAATATCGCCGCCTTTCGTACAGTTCCGTACTTCGGAGCACCAGACCAGTCAAAAACGATGCGGGTTGAATCAGACCGGGGGATACAGTCTGTTCGAATTGGGGTCAAGGGAGCAAAGCGACTAGGCCAGTGACGTCCGCTTCAAAGTCCGCAACCGCCCGGTGAAAAGTAACATTGACTCCGCCGATCCCGATTCCGCCGAAGGGTCCGTAGGCGTAATAACCGCCGCTTGGACCAGAGCAGACCGGAATGTTCTCCGGGTTGCGCTGGCGGTTTCGGCGAGTTGGCCGTTGTGGTAGTTGGGGGCTGATGAAGGTCCGCGACGCAGCCGCGCCAAACCCTTTCATGACGTTCGACGAAGTGGCTGATTTTCTGCGCATTCATCGGACCACGCTCTTCAGATTGATTCGCGAAGGTGAAATACCCTTCTCCAAGATCACAATCGGCAGAGAACGTCGTTTCAGCCGAGATGAAATCGAGAAATGGATCGCTGAGAAAGAACGTCAGACTCATTCAAACCAAGGTACTTCGCTTTTCAAAAGACGCCACTCACGGCCGGTCAAACGACGCCAATACCGGCGATCTTAAACCGTGCCGCATCGTAAAAAAGGCACCTATGACGGAAGCGGTCGCCGCGGCCGTGGCGCTCGGCACTATCCTGACGTTTCTAGCTGGATCGATCGTCAATGTCGCTCTGCCGCATATGCAGCGAAGCTTTGGCGTTGGCGTCGACCGGATTAGCTGGGTGGTCACCGGTTACCTGGCAGCGGTCAGGATGAATCCGACGAGCGGATGGACCGCCGCGCGGATCGGACGGCGGCGCTACCTGCTGATCTCGGTCGTGCTTTTCGTGGCCGCTTCGGCGCTCTCCGGCTCGCCCAGGGCATCGGCACGATGGTGTGATCCAGGCGCGGTGAGCGCGGGAAATTCTCCGAAAGTGTCTTATCGTCTCCACATTTGCTGCAGCCAATGGCATTCGGTAGACGCAGCTGAGCGGATTCTTCGTGACGTATCATGGATGCGATCCATCCAGAATACGAGCCTGGGAGTGTAATCGTGTGGTACGCAGTTGCCGCAGATGTCTGCTGCCAGGCGGGTCAGGTTGCCTCGCGCGATCTCCAGCGGCTGCGAACGTGCGAAGCTGGCGGGCAGGCACGCCAGGAGTTGGGCCAATACGTCCAAGGCGGACGACAGGTTGGCCAGTATCGAAGCCAGCACGCCTTCCTCCACCGACAGCCGCGGTTGATAGAGCAGATCATGGGCCAAAGTCAGGGCGCGCCTCAAATGAATTCTCCAACTTCCCTGCAGCGGTTGCCGCGTGTAGGGTAGCGATGACCGTCTGGAGGGGCTTCAGTATTCGCCACGTTCGCGCCTGCTACGATGGGAAAATACATCATGATGTTCGTCTATGATGCCATTGACGCGATGTCAGTCGCGAGCTTCGAAAGAAAAATCCGAATCCACATTTCTTGCAAAATCATCACTAGTGGTTCGAGAAATCTGGGTGTGAGAAGGTTCAGAGTCAGATTGATAAGGTCGTTGCGATCATGAAGCTGTGCCAAAAGATGGATGAATTCCGGCCCAAGTTTGCAACGGTTTTCAGGAAAACACCCCCAACAAATCAGCTTCGATGAAATCGATTGGACGATGCCCGCTTGAAGCTCCGCGACGCTGCCGCGTATGGCCCTATAATGACGGCCAAGGAAGTAGCCGAGTATCTGCACGTTCATCTGACGACGCTATACAAGCTAATTCGTAAAGACGCGCTGCCGCATTTCAAAATCGCCAGTGAGTACCGTTTCAACCGGCAAGAAATTGAGAAATGGATGGCTGAAAGAACGCGATCAGATTAAGCGACTTCACTTTTCAAAAGACGCCACTCGCTCTTAGAGCGGATCAAATGACGCCAGTACCCCTGCCGTCCATTTTCCTTCCGCGAACAGGCACATCATCCACACCGGAAAATTAGCCCCGGCAAAAGCCAGTCACCGGGTTGCACCCGGCGATGAAGAGCAAGAAAAACGGGCGGTAGTTTTGCGTGGACAGGTCGCGCGCTCATCGCTTCCGGGTAGCAAAGTTGCGGGCGGTCACCGGCGCGATGCGAGAGCTAGGATCCGTGACGTTGGTGCCAAGTCTGATGTTGTTGGTGTTAGCGGCGCTCAGTGGCAGGCATTGGAAAACGTCGGCCCAGATCATCTGGGAATCGCCAAGCCATGTATGAGCGAAGCCCTTGCTCTCGGGCAAACGCGACGACGGAAGTCATTCTTGAGGAGTGGCCAGATCTGGCGCACTTACGACTGGAGATTCAGTCGATGTTACTGGCAACTGGGGAACTTGAACGATACTATCCAAGTGCTCCAGGACGCGTTTCCCGCAGTCTGCTCCATATACTCAGTCGTGTACCAGAACGTGCAGTCGTCCGCGGGATCGATCGAGAGGGCGCTATAGTCGCCCCAGCGATCCACACTTGTTTGCGACCCTTTTGCTCGCAGGATTACCTTTTCGGCCTCCATCTTTCCGGAGGGATCGCTTGGCGTCCGGCCGGTAAAGCGGATCCCCGGATTCATGTTCGGGCTCGACACGCTGTAGCCGACGGCGATATCGCCCGCGGTGTCCATCCCAATACTTGGCATCCATCGCCACTTCGGATCGGGGCCGAAGGTTCCTTGCTGAAAGACCGTAGGAGTGGTCGAAAGACCTCGGAGTTCGTACCATCGAATGGAAGCGCCGTTTACCACGATCCGGTTTGTTCCTCTGACAACCCGCGAGACGGTATGCGTCGCAACCAGTGACTCGTGATCGCCAAAGTTACGGTACGCTGCGCGATACATCATCCGATCCGAAAGCTCATCGAGCTTCTGGCTGATTCCCTTCTGCGGAATGCATCCTTTCCCATTCGAATCCGGGTCTCCACCACCGTTTGCAATCGGTCCGGGCTCCGTCTCCTGGCAAGCCGGAATGAACGACGAGACCGGAAATTGAGTCGGTGCGGAGAAGGTCGCGTTCGATGGCGTTACGAAGTCGGCATGAAGCGTGTAGACGTTGAGCAAGTTGGTGCCGCCCGACGACCCGAACTGAACGAAGTAGTTGGGCGATCCGCTGGGCGGCGCGGTGGCGCCGTCCCAATCCGAAGGCACCATGCCAAAGGTGGTCGCAGAGTCAAAACACTCCTGCTCCGCGGGCTGGCCGGCCAGCATCGCACTGCGCTCGAATACGCAAGCGCGGCCTCCCAGTAGCGGGCCGTCGTTGGGCGCAAACATGTTGAAGGAAAAATAGTAGCCGTCGGGCCATACCCCCACATGGGGATAATCCGCGAAGTTGGCACCCATCGGGAAGGCATAGCGGTTGTATGTTCCGGTGGCATCGGAGGTGGTCGACACCGCCACGCATTCGAGAAACGGCGGTTCGGAGGTAAATTGGCTCAGCACCCAGCGGCCGGCCGCTTTGTCATATTCGACAATCGGGTCGCCATCGTTCTGCGTTTCGCATCCGCCGCCAAATCCCGCAAATAGTGTGTTGCCGGGAACGGGGCCCATCTCCACCGCGCCGGTGCTTTTGTCGAAAACAGCCAGGTTGACGTTCACCCATTCCACAAATTGGGTGGCTCCCGCGGCGCCCGTCGTATCTGGCGGAGTAAACCTAGGCTTGAATGAACCTAGCCCTACGCCAACTCCTGGAACCCGGCCAATACCTGCGCGCGTTGCGCAATATTCGCGCTGGATTGAAGCGCCGGATCGCCTTTGACCGGGGCCTGGGCCACCGGCAGGCGATTGAGCGGTATCACGCGCGGAGGAGCGGTTGTCGCTTGTCCCGCCGCAGCGGTGTCTGTCTGGGCCCGCTGCGCCAATTCGCTCAGCGGCGGCGACACGTCGAACTGTACCGCCTGTGAAACCTGGACCTGCGCGTTCGCGGCAAGCGCGCAGATTGGCGCTGCCAAAACCACTGAAAGTAACCAGATCACCCTACGAAATATGCTCATTCTGTACTCGGAGTGCTGTCCGATAAGACAGCACGAACTTCGATGAGTTTGCTATCGGGCGCGACTAGTATCGCACCGGCTTGCCTGGCGTCAACTATCTCCGTCGGCGGAAATGGTTGACGCCGCGCATGATCGGACTTTGCGCGAGGATTTTGATGTGGGAGATTACGGCACCTCGAGAACGAGGCGAGAGCGTGCGCTCGCAGGAACTTCATGGTGACAGCGCGCTTAGCTTTCTCGAGAACCCAGCTCGGATGGCGAAACTCGATCGCGATCGAGGCTTCCGGCAAACGCTCTGGCAGGCTCGCCAGGTACTCGAAGTTGCGCAGCTGCGCGACGAAGTACGGCGGAAACTGGAAAGCGAGTTCTCGCCCTCGCTTGAGCGGTTCCAACGCACTCCAGAGCATCTGGAAAGTGGAATCGACGACCTCACGCAGAGGTTTGGCAACGCTGCGCTGACCGCGTTGAGCGGCCGGCAGCATCTCGCGAAGCTCCTTCAGAAGTCGGGTAGTGGTGGCAAACGCTCCGTTCTTCGGTTGTCAACGGCGATTTATTTTTTGATGGCGAGCAGCTCCACCTCGAAAATCAGCATGGCGTTCGGCGGAATCACGTCGCCCCGCACCGCGCTGACCCTAGGCGAGCGCCGCTTGGATGATCAGCCTGCGTTCGCCGCCGACTCTCATGCCCTGCACGCCTTCATCCCAACCTTTAATGGACTGCTGCTCTCCAAGCACAAATGCAAATGCTTGCCCACGTTCTCGGCTCGAATCGAATTTCCGCTCTTTGCTGCCGTCGGGGTTTTGCAGCCAGCCCGTATAGTGAACCAATACTTGATCGCCGGCCCGGGCGAGTTCGCCTTTGCCAACTTTGAGATCCACATATTGCAGTCCGGAACCGGTGGTGACTGTCGCACTATCGGAAGACATCGCTTGCGGAACGCAGAGCAGCGCGCAGATGATGCCGACGCACAAGCCAAGCATCAGTTTTTTCAGTTCGGTTGTTCGTAACATCGTAACTCCAGCAGTTCGACTTCGAAATCAATACGGCACGTCACCGAAACCTTGGGACAACGTTCGGCGCAAGATAGCCGCCTATTTAGCGCTACATCCCGCGGACTGAAAATACGAGAACGCCGATCTTTTGCGGAACCGGTGCCGATAGCACTGGGGTTAGCGTATCTCGCCTGCCGCGCCTTGCTCGCCTTCGAGGGTGCGCTAGTGTTATGTCTCTGAAGTAAATGTTGCGTTTGTTCGTCTATTCAGCATGGGCGTAAAGAAATGCTGGGTGGAAATAAGCGGAGCAGATCGAGCCGAATTGGAGCACTGGTTGCGGGCACAGAGTATCCCGCAGGCGCTGGCGATAAGAGCG
>JBKQNE010000013.1:0-66536 GCA_052146355.1 Binataceae bacterium (SeqCode) | reverse complement strand
TCGGTTTCGTAGTCGATGGGCGAGCGGTAGTCGAGGGCGGAGTGGCGGCGGTGGGGATTGTACCAGCCCTCGATGAAGTCGAAGATCGCCATGCGCGCCTCGACCTGGGTTTTGAAGCGGCAGCGGTCGAGCAGCTCGCATTCCAGGGTGGCGAAAAAGCTCTCGCACATCGCGTTGTCGAAACAGTCGCCAATCGAACCCATCGAGGGGCGCACCCCGGCCTGGCGGCAGCGCAACCCAAACGCGATCGAGGTGTATTGCGTGCCCTGGTCGGAGTGATGGATTACCGCGGCCGGGCGGCGTTGCGCGAGCGCCATATTGAGCGCCGCCAGCACCAGTTCGGTGCGCAGATGAGTTGCCATCGCCCAGCCGACCACGCGGCGACTGAACGCGTCGAGCACCACCGCCAGATACAGAAAGCCCGCCCAGGTTGGAATGTAAGTGATGTCGGCGACCCACAGTCGGTTCGGACCGGTCGCGGTGAAGTTACGCTCAACCAGGTCTGGCGCCGGCCGTGCGGCCCGATCCCGCACGGTTGTGGTGACCCACTTGCGCCGGCTCACTCCGTAAAGGCCAGCCGCATCCATCAGCCGCGCCACCCGCTTGCGGCCGATCCGGAGACCCGCCGCCGAAAGCTCGGCATGGATGCGCGGGGCGCCATAGGTTGCGCGCGAGCGTTCATGAATCGCCCGGATGCGCTCGCTGAGCTCCGCGTCGGCGCACGCGCGCGCTGACGGCGGCCGCCCTAGCCACGCGTAGTAGCCGCTGGTGGAGACACCCAGCATCCGGCACATCGTGGCGATCCCGTAGCTGGCCTGATTCGCGCTCACGAATTGGAACGCCGTGACGGCACTGAGCCGGTCTCCGTCGCGAACCAGGCCGCGGCTTTTGATAGTATCTCGCGCTCTTCGCGCAGAATCCGGTTCTCGCGCCTAAGCCGCGTCAGCTCCTCCCGCTCGGTAGTGGTCAAACCGTCGCTGCGCAAGCCCTCGTCGAGCGCTGCCTGTTTGACCCATTCCCGGATCGCGTTGGCCGACGGCTCGAACTCGCGCGCCAGCTCGTTGATCGCGCGTCCGGCTCGTACCTGCTCAACCATCCGCCGCCGATACTCGGCCGGGTATGGTGGGCGTGTTTTCGGCATCGTGCTCCTCCTTCTGCTCTCTTCCCCAACACCCTCCACGAAACCGGGTCAACTCCATACCGTCGCGGGCCGCTGGTGGAGTGGTATGTGAACGGGCCGGTCGGGCTGGAGCAGGGCTTCACCCTCACCGCACCGCCGGCCAGCGCGGTTGCCCGGACGCGCAATCCGGAAGTCCGCAATCCGCATTCATTCCCCCTCACTATCGCGCTTGGGCTCGGGGGAGACCTGCGGGCTGCGGTCGACTCACTGACCAAGGGGCGGGCGCAGGGGTTGACGTTGCGCGACGGCAACGGGCGTGCCGTGCTGCGGTATCGCGGGCTCGCCGCCCACGACGCGAGCGGGCGCGAGTTGGTGGCCTGGCTCGAAGTGAGCGGGCAGGAACTACGGCTGCGGGTGGAGGACGCCGGAGCGCGCTACCCGGTGGTGGTGGACCCGTTCATGCAGGTGGCCAAGCTGACCGCCTCGGACGGGGCGGCAAACGACGCGTTGGGCTATTCTGTGGCCATCAGCAGCGACGCCAGCACCATCACGGCTGGCGCGGATGGCGCGAAAGTCGGTTCCAACTCCGCCCAGGGCGCGGCGTACGTCTTTGTCAAACCCAACTCCGGCTGGACCAGCGCCACCGATATCGCCAAGCTGACCGCCTCGGACGGGGCGGCAAACGACGAGTTGGGCTATTCTGTGGCCGTCAGCAGCGACGGTGGCACCATCGTGGCTGGTGCGCGCCACGCCAAAATCGGCTCCAACTCCCAACAGGGCGCGGCGTACGTCTTTGTCAAGCCCAACTCCGGCTGGACCAGTACCACCGAGACCGCCAAGCTGACCGCCTCGGACGGAGCGGCGAGCGATCTGTTCGGCAGTTCGCTGGGCGTCAGCGGCGACGGCAGCACCATCGTGGCTGGTGCGTTCAACGCCAAAGTCGGCTCCAACTCCGGCCAGGGCGCGGTGTACATCTTTGTCGAGCCCAACTCCGGCTGGGCCACCAACACCCAGACCGCGAAGCTGACCGCCTCCAATGGGGCTGCGAACGACGAGTTGGGCTATTCTGTGGGCGTCAGCAGCGACGGCAGCACCATCGCGTCCGGCGCGGTTGACGCCGACGTCGGCCCCAACCCCGCCCAGGGCGCGGCGTACGTCTTTGTCAAACCCAACTCGGGTTGGGCCAGCGGCACCCAGACCGCGGAGCTGACCGCCTCCGACGGGGCCGGAGACAACTTCCTGGGCGTGGCTGTGGGCATCAGCGGCGACGGCAGCACTATCGCGGCTGGCGCGCGCGGTGCCAAAGTTGGCTCCAACCAGGGCGCGGCGTACGTCTTTGTCGAACCCAACTCCGGTTGGACTACGGAAACCGAAACCGCCAAGCTGACCGCCTCGGACGGCGCGGCGAACGACTTGTTGGGCCAATCGGTGGCCGTCAGCAGCGACGGCAACACCATCGCGGCTGGTGCGAACCAGGCCAAAGTCGGCTCCAACAACGAGCAGGGCGCGGCGTACGTCTTCTCGTACTTGACCCCGACGCCAACTGCGACCGCTACATCAACCGCAACGGCGACGGCGACGCGAACGGCGACTCCCACGGCCACCCCAACTACAACGGCCACCTTGACCCCGACTGCGACTCCCACCGGCGGCGGGACACCGACGCCGACCCTGACTGCCACCGCCACGCCGACCGTGACTCCCACGCCCGCACCGGGGCGTGCAGGCAAAGTCACCGGCAGTCCCGTGACGGTGTCGGCTTCCGTAGGGCAGAGTGTCAGCAGCGGTTCTTTCAGCTACACCAACACCAGGACCACCGCGCAGCAGATCGTCTCGGTCGTTATTACCGCCAGCAATCCCTCGGCCTTGGCTTCCCTGACCGCTACCGAAGGCGGTCAGAGTGCCAGCGTCGCGCCGGTTGCTGCGAGCAACAGGCTTACCTTCACTCCGCCGATCAGCGTCGCGGCGGGCGCCACGGTGTCGTTCACGATCACCGCGGAAACCGCAGGCAGCATCGCGGCCATCGTGCAGCGAATCATCTATGCCGGCATGCTCGCGGGCGACGCTTCCCCGATCGGTCCGCTCGGCGGTGGCATGATGCTGCTCGGCGTGATGCTGATGCCTATGGGTGTCGGCCGGCGCCGGCGCGCACTCGTGATGACATTCGCAGCGATCGCGCTGATGGTCACCGTGGCAGGATGCGGCAGCAGCAATAGCTCATCGCCCTCGAACAGCGGCAGCCCGGTCGACGGCAGCGGCACGCTAAAACAGCCGGTGACGCTCTCCACCATCAACGTGACCAGCGGCACCAGCAGCATCAGCAGCGTGCAGCAGTTGACCGCCGTCGGGTACCAATGATGGGCGGCGGGCAAAGGCTGAAATCTGTGTGGCGCGCTTCGATCAACACCGGGATTAGCGCCTGGGCGATCGCCCCTCCGATCTGAGAAGGTCGCACAATGGAAGTCGAGGAGAACAAGGCCCCGTTTCGCAAATACCTCCAATTGCTCGCGACCCCTGAACGCCTTGACGAAGTCGTCTCCGCCGACTTCGTGGGACATGATCTTCCCCCGGGCTCACCTCCAGGAATCGAGGGCCTGAAGACATTCCGGCGTATGGTTATGAAAGCATTTCCTGATCAGACCACAGAGATACGCGACATCCTGTGCGAGGACGATAAGGTCGCCGCCAGAATCTGGATAGAGGGTACGCATCGCGGCGACTTCATGGGATTCGCCCCGGCCGGAAAACGGACCGGCGCTGATGAGTTTGAAATCGCCCGCATCGAGAACGGCAAGATCGCTGAACGCTGGGCCTTGCTCGACTGGGCAAGCTTGTTTCAACAGCTCGGCGGCCCGCCGCAATCCCCCTCGGACACACACTGATCCGCACCTCGCACCTACCGTCTAACGCTTCCCGATTCTGCCCAAAGCAGCGAGTACCCCATCCTAGCGTTTGTCCTTGAGCCTGACACTTTCGCCGTTGATGCTGACGAAGTCGAGTGGTGGAAATGTGGCACCCTCCTCCTCTTCCGTCCATCACCACCCGTCTCCCCAACCAGCATCCGCCTCCATAAATCGAACGGCCTTCCTTTGTGGGTTGGAATCCGGACGTCAAAAAGGAACTCCCCGCTAAGATCGTTCCCGGTGCTCATCCTGTTTCTCGCGTTTCGGTTGGTCTGACAGTTTCCGCGCGAGGTCCTCGGCTCTGGGATGGGTGTAGCGCTTGAGCATCGCCCAGGTCTTGTGGCCCGTAATCGCCGCGACTTCCTGCAGCCCGAGCCCGCGCTCGAATAGGCGGCTGGTGGCTTCGTGGCGCAGGTCGTGCCAGCGCAGGCCCTCGATCTTAAGCTTGCGACATAAATCCACGAACGCATGAGTGATAGAGTCGTAGTCGCGCCAGCGAAAGACCCGTTCGTTCTGCGCGCCTCGGTCGCGGCGCTGCGCGAGCGTTGCGATCGCGCGAGTGCTAAGCGGAATCGTGCGCGGAACGCCCGTCTTTGTTTCCGGTATCTTCGCGGTCGCTGCGCTCAGATCGATGTTTTCCCAGCGCAGCCGTGCCAGCTCACCGCGTCGCAACCCGGTTTCGAGCGCCAGCACTATCGCGTCTCTCAAATCGGCCGGAGCGGCATCCAATAGGGATTGTTCCTCGCCATTCAGCAGCCGACGCTCTCGACCGCCCGGCAGCCGCGGCCGCCGGGCGAACTCGACCGGATTGGCGAGCGCCTCCATGCCCCAATCGCGGCGCGCGACGGTGAACAGATGCGATAGCAGCGACAAATAGATCCTGATGCTGTTCGCCCCAATACCGCGCCTCTCTTGCTCCTGGACGAATTCTGAGACGTGTTTGGACCGAAGGGTAGCCAGTGTCATGGACGCAATGTCCGAAGCGAGGATGACGCGCGCGTTGCGCTTCTCGGGGTAGGCGGATTTTTTATGTGGGGTCACTTCGAGAAGGTATCGCTCCAACGCCTCGCGCAGCGTCGTCGTCTCGGCTTCGCGTTGGTCGACCCAGAGGCCGCGACCCATATCACTCTCGATGGTATTGGCCCAATTTCGGGCCTGGGTCTTGATGTCGAACGTCGCGGTCTGCGGTGGATAGCCGCGCCGCCGGATGCGGCACTCCCAATTACCCGATCTGTTCTTCCTGATGCTTGCCATAGTTTTACCCGTTTACAGTGGGGTAAATTTGGCGGAAAAAGAGATGAAATGCAATCCATGTCTGAAAAAGCGCAGATTATATAGGCAGAATTTTACAAATCTAAGCGGATAGCGTCTGCTTTTCGGTCATCAGGTCCAGCAACAGCGCGCCCAGCGCCTGTTCGCGCTCCTTGATCGTTCCGTTCTTGAAGGCTTCATCCAATTCCGAAGTGCGCGTATAGCTCCTGCGCAGCCGTTCGAGGCCGAAACGGCGTGCCCCGTCGATCGCGCGCGTCACCAATCCGCTCATGGGGGATGCGCCCAGCGCCGCGGCAATCTCGCCTGGACTGCGCCGCCGCGCGAGCATGGCGGCCGCGACCATCATCCGGCGCATGACCGGAATGACTTCGACGGCGAGAATTTCGATCGGGTCACGGCCGAGCGCCAGGGCGCGATCGATCTGGGCAAGCGTCATTGCCGTCCGACCGCGGGCGAGGCTGTCGGCAATTTCGAAGACCTCGGGCATGCGGTGGCTGCCGGGTTCGTCGAAATCTTCAGGAGCCAGCAGCTTGGACGGATCGGCCAGGATGGCGGCTTTGGCCAAGGTATTGGCGATGGACGCGAGGTCGCCAGCATGTTTCTCAATGAGAGATTCCGCGGCTCCTGGAGCCAGCTTCAAGCCGCGGGCGCGGGCGAACTGCTGAACATAGCCGGCAAGCTGATTGTCGTATGGCCGCGCGCACCCGACCATGGCACAGGTTTTCTCCGCAACCTTACGAATGCGGGCAGGAACATTATCGCGCTCATAGACGATGAGCAGATGATTCGGGCCGCGCTGGGCCTCGATCGCATCGGCGAGCGCATTCTCACTTCCCGCTGACGGACCGCGCTGGGGGGCGCTTTCCTCCTCGGGGAGGTCGTCACCACCGCGATCGCGATGGGATTTCAGCACGCGGCATACGATGAGCCTTTTGGCTGCGAACAGATCGGATGCGCCGAGTTCATCAAGGACCGCGCCGAAATCGCCGCCTGCTCCGATCTGAAATGAGCGGTATTGGTAGCCCTCTGCGGAGAGCCGGTCCGCCACGGCTGCCACGACAAACTCGCGCAGGAACCCGTGCGGTCCGAAAACGATGGTTACGGACGCGACGCCGCGCCGCGTATCCGCAGCTCTCAGGAATTCAAGGGCGATCTCAAGCGGCATCCTCCACTCCCCCACCGCAGGGCCAGCCCGCTCAGAATCCCTCGGTCATTGAGGCGTACATGTTCGCGGCTATGTTCTGCATCATCGTGTCCTGCGACGCGGCGCCCTGGGTGGTCGCGACCTGCATATCGGTCAACTTGGCGACATCGGAACCGCGAAGATTGCCCTGCACGAAGGTAGGCAGGGTAGGAACGACAGACTGCGCGACCACGGGATCGTGCTGGAGATTTCCCATGCTGTTCGCGGACCAGATGACTTTGTTGTTGCGCAAGTCCTTGAGCTGGGCCGCGATGGTCATCGAAGCGTTATAGATGGTCGGTTCGAGAACCGAGTTAAATGCGCTTGGCAGCGGCGTGATGGCAAGTATTTCGCCGGTTAGTTCGAGGTCGGCGTCGGTCGGGCTGTCGACGAGTTGCAGCCGATGGTGCAACTCAATTTCGTCCTTCACATAGCGCATGAAGACGTCGTTGAGGCTCGTCTGGCGGGTGCGATTGCCGAATCGCGCGACGTAGATGGTCTGGGCGCCGCTGGGCAGGCTGGAGCCGGATGCACCGAAGTGATAGCCGCATCCGGCGAGGACGGCCGCAAGTCCGATCGCAAGACCGGCCGAAAGCGCGCCGTCAGTCAGTCTTCGAAGCATCCGCGGCTTCGCCCTTTTGCTTCAGATTCAAGCGGCCCGCGATCTCATCGAGGACGCCATTTACGAAGCGGCCCGAGTCCTGGTCGCCATAGCATTTCGCAAGCTCGATTGCTTCATCGATAGTGACGCGCGCGGGAATGTCGTCCATGCGCAGGAGCTCGAACAGCGCCAGGCGCAGGATATTGTGATCGACGCGGGAAAGGCGGCCAATCGACCAGTGCTCGAGCGCATCGGCGATGATCTTGTCCAACGCGGGAATTTCGCCCGACACCCCGTCGACGAGCTTGACTGCGAACCGCCGCGCTGATTGTTCGGCGGGAAAGTTGTCGAAAAAGACCGCAAGGTCTTCATTCGATGCGCCGCCGCAGATATCGATCCGATACAGCGCTTTGAGCGCAAGCTCGCGCCCCTGGTGACGAATTCCCATAAAGATTTGGATCTCAGTCGCGAGCCGCACGCACGATTTCGCCGCGGCTTCGCAAAACTCAGGTAATCAGTTTCAGCTCCGAGAACAAATGCCCCAGTTTTTCCTTCTTGGTCCTCAAGTAGCCGATATTGACGTCGTGGGGCGCCGTTTCCAGCGGCACCCGCGTTACCCGCACGCCGTAGCCGCGCAGGCTTTCGATCTTGTGCGGATTATTGGTCAGAAGCCGTACCTCGCCGATGCCGAGGTCGCGCAGAATCTGCGCGCCGATACCGTAGTCGCGCAGGTCGTCCTCGAAGCCCAATTGCAGGTTGGCTTCCACCGTATCGAGCCCGGTGTCCTGAAGGGCGTAGGCGCGAATCTTGTTGCCCAGACCGATGCCGCGACCTTCCTGATGGAGATAGATGATCACGCCCGCATCGGCTTCGAGAATGCGGTTCACCGATTCCTCGAGCTGCTCGCCGCAATCGCATCGCTTCGACGCGAACACATCGCCGGTCAGGCACTCCGAATGAAGCCGCACGAGAGCAGGCTTGCCGCCGCCTACTTCTCCCTTGACCAGCGCCAGATGTTCGCGGCCATCGACGACGTTGCGGAAGATGACCGCGCGGAATTCACCTTTGATCAGCTTGAACGGGGCTTCCGAGACGCGCTGAACGAGAGTTTCGTTCGTCAGCCGGTAGGCGACCAAATCCTTGATGAGGCAGATCGGCATATCGTGACTGGCCGCGAACTTGCGCAACTCCGGAAGGCGCGTCGCCTCGCCGTCGTCGCTCAGGAGCGTGCAGACCGCGGCCGCAGGGCCGAGTCCCGCGCATCGCACGATATCGACCGCGCCTTCGGCGCGGCCCATGCGCATCATCACGCCGCCGCTCAACGCGATGAGCGGCAGAACGTGGCCGGGCATCACGATGTCGTCGGGTCCGGAGGCGGGCGAAGCGACCACGGTGATAGTGCGGGCGCGGTCGCCGGCGGAAATGCCGGTGGTCACGCCCTCACGCGCTTCCACGAGCGCATCGGCCTGCTCCGGCGAGTTGCCACTGCCGTCCTCGCCGCCGCGCGAAAACGGAATGCCGAGTTCGCGCATCCGCTTGTCCGTAATTGCGATCGAAACCACTCCGCGCGCTTCGCGCGCCAGAAAATTGACGTGATCCGGCGTCACCTTCTCCGCAGCCATCACGAGGTCGCCTTCGGCGTCTTCGCGCTCCTCGGCAATCATGATGACCATTCGGCCGTCACGTATGCGTGAAAAGATTTCGTCGAGTGGTTGTGTCGCCATCCCGCGTGCCCGTGCTCGTGATGTTATCACCGCATTTCCATCGTAACCAGCGCAGGGCGCGGGACTACAGTCAACGCGAAGCGCGGCGCCGTCGGGCCACCGGAGCGCCTTCGATCAGGATGTCGTCGGCAATCCGGCGGGCGACCATGCCGGTAAGGCGCAGGGAAGCGCGCATCTGCCCAGTGGCAAGGCCCTCGATTGCGCAGAGACCCGCGCCGACAATCTTCGGCGCGACGAAGAAAGCTACTCGATCGATAACGCCCGCTTGCAGCGCGGAGGCAGCCAGATGCGCCCCGCCCTCGAACAGCACTTTGCACCATCCGCGCCGCCCGAACTCCGCCATCATCGCGCGCAGATCAATCTCATTGCCGGCGGAATCGCACGCGAGCACCTCGACGCGTGGATGCGCATAGCGTCTGCGCGCGCGAGCCAGATTAGGGGTCGTCGTCACGAGAACGGCATTTGCCTGGGAAGGCTCGCGAAATACCAGCGCGCCCGGCGGAGTATGAAGACGCGCATCGACAACCACTCGCGCCGGGTCTCTGCCGCCGGCAATCCGGCAGGTTAGCCGCGGATTGTCTGCCAGCACCGTCCCGGCGCCGACCACGACCGCATCGCATTCCCGCCGCCAGCGATGCACGAGCCGGCGCGATGCTCCCGAACTGATCCATCGGGAGTCGCCGTTGGCGGCAGCGATTCTGCCATCGAGCGACATCGCAAGCTTCAGGATTCCGAAGGGACGGCGGCGCGACACGCGGGTAAAGAATCCCTCGTTCACGCGGCGGCATGCGTCTTCGAGCACGCCGCTGTCGACTTGAATCCGCGCTGCTCGCAAAATCGCGCTTCCGCGGCCGCGTACCGCCGGATACGGATCAACGCATCCAACGACAACCCGGCTGACCCCAGCTTCGACGAGGGCGCGCGCGCAGGGCGGTGTTTTCCCGGTGTGCGCGCACGGTTCCAGCGACACGTAGGCGGTCGCACCGCGAGCCAGCTTGCCGGCCCTGGCCAGAGCGACAACTTCGGCATGCGGCCGTCCGCCTGGTGCGGTGGCGCCGCTGCCGACGATTCGGCCGCCGCGCACGATGACGCATCCGACGCTGGGGTTCGGAGTGGTCAGGCCGAGATTAGATTGCGCGAGCGCAAGGGCGCGCCGCATGAAACGCAGGTCGGTCTCGGCACGCGCCTTCGCGCGCGCGTCAGGTGGTGGGCTCACCCTTCTTGTCGCGGGGGCGGACTTCGCCCGATGGGTTGTCCTTGCGCAGCCGGATCAGATCTTCCAGTTCGCGCATGAACTCGTCGATATCCTTGAAAGACCGATAGACCGAGGCGAAGCGGACGTACGCGACCTGATCGATCGAGTGCAACTCGTTCATCACCGCCGTCCCGATTTCGGCGCTCGGGATCTCCTTGCCGCCGCTTTCCGCCGCGAGCCTCTCGATACGATCGGCGATCTCCTCGATCGTTTCCATCGACACGGGGCGTTTCTCGCACGCGCGCTTGAGCCCGGCGATGATCTTGTTGCGATCGAACGGCTCCCGGCGCCCGTCTTTCTTCACCACGACGGGCACGGTTTCCTCGACGCGTTCGTAGGTCGTGAAGCGCCGGTCGCAAGCCGAGCACATCCGCCGGCGGCGAATGGTATCGCCCTCGCCCGAAAAGCGTGAGTCGATGACCCGGGTGTCGCGATGTTTACAAAACGGACAGCGCATCGCTAAGCCGGCCCAATGCGCGTGCGTCCAGGCGGACTAACGCGCGGTGAATTTGACTCAGGAAACTGAAATGACGAGCGGAGCTTCAGCTCTTGTGAGCCTCGATATAACTGACGACGTCCTTGACCGTGCGAATTTTCTCGGCGTCTTCGTCGGAAATCTCGACGTTGAACTCTTCTTCAAGCGCCATTACCAGCTCGACGATGTCGAGCGAGTCCGCGCCCAGATCCTCGATAAACGATGAATCCGGTTTCACTTCATCCGCGGCCACACCGAGCTGCTCGCTAATCTTCTCGCGAACCTTGGTTTCGATGTCTGAAGCCATCGTGCTTTCGTTCCTCCTGGCAGCGCGGCATCGAAGGGCCGCCTCTCCAAATGCAAAATTATCGCCGGGGCGAGCAGTTCTGCGTTCCGGTCCGCATCACCTCGGCCAAGTAACAGGGCAGCATAAGGTCTTGAGGGCGTCTAGGCAAGTTGTCCCGGAGCCAAAAATCAGGCCGATGCGGACCACGCATCCTTGATGGCCTTCAGCGAAGCGAGGTCCTCAAGTGGTTTCACCTTGACATTACGATCGATTCGCCGCATCAGGGCCATCAGGACCCTGCCGCCGAATTCGATCGCATCGGTAACGCCGGATGCCACCATCGCTTTCATCGAGTCTTCCCACTTTACCGGCGCGGTAATCTGTTCGATCAGCAAAGGAACGACGCGCGCCGGGTCGGTGTTAGCCTCGGCGGTTACGTTGGCGATTACGGGAAACTTCAGCGGCGAGACCGACAATTTGCCCAGGATCGGCTCCATGCCCTCGCGGGCCGGTTCCATGAGCGGGCAATGGAACGGTGCGCTGACCTTCAATTCCTGGGACGCGCCCGCGCCGCGTTCTTTGGCGATTTCGACAGCGCGGCGGACAGGGGCCGCGTTTCCCGCGATGACAATCTGTCCTGGTGCGTTCAAATTTGACGGCAAGGCAATGGCGCCGGGGCCGCTGACCTGCTCACAGATCTCCCTGACTGTCGCCAGGTCCAGACCGATCAGGGCAGCCATTGCGCCCTGCCCTTCCGGACACGCTTCCTGCATCAGGCGGCCACGCTCGCGCAGCGCCCTGAGCGCATCGGCGAAAGACAAAGCGCCGGCTGCCACCAAGGCGCTGTATTCACCAAGGCTATGGCCAGCGGCGACTGCGGCGGGCTTGCCCACTTCGGCCTCGTAGACGCGCAGGGCTGCTATCGAGGTAGCGACGATCGCGGGCTGGGTATTCATCGTCAGCCGGAGCTGATCTTCAGGGCCTTCGAAACAGAGCTTGGCAAGGTCGAAGCCGAGCGCATCGTTCGCCTCGGCGAACGCTGTCTTAGCGGCCGAAAAATTCTGGGCAAGCTCGGCGCCCATTCCGACGCGCTGAGAGCCCTGCCCCGGAAAGAGAAATGCAAGGTTCATGTAGTTTCCGAATAGTCAGCTAGGATCGTGTTTCGGCGGAGTCGGGATGTGCTCCTCGCCGTTCGACGCAGCTTGATCGCCGGGGTGATCTTCATGGCCCTCGAGTCTGGCTCCATTGATCGATCCGTTTAGTTCCGGCGTCGGGGCTTTGTCCGGAGCAGTAGCAGCCAGTTCCCCCGTGGGACGAACCGGCTCGGGCGTATGCGCCCCCGCATGGTTCGCGATGTGCGCCTCAACCGGAACCTCAGGCAGCTTCGCTGCTTCGGGTTCCCTGGGATGTCTTTGCAGGCGTTCGCGCATGCGGCTGAAGAGCGCGCGGATGCCTTTGCTGGCAGGCTTCGCACCCACCGCAGGCTGGGTGCGGTTCAGGATCTCGGCGATCTCCGTATTGACGTGATGCACCAGCGATTCATTGGCCGCGGCCCGAACGGCGTTGCGGATCGCGTGCGCATTGGAGGAACCATGCGCGATGATCGCGACTCCGTTGACGCCCAGCAGCGGTGCGCCGCCGTACTCGTGCGGATCGAGACGTTCGCGCATCGCGGTGAGCCGCTTGCGGACAAGGAAATAAGACAGGCGTCCCGGCCAGGTGCCGCCAAAAAGTTCGCGCAGGTTGCCGAGCATGAAGGACGCGAACCCTTCCATCGTCTTGAGCGCGATATTGCCGGTGAACCCGTCGGTGACGATCACATCGACTTTGCCGCGATTGATGTCGCGGCCTTCGACGTAGCCGACGTAATTCACGTAGGAACCCATCTGGCTGAGCGTGGCCGCCGCGCCCCGCGTCAAATCGGTGCCCTTGGAGGCTTCCTCTCCGTTGGAGAGAATTCCGACGCGCGGACGCGAGATGTTGCGCAGGCGGCGCCAATAGACACTGCCCATGACCGCGAACTGAACCAGATTGATCGGTTTGACGTCGGTGTTTGCACCGGCGTCGATTAGGAGGGCCTGACCCTCGGGCGTGGGAACGGGAGAAGCGATTGCGGGACGATCGATACTCGCCAGGTTGCCGAGAATGACCATCGCTGCCGCCATCATCGCGCCAGAGTTGCCAGCGCTCACGAACGCATCGGCGTTCTGGTTCTTGACCAGCTCAAATCCCACGTGGAGCGACGAATGCGGCTTGTTGATGATCGATTCGAGCGGCGAATCGTCCATCAGAACGACTTCAGGCGCGTGTTCGATACGAACCTTGAGGCCCGCGATGCTGTGTTCAGCAAGTTCGCGGGCAACGATCTCGCGATCTCCGACGAGGATCACCTCGATGCCGAAATCGCGAGCGGCGAGGACGCCGCCTTCGACCGCGGCCTTCGGGGCGAGATCACCGCCCATCGCGTCGAGCGAGACTCTCACGATTCACTCCTTGCGGAGGCTATTCCTTGACCGGCGCGAGTTCGCGGCCCCGGTATGAGCCGCAATGGCGGCAGACGTGATGCGGCATTGCGGGCTCGCCGCAATTCGAGCAGGTGCCCGGATTCACGGCGCGCAACGCGTCGTGGGAGCGGCGCATGTTTTTCTTGGAGTGAGAAGTGCGACGTTTGGGTGCTTGCATGGGACTTTCTTCCTGAGTTTGAGATTGAACGAAACGATCAGCGGCGGACGATCTTCAGTGATCGCAACACCGCAAAGCGGGAATCGAGCTGTTCGGCCCGGCAATGGCACTGACCGCGATTGAGATTGATGCCGCAATGCGGGCAGAGGCCGCGGCAATCATCGCGGCACAACGGACGGGTCGGCAGCGAGAGCAGCAACTGCTCACGAATGAGCGGACCGAGGTCGATCATGTCGCCGTCGTAGAGCGAGAATTCCAAATCCTCCGCGCGAAGACCCGGCTCGGTGTCCATGCCGATGGATTTCGGCGCCATTACCAGCCGAAACGGCCGGTCGTTCGGGGCGTTGAATTCCTCGGCACAACGGGCGCAGGTGGCGCCGGTTTGGGCTTTGAGGCGGCCCTCGAAAAACAGATCGGTTCCCGCACGATAGTGAGAAACCGAAACCGCAATGGGACCCTCAACGCGATATTCGCGAACGGGACCCTGCGTTAGGATTTGATTAATTTCCATTTCCGGCTCGACGAAGGCGATCTCCTTCGCCTCGGCGGTTATGTCTTCCAGCCGAAGTTTCACGGGAATTGCCCCGAAAATCAGGCGCTCAAGCCGAGATTATTGCATGTCGCGGGTACTGTTCAAATACGGCGGCGACGGCCCCTTTCCGACTTGCCATAAGTCGCCCCCGTTAGGCCTATTTTAGGACAATCATCGCTTACCGCGCACAATTCGCATCGTGGCTGGCGCGCGCTGCACACCTGACGCCCGTGCAGAATCAACCGCATCGAAAACGGCGTCCATTCCATCGGCGGGAGGATTTCCGATAGATCGCGCTCGATCTGCTCCGGATCTTCAGAACGGGTGAATCCCATACGGCGAGTCAGACGCCGCACGTGAGTGTCCACCACGAATCCCGGCTTGCCGTAGACGTGGCCCAGAATCACGTTGGCGGTTTTGCGCCCCACTCCCGGCAGTGCCACCAGTTCTTCCATTTTCGCCGGGACCTGGCCGCCGTGGTGCTGGACGATCGCCTTTGCGGCGCCGATCAGCGACTTGGTCTTCTGCCGGAAAAACCCGGTCATGACGATTAGCTCTCGAATCCGCTCCGGCGGTGCCGCTGCTGTTGTGGCGGCATCGGGAAATTCGCTGAAGAGCGCAGGCGTCACGTGATTCACCCGCTCATCGGTGCACTGGGCCGAAAGGATAGTCGCGGCCAGGCATTGCCACGGAGTTTCAAAATCCAGACTGATGCGCGCCTTCGGGTACAAGCGTGCCAGCGTTTTGCCGATTCGGGCCGCGCGCGCACGAAGCTGAGCTTGAATTTCCGACATCGCTAGGCCGGCGTTTTTCGGCGGTTCATGTCAGCGAGGAAATCCGCGATCTCATGTTCGTGGCGATGAGAATCCCATTTTAACTCCCGCGCCATCAAACGCGCCGCGACAGGCGCGGCCGCTTCCGCCTCCGCGGGCCATCGCCACACCAGGCTGGTACGGCGAACCATGAAATCGGCCAGCGCCAGGACCATCTCGTTCCGAATCGCGTGGATAACCTCCGCGCCCAGAACCGGGCATCCCGCGGCGAGCGGCGCGGCCAGCGTTGAATCGGCGGCGGCGATTCGCGCCGGAAGCATCGCGCGCGTTCCATAACGCCCCACGAGAATCTCCCGCGCGGCGCGCGGCAGTGCAGCGAGCACTTCGGCATCGGAGTCCGATGTCTCAATCGCGCGTGCGCCCGGCAGCGGGAGCTTGGCGGTGGGACAGGTTCCGGCCGCGCGATGCAGTTCGCGGGCAACGCGTGCCACAAGTTTGTCGGCTATTTCGCGATGGGTTGTCAGCTTGCCGCCCGCGACCGTCAGTAATCCCGAGGAACTCTCCAGAATTACTTCTTCGCGCGACACCGCTGACGGCGCGCGAGAGCCTTCGCCATTCGAAACCAGCGACCGCAAGCCCGCGAAGCTGGATGCGACATCGTTGTTGGCGAGCTTGATTCCGGGCAGGCTCGCGCGAAGCACCGCGAGCAGGTACGAGAAGTCCGCGGAATCGGCCGAGACCGCGGCCGCATCCCCCGTGTAGTCGGTATCGGTCGTGCCGACCAGCACATAGCGATCGTGCGGCATCACGAACACGATTCGTCCTGCGTCGTCGGCAAGCACGAGCGAGTCGTGAACGGGAAGCAGCGTGCGCGGAAAGACCAGGTGCACGCCCTTGGTCAACCGCACACACGGGCGCGATGCCGGGTCATCGATGCGTCGAATTTCGTCCACCCATGGTCCGGCAGCATTCACGAAAATCCTGGCGCGCAATTCCGCCGTTGTACCGCCGATTACATCGCGCACCTGCGCTGAGCTGATCCGTCTACTGGACTTGGTGAACCCCTCCACCGCCGCGTAGTTGGCAACTGCCGCACCGTGTATCGACGCGTCGAGGGCATTTTCCAAGGTGATGCGCGCGTCGTCGCCCCACGCATCGTAGTAGAGCGCGCCGCCTTTGAGGCCGTTTCGCGCCAGCGCGGGCTCCAGCTCCCGGACCTGCGCGGCGCTCAGGCTTTCGTGCCATTCCGCGCGAGGGACCCGGGCAAACAAGTCGTAGAGCCACAGTCCCATCGACATCGTGAACCGACCGAATCCTTTTCCATCGTAGACAGGAAAGAGAAACCTGATCGGATGCACCAGGTGAGGCGCCGTGCGATGGCGCAGAAGTTCGCGCTCACGCAGGGCCGTGTAGACGAGCCGCAGTTGTCCTTGCGGCAGGTAGCGGAAGCCGCCGTGAATCAATTTCGATGAGCGCGATGAGGTTCCGCCGGCGAAATCGCCGCGCTCGATGAGCGCGACGCTGAAACCGCGCATGGCGGCATCGCGGGCGACCGCGGCACCGTTGATGCCACCGCCGATTATCGCAAGGTCGAACTGCTCCGCACCGAAGCGTGCGAGGCTTTGCTCGCGATCAAACCCGTCGATCCGATCGATGGCCAAGGCCCCATGCTCCGCGGCGGGGGCTACTGTTCGGAATCTTCCTGGAACGAGTAGCGTTCCTCGCGCCAGGGATCAGCATGGTTGTGATAGCCGCGCACTTCCCAGAAGCCGCGCCGATCGATTTCACTGAACTCAATTGCGCGCACCCACTTCGCGCTCTTCCACGCGTACAGCTTGGGAACTATCAGCCGCAGCGGCCAGCCATGATCCGGCTTCAGGTCGCGGCCGTCGTGGCGATGCGCCAGCATGACGTCGTCGTCCAGAAATTCCGTCAGCGGCAGATTGGTGGTGTATCCCGCCTCGCAGTGCACGACCACGTGCTGCGCCTGTGGCTTGAGGCTCACCAGCTTCATCAGGTCGAGCACCTTGACGCCTTCCCATGCATTGTCGAAGCGTGACCAGGTGGTGACACAGTGAAAGTCGCTAACCTGGCGCGATTGCGGCAGCACGCGGAACTGCTCGTAGCTGAAGCGGAGCTCCTGTTCGACCAGGCCAAGCACGCGAAAATCCCATTTCGCGGGATTGAAGCGCGGCGTCGGCCCATAACTGAGGACCGGAAACTTGTCGGTCAGAGTCTGGCCAGGCGGAAGACGGTCGCCAGAAGCCTCAATCGTCAACGGCTTTCCCATAACGCTTCTTTAATAGCCGAGCCCCGATCGCGGCGAAAGATGTCTCTGCGATCCGTGCAATGTTTCCGCTAGCGGCGGCCCATCGCGCGGATTACCGCGGTCATCATCTCATCGCTGGTGGCTTTTCCGCCGATATCGCTGGTCAGCACCCGACCCGATCGCAGGACCGAACCGACACCGGCGCGAATCGATTCTGCCGCTCTGGGATGGCCGATGTAGTCGAGCAGCATCGCTCCCGACAGGATCGCCGCGATCGGATTTGCCACGCCTTTACCGGCGATATCGGGCGCCGTGCCGTGCACGGCCTCGAAGATAGCGCCCTTGTCGCCGTAGTTCGCGCCGGGAACGAGTCCGAGGCCGCCGACCAATCCCGCGCAGAGATCCGAAACGATATCGCCGTACAGATTCTCGAGCAGCAGCACATCGAATGAAGCCGGTTTGGTCACCAGACGCATGCACGCAGCGTCGACTATTTGCTCCTGATAGAGGATTTCCGGGTAATCGCGCGCGACGCGACGGGCGCATCGGATGAACAGGCCATCCGAGAGTTTCATGATGTTCGCCTTGTGAATAGCGGTAATCGACTTGCGCTGGTGTTGCCGTGCGAATTCGAACGCGAACCTGGCTATCCGCCGCGATGCGCGCGCGGTGATTATCTTGATGCTCTCCACTACACCGGGCGCGACCTCGTGTTCGATTCCCGCGTAAAGATCTTCGGTGTTCTCGCGCACCACGATTAGGTCGACATTGCGGAACGGGGTGTGCACGCCCTTGAAGCTCAGCGTCGGGCGCAGGTTTGCATAGAGGTCGAAGGTCTTGCGCAGGTAGACGTTGATCGATCGATAGCCTTCGCCGGATCGCGTTTCGAGCGGACCTTTCAGCGCCACGCGGGTGTGGTTGAGTGACGCGATCAGCTCGTCGGGTACGGGAGTGCCGTATCTCTTGAGCGCATAGGCGCCCGCCGCTTGCCGATCCCAATCGATCTCGACACCAGCGGCCTCGATAACTTTGATAGCGGCGCCGATGACCTCCGGCCCGACGCCGTCGCCGGCAATCAGCGTCACCGCACGTGCCTGGCCCCCGCGGCGCCCGTCGGCGAGAGCCGGCGAATCAGCGGCCCGCTTTGCGTTGGTGCTTCGTTTCATCAGTCTCAGTAGTTGACGAGCGCGATAAACAAATCCGTGACGTTGGTGCCGGTCGCTCCGGTCCGGAACAAATCGCCGATCGCGCCGAACAGGTTGTATGCGTCGTTGCGCTTCAGTGCGGTCTCGGCATCGAGGCCTTTCGCGCGCGCCCGTTCGACAGTGTCAGGCGACGCAAACGCCCCGGCAGCATCGGTGGGACCGTCGATTCCATCGCTGCCTGCGGCCAGCGCCGCAAGCCTGCCCGAAGGTGCGCTTCGTGCCAGTTCCAAAGCCAACGCGAGTGCGCACTGCTGCGCTCTGCCGCCTCGTCCTCCTCCATGAACAGTTACTACCGGCTCTCCGCCAGCGAGAATACATGCCCGTTGGGTGGAGACTTTCCCCAAGCGAGCACCCAGGTCGCGGCCAAGCTCGTCCGCCTCGCCCTTCAGCTCGCGCCATCGCTCGACCGCGAAGCCGCTTTTCGCCGCTTCGCGCTCGGCGGCATCCAGAGCGGTCGCGTTGCTTCCGATGATCAGGTTCGTGACCCGCGCTACCGAGGGATCCGTACTCTTGGGCGTCTCCGGAATTTCGCCGGCCACACCGCGCTCCAGGTAGTCGCGTACCCGCTCGGGCGCGCGTCCCCAGATTCGACGCCGCTTGAGAATTCCGATCGCATCCGAAAAGGTCGAAGGATCAGCCGCAGTCGGCCCCGAACCGATCGTAGCAATATCATCTCCGGGAACATCGGATAGGATTAAGGTAACCACGCGCGCGTCATTGGAAATCGATCGCGCCAAGCATCCACCTTTGATGGCTGACAGGTGCTTGCGCACGCAGTTGAGTTCGCGGATCGCGGCGCCGGACCTGAGCAGCGCCGATGTCGTTGCGATCTTGTCTTCCAGCATCAGCCCTGGTGCCGGCAATGCGAACATCGCCGACGCGCCGCCGCTGAGCGCGACGATGACCAAATCACCAGCGCTGGCGTTCGCCACCATCTGGATAGCCGCGTTTGCGGCAGCGACGGACGAAGCGTCCGGAAGCGGATGGCCGCCGCTGACGATGCGAATCTTCGTCAGAGGCGCAGCAGGAGCCGCGTCCGGCGGGACGACCGCCAGGCCGTCCGCGATTCTATCCGCGAGCCGGCGCTCCAGCTCCGCCGCCATCGCATACGATGCTTTGCCAATCGCGAGAACGAAAATTCGCCGGGCCCCATCAATCAGGGAGTCAGTCCGGACAGCATTTGAGATTGTTCCATCGAGTGCTTGTCCGACCAGAAGCGCCGGATCGACGGCCGCGATTGCGGCGCGATAGATCCGCTCGAGTTCTTTGCGGATCGCGGGATCGATCACCTGGAACGCATGGTTTCGATTTTGCCGTTGTTGCGCGCAACCAGAACCATCGAGGCCATCCCAACGAACAGACCGGTGCCGACCACGCCGGGAATTGCGAGCAGTTCACGATCGAGGCGCCCCGGCTTTCGGATGTCCTTGACGCCGCAATCGAGAATGAGGTTGCCGTTGTCGGTCACGTAGTCGGCTCCCCCCTCCTGCCTTACTTTGGGCTTCAGACCGAGCTTCGCGATTTTGCGGCTGACCAGCGGCAACGCAAAGGGTATGACCTCGACTGGCAGGCTCCCGCGGGCTCCCAGGCGCTTGACCAGCTTTTCCTCGCCCACGAGCACGATGAATCGCTTCGAGGATGCGGCCACGATTTTTTCGCGGACCAGTGCTCCGCCGTAGCCCTTGATCAGATTGAGCCGCGAATCCACTTCGTCGGCGCCGTCAAAATCGGTGTCGATCTTGGGCGCATCGGCAAGCGAAACGATCTCGATCCCCAGCGAGCGTCCGAGTTCATCACTGGCCTTCGAGGTGGGCACGCCCCGCACGTGGATCAGGCTCGCGCCCAGTGCATGAATGAACGCGGTGGCGGCGCGGCCGGTACCCAGGCCGACGGTATCGCCCGGTTTCGCGAAGCGCAGCGCGTAGCGGCCCAGCGCTTCAAGATGTTCCTGTTCGTCCTGGTTCATCGGAACGCCCCCCAGTTCCCATTATTTTCCATTGCGCAGCAGGTTCATGAACTCCTGGCGGGTTTCGACATTGGTGCGAAACGCGCCGAGCATCGCGGATGTCGTCATCTTGGAATTCTGCTTCTGCACGCCGCGCATCCGCATGCACATGTGTTCCGCTTCGAGCACGACGGCGACGCCGAGCGGATCGATTTCTTCCATTATCGTGTGCGCGATCTGGGTCGTCAGCCGCTCCTGGACCTGCAGCCGGCGGCAATAGATTTCCACCATCCGCGCCAGCTTGGAGATTCCGACGATGCGCTTGTTGGGAATATAGGCGACGTGCGCCTTGCCCATGAAAGGCAGGATGTGATGCTCGCAGAGCGAGTAGAAGTCGAGATCCTTACAAAGAATTATCTCCTGATAGTTCTCTTCCACGAACAGTGCGCCGTTGATGGCGACCTTCGGATCCTGCGCGTAACCGCTGGTCATGAATTCCAGCGCTTCGACGACCCGATGCGGCGTGCGAGCCAGCCCCTCACGCTCGGGATCCTCGCCGAGGTGCTGCAGGAGTGTGCGCACCGCGTCTTCAGAGCGGGCGCGATTGCCTTTTGCTGTAGCTACGGAGCCGTTTGTGATTCGGTGAACTACCGATTTGCGTGCTTGCGCCATTTGCTGAACTCCAGGGCAAGTTCGATCGCCAGAGAAGTGCCGCCCCAGCTCATGATGTTAAACCCCGCCACCTCGCCGGCCAACGATTTCATTAGCTCAAGGTTCTCGTGGATTGAGAAGGAGCGGGCTTCATCCTCAGTCATCCCCGCGTAACGATCAAAATGCCCGCTAGCACCGCTCAGGTCTTTTACTTTTTCCTTGATATGAGTTGCCATCGACGCGCGCTTGACCGGCAATATCCCAAGCATAGCCCTCAGCGAAAGCCGGTCGGTGTGCGCCAGAAAGCGGCGTGCCGCTTCCGCCTCGAAGACCGGCTGGGTGATGACGAATTTTGCGCCGGCGCGCGCCTTGCGCTCCAGCAGCGCGATCTCCCGATCGGGGTTGACGCTATTCGGATTCGCCACCGCGCCCGCATACAGCGCGGGCAAGGTCTTCAGGGCCGGTTTGCCTTCGCCGGTGTCGCCGCGGTTAAGCGCGGCGATCATCTCCAGCAGACCGAACGGGTTCAGATCGCGAACCGCCGATGCGCTGTTGGGATCGTCCTGCGCCACCGGGTCACCGGCCAGTGCAACCACTCCGTCAATTCCTATCGCGGCGGCGCCCAGTAAGTCCGACTTCAACGCGAAGCGGTTGCGATGACGGCAGGAAAAGTTCAGCACCACCGGCAACCCGAGCCGCGATTTCACGAATGAAGCGAACACGAGGCCGGACATCTTTACCCGGCCCAGCCCGTTGTCGGTCAGATTGATCGCATCGGCATGCCCGACAAAAGCTTCGAGCCGCCGAATCAGAAAATTCGGATTAGCGCCGCGCGGAGGAGAGACTTCGAGCCAGAGCGCAGGCCGGGGTGCCGCAAGACTTTCCGCAAGCGAAGGCATTCAGTTGATCCATTGTTCGCGGATTGGTGTGCGGACGGAAGCGACCTGGATGAGCGAGGCCATGCAAGCGGCAGGCGCGCAAGCGCACAGGCCTAAGCCTGCCGGCGTTCGGTCGCCTTGACCTTTTGATATTTGCGGTAGTCGTACCCGGTCGCCATCGCCATCAGGAGCGGCTCCATCCCGCCTTCCTTTTCGCGGCGAAGTACCCGCAGACGGTCGAAGAACTCCCGGAAGTCCTTGTCGATGCGCGCGTGCCCATCGAGGGGCTGCAGAAAGAAATCGTGCAGGCGCGTCACGGTGAACCGCAGCGACGAGAAGCGCAGTTCATTCGGGAACGCATCCCATTCCGCCAGCGACAGCGTCCGGACCGACTCGTAGCCGCCGAGCACGGCGCGGAAGCGTTCCAGCGAATATCCACCGCGCACGAAGCAGAGAGCATTCACCGCGGTCGCGATATCGAAAATGAATTTGCCGCGGCAGGCCGATTCGAAATCGAGCACTGCCATCAGCTTCTCGCCGCGAAACAGCAGATTGTCGGCGAAGATGTCGCCGTGGATGACGCCCTTGGGGAGCTTGCCCTCGAGATAGCGCGTCAGGTACTCGACTTCGTCGTCGAGGGTGCGGCAGATCTTGCGGAAGTAGTTCGGCAGGCGGCTGCGAACATTCAGGTAAAGGTCCGCGATCCGTTCGAAGCTGAAACGATTGTCGATTCCCTTCTTGTATGCCTTGCCGATTACGTGCAGCTCGCCAAGCACGCGCCCGATAGTCTCGAGCTGCGAGAATTTGAGCTTTTCGGGCGTCGGGACTTTGCCTTCCTGGTATTTGAAGAGCGAGACGCACTTGTTGTTGAACGAGCGATGGAAGCGGCCCATCCGATCCTGCATCGGATGCGGGCACGGAAATGAATGTTTGCGCAGAAACGACAGCAGGTCGATCTCGCGCTTCAATTCGTTTTCGCTCTTGACCTCGTCGATCCGCAGCAGGAACTTGCCCTTGGCTGCTTCGACCACATAATTGCTGTTGATGGAGCCCTGCGGAATGGCCGTGGCGCCGGTTATTCGTCCGAGCGAATAGTCGTCGGCAAGTTCCTTCAGGAACGGCTTGTTAAGTTCGGTATAGACGGCCATGGAGTTTTTTGCTTTTGCCCGCGGAACCCGCGGGGAGTGTAGAGCCTACCTTGAAGCGCGTCAACTAGGGGGCTCAAAAATAGCGCCAAATCAGGCTTTTTGGATCATCCAAGGGGTATTCCCGGGGAGCATTTGCGTTCCTTCGCCGGTCCGCCTAAATGGAGAACTGCATGCCAACCAAGAAAAAGCCAACCAAAGCCCCTAAAGCATCCACCACCAAAGCGGCCGCCAAGGTCAAGCCTGCCGCCGCAAAAGGACCTGATTCGACAGCCCTGGAGGGCCGGAAAGCCCCGAATTTCGAGCTTCCGGATGGGACAGGAAAGACGGTCAAGCTCGCCGACCTAATTGGGGCGAAAAACCTCGTGCTCTATTTCTATCCGAAAGACATGACGCCAGGGTGCACGATCGAAGCTTGCAGCTTTCGCGACAACCTGGTTGCGGTCCGCTCAGCCGGCGCGCAAGTTGTGGGAATAAGCGCCGACTCGCCCGCATCGCACGAAAAGTTCACCGGCAAATACGATCTGAATTTTCCGCTGCTGAGCGACACGGGTAATCAAGTCGGGCGTCTTTACGGCGTGTACAAGATGAAATCGCTCTACGGGCGCCAGTACATGGGTATCGAGCGCACGACGTTCATCATCGGGCGCGATGGCACCGTCCGGAAGGTCTTTCCCAAGGTCAAGGTCGGAGGCCACACCGAAGAGGTTCTGGCCGCGCTCAAAGAATTGAGCTGACGAAATCAGGAATCGCTGGCGTGATCGGCGTCCAGCAGATTTTCCCGCAGGAACGCGCGTAGCTCCGGCTCGACGACCCAGGCGGCGAGGCGGTGCGATGCTTTCGGATAGTAACGGGTCTCAACGCGCACGCCCCGCTCCCGCAGCGCGCTGGCAAGCAAGACCGCCTGGCCTACGGGCGATGCCTTGTCGCGTTCGCCATGCAGGATCAGCACGGTGCACTCGAGCTTCTGCGGCAGATGCTGGATGACGCTGCGTTCGGCCAGCACCCGCCTGCTGGGCCAAACCTGATGGATGATGGCGAGCTTGGTGCGAAGCGGCGTTTGCGGCCATTGCTTCAGCAAGTCGTACGCACCGGATTGCAGGATTAGGGCACGCGGGCGCGAGTCGTAGTCCATCAGGAGCCCCGCGGCGACTGCGCCGTCGCCGAGACCCCATACCGCCACGCGACTCGGATCGATGTCCGTGCGCGAGGCGAGCAAATCGAGCGCGCGCCGCGCCGCCGCTACCGCCTGCGGTCCAACAAAGCGGCCCGGTCCCGATGACCTTCCGTAGCCGGGGATGCTGACGCACGCGACATTGATCCCCATGCTGGTTACGCCGACATTTGCCTCAACGCATTTCTCCGCCGTGTCCTCAGCGCCGTTGAGTACCAGCAGCGCGGGCAAGCGGCCGGGGACCGTGGTATGCGCCAGGTATCCGGCGATTTGGTATTGGTTGGGTCCCAGCGCGATTTGGAAATTGAAGGGCTCGACGTTCGGATGTTTCTCGACGAACCGCGCCGGGCTCATGCGGCAAGCCGCAAAAGTCAGGCTAAGCGCGATCGCCGACAGCAGTGTCGCGCCGCGGATACACATGTCAGAGGCCCCCGTGCAAGCCCATTGGGTCGCCTTCATACGCAGGGCAAATCTACTCGCCAGTTCACCCAAATGAAATAGTAACCATCTGCCAGTCGGCCGTCTCGCGTCCGATAATCGAGCATCCTACGCCTTGGGCACGTTGAATCAGGCCGGGTTTTCGCAAATACTTGCTGATTCACATGGCGCCGTAAGGACGCCTCGAACAGGTCTCAATACGACTATGGCAACGCAAGCTTCAGCGGCAATCGATTTCAACAAAGGTGATGGCGTAGTCCCGGTGGTGGCCGTGGATCACGCGACGCATCGTGTGCTGATGTTCGCCTATATGAATCGCGAGGCGTTCGAGGAAACGGTGGCCACCGGGCATGCCTGCTATTTCTCGCGATCGCGTAACCGCCTCTGGCGCAAGGGCGAAGAGTCGGGAAATTTCCAGGTGGTAAAGGAAATCCGTATCGATTGCGACGAAGACACCATCCTGCTTTTCATCGAGCAGATGGGCGACGGAGCAGCGTGTCATACCGGCCACGAATCCTGCTTCTACCGGCGCCTTGAGAACGACGAGTGGCGCGAATTCGAGCCGCGCAAGGTCGATCCCGCCAAATACGGCCCCAGCTACGGTCATAACGCCAAGAAGGCCGGATAAGGGCGAATCGATGCCGGCAGCCGAAAATATTCTGAAATTCGGAATTCCGAAGGGCAGCCTCGAGCAGCAGTCCCTCGAGCTGATGCGCAAAGCCGGATGGCGTATTTCAGTCAGCTCTCGTTCCTATGTCCCCACTGTCGATGATTCGTCGCTGGCCTGCCGCATTCTCCGCCCTCAGGAAATGCCCCGGTACATTGCCGACGGATCGCTTGATGCCGGAATTACCGGCAGCGACTGGATCGTGGAGAACAATGTCGATCTGGTCGAGGTTGAGAGCTTCATTTACTCGAAGGTCTCCCTGAAGCCGTCGCGCTGGGTTCTATGCGTGCCCGAGAACTCGCCGATTAAGCGCCTCGAGGATTTGGAAGGTAGGCGCGTAGCCACCGAAATAGTCGGGTTCGTCAAGCGGATTTTCGCCGAGCGTAAAGTTAAAGCAGAAGTTGAATTTTCGTGGGGCGCGACCGAGGCCAAGGTCGCCGAGGGTATAGTCGATGCGGCCGTCGATGTGACCGAGACCGGTTCTTCGCTGCGCGCCAATGGCCTTCGTATCGTCGAGGAACTGCTGGAGTCGAACCCCGTATTGGTCGCCAATCACGATGCATGGCGCGACCCCTGGAAGCAGGCGAAGATTCGCCAGATCGCTGTGCTGATTCGTGGCGCGCTCGATGCCGAAAGCCGGGTGGGAATCAAAATGAACGTCGCCCGGGAGAATATCGAGAAGGTCATCGCCCTGCTCCCCTCACTAACGGCGCCCACGGTTTCCCAGCTCTATCCGCATCCGAAGCTCAAGGGCAAAGAGTGGCTGGCGGTCGAGGCGATGATCGCGGAGCATACCGTGCGCGAGCTATTTCCCAAGCTGCTTGAAGCCGGCGCGGTCGGAATTGTCGAGTATCCGCTGAACAAGATAATCGGCTGACGCGAGATCTGTCCCACTCGGGCGCTCTGCTGCTATATGCGGGAGCGATGAGCAAGACTCTACGGACCGAGACCCACAACGGCGTCCGCTCGATAATTCTGACGCGGGCCGCCGAATACAACACCATCACACCCGAGCTTCGCGATGAACTCGCAGCGGCGATCGATGAAGCCGATGCGGCGCATGACGTTCGAGTGATTCTGCTGCGCGCTGAAGGCCCGGCATTTTGCGCCGGCTATCGGCTCGATACGTCGACGCAGGCGCAGGCCGGAGAAGGATCACGCAAGCGCATTTGGGATTCGGTAGCCGACTACCACATGATCTCGCGCTACGTGAACACCTACCTGAAGCTCTGGTACGCCAGTAAGCCGGTAATCGCGGCGGTCCAGGGATGGTGCATCGGCGGGGGAACCGACATGGTGCTATGCGCCGATATCATCATCGCCGCCGAAAACGCCTCGTTCGGCTATCCGCCATCGCGCGTGTGGGGAACGCCAACCACGGCGATGTGGGTCTACCGGATGGGCCTGGAGCAGGCGAAGCGCTATTTGCTCACGGGCGATGAAATTCTCGCGACCGAAGCGGCGCGAATCGGACTGATTCTCGAGACGGTGCCCGAAGAGCGATTGGCGGAACATGCGATCGCATTCGCAGAGCGGATGGCTCGCGTGCCCGTCAATCAACTGCAAATGCTCAAGCTGCTGTGCAATCACACCGCGGAGCAGATGGGCTTTGCGACGTCACGATTGCTGGGCTCCTTTTTCGACGGCATCGCCCGGCACACGCAGGAAGGGATGGATTTCGTTCGCCGCGCACAGGAGATTGGTTTCAGGCAGACGGTGCGCGATCGCGACGAACCATTCAAGGACTATGGTTCGGGCCCCCGGTCGCGAAGCCGACGCGCGAAACCGAAGAAATAGGATTTGCAGAGGGACCCCGCATGACGATTCGCGACCTGGTCTTCCCCGCCGCGGATGCACATCCGATGAAGGCAGCGCTCGCCTCTCCCGCCGACGGCGGCAGGCATCCGGGCGTGATCGTGATTCACGAGATATTCGGGTTGAATGAGGACATCCGGCGAATTACAGAGCGTATCGCGGATCTCGGTTATGTGGCCCTGGCGCCGGATTTGTATGACGCGCCCGGCCCGCGGCTGATCTGTATCGCCCGCACCCTGATGACGTTAAATCGCGGTAGCGGCGCGGCATTCGACGATCTGGATGCAGCGCGTGCGTTCCTTCAGCAGCAGGACGGCATCGATGCATCGCGCATCGGCGTGATCGGATTCTGCATGGGTGGCGGCTTCGCCCTGCTCTACGCGGTCCGATCGCCGCTCGGCGTCGCGGCGGCTTTTTACGGCGATGTTCCGAAAGCCGCCGATGACCTGCGCGGCATCTGTCCGGTCCTCGGCGGCTACGGCGCCAAAGATAAGTTATTCGCCCCGCAGGGAGAGCGTTTGGAAAAGCTGCTGAGCGAACTCGGCGTCGAGCACGATGTGAAAATGTACGGCGACGCGGGGCACAGCTTCATGAGCCGGAATTCCGGCGTGCTGGCCTCGATCGGCGGATGGGGCCCGATGAAGGCCGGCTACAACGAGGCGGCCGCGGAAGACAGCTGGCAGCGAATCGAAGCGTTCTTCGGCAAACACCTCGGACGTTGATTCGTTCGTCTTACTCAGACGAGCCGTGACGCATAGGGGATCGCTTGTTGGGGGTTTCCTCGGCGTACGGGTGCATAGCTTCGATTCCGGGGATACCGCGCGGCGTTTCGTCATCGAAGAGTATCGTGACGACTCCCCAGAGCGTGACGATTCCCCAGAATGCGCCGCTCTCGAAGGGCCGGAAGCCTGCCGTGGTCGCGATTGCGACAATCGACATCAGCAGGTCTCCGGCTCTCGCGAGTTCGTGCATCGTCTATTCGCCCGTCCAGTTAGGTTTGCGCTTCTGTGAAAACGCCAGCGGACCCTCGACCGCATCCTTCGATCGGAACAGCCTTTCCTGTCCCTCGTAGCGTTTCGCGATCGCATCCTGGGCCGGTATTCCCAATCCGTTGAGCGCCGCTTCCTTGGTAGCCTGCACCGAGAGCGGAGAGCATTCCATTATTTCGGCCGCCCAGCGCTCGGCGGCGGGAATCAGGTCCTTCATCGGAACGACCTCGTTGGCGATTCCCCATTTGTGCGCTTCCTGCGCGGTGATGTGCTTGCCGGTCAGCATCAAGCCCATCGCGATCTTAAGCGGAATATGACGCGGGAGGCGATGAACTCCTCCGGCAGCCGCCATCAGACCCACGCGCGGCTCGGGCAGTCCGAAGCGCGCATGCTCGGCGGCGATGATGATGTCGCAGGAAAGGGCGATTTCGAATCCGCCGCCCAATGCGAATCCATTCACGGCCGCGATGATCGGCTTGTAGATGTCGTAGCGCGCCGTAATTCCCGCAAAGCCGCCCTTGGATCGCATCAGGGGTTCGCCGCGATGCTCGGCAGTCCAGCGCAGATCGTTGCCTGCGGAAAATGCCTTATCGCCCGCGCCGGTGACGATCGCCACCCACATCGCCTTGTCGCCGACAAAGTCGTCCCAGACCTGATCCATTTCGACGTGGCAGGCCGGATGAAGCGCGTTGAGGCGCTCGGGCCGGTTGAATGTGACGTAGGCGATATGGTTGCGCTTCTCGTACTTGATGAATTCGAGTTTCATGTCTTCCCTCTCACTTGCGATCTACGTGCTCATCGAGCAGTTCGAAAAAAGCGTCGATACTCTGCATGAGCTGACGCCGAATTTGCGCCCGCGTCCCTTCGATATAGTGCATCGTCACGCGCCCTGATGCGCCCCCGGCAAGGGCAACCTGCGCGTCCTCGACCGACAGCACCTGCGCACCTTCAAAGATCCGCAGGCCGTAGACGAGGGCGCCACGCTGCGACGCGCCTTTTACCAATTGAAGCTTACGGGCCATCCGGGTTTCCCTTACAGCGAATCATCGATGTTGTATAGCACAGCGATATCGCCAACCGGCCACGCCATGACGCGACGCGTTGACAAAGGACGGCTGCGCCAAACACAATCCGGGGGCCATGCAGAGCCGGGTCTATTTCATCTTTTCACTTTCCGTGCTGATTCTCTTTACCGCGTCGGGATGCGGCGTGTTCTACCAGGCTGGAATGCGCATCAAGACGTCGCGGATGTCCGACGAATTAAAGACGGGAGAGTCGATGAGCCAGATCCATACCCAGTTCGGCGAACCCGACCTGCATGAGTACCCCAACGATACGACCGAAATCTGGAGCTACGTCTACAAACCCAATTCCAACGACGTTACCGCCGCCCTGCTCTACACCTCGACCAAGGAAGGAGACCAGGGGACCTTTCTCGATTTGAAGTTCGTCAACGGCACCCTGGTCTCATGGGCTGAGGCACAGCATACGATGCCGACCAAGCAGCGATCCGGCTTCGGAGCCGGTATGGGCGGCCCGCCGCTGCCATCCTCGCCGGGAGCGCCCCCGAGCGCCGTAGGGCACTATTAGCCTTCCGGGCGGGGGCGGTGCGCTTGCAACCTGCCGTAGCCATAATATCTAATTGTCCACGATGGGAGTGTTGCGCCGATCGAACGGCAGCGCAGGCTTGCTGTAAGATGATTCAAGGCCGCGTTACGCGTCCGCTATCGGCCTTTATTCGCGTTATTCGCTGATGGCCACTGCGAGCAAAAGCTTTGAGACGATACTTCTGGATCGGTCCTGGGTTTCTCCGCAGGATCTCGACAAGGCGCGTCAGCGCCGCAAACCCGGACAGGAACTAGCCGACGTTTTGGTCGAGATGGGAGCGCTGGAACCGCAGCGTCTTTCTCGCGCACTCGCGCAAGAATACAGGCTGCCCTTCCAGGCGCATATCGACGAGCACGCGCTCGACAGCAACCTGGTCACCAAGGTTCCGATCAACTATGCGAAAAGGAACCGGCTGCTTCCGCTCCACATTGACGACTCCGGCGTGACGGTCGCGATTGCCGACCCGGCCAATTACGAACCCCTCGATGACCTCCGCATCCTGTTCGGCGCTCCAGTGCTGCCGGTGCTTGCGCCAGCGGAAGTAATCAACGAAGCGATCAATCGCGCGTACGATCAGGCTGCGAATACAACCGCTGAAGAGCTGATGATCGATCTGAATGAAGAGCGGCTCGACGTGGTCGCCAGCGAACTTGCCCAGGAACCGCGAGACCTCCTCGATGCGGACGACTCGGCGCCGATCATCAAGCTGGTCAACGGCATTCTCTCGCAGGCCGTAAAGGACCGCGCCAGCGACATCCATATCGAGGTGTTCGAGCGCGACATGGTGGTCCGGTTCCGCGTGGACGGAATGCTGTACGACGTGCTCGAACCACCCAAGCGCTTCCAGCCCGCGATCAGCTCGCGCGTCAAGGTCATGGGCGGCCTCAACATCGCGGAAAAGCGGCTCCCGCAGGACGGCCGCATCCGGCTGCGCATCGCGGGCCGCGATATCGACATTCGCGTTTCCACCATCCCGACCGCCTTCGGCGAACGGCTCGTGCTCCGGCTCCTGGACCGCGCGCAAGCGGCCGTCGACAAAAACCTGGACCATCTCGGGTTCTCCGGGGACAACCTGCGCAAGCTCGACCGGCTGATTCGCCAGAGCCACGGAATCATTCTCGCGACCGGTCCGACCGGTTCGGGCAAATCGACGACGCTGTACGCGTGCCTGAGCCGCATCAACTCGCCCGAAAAAAATATCATTACGATCGAAGATCCGATCGAATATCAGTTGCGCGGCGTCGGCCAGATGCAGGTGAATCCGAAGATCGACCTGACCTTCGCGAGCGGCCTGCGGTCGATTCTGCGGCAGGACCCCGACGTGATCATGGTTGGCGAAATTCGTGACGGCGAGACCGCCGAAATAGCCATCCAGTCCGCACTCACTGGCCACCTGGTCTTTTCAACACTGCACACCAACGACTCGTTCGGCGCGCTCTCCCGGCTGCTCGACTTCGGGATCGAACCGTTCCTGGTTTCATCGTCCATTCTCGCTGTGCTCGCGCAGCGGCTCGTGCGGCGCCTGTGCCCAGACTGCCGCGAGCCGTATACACCGAGCGAGACCGAACTCAGCCGTATCGGTCTGACTCCACATGATCTGACCGGGCCGATTTCCCGCGCTAAGGGATGCCGCAATTGCCGTAACAGCGGCTATCGCGGACGTATCGCGATTCAGGAATTGATGGTCATGGACGACGAGGTCCGTGCGCTGGTGATGGAAAGCAGCGACGCCGCCACTTTGCGGCGGCATTGCACCGCGCGCGGCATGAAGCTTCTGCGCCAGGACGGCGCCGAGCGCATCATGGCCGGCGAAACGACCGTCGAAGAACTGCTGCGCATGACGCAGGAAGATATCGCATAGGTCCCGCCTCCGACTTCAAATCATGCCGGTTTTTGCCTATCGAGGGTTATCGACCGACGGACGCTCTGTTTCGGGTGTAATCGACGCGGACAGTCCACGCACCGCGCGCGGCAAGCTGCGAGCCTCAGGAATCTTTCCGACCGACCTTGCCGAAGAATTTGCGGCGCAGCCCAAGACCGCTCGCGATTGGATTCCCTTTCGACAGCGCGGGATGTCCAGCTCGGACCTGTCGCTGCTCACACGGCAGCTCGCGGCACTGCTCGGCGCCGGCGTGCAGCTCGTTGATGCGCTTGGGGTGCTGAGCGATCAGTCCTCGCGCGCGCAGGTCAAACGGATGCTCTCGCAGGTGCGTGAGCGCGTGCGTGAAGGTTCTTCGCTCGCGGATGCGCTGGCAGCGCATCCCAACATCTTCTCCGATCTTTATGTCGGTATGGTGCGGGCTGGAGAGCAGGCCGCCGCACTGGAAGCAGTGCTCGATCGTCTTGCCGAGTACAGCGAACGGCAATCCGAATTTGTCTCGAAAGTGCGCGGCGCCCTGACCTATCCCGTCATCATGATGTGCGTGGGCGCCGCGATTATGACGTTCCTGGTCACCTACGTGGTGCCCCAGGTCGCCACCATCTTTGAGGAGCAGCACGCGGCACTGCCGATCGCAACTCAAATCCTGATCGCGCTGTCCGCGTTTCTTACCGGCTATTGGCTTTGGATCCTGATTTTCCTCGTCGCGTCTGCGGCGGGAATCATGTTCGGTTTCTCGACCCCGCGCGGGCGACGCCTCTACGACACCGTGATGCTGCGGGCACCCTACCTCGGACAAACGATGGTGCGAATCATCTGCGCGCGCTTTGCGCGCACGCTGGCGACCCTGCTCGCCGCAGGAGTCCAATTGCTGCCAGCGCTCGATGCCGTCAAAGGCGTCGTCACCAACGGCCTCCTTCGATCGGCGATCGAGAAGAGCCGAGAGGAGATTCGCCAGGGCCACGGCATGGGCCATACACTCTCGCAAAGCGGCCTCTTTCCGCCCCTGCTAATCGAGATGGTCCGGGTCGGCGAGCGGTCGGGCGAACTGGAGCGGATGCTGGAGAGGGTAGCGGACAACTACGAACGTGAGGTTGAGCACTCCCTGAGTCAGATGACCACCATCCTGGAACCCATGATGACGCTGATGATGGCGGCTGTTATCGTATTCATGATGCTGGCGGTATTGATGCCAATCTTCCAGCTCAATCAGATCATGCAGTAGGCCCCGAGGTATTTTCGATGAACAAAAGGTTGCGCAGCCAGGATGGGTTCACCCTGATCGAAATCATGGTCGTCATCATGATTATCGGCCTGCTGGCGCTGATGGTCGTGCCGCGACTGCGGGGCGTCGCGGACCGCGCCAAGCGCACCAAAGCGCAAGCCGATATCGCGGAGATCAAACAGGCGCTCGACCGCTATTACCTCGACAACGGCTCTTACCCGACGACCGACCAGGGATTGGCAGCGCTCGTCACGCCCCCTACCAGCGGCCAGGTTCCCAAAAACTACGAAGAAACCGGATATATCGAGAAACTTCCGAACGATCCCTGGGGCAACGCCTACTTTTACCAGAGCGATGGCAGCAGCTACGCGCTGAAATCGTTCGGTCCGGACGGAGTCCAGAGCGCCGACGACATCGACGGTAGTTCATCCTGAGTGGTCATGAGTAGCGCGCGTTCTTCGCGCCTCCTCGCAATCCGATTGAGGCGGTCGGCTCCACAGCGCCGGGCAAGCGAACCCGGGTTCACGCTGCTCGAGCTTTCAATCGTTATCTTCATCATGGCGCTGATATTCACGATCGCGATGCCCTACATGGGCAGCTACCGAAAGGCGCGGCTCAAGAGCGAAGCGCGCCGCCTCGCGGGTCGCGCTTCGTATCTTTACGACGAAGCATCGGCACAGAAAGTCTTTCTGCGACTGGTGTTCGACCTGGATCATCAGGTCTACGGCGTACTGCGGCTCGATCCCTACTCTACTTCGCCAAATCCGACCTTTACTCCCGATCACAGCATGGCCGGCGCTCAAGTCGTAATGCCGCCGAGCGTCGCTATCCGCGACGTCACGGTGGGCGATCTCGGAACCTTCAGCGCGGGAACCGTCTCGTGCCAGTTCTATCCGGAAGGGTATGTCGACGCGACGCTGGTCCACATGATCGATCTGTCTGGTCACGTGATGACGCTGGTGTTCAACCCGGTCACCGGACGGGTGAGTATCGCGGACGGCGACTTGTCGATGGCGCAGGTGCTCATCCAATGACCCGCCGCACCGATCGATCGACGGTCATGCGGACACCCGAGAGCCGCGGCTTCACGCTGCTCGAGGTGATGGTCGCGATGGCGGTGCTGGGCATCGCGTTGCTCGCCCTGCTGACGCTGCATCACCAGAGCCTGCAAAGTGTCATCCAAAGCCGCGACTTCACGCGCGCGGCGATGCTCTCGCAGGCAATCATGGCGGAAGCCGAGCTGGAGCAGTTTCCGCAGGTCGGTGTCACCAAGGGAAATTTCGATCGTTTGTTTCCCCACGAGTATCCAAACCTTCGCTGGGAGCGCGACGTCGCAGAGTCCGGAGTATTTCCCGACGTGCGCAAGGTACGCGTCATCGTCTACTACGGCCCCCGAGGAGGGCACAATTTTTCGATAACCGAATATCTGCACAACCCCGTCCCGATCGAGACAGTACCGGTGCCGTCGCAGTGAAGGGGCACCTGAAGATTTCCCGGCTGAGTCCCGGCTTCACGCTGATCGAGCTGATGCTCGCGGTGTCGATCCTGGGCCTGATTCTCGCGATGCTCGCGGAGTCGTTCCATGCCGTGGCAACCAGCAAGCTCCACGCGGAGGACCGCCTGTACACCGAGCGCGCGGGCCGCACCATCCTGTGGCAGATGAGCAATGAGATCCGCGGCGCGGTGCAGACCCCGCTAACGCCGAGCCGCGTTCTCATGCTCGGCACGGCGCATTACCAGGGCGGCGTGCCCCTCAACAGCCTGACGGTGTCGACGCTCGATGCCGGCCATCGGCGGTCGATCGACGGTTACGGCGCCGAAGAAATCGTCACCTACCAGACCGTGGCCAACCCGCAACATCGCGGATGGTTCATCCTCGAGCGTTCCCAGCAGAGCGCGCTCGGCCCCGGAACGAACGGGACATCGATTCCTGTCGCAGACAATGTAGTCGGGATTAAGCTTCGCTATTTTGACGGGCAGGAATGGGGCGAGGTCTGGAATTCGGCGAACATGTCTGCGGGGCGCCAGTTACCGGTCGCGATGACGATCGATATCACGCTGGCTGGGCCAAAGGGCCACCCGCTTACCTTCTCGACGCAAGTCACCGTGCCGATGGCGATCCAGCAATGGTGAAAAAGCTCAAAGCGCACGAGCGCGGCATTGCCCTGCTGGTGGTTCTGATGGGAATCGCACTGATGACGCTGATCATCGTCGATTTCAGCACCACCGCCGCGCTCGGCTATCTTTCCGCGGCGAATCAATCGAACGAGCTTCGCGCTTATTACCTCGCACGATCGGGAGTCGCCGTCGGCCTTGGATTGCTCGCGCAGGACTCACTCACCGATGCGCTGGCGCAGCCACCCTACGATGCTCTAACCGATGTGTGGGCGGCGCCTTTTCCACCGGTGGATGTTGACGGCGGCCAGGCGTCGGTCGCGGTCATTGATGAAGCGCGCAAACTGAACCTCAACCAGATCATCAATCCCGCTAACGGTGAAATCAATCAGGATTTTGTGGCCGAGCTGCAGCGGCTGTTTACGACTTTGAACGTATCGCCCCAGATCATTCCGTCGATCGCGGACTGGATCGGCGCCGGGTTGGACTACTATCTGCGCTTAATGCCACCCTACTCGCCGCGCAACAGCCCCATGCCGACGATAGGAGACCTGAAGATGGTGGCGGGTGTCGACGATCCCACCTTCAATGTTCTGCGTCAGTTCCTGACTGTCTATCCGGAAATGCAGGTAAACGTGAATACTGCGTCTCCCGAAGTCCTGGCGGCAGTAAGTCCCGCGCTCTATGCGAACCAGGATCTCCTCAAGGCGCTCATGACGGCTCGGCTGATCCGCCCGTTCTCGAATATGACAGACGTAGGCAACATTCCGGGCATGGGCCAGTACGTTACGGACCTCTCGAAGGTATTAACCACCCGGAGCAATTACTTTACGATAAACGGGATGGGGACGTACGCAGGCTCCCGCAAGCTCGTTCATGCCACCTTTCATCGACAGTCGAATGGCACCGGATTGCTTGTATCCTGGCAGGAAGACTAGAAACGGACCGTTAACTGAATGCCGCAGCGAATCCTAGCGGTCGAAATCGCCGGAGACCGGTTGCGCGCGGCTACCGCGAATCGCACCTGGAACTCATTTGAATTCATCGGCGTCTTCGAAACGCATCGCGCGGCCGATGAAGCCGATCTCGGGCCCGCGCTCACTCGCCTGATCGAAAAAACCGGGCACCCCGATGTCGTCATTTCGGCCCTCCCCTCCGATTCGGTTGCAAAGCGGTTGCTTGAATTGCCCTTCGGCGATGCGCGCCGACTGCATCAGGTAGTCCCGTTTGCGCTGGAAGAGCATCTGCCGTTTCCGGTCGACGGCGCGATAGTTGCCTTCACTCGCGTCGGGCGCTCCGGCGAAAACTCCCTGGTGCTCGCCGCCTTCGCGCGCAAGCAAGACGTCGACCATCATCTGCAGCTTCTGGCACGCGCCGGACTCGATCCCAAAATTCTCACGCTTGCGCCATTTGCGATCGCCGCGATGTTTGCGCGGTCGCAAAACGGATCGGAGCCGACGGCGCATCTGGTGGTCGATGCGGATCAGTACGCGACCTCTTTCGTTCTGCTCGACAAGCAAGGAATTCCGCGCGCGATGCGGACAGTCGCCGCCGGTCTGTTCGGGCCGGATGGGTTGGCTCGGGTGGCTGGTGAAATGACCCCGGTAATAAACGCGATGCGCCAGACGATGCTCGCGCACGCCGCCGAATTGGACCATGCGGATCTAGTCATGACCGGCCGTGGCGCGACGGTGCCGAAACTGAAGAGCACCTTATCCGATGCGCTTTCGATTGAGGCCGCCGACTTCGACGTGACGAAGCTGTTCGAGGGCGCGCAACCCGATCTCGTCCGCTTTGCGACGCCGATCGCGATGCTGCTCGGCGAGCTGCCGGTCAAGCCTGTCGAAATGCTCAATTTCCGCAAGGACGAGTTTGCCTTCCGCGGCAGAACCGGCGGAGATCTCACTCCCTTCTACACGACCGCCGCGCTCGCCGCCTGTCTGTTGGGGTTCGTGATTCTGCACTTCATACTCGGCTTTGCCGGCAAAGTTCATGAACTCCGCGCGCTGAATCGCGAGATCGCCAGGATCGCGGGTCCTGTGCTTGGCGAGAGCGATCCGCCGGATCCAATCAATGAACTCCGATCCGGAATCGCAGCGATGAACAAGCACCTTCGGTTGCTCGGTGGAAACCTGAGCAGGAACTCCGCGCTCGATACGCTGATGGCGGTGTCGAAATCGATCCCATCGCGATTCCCCGCCGAAATCGAAGACTTGCAGGTCGATCCCACGGGACTCCGGATCACAGGCCTGGCCGACTCCTTTGCCACGGTCGACCAGGTAAAACGGGCGCTCGAGCAGTCCGGCGAGTTCGAAAGTATCGAAGTGACTCACGCCAATTCGGGTAACGAGTCAGATAAAGTCGAGTTTCGCCTGAGCGCCGACTTCAAAGACACCGAGGGCAAGACAGACTAGCGATGCTTGGCCAGTACCTCCAGCAAATTCGCGCCAGAATCGCGGACATCCTGAGCCCGCAGATACGCCGCCTGCGCATCCAAACCGATCCTTATGTTGCGCGCGCGCGGGCCAGCTACGAAAAGCTGGGAAACCGCGAGCGCCGCCTGGTCCAGATCGCCGGCGCTTTGCTGGGAGTCTTTCTCGTCTACAATCTGATCTACGCGCCGATCACGGATTTCGTCGACGGTTTCGATGAGCGAATCGCGACCCGCGAGCACGAGCTCGCCAGCGCTCAGCGTCTCGCCGCGACTTACTCGGAGCGCAAAGCGGACCTCAACGCCGCGCAGCACAACACGGTTCCCGATACCAAGGATTTCTCGCTGTTCTCTGTCGTCGAGGCCTCGTTCAGCAAGAGCGTCGGCCACGACAAAATCGGCTCGATAACCCCGTCGGCAGACAAGAAGCTCGGGGACGGATTGGTTCAATACAGCGTGCAACTCAAACTGAACGGCGTCAGCCTCGCACAACTGGTCGACGCGCTCTACGCGGTCCGCACGCTTTCGGTGCCGGTCGGTGTGGCAAATCTGCGCATCGAACGGCGGACGCAGGACACGCGTTCCTACGACGTCGATATCACCTGCGTCGCGCTGGGTCGCAATGCCTGATTACAATCAATATCTGAGCGCGGACTACTGGCGCGATCATCAGCTCGAACTCGCGTACGGGGTCACCGCATTCATATTGTTCCTCGCCTTTTTGTTCGCGACCTTCCCATACTCTCTGGCGCTACAGGGCGCCTTGGCGCCGATGGGCCTGCGCGTCGAGAGTTCGGGCCAGGCCTTCGCCCTGCCCTTCGGCGCGCGGCTGGAGAACGTCAGCGTGAGATCTACGGAAGCGGGCGGACCACCGGTGTTCGAGAGCGAAAGCGTGCGGGTCTGGCCCGCCCTCGGCTCGTTACTGCTGTTTCATCCCGGCGTCAGCGCCAGCGCCCAGGCTTATGACGGCACGCTGCGGTTGCACGCGCATAGAAGCGGCGACGGCGCAGCCATCAGCTTCGGGGCCGATAGCGTGGACCTGGCGCGCGTTCACCTGCTGAGAGAAATCGGCGCCGCGCTCGGCGGGGTGATTTCCGGAAGCGGCGACATAATCATCGATCCTGTTTCTCCCGAAGACGACACGGGCGAGATACATCTGACGGCGAAGGGTTTCCTGTTCAGGATTCCGGGACCGATGCCCGCGCTTGGGTTTGGCGACACTGAATTGAGGGCCCACCTGGACGGGGGCATCCTCGCGATCGACGAGTTGAAGAGCAAAGATGGCGACCTTGAAATCGACGGCCACGGATCGATCCGTCTGGACCCGTCGGACTGGCATCAAAGCCATCTCGCAATTCAATTCACGATGATGCCGTCGGCCACCGCGCGTCAGCGACTGTCTTTCGTGCTCGGCTTCCTGCCGCATCCGCCGGGCACGGCCCCATACAAGCTCGGCGGAACGATCGCCGCACCAGTGCTGAGCTGACGCTCGGCCGCCCCGCGACCCCTTCAGAACACGACACTACGCGGGTGCGTTGGCGAAAAATTCCGTGACTGCTTCCTTGTAGTGTTTGTCACCGGGAGCGTTCAGGTGATCGCGGCCCTCGAGTTCGACCAGCCGGCTTCCCGCGATCGCATCGACCAGCGGTCGCGCGCTGCCGACCAGCGCGTCCTTGGTTCCCACCACGATCAGCACCGGCACGTGGTTGCGCGCGAGAATGGCAGGATCGACGGCCACCCGATTGGCACTCATGCACGCGGCGAGCGCTTTGAGGTCGTTGTGATTTAGTTCGGCGAACTGGCGAAACAGCTTGCCGGTTTCGTCGCGAACCGATGATCGGTCGGCGGCCAGCAGCGCGTCTACAATATGCCGGCGGCGCTCCGGATCGTTTACCGACATCCGCTGCCCTATTCCGCCGAGCACGACCGCGCGAAACCGATCGGGGTGATGCGCGAGCAGTCCCATCGAGATGCGCCCGCCCATCGAGTAGCCCATCAACAGCGTGCGTCCGATTCCCAGATGATCCATCAGCCGGATCACGTCATCTTCCATCGTCGCGCCATACGCCGCCGCATCGTGCGGCTTACCGCTCTTGCCGTGACCGCGGCTGTCGAGCGCGATAACCCGGTAGCTGCGCGCCAGAAGATCGATCCATCCGGTCACGCCCCAATTGTTGTCGGCGTTGGCGGCGAATCCATGAACAAGAACGACGGGCGCGCCCGTGCCTCGATCTTCGTAGTGAATCGAAACTCCGGCGGAGTCGAACGACGGCATCGGTGAAACCTCCAGGTATGGAGGATTTTATAGAGCCATCGGTCGTACGCTGACAACTGGTGATTTGCTTGCGGGCCTATGCGAATCTCGACACAATCGCGCACTAAGGAAATCCCCATGGCGCAATCACAAAAGCTCGGACTGCAAACCTCGCTTGTCGGCGGCCCCGTGCACGAACGCTTGGCATTGGCCAGGGAAGCGGAAGATCTCGGGTACAACGCGCTCTGGATGGGAGAAGTGTCGGGACCGGATGCTCTCGTCAGCCTGGGCGCATTGGCGGTCAACACGAGCAAGGCCGACCTCGCCACCGGTGTTATTCCGATTCAAATTCGAACCCCCGGCGCGATGGCGATGAGCTTTCTGACCATCAACGAATTTTCCGGCGGCCGAGCTATCGCAGGCATCGGAGTGTCAAGTCCGATCATCGTCGAGCGATGGCACGGGGCTTCGTATCGCAAGCCCGTCACCGCGATGCGCGAATGCGCGACGATCATGCGTCAGCTCTTTACCGAGGGGCGTTCGAAGTTCGAAGGCAAGGTGTTCAAGAGCGATTTCCGGCTCGGCATGCGCATCACCGCGCCGCGTCCGCCGCGAATCTATATGGGTGTCCTCAATGCGCCCATGCTCCGGCTGGCCGGCGAAATCGCAGACGGCGTGTTGATGAACTACTCGCCACCCGACGCGATCCCATCGATGGTCAAGGAAATTCACGACGGCGCCCGCAGCGCCGGCCGTGACCCCGGCGCGGTCGATATCGGGATCTATGCCCGCATGTACATCGGTCCCGACGAAGCCAAGGCCGTCGACTCATTCAAACGCGAGCTGGCCGGGTATGCATTCGTTGAGAGCTACAACAAGATGTTCGCGCGCTATGGGCTGGCAGAGGAATTTGCCGAGGTTCGCCGCCTCTGGCAGCAGGGCAAGCGCGATGAAGCACCGCGCGCCATCAGCGATGTATCGGCCCGCAAAATCGCAGCGTTTGGATCGCCCGAAGCCGGCAGGGAATTTGTTGCGCGCTTTCGCGCCGCCGGCGTAACGCATCCCGTCGTGTTTCCGATCGGGCCCGCGGCAACTCACGCCCGCGATTACCTCACCACGATGCGTTCTCTCGCCGGAGCCTAGCTCACTTGCCTTTGTAATTCGGTTTGCGCTTTTCCATGAAGGCGCGCGGGCCTTCGCGGGCGTCTTCGGTGCGCATTACTTCGCGCGCGCATTCATCTTCGATTTTGAATGCTTCTTCGAGCGGACGGCCCGAGGTTCGCCGCACCGCCTCTTTGATTTTGCGCACCGCGACCGGTCCATTCGCGGCGATAGCCGCTGCCAGCTCTTCGGCCTTCTCGAGCAGTTTCGCTTGAGGCACGACGTAGTTGATGAGTCCGAGGCGCCACGCCTCTTGCGCATCGATACGGTTGCCAGTGAGCAGAATCTCCATCGCCTTGCAGTACGGCATCTGCCGCTGAAGGCGAGCGAGCGATCCCGCCGCCGGGATAATCGCCCATTTGACCTCCTGCAGTCCGAAGCTTGCATTCTCTGATGCCACTCGCAGATCGGTCGCCTGGATCAGTTCCATGCCGCCGGCAATACAGAAGCCGTTGATCGCGGCGATGATCGGTTTGTCGACGTCGAACTTGCGCAACAGGGCGATGTCGCCCAGGCGGCGATTCGCCAGCAGCTTCTGATCCCACTCATCGTCCGGTTTTCGCGCGCCGGTGAACAGCGGAATCAGCCGGCCGAGGTCGGCTCCCGCCGAAAAGGCGACATTGCCCGCGCCGGTAACGATCGCCGCCCTGATGTCGTCATTACTGTTGATTTCGTTCCATGCTTCGGCGACTCGAACGATGGTTTCCGGATTGAACGAATTGTGCACTTCCGGACGATTGAAAGTGACATAGGCCACGTGTTCGTGCTTTTCGAACAATACTGCGGGCATGATGCGCTCCCTGGCGAAACCGCCGATATCGGATGTGCCGCGAAACTTAGCATGGGATTTGCTTTACGAGCCACTTGGGTGCCCGTTATGATCCCCTATGTCACCAGCCGTCCGGGTTCTCCCATGCGCAAGCATATCGTCACCCTAATCGCCGCGATTCTTCTCGCACCTGTCATGGCCATCGCGATTGAGACGCCGCGAATCATTCCCCGCTCCGCGCGCATCGATCGCCCCGCCGACCAGGCTTATGGCACCCTGAAGCAGTATTTCAGCGACGCTTCCTTGAGCGGATTCCGCCTGACCAGCTCGAACGAAAAGGAATGGACACTCGTCGCCACCCGGTCTGGAATAGACGGTGCGAACTGGAACAATTGGGCCTTCTGCAAAGCGCCACCGGAACAGATGATTTATCAATTCGAGGAAGGGACGGTGGCGATCACCGTAAAACTTGAGAAGTCAGGCAATCAGGCCACCTTCGCAACCGTCAGTGCCGACTTCCAGGGCACCTACGGCCTCGGCTCCAACGAATCCACGATCGCGTGTACCTCCAGCGGTAAACTCGAACAGGACATCATCGCCGTCGCGGGCGGTCCGGCAAAGGACAATCCTTGAGCGCGGCGTCCGAGACTGCGGCCATCTCCGTTGCGCCCGCATCTGAACTTGCCTTTCCCGAAGCGAGGGCGCTTCGCTCGCGCGACATCTTTCATCTGGTCGGGCGCGCGTGGCCGTTCATGCGCCCCTACCGGCGCCATCTGCTGTTCATGTTTCTGCTCATGCTGCTGGCGCTGCCGGTGGGACTGGTCGTGCTCGGTCTCATCCGGATCTTTTTCGATGTCATCGGGAACGGCAATCCGCTGAGACCCGGCGAAGCCCGGCTGCTGGGCGTTTCGCTCAATGCCAGTCGCGATTTGGTCTTGTGGCGCGCCTGTATCGTAGGCGGCGTGGTCACGATGATCATCGTTCCACTGAACGCGTTCATCCTCAGTTACGCGGTGTGGATTCTGCAGCGCATGTCGAATCTGTTCAGGGTGAACCTGTACGCGCACATGCAGGAACTGAGCATCCGCTTCCACGGCGAGGAAAAAATCGGCGACGCGATCTTCCGGATGTTTCAGGACTCCGCGGCGATTCCCCAGGTCATCGAGGGGTTGGTCATTCAACCAATTCGATGGATTCCGCTCGCTATCGGAACATCGCTGTTCCTGCTGGCTTTCAACCGGGACATGGGGCTCATCGCGCTCGCGGTGCTGCCCCTCGAGTTCATGCTGGCCGCGTTTTATGGGACTGCACTGCGGCGTGCTTTCATAACCGAGCGCGAGACCGCGGCCGCGGCTACCACCCGAATCGAGGAGACGCTGGCTTCGATCAAGGCGGTTAAAGCATTCAGCCGCGAAGCTTTCGAGACCGATCGCTACGCCCGCGACAATCGGACCGCATTTCTGGCCGCACGCAACGCCCGGCTGATGCTCGCGCGCTATCGCGTATGGACCAACGCCGTGCGCGCACTCGCGTATGTCGGCGCCGCATACGTCGGCGCTCGCCAGGTGTTGCTCGGAGGATACGCGGGCGTCGCGATGACGGCTGCCTCGCTGGGGTTGTTTCAAGCGTCGATGCTCGTCTTCAGATGGCTGGTTGGCGGAGCGCATCATCTGGCGGATCGATGGGGCAGCCTACAGGACGTAAGCGTCGCGATCTCCCGCGTGCTAGAGATGATTTCGATGCCGTCGGCCGAGCTTGTTCATAGCGGCACGGCCCTTCCTCCGCGGGAGATCCAATCGCTCGCCTTTGAGCGCGTCAGTTTCGGCTACGACCCTCGCTCTCCCGTCCTGGACGCGATCTCATTCGAAGCAAAGGCGGGAGAGTTGACTGCGCTGGCGGGCGCAAGCGGGTCCGGCAAGAGCACGATCGTCAGCCTGATACTCCGGTTTTTCGATCCCGGCACCGGGCGTATTCTTCTGAACCAGACGCCGATCGAGAAATTCGATCTGGCAGCGTGGCGTGCGATGCTCTCCGTTGCCTTGCAGGAGAACCCTCTCTTCACCGCAACTATCCGCCAGAATGTCGTCTACGGCCGTCCCGAGGCATCAGACGCTGAAGTCCGCGTCGCGATCCAGCGTGCTGGGCTCGGCGATTTTGTGCGATCGCTCCCGGCGGGCCTGGACACCGTGCTCGGCGAAAAAGGCGCCAAGCTTTCGGCCGGCCAGGCACAACGCATCGCACTGGCGCGCGCGCTTCTTCGCGATGCGCCTATTTTGCTGCTCGACGAACCCACGTCAGCGCTGGACGGAGAAACCGAGGAACTGGTGATGGATGGCATCCGCGACTGGATCGCGGACGCGCCCGCGCGGCGAATGGCTCTCGTGGTGACACATCGGCGCACCAGCGCATCAAAGGCGGATCGCATGTATCGAATCGACTCCGGCCGTCTCGCCGATGCTGACCTCGCATCGTTTGGTCCCGCACCGGAGACGATCGATGGCTAGCTCTGTAGCGCGACCGCTGCCCCCGCCGGATTCGCTGAACGGCGACGGACTCATCAGCGATACGCGCGAGAACCATCTTTACTCCGGCGAACAGCCCACCCTGCGGCCCGGCGAAGCATGGCGGCTCTTCGTGCGGAGCTGGCGCTTCATCCGCGAGTATCGCCGCCTGATCTGGTTCAAGTCCATTCTCGCGCTCGTGTCGCTCACTTTTTTTCTGATGACTCCGTGGCCGTTGAAGATCGTTATCGACAATGTCCTCAGTGGCCATCCGCTGACCGGCATACCAGCGCGCCTCATCTCGCCGTTTGCCGGCACCGATCGCGCGCTGATCCTGCTCGCGGTCACGGCATTCCTCGCGGTGGCGGCAATACTGGTGGGGATGGTTGCCGACGAGTCGGTCGCGCTGGGAACGGACGTACAGAGCGGCGGTCTCGACCAAGCGGGCTTTACGGCCAACGACGCGAACGATGGCTGGAGTCTGTGGAACGGCTTTTTCGGTTACCTCGAGACCAGTATCACGCTCGATCTCACCCAGCGGATCACTCAGTCAGTCCGAACCGCGGTGTATGAAGCTTTCATGACCTCGCCGATCGGCCTGTATTCGGATCAAAAGATTGGCGACGCCGTGTTTCGGGTGATGCACGATTCCGCCACCGTGAGCGCGGTTTTCTACCGCGGCGTGCTGGCGCCGATCTTATCGATCATCATGTACGCGATGGCGATGGTTGTTTTGTGGGCTGAATTTCCTGACGAGCCCGTCATTCCCGTAATCGCCACGCTGTTCCTCCCCGTCTTTGCGATCGGCGCAACGCTGTTCGGCAGGCTGCTGCGCAGCCAAAGCCAGGAGATGCGCGAGCGCGGCAGCGACGTGATGGCTGCGTTCGAGGAACGCCTGTCGCAGGTTCAGTTGATCAAAGCGTTCGGACAGGAAAGCCAGGAAGCGAAAGCGATCGATGAATCGAGCTGGAAATCGTTTCGTTCGACTCTCAAGTTGCTCGCCATCGGAATAGCTCTCTTTCTCGTGCTGACGCCGCTGATCGGCTTTCTGATGTTCACCGCTCTCTACCACGTCATGAAAGCGGTCATCGCTGCCCGGATGACCCTCGGCGACATCGTACTGCTCGCAGGCTATGGCGCATTGCTGGCGCGGCCGATGGCTACTCTCGGCGGCACGTGGGCGGCCATGCAGCTTCCGGCCGCAGGCCTGAGACGAATCTACAGTGTGCTGGACCGTTTGGGAGAGACGCTTCCGCGCGGAGGCGCGGTCAACCTCGCGGAACCAATAAGCTCAATTGAGTTTCGCGACATCAGCGTCGGCTACTTCGCCGGCGTTCCGGTTCTCGATCATCTGTCGTTCAACCTCAGGACCGGCGAGGTCGTTGCGCTGGCGGGGCCCAGCGGAGCCGGCAAGACGACGCTCATTCTCGCGCTGCCTCGTTTTCTGGAACCCCAAACCGGAACCGTCTTTCTGAATGGCGTCGACATGGCGCAGATGGCGCTTTCAACCGTTCGCGCTCGGATCGCATTTGTCTTTCAGCAGGAAGCCCTGTTCTCCGCCACCATCGAGGACAACATCCGCTACGGGCGTCTCGAAGCAACCCCGGAAGAAGTACGGCGCGCCGCTGAGACGGCCGGCGCGGCGGAATTCATTGAGAAACTGCCTGATGGGTTCGCGACGATGCTGGGCCGGCGCGGAACGCGGCTGTCCGTGGGCCAGAAACAGCGCATCGCGATTGCGCGCGCGCTCATGGGCAACCCCGATGTGTTGATCCTTGATGAGCCGACGGCGCCGCTCGATACCGCCAGCGAAAACAAGCTGATCGCGATGCTGCGCGAGTTGGCGCGCACGCGCATCGTCCTGATCGTGGCGCATCGCGTGTCCACGCTCGCCGCGAGCGATCGCGTGCTGTTCGTGCGTGACGGCGCCCTGCAGGCATCGGGAACGCACAGCCTTCTGCTCGCCTCGTCGGCCTCTTACCGGTCGTACCTGGCGGCAACCGAATCCGTAATTCACGCCTGACAGGAGCCCGCGCGATGCCATCGTTACCGCTCTTCACGAATTTCATCGACGGTCGCGACCGGCCCGAAGACTCGTGCTCAACATCCCGCGCTGATCCTGACAAGCATCAGTTCCTTGCCGATGAGCTGGAGTCATCGCGGCCCGTGAACTCAAGCACGTAACCGAATTTGAATCTGTTAATGTACGGTTCACGCAAGGACGCATCGCATGGGTCGCTCCAACCTTTCTTGGCCAGTGGCGACGCGATAAAATGATTTTTGTAGGCGGTGGTGGCTGCGGAGCGGTCTGAGGTTTCTTCTGCTTGTCTGACAGCGACAACAAATCCGGATCGCAGAAAAGCGAAGTCGTTGTAGACTTCGATCTCCTGCGTAAGCTGGCGGGGCGCAATTTTCGCGATCTCGGCGGTCATCCCGCGGCCCACGAGCGTCGCGTCCGGCAAAACCGCATCTATCGTTCGTCCCATCTTGCGGAGATTCCGGAAGAAAGCCCTCTGCACGGACTGGAGCTGAAAACCCTCGTCACGTTGCAGAGCCGCATGGAAGTCAAACATATCGGGCCACCGCAGCATGCGCTGCGCACTGCCGTGCGATGGGAACATATTCCGATGGGCGATCAGTGGTTCACTGAGCGCGGCTTCACCCGCATCCCCAGTGAGCCGGGCCGCGCGCATCTGGCGCTGGTGATGCACTTTCGCGACGACTGGCAGCGCTTCTTCAAGCTATTGGCCGAGCGCGATGTTTACCCGCTGCTGTTCCATTGCTCGGCCGGCCGCGATCGAACCGGGGTCGGAGCCGCGATGCTGTTGGAAATTCTGGGCGTCGACCGCGAGCGCGTGATCGCGGACTTCCTGGAGAGCAACACGACCTTTTCCGCCGAGTTGCTCAGCGCCACTCAGCTTGCGCCGGTCTTCGAAACTATCGATGAAACCGGCGGCATCGACGGTTTCATGCGCGAGGTGATCGGCCTGTCGCCGTCCGACCTCGAAGCGATCCGCGAAGACCTGCTGGAAGACTGATTTATCGGTTGTGCGTCTCTTTCCGGGAGGCGTCGGACTGGTCTGGACTACCCCTCCGCTCCCACATCCGCCTCGATCCGAAGATCCGCATTCGTAAAATTACGTATTGCCGATTCCTCCGGCACCAATCCAAGCTGTTTTCTGACCGGCTGGAGCGATCGGCAGTTTGCGGTAACAGGCCTTGATCAATGGGCAGGCACAAGACCGTCGGGAACCCGAACAGACAAGAGAGGAAGCGCCGTGAGCATTAACGCCATGACCAACGCAGCGCTGGCTCGTCGAGCGGATTTCGAGCCAATCGGCACCGTACCTTCCAACCTAAGGGAGATTGCAGATGCGGCGGTGGCCCCTCCTGCTCCCGCGCCCGGAAAACCGGCGGCCACCAGCGGTCCAAACACGCTGCTTCAAACACTCACAACTTACATCCCAACGGAGGTACTGACCTTATACGTGAGCGCAATGGCCGCCCTCAGTACGGGGGCCGCACAGAAGGGTCTGTGGATACCATTCTGGTGCTTTCTGATCCTGACGCCTGCTTTCGTGTGGGTGGCGTTCGCAACGAAAGTAAAGGCAGCAGGAAACCCGATTCCGGTGTCTCCAACCAAGTGGCCCTTTTGGGAAATGGCTGCCGCGATGATCGCCTACGTCGCGTGGGCTCTTGCGCTTCCAAATTCTCCCTTCTCACGACTCTCCTGGTACTCAGCCGGTATTGCCGGCTTCGCCGTGCTCGTGGTTTCGACCGGACTTGGAGTTGTCGCGCCGTTGATGCAGCGACCGCTACCTGCATAAAGCGGCCGTATATGCGCTGCGACGTAGCCGGGCGTTTACGCGGGCAAGTAGCCTTCGCGCAGGAGAGATTTCGCGATAATCATCCGCTGCACTTCGCTGGTGCCCTCGCCTATTTCGGTGAGCTTTGCGTCGCGCATGTAACGCTCGACGGGGAAATCGGATACGTAGCCGTAGCCTCCGTGAATCTGCACCGCCTTGATCGTCGCCCACATCGAGGTTTCGGAGGCGAACAGCTTCGCCATCGCCGCCTCGCGCGCAAACGGACGCCCGGCATCCTTCAACGCGGCGGCGCGGCAGATCAGCACCCACGATGCCTCAATGCGGGTCGCCATGTCGGCGAACATCCACTGAATACCCTGGAAGTCGGCGATTCGGCTTTTGAATTGGCGGCGCTCCAGCGCGTAGGCGCGCGCCTCTTCAAACGCGCCCCGCGCGATTCCCGCTGCAAACCCGGCGATCCCGATCCGCCCGCCTTCGAGCACCTTGAGCGTCTGGCGGTAACCCGCGCCAAGCTCGCCGACCAGGTTGCGCGCCGGTACGGTGACGTTGTCGAACACCACTTCCGCCGTGTCGGAGGCATGAAGCCCGAGCTTTTCGATCTTCTTGCCGTTCGAAAGCCCCGCCGTGCCGCGATCGACGATGAATGCCGAAATTCCTGAACGGCCGGCCTGCGCATCGGTCACCGCCATGACCACATAAACGTCGCCGACGCTGCCGTTGGTGATGAACATCTTGGCGCCGTTGATTCGATAGTTGTCGCCGACCCGCACCGCCCGCGTCGCCATCGTGCCCGCATCGGAACCCGAGCTGGGCTCGGTCAGACACCATGCGCCCAGCTTCCGCGCGCTGAGCATTTCGGGAACGTAGCGGTCGCGATGCTCATCGGAGGCGAACATCGCGATGTGCCGGGTCGACAGCGACATGTGTGCCGCGCAAGTCAGGCCGATGGACGCATCGAAGCGCGAAAGTCCCTCGACCACGAGGACCTGGGAGAGCGTATCCGCGCCGCCCCCGCCCCACTTCTCCGGAAACGCGACGCCGAGAAATCCGAGCTCGCCCAGGTTTTCGATAATGTGGCGCGGGAAAGTCTCTTCCTTGTCCCACTTGGTGGCGTATGGCTTGATTTCGCGCTCGGCGAACGCCGCGAGCGTATCGCGGATGCGCTGTTGCTCTTCGGTCAGGTCGAAGTTCATGGCATTACTGGCGCGCTTGCACGTTCTCGCGCACCCACTTAACGATGTCTTCTGTCGAGGCGCCGGGAGTGAAGATTTGCCGCACGCCCAGCTCCTTGAGCTTGGCGGCATCGTCGTCGGGGATAATTCCGCCGCCGAACACCGCCACATCCGCGGCGCCGCGATCCTTGAGCAGCCGGATTATTTGCGGGAACAGCGTCATGTGCGCGCCGGAGAGAATCGACAGCCCGACCGCGTCGACGTCTTCCTGCACCGCAGCCTCCGCGATCATCTCGGGGGTCTGATGAAGCCCCGTGTAGACGACCTCGAACCCGCCATCGCGAAGGGCGCGTGCGATTATCTTCGCGCCGCGGTCATGCCCGTCGAGCCCGGGCTTTGCCACCAGAATTCGTAATCTCTTTTCTGCCATCGGTTCTAAATCCAGCCCGGGTCGCGATACACGCCGAACTCGGTGCGGAAGATGTCGCTTATTTCCCCGACCGTCGCATCGTGCCGCACCGCTTCGAGCATCGGTTCCATCAAGTTCTCGCCGGAACGGCACGCCTCGGAAACTCGCGCCAACGCTTCACGCAGGGCAACGGAATCGCGCTCCCGTTTCATTTTGCGGACGCGCTGTACCTGGCGCTCCTCCATTTCCGGATCGATCTTCAGCGTGTCGATCGGAATTTCCTCGGGCACCGAGTACTTGTTCATGCCGACGATCGATTTCACGCCTTTTTCGAGCTGGCGCTGGAAGTGAAACGCGGCCTCGGCGATCTCGCGCTGCGGATAGCCGGTCTCGATCGCTTTCACCATCCCGCCCATCTCGTCGATGCGCCGGATATATTCCATCGCCTCGCGCTCGATGCGATCGGTGAGCGCTTCGATTGCATAGCTGCCGCCGAACGGGTCGATGGTATTCGTGACGCCCGTTTCTTCCGCGATTATCTGTTGCGTGCGCAACGCGACCGTCACCGCCTGCTCGGTCGGCAACGCCAGCGTCTCGTCCATCGAATTGGTGTGCAGCGACTGCACGCCGCCCAGCACTCCCGCCAGCGCCTGTATCGCCACGCGGACGACGTTGTTGATTGGCTGCTGCGCGGTCAGCGATGCGCCCGCGGTCTGTGCATGCGTGCGCAGCATCATCGAGCGCGGGTTTTGCGCGCCGAAGCGTTCCTTCATGATGCGCGCCCACATGCGGCGCGCGGCGCGAAGCTTAGCCACTTCTTCGAGGAAGTCGTTGTGGATATTCCAGAAGAACGAAAGGCGCGGCGCGAAATCGTCCACCGCAAGCCCGCGCCGGACCGCTTCTTCGACGTAGCAGATGCCGTCGGCGATCGTGAACGCCAATTCCTGCACTGCCGTCGAGCCCGCCTCACGGATGTGGTAGCCGGAGATCGACACCGCGTGCCAGCGCGGAGCCTTGCGCGCGCAGAACTCGATCATATCCGTCACCACGCGAATCGACGGACGCGGCGGCGAAATCCATTCCTTCTGCGCGATGAACTCCTTGAGCATGTCGTTCTGGATCGTGCCGCCCACGCGATCCCACGGCACGCCCTGCCGCTCCGCCACGACCAGGTACATCGCGAGCAGCACTGACGCGGAACAGTTCACCGTCATCGACGTGGTGACCTTGTCGAGCGGAATCCGATCGAACAGCCGCACCATGTCGTGAATCGATGTGACCGAAACGCCTTCGCGCCCTACCTCGCCCTTGGCGCGTTCGTGGTCGGCGTCGTAGCCCATCAGCGTCGGCATGTCGAAAGCGGTCGAAAGCCCGTCCTGTCCCTGCGCAAGCAGGTAATGAAAGCGCTGGTTGGTGTCCTCGGCCAGGCCAAAGCCCGCGAACTGGCGCATCGTCCAGAACCGCCCGCGATACATCGAGCCGTAGACGCCCCGCGTGTACGGATATTCTCCCGGGTTCGCGAGCGCCTCATCGTAGGTGCCGCTAACGTCTTCGGGCGTGTAGAGCGGGTCCAGCTCCATTTCGGAGATGGTCGAGAAGCGCACGGGCCGTTCGGAAGCCTGCTTGTAAGTGGTTTCAAACCATTCGCGTTTGGAACTCACGGTATCCTCACCGATTATTCTCGAGCACCTGGCCGGCAATGACCAGGCGCTGGATCTCCGAAGTACCTTCGTAAATCTCGGTTATCTTCGCGTCGCGGAAGTAGCGCTCGACCTTGAACTCGCGTGTGTAGCCGTAGCCGCCGTGAATCTGAATCGCTTCGGTGGCCGCCTTCATCGCGGCTTCTGCGGCGAACAGCTTCGCCATCGCCGACTCTTTGGTGCATGGCTTGTCTGCGTCCTTCAGCGCCGCGGCCCGCAGCGTGAGCAGCCGCGCCGCATCGATATCGACCGCCATGTCGGCGAGCTTCCATTGAATCGCCTGGTACTGCGCGATGGGCCGGCCGAAAGTCTGGCGCTCCTGTGCGTATTTCAGCGACGCCTCGAGCGCGGCGCGGCCGATGCCAATCGCCTGCGCGGCGATACCGATTCGGCCGCCATCGAGCGTCTTCATCGCGACTTTGAAGCCGTCGCCTTCGCTCATCAGCAGGTTGTCGCGCGGAACCCGCAAGTCCGTGAAGCTGAGCTGCGCTGAATGCGCGCCGTGGATGCCCATCTTGTCTTCGACGCGCACCACCTGCCATCCGGGAGAATCGGTCTCGACGGCAAACGCGCTGATCCCGCGATGCTCTTTTTCGGGCGCCGTCATCGCGAAGATTATCGCCACCTTGGATTGGGGCGCATTCGTGATGAAATTCTTGGTGCCGTTGATTACGTACGAATCGCCGTCGCGTACGGCGCGCGTCTTCTGCCCGGCCGCGTCGGAGCCTGCCTGCGGCTCGGTAAGCGCGAAACATCCGAGCCATTCGCCCGATGCCATCTTCGGCAGAAAATGTTTCTTCTGCGCCTCGGTACCAACCCCAAGAATCGGCCATGACGCGAGCGAGCAATGCGCGGAGACGATCACGGCCGTCGATGCGCACGCGACCGCCAGCTCTTCGATCACGGCTGCATACGCAACCTGATCGAGTCCCGCGCCGCCGTATTCCTCGGGGATGAACGTACCCAGGATGCCGAGCTGCGCCAGCTCATCGATCGCTTCCTGAGGAAAGCGATGCGTCCGGTCGGCCTCGACGCCGATCCGTTCCAGCTTTTCCCGCGCGAAGCGCCGCACAGTGTCGCGCGCGGCGCGCTGCGCGGAGGTAAATTCCAACTCCATTGATTTTGTTTTAGCTCACAAAGGCCATGTGGTCGATAGAACGCCCCCCACGAAACGGAACGATCAGTCTGAGCACCTGTTCAGGATAGACCGTGAAATACCGACCGCCCTTCTCCCACCGGAGACCTTTGCAAAACTGCTGAACGGCGCCCGACGACACTAGGTGTCATCCTGAGCGAAGTGAGCAACGCGAACGAAGTCGACATGGCTTCTGGCCTCCGGACAGCTTCGCGCAAGCGAACCCGGTACCGGTTCCCCGTTCGCGAAGCGCTCCTTACTTTTGCAATGCCTCTCGCCCGCCGACGAGGAGAAGGCGGCGCGTTGCGCGCCGGATGAAGAGGTCCATCAAAAAAGACTGACCGTGCTGCGCTCCAGGAGAAATCCCCGAAACCGCTATATTCGCGCCGGCGCACGGGATTCAATCAGTGGTCGTTCGTCTTCATCTTCTCGGCGTGAAAATCGCGAAGCCGTCTGAACACTTCGCACGCCGGCACATTTGGACGACTATCGGCGAACGCCTCATCTACGCGCTGCCTAAGCCAGTCATCGGAGGCTGCTTGCTCGCCATTTGTGGCACGAGTGATCGGACGGCTAGTGCGAGACATAGACTAAGAGGAAGCGATTATTTATGCCGCCAGGCGGGTTGGCGCTTCTCCACGAACGCCGTCGTTCCTTCGACGCGGTCTTCGCTGGAGAACGTAACGCCAAATGCTTCCTGCTCGAAGCGCAGGCCCGCGTCTTCTTCCATCGTGAACGATGCGCGCAACGCCGCTTTCGCCTGGCGCAGCGCAAACGCCGACTTGCCGGCCAGTTTTTCCGCCAGCGCGCGCGCCGTCTTCATCAGCTCCTCCGGCGCAACGACCTGAATTACCAGTCCCAGCGCCAGCGCCGTCTTCGCGTCGATCATGTCGCCGGTCATTATCAGCTCGCGCGCCTTCGCCTGGCCTATCCGATGAGGCAGGCGCTGCGTGCCGCCGAAGCCGGGGATAAGCCCCAGGTTGATTTCGGGCTGCCCGAAGCGCGCCTTCTCGCTCGCGACTATCAGGTCGCATGCCAGCGCGAGTTCCGTTCCTCCGCCAAGCGCGAATCCGTTGACCGCCGCGATTACCGGGATCGGCAAATCTTCGATGCTGGCGAGAACGCGATGCCCCAGGTGGGAGAAGTCCAAGCCGTCCGCGGTGGACATTTTGGACATCGCGGCGATATCCGCCCCGGCCACGAACGCCCTATCGCCGGCGCCGGTGATGATCAAAACGCGCACCGACGAATCGTGGCGAATTTCGCGGATGACGCGCGTGATGTCCTCGAGCACGTCGCGATTGAGCGCGTTTAGCGCATTGGGACGATTCACCGTTAGCACCGAGATCGGGGCCTGTTCGAAAATGACGTTCTTCAGTTCCATGAATTTTAGTCCTCGGCTTTCGCGGCCGGCGGCGCGATAGTGGCGGGGATGCCGCTGCAATAACCTGCCGATTGCAGCCACCCGCGATCGCTGTCCGTGACCGTGCCGTTAGGCGTCGCATAAGCATAAACGACGAATTTGTTTTGCGTGTCGATCTGGCATTGCATGTCGACTTCGGACCCGCCCGGAGCCTTAATCGGCACTTGCTCCCACACGGTAGCCGGCGCGTTCTGCTGAAAATACGATTGATTGCTGGTCGTGATGCCGGACGAATTTGCGATCGGCGTTTTCAAGGCCCGCTCGCAAATCTTCTTGGAGTCGAAGTTGCAACCAATTTCTTCCAGCGCGGAAGTAGGCGTCTGGGAGCCCGACGGAGCGCATGCGGAGATGGCAAGCACAACGGTTGCCGCGATTGCTGAAACCGCTTTCAGTCCGGCAATCCGTTCTCCGCGGCCGTTCATCAGTACTCCGGTTTGAAATCGAAATGATGGATCGCTTCGATAAACCGTACCGTGCGGGTCTTCGAACGCATTACCACGCTGTTGGTCAGCGCGCCGCCCGAGAAAAATCGCACCCCATGCAGATAGTCGCCGGTGGTGACTCCCGTCGCCGCGAACATCACGTTGTCGCCCGCCAGCTCTTCCAATGTATAGCGGCGCTGCAAATCCAGTATGCCCGCGGTCAGGCACGCCTCGGCTTCCTGCGCGTTGCGCGGAACGAACCGGCATTGCATCTCGCCCCCGACCGATCGTATGGCGGCGGCGGCCAGCACTCCCTGATGCGCCCCGCCGGTGCCGATCAGCATGTCTATTTCACTCTCGGGGCGTGTGGTCGCGACGGCCGCGGAGAGGTCACCGGCCGACAGCATCTTGATTCCGGCGCCCGCCTTGCGGACTTCAGCGATAAGCTTTTCGTGGCGCGGCCGATCGAGAATCGCGATGCGCAAATCCTCGACGTAGACCTTTTTCGATTCCGCCAGCGCTTTCAGGTTGTCAGTGGGCGAACGATCGAGGTCGACTACGCCTCGGCCGGCTGGGCCGACCGCAATTTTGTCCATGTAGGTGTCCGGGCAGCGCAGAATCTTGCCGCGCTCCGAAAGCGCCACGCACGACAGTGCGTTGGGACCCCCCGTCGCACAAATGAGCGATCCTTCGAGCGCATCGAGAGCGACGTCGACTTCGGTCCCGGCTCCGTTGCCGACAATCTCACCCTCGTATAGCCATTCGGCTTCGTCTTCCTTGCCTTCTCCAATCACGATCTTGCCGTCCATCGCGATTGAATTGAGTGTCTTGCGCATCGCCTCGCACGCCGCGCGATCCGCCATCCGCTCGTCGCCCTTGCCGATGAACCGGGCGGCGGCTAGCGCCGCAGCTTCGGTCGCGCGTACCACCTCAAGCGCCAGATTCCGCTCCATCCACTTCTCCCGCTTAGTTCAGGTTGGCAAATCCGCTCCGCCCAAGGAGCGCTTCAATTAGTCGGAAACCACGATCAACTTTTATACCAGTCTTTGCGCCATCGCCTTCCGTGTAGCGTCGCGCCTGTCCTCCCGACCGCGCAAAGTCCGCCGATGTCATCAGCGCGAACGGCACCGCCTCGCGGGAATGAGTCTTCAGCCTGGAGGGCGTCGCATGATCGGGCATCAGCAAAATCGCAAAGTCGCCCACCGCTGCCAGTCCCTGCACCATCGGACCGATGATCAACTCGTCGATCTTTTCGATCGCTTCGGTCTTCAGGTCGGCGCGGCCCATGTGCCCCGCTTCGTCGGGCGCCTCGATATGCAGCAGCAGAAAATCGCGCTTGCGGAGCGAATCGAGTCCGTAACGCCCCTTGGCGGCGTAGTCGGTGTCGAGAAATCCGGTCGCGCCAGGAACCTTGATCAGTTCGAGGCCGGCGAGCCGTCCGATTCCGTTTACCAGATCGACCGCCGAGATGACCGACCCTTCGAGGCCGAAACGATCCTTCAACGTCGGCACGTCGGGTCGCGTGCCCTGCCCCCAGAACCAGACTGAACTCGCCTCGGCCAGACCGCGTTCGCGCCGCGCCCGATTCACCGGATGCCGTGCCAGAATGGCGGCCGCGCGCGTCATCAGATCGCGCAGGCGCTCCGCACCCTCGCCTTCCGGCAGATGCGATTCGATTTCCTTGCCTGTGATGTCGTGCGGCGGCGTTAGCGTGGTTTTGGCCGTTCCGTTGCGCCAGACCATTAGATGCCGGTAGCCGACGCCGTTGAACAGCTCTATTCCGTCGCCCGTCAGCTCGCGCCGAAGGTTGGCGACTATCTGCGCGGCTTCCTCGCTGGTGATGTGGCCCGAAGTGAAATCATGCATCACCTGCGCATTGCCGCCCGGCGAGGGCTTCAGCGACACCAGGTTCATGCGGAACACAACGTCGCCGGGACCCATCGCGATTCCCTGGCTCGCAGCCTCGATAGGCGCGCGCCCGGTGTGATAGCGGCGCGGATCGTAGCCCATCATCGTCATCGTGCCAACGTCGCTGCCCGACGGCATCCCTTCGGGAATGGTCGCGACCAATCCCAGCGTGCCGCGCGTCGCGAGCAGGTCCATATTCGGTTTGCGCGCGGCTTCGAGCGGGGTCCTGCCGCCCAATTCATCGCAGGGCCAGTCCGCCATTCCGTCGCCGTGAATGATTACGTATTTCATGCGCGCAACACTCAATCGTCCAGAATCTTCAACACCTTTGCGATATCGGGCTCAACCACGATCGTGTTGCTCAGGTTCTTGAGCGCGGTGTCGGGGTCCTTGAGCCCGTGACCTGTCAGCGTGCATACGCACACCGAACCAGGGCGGATACCGCCGGTGGCGCCGAACTTCAGCAAGCCCGCAATTGACGCTGCCGATGCGGGCTCGGCGAATACTCCCCCCAACGCGATCAAACGGTACGCCGCGAGAATTTCCGCATCGCTCACCATGTCGATGATGCCGCCGGATTCGTCGCGCGCGCCGGTCGCACCTTTCCAACTGGCCGGGTTGCCGATTTTGATCGCCGTCGCAACGGTATGCGGATCGTCGATCGGATGCCCGACCACGATCGGCGCCGACTCTTCGGCCTGATATCCCATCATCTTGGGAAGCCGCGCCGAAAGCCCCTCCACTTTGTATTCCTGATAACCCGCCCAATAAGCGGTGATATTGCCCGCATTGCCAACGGGCAAAAAGTGATGCGTCGGCGCATCGCCGAGCTGATCGCAAATTTCAAACGCCGCCGTCTTCTGTCCCGCAATTCGATCGGGATTCACGCTGTTGACCAGCCGAATTCGTACCGGATCGCGTTCCGCCAGGTCGCGTACGACCTTCAGGCAGATATCGAAGTTGCCGATAATCTCCAGGACCCGCGCCCCGTGCATGACCGATTGCGAAAGCTTGCCCAGCGCGACCGATCCTTTGGGAATCAGAACATACGCCTTCAGGCCTGCGCGCGCTGCATATGCCGCCGCCGACGCTGCCGTGTTGCCGGTCGAGGCGCAGATGACGGCGCGCGCTCCTTCGCCGACCGCTTTCGAGATCGCCAGCGTCATCCCACGGTCCTTAAAAGAGCCGGTCGGGTTGGCGCCCTCACACTTCAAGTAAACCTTTATGTCTGGTCCGAGCCGCTCGCCAAGCTGCGGCGCTTCGATTAGCGGCGTGTTGCCCTCATTAAGCGTGATAACCGGCGTGTCGTCATCGACCGGCAGAAAGCGCCGGTAGTACTCAATAAGGCCGGGCCATCGGGTGAGCCGCTGCCTGGCATCGTGCTTATGGCTCGGCATCGGCTACAAATTCTCCTCGATTCGAATGAAGGCGGGATTCGCGTCGACCATCTTGAGGCGGCGGATTTGGCTGAGCGCCCGCTTCAAATTGCGCTCGGGTGTATCGTGCGTCCGCATGATGACCGGCACCGTTTTTTCCTCCCCCCTATCCTTCTGGATCACGGACGCGATGGAAATTCCGTTCCGCCCCAGAATCGACGCGATCGCGCCCAATACACCCGGTTTATCGCGCGCCATGAACCGCAGGTAGTATTCGCATACCACGTCATCGATCGGCTTTACATGGGCGCGCCGCACGTGCTCCATCGGAAGCCCCAGCGCAAGCGAACGTCCCGATCCACCCGCGATCCGTTCGCGCGCAATTTCCAGAACATCGGCCATCACCGCGGTCGCCGTCGGCATCTGGCCCGCGCCCAGGCCCCAATACATCGTCGAGCCCAGCGCCTCGCCATGAATGTAGATTGCGTTGAAAGCGCCGCCGACGCCAGACAATAGATGCTGCGTTGCGATCATCGTCGGATGCACCCGCGCCTCGATCACGCCGTCGTCTTCCTTCGCGATCGCCAGCAGCTTGACCGTGTAGCCGAGCTGCCGCGCGTACGCGATATCGTCCTGCGTGATACGCGTGATGCCTTCGGTGTAGACCTGCTCGGGTTTCAGCAGCACTCCGAACGCGAGGGTCACCAGCAGGCAGAGCTTGTGCGCGGCATCGTGGCCCTCGATATCAAGCGTGGGGTCCGGCTCGGCAATACCGCTCCGCTGCGCATCGGCGAGCGCGCTTTTGAACTCGACGCCATGCTCGCTCATCGTGGTGAGAATCGAATTGCAGGTGCCGTTAACGATTCCGTGGACCGCCCGTTGGCGATCGCCGGCCAGCGCCTGGCGCAGCGTGCGGATAATCGGCACGCCGCCGCCGACGCTCGCCTCGAAGCCGATTGCCAGTCCTTGACGCGCTGCCGCCTTGAAGATCTCCGCACCGTGCTCGGCCAGCAGCGCCTTGTTGCCGGTGACCACGTCCTTGCCCGCCGCGAGCGCCTTCAGAATCAGCGCGCGCGCCGGCTGATGGCCCCCGAACAGCTCGACGACGATGTCGATATCGGGCCGTTCGACCAGCGCTGCGCTGTCGCGCGTGATCAACTTTGGCGTGATACCGAGCGAGCGGTCGGGCTTGAGGCTGCGGTCCGCGATAGCGGCCAGCTCAAGCGGCCGGCCGAGTTTGCGCGCGTATGCTGAGGCGTTGCGGCGCAGCAGCTTCACCACGCCGCCGCCGACGGTGCCGCATCCGAGCAGGGCAATCCTTATCGGTTTCAATATCGCACCGCGGTCTGGCGTTCAGGTGAGTGCGCCCCGTTTCAGGAAGCGACGCGGCGCGGACGCTGCGACTCCAGCTTTGAGAGCGCATGGCGGATGCCGCGGATCGCCTGGCGCGTGCGATGCTCATTCTCGATAAGCGCGAAGCGCACGAAGCCGTCGCCGTCGGCGCCAAAGCCGATGCCGGGCGACACGGCGACCTTCGCCGCCGCGATCAGGTATTTCGCAAACTCCATCGATCCCATGGCGCGGAACGGCTCCGGAATCGGCGCCCACGCGAACATCGTCGCCTTCGGCTTTTCCACCGGCCATCCGGCCCGGTTCAGTCCGTTTACCAGCACGTCGCGCCGGCTCTTGTAAGTCTGAACGATCTCGGCGACGCATTCCTGCGGCCCGTTCAAAGCCGCGATCGCCGCCACCTGCACCGGCGCGAACATCCCGTAGTCAAAGTACGATTTTAGGCGCGCCAGCGCGCCGATCATCTCGCGGTTTCCCACCGCGAATCCCACCCGCCATCCGGGCATGTTGTAGCTTTTGGACAGGGTGAAGAACTCGACGCCGATATCCTTGGCGCCTTCGACCTGCATGAACGACGGCGCCTTGTAGCCGTCGAAGCACAGATCCGCGTAAGCGAAATCGTGCGCCACCATGATCTGGTTTTCGCGCGCGAAGTCCGCCACCCGTTTCATGAAGCGCAAATCCACTGTGGCGGTCGTCGGATTATGCGGGAAGTTCATGATCATGAACTTGGGCCGCGGCCAGGTGCGGCTGACGATCGCCGTCAGCTCGTCGTAAAATTCCTCGCCGCTCGCACGCAGCGGTACGCTCTGAACCTGCGCGCCCGCGATGATGCATCCGTATTGATGGATCGGATACGTGGGCGTCGGCGCGAGCACTACGTCGCCCTGATCGAGAATCGCGAGAGCGAGGTGCGCGATTCCTTCCTTGGAGCCGATCGTGACGATCGCTTCCGAGTCCGGATCGAGTTCGACGCCGTGGCGACGCTTGTACCAATCGGTAATCGCCAGGCGCAGCTTGTAAACGCCGCGCGAAACCGAGTAGCGATGGTTCGGCGACTTGCTCGCGGCCTCAACCAGCTTGGCGACAATATGTGGCGGCGTAGCTTCATCGGGATTTCCCATGCCGAAGTCGATGATGTCCTCGCCGGCGCGCCGCGCCTTGAGGCACAACTCGCCGATCGCGTTGAAGACATAGGGCGGGAGCCGCTTTATTCGGGGAAAATCCATCGTCCTTTAACGTCTAACGTCCACCTGTGGGGCGCGTCGCCTGCGCCACGTTAGTCAATAGTTGTAACGGACGGTCGCCACCGTCGCCAGTAGCCCCGTTTTGCGTCCCTCGCCCGCTCAGTTGCGGGAGAGGGTAGGGGTGAGGGTTCTGCGTCCTGACGCCCCAATCTATTTCCATCGGCACAAAAACTTCAGAGTTCACTCTGAGGCCAAATGGGTTGCCCTGCTTCGTATGACGCTCAGAAAAAGGATCCAGCACCCTCACCCTTCCCTCTCCCGCAACCAAGCGGGCGAGGGGCAAACGTCAATCGATAGTCGAGGCGGCGCCCACCGGCATGATGGACCGTGAGCGCAGCGACCAGTAAATCGGCGCGGCGAGCAGCGAAATAAGCCCCGCTATCTGCCATTCGAACGGGATTCCCGAAGCATCCACGATCGCGCCGCCCGCCAGCAGTCCGATCGATCCGCCCATCGTTTGAAACGTGCTGGCGAACGACAGCAGCGTCGCGCGCTGGCTCGATTCGATCTGCTCGTTGAACCAGCTCTGCAGCAGCGGCTGCATCGCGCCCGTCGCCAGGTTCATCACGAACAGCATGCCCAGCGCGAAGAACGGGCGATGCCCGAATACTCCCGCCACGAACAGCATCGCGCTCGCCACGATGATCAGCATGCTGACGCGGCCTGCGCGCTCGTACTCGTCGCCGCCGACCCGAATCATCACCTCGGCGCCAATCATCCGCGCCAGCGTCAAGCCGCAGTAAATCCAGCCGATGATCCAGATGCCGACGTTGAAGCGCTCGTTGAACATGAGCGGCCATTCGATCCAATACGGCGCCCACGCCGCGAAGCTTATCGACCCGGCGAGGCTCAGCCACAAAACCACCTCGGTCTTGAGGCCGAGCTGAATCCCCTCGCGCATCTGCTGCACGACGTGAAGCGGCATCCCCGCGAGCTTGATCTCGGTGGCCCGCGGTTTCTCACCGCGCATCAGGACCGCGCCTGCCGCGCCCGCGATCAGGTACCCTGCCGCGCCAAGAAGCCACGGCCATGCGATATTGAAGTCGGCGACGTAGGTGCCGATCAACGCCGACGCCATGAAGGCCGCGCTCGACAGCTGCGAGATCCGCGAGAACAGCCGGTCTTTCAGGCCGTCGTACCCGGCCTCATCGAGCGCATCGACACCCCACGCATCGATCGCGCCGTTACAGAACGTCGTGCCGATGCCGTCGATGCTCTCCGCGATCAGAAACACGAAATAATGATGCGCGAAAAAATAGACCATGAACGCCGTGACTCGGAGCGCGGTGCCCGCCATGAACGAGCGGCGGCGCCCGAGCGCATCGGCGAATGCCCCCGTCGGCACATCGGTGAAAAACAGGACGATGAAATACATCGCGAGGACCGAGTTAATCTGGAACTGGTTCAGACCCCGCGAGTGCAGAAAAATCGGATAAACACCGAACAGGAAGCCGCCGGCGAACGAAAAGATCCACCACACCTCGTAGTAACGGCGGATGATCCCGCGAATCGTCAGTTCCTGCGGCGATTTGATTACTGATCCCATCGCATCACACTTACTCAGCGATGCTCCCATCGAGCATCGCGCCACAAAGAAAAAGCCCCGGGGCTCCGTGGCCCCAGGGCTTTTTCAAGCCAGGTATCGGAGTCGTCCTACCTCATGGAGAAGCCGCGCTTTCCACGCGGCAGTTGGGCTACGAAACTTGGCATGGGTCGCAGATTAGCCGCGCAATCGTGGTGGGTCAAGATCATCTAATCGAAGGAATCCGCAGATTACGCAGATTACACGGATTTAGAGGAGCGTCAGGTTCCAATCTGCGAAATCTGCGGATTTCTTTGCTGCTCCGTCATCATCTACAATCCAACCACAGCACTCGACCTGACCATCCGATGACCTCAGCCGAAAGCACCCTGCCCGAATTTTCCTCGACCGCCACCGAGCCGGGGCTCGCCACCCGCGCGTGGCGCTTCGCCAACGTCGTGTGGCTCGCGGCGCGCATTTACGTCGGCTACAAGGCGGTTCAGCTCTGGACCCGCTTCATCTCGAACCGCAACAAGGCGGAACTCTATCGCCGGCAGGATCTGCGCGCGGCCCGTGCGATGTATGCGACCGCGGTGCGGCTGGAAGGCCTGCTCATCAAGGCATCGCAGTTCATCGCCACTCGCGCCGACGTTCTCCCCGACGAATGGGTGTCTACGCTGGCCGGACTGCACGATCGCGTGCCGCCCCGCCCTTTCGCCACCATTCGCGGTCAAATCGAACGCGAGCTGAAGCGTCCGCTCGAATCGGTCTTCGCCGAATTCGATGAAACGCCCATCGCGTCCGCATCGCTCGCGCAGGTTCACGCGGCGCGGCTCCACGATGGCCGCCGATGCGCCGTCAAGGTGCAGTACCCTGGAATCGAAGGGATTGTCCGCGCGGACCTGCGCAACATGACGCTGGTCCTCAAGTGGCTTGCATGGATCGAGCGCGACTTCGACTTCCGCGTCGTGATGCGCGAGGTGCTCAAGTACATCCCGATGGAACTGGACTTCGTGCATGAAGCCGAGAATGCGCGCACGATCCGCCGCAACTTCGCGTCCGCCGATGATGTGCTGATCCCGGAAGTCTACGGCGAATTCATCACGCGCCGCGTGCTTACGATGGAATTGGTCGAGGGCATCAGGATCAGCGACGTCGCCGCACTCGAACGCGCGGGAATCGACAAGCGCGTGGTCGCGCAAAAACTTATCGACCGCTTCTGCGAGATGATCCTGCGCGATGGCTTTTTCCATGCCGATCCGCATCCGGGGAACATCCTCGTGCAGCCCGGCCCGATCATCGTGTTCCTCGATTTCGGCCTCGCCAAGGATTTTCCCGCCCACGTGCGCGAGGGGATGGTACGCCTGACCTTCGCGATCCTCGTTTCCGATCGCGATGCGATCATCTCCGCCTTCCGCGACCTCGGCTTCCGCACGCGCGACGGCTCTCCCGAAACTCTCCTCGCGCTGGCCGATCTGTTCCTCGGACAAACCATCAAGCGCAACAGGGCTTATGCGGACAAGGAACTCGTCGAGCAATTCTCCGACGAGCTGCCACGCGCCCTTCGCGCCAATCCTATCGTCGAAGTTCCCGGCGACGTGCTGCTGGTAAACCGCGTGATGGGACTGCTCAGCGGCCTTGGCAAGACGCTCGACTCGGAAGTGAATCTTTTCGCCACGCTGATGCCTTATGCGGAACGCCTGATGGCCCAGCCGAACGCGGCCGCCGCGACCTAGTGTCCCGAGTTGGAAGCTCGTTGAAAATGTCGCCCGTCAGCGACTTTCGGGATAGCTTCAGCCCAAATCACAAAGGCCGCTTGGCGTGAGGGATTTTGTTCTGGTCCCCCTTCCCGTGCCCGCCTCCAGAAGCCTTGCGGAGGGCAGGCGGGAAGGGGCTAGGGGTTAGGTCGCTCCTTTTCTGTTGCGAACTTCCAACTCAGGACACTAGTACGGCTTTTCCTTTCTTCATTGTCGCCACTCGTGGCATTCTGATCGACCAAAGATTCCATGCGCGGTAGCTAAAGCTGCGCGACGCCGGGAGCGTGTATGTCCGAAAAGCGCGAAAAACTAACCAGCCTTGCCGCGGAACTAGCCGCCGATTTTGCGACCCGTGCGGATGCACACGACCGCGCCAATTCCTTTCCGGTCGAGAACGTCGCGCGGATGAAAGAGACGGGCTACACCGCGCTGGTCATTCCGGAACAGCACGGCGGCCTCGGCGCGGATCTCGAAGACTACGTGCTCTGCCAGGAACAGCTCGCGCAGGGATGCGCCGCCACCGCTATCGCGATCAACATGCATCTGTTCGGCCTGGGCAGCATGGTCGAGCTATCGAGCGGCCGCCCCGAGGAAAAGCTTTTTTTCGAGGCGATCGGCCGGGGCAAGCAGATAATGGGCGGCGGGATCAGCGAGCCCGAGACCGGCGGCGATTGGGGATTCTTTGCGACCAAGGCGCGCCGCGACGGCGACCATTACGTCCTCAATGGCCGCAAGACTTTCACCAGTCTCTCCCCCGTCATCGACCTCTTCATGATCATGGCGACGCTCGAAGACCACTCTCCTCCCGCAGCGGCGACCTTTCTCGTTCCGCGCGGCGTCCCCGGCTTCGAGCTGATCGAAACCTGGGACGCGATGGGCATGCGCGCGACTGCCAGCCACGACCTGGTCATCAAGGATGTGCGCGTGCCGGCGATCGCGATGTCGACGCCGCGCCCCATCGGGCCCATCGAAAGCCAGGGCGTCTCGCTCTTCGCGTGGTTCAGCCTTTCGGTCGCCGCCGTGTACACCGGAATCGCGATCGCCGCGCTCAAGTTCACCAAAGAGTTCACCGGGCGCTTCAAGCCGCTGACCCTGCCCCGTCCGATCAAATATCTGCCCGGAATCCAGTTCGCGATCGCCGATGCCGAGGCGCTGATCGCGCAATCACGCGCGCTCTACACCAGCATCGCCCGCGAATACCTGCACGATGCCCGTTCTTTCAAGGGCGACGCCGGACTGGCGCGGGTCGTGATGGCGAAATATGTCGCGACCAACAACGCACTGCGCGCCGTCGATCAATGCATGGAGGCGGTCGGCGCGCATGGCTTTCTGAAAAAATTCCCGATGGAGCGATACTATCGCGATGTGCGCGCCGGCGTGAATCATCCCCTGTCCAACGCCCGCGCCCGTGAGCTAATCGGTAAAACCGCCCTCGGCATCAGCCTGGCCGAGACCCCGCGATGGTAAACGCGCGACAAAGAAATCCGCAGACTACGCTGATTGCAGGGACTGCTTCTGCGAAATCGGCGCAATCTGCGGATTCTTATTTTGTCCTCCCTGTCGATTGATCGACATCGCGCGCTTTTAATGGACTCAACTCCTGACATATCTTCCTAAGACCCGTGGCGAACGAAATCGAGAACGTAGCTCTGCGCGCGGCGCGCGCCGCCGGCCGAATTCATTTGAAGCGGCTCAGCCGCGTCAATATCAGCCGCAAGTCCAACTCCATCGACCTGGTCACCGAAGCCGATCGCGAATCCGAAGCCGCGGTCATCGAGGTGATTCATCGTGCCTTTCCCACCCACGCGATCCTGGCCGAGGAAAGCGGCGCCAGCCTCCACAAATCGGACCATCAATGGATCGTCGATCCGCTCGACGGCACCACCAACTTCGCGCACGGCTTTCCGCAATTCTGCGTGTCCATCGCCTATCAGCATCGCGGCCGCACCGAGTTCGGCGTCATCTTCGATGCGCTCAAGAAGGAATGCTTCATGGCGCATCGCTCGCACGGCGCCAGGCTCAACGGCAAACCGATTCGTGTCAGCACGACGGACACGCTGAGTGCATCACTGCTGGCGACCGGCTTTCCTTATGATCGGCGCGAACGCCGGCGCTTCTATCTCTGCTTCTGGGAAGCATTCATGATGCGCACCCAGGGCGTGCGGCGCACGGGCGCCGCGGCGCTCGACCTCGCCTACGTCGCGGCCGGCAGAACCGAAGGCTTCTGGGAGTTTGGCCTCAAGGCATGGGACGTCGCGGCAGGCGCGCTAATCGTCGAGGAGGCAGGCGGCCGCGTGACCAACATGGACGGCTCGGCCCTCGACGTGTACGGCGCAAACATCGTGGCCAGCAATCGCCGCATCCATCAGGAAATGGTCGCGACCATCACCGAAACCCGCCCCGAAGCCGAACGCCGCCACGCCGAAATGCTCCGCGAATCCCACGCCGCCGCGTAAGAGACCGCAGACATATCGAGAAACTGAGTCTTCTATCCGCTTTTCCCAGGACGGAGAGCTTTGAACCCTTGAAGACGTTCGCGAAGTTCCGCGAGTATCATAAACTTGACAAGGTCGTTTGTCCCCAACGAGCGAGGCTCAAGTCGGTCTTTGACTATTATCCATCCTTCGGAAGCTGCTTCCTCGGCAATCGCCGCAGACAATTGGTCAACCCAGGCACGCTCGAGATGGGGGACTTTGCGGACGGGCGCTTTGATCTCTATCAAAACCCGTCTTCCATTGATCGTGATCGCCGCATCATAACGGCGGCCCCGAGTAGGAATCTGGACATTGCAGCCACTATCAGCGAGAAGCTGGAGAACCGTTTTCTCGAATTCGTAGCCGCGTTGTATTGCGAGTCCAGTAGCGCTCGACGATTCTGATGACTCCCTCCGACCCCGCACAAATGTAATCAACGCAAACAGCGTGGTAGCGGCCAAAATGGATACGAAGACTACAATGGTGTACAGCAACAATCCTCTGGTGAATTCGACCCCACGCTGATCGCGCAGAAGCCCGGAAAGTGTAGGATACAGGGAGGAGACAGCACCGATCAGAGAAGAAGACACTGCCAGCATGACCAGCACCTTCGGCACCACATCAGCGAAGGTGCTTCGGTCAACGATCGATCCTAGCTTCTCGGCAGACGATTGCCGCTCGACCGTAAGATCCAAGGCCTTCTTCGTTCGCTCCAAGATCTCGGATCGTTGCTCACGTTGAATCAAGTAGCTCGAAGCGACTCTAGTGTCATGTCTCGTAAATAAGTGCAGCGTTACGGATGCTGCGTCTGAGCTGGTCGGTGGTTTTGGTCCAGCGGAAGGGTTGGGCGTGGTCGTTCCAGTTGGCCAGGAAGCGGGTGATGGCCTGC
>JBKQNE010000012.1:0-28664 GCA_052146355.1 Binataceae bacterium (SeqCode) | reverse complement strand
CGCCGCGTCGCGAGCTCGAATTTTTCAACGGGCTGGGCGGGTTTGCCGGCGACGGCCATGAATACGTGACGATTCTCGGCGAGGGACAATGGACGCCGGCGCCGTGGATCAACGTGATCGCGAATCCATCGTTCGGCTTCCAGGTCTCAGCGACCGGCTCGGGCTACACATGGTCGGCGAATAGTCGCGCGAATCAGATCACGCAGTGGTCGAACGATCCCATCAGCGATCCGCCCGGCGAGGTCATCTATATTCGCGATGAGGACAGCGAGGAGCTTTGGGGGCCGACCGCGCTCCCGATCCGCGAAAAATCATCGTACGTCGTGCGGCACGGCCAGGGTTACACTCGCTTCGAGCATAGCGCCCACGGCATCGCGCTCGAGCTGGAACAGTTCGTTCCGCTGGAAGATCCGATCAAGATTTCGCGGTTGAAGATCAAAAATCTCTCCGGACGATCACGGCGTCTTTCAATCACGGCTTATGTGGAGTGGGTGCTCGGAACCCTGCGGAGTGCTTCCGCGCCGTTTATCATCACGGAGATAGATTCCGCCACCAAGGCTGTGCTCGCTCACAATTCGTGGAGTAGCGACTTCGGTCATCGCGTCGCATTCGCGGATCTCGCGGGGAGCCAGCTTAGCTGTACGGGCGACCGAACCGAGTTTCTCGGACGTAACGGTGCCCTGGAACAGCCGGCCGCGCTCGCCGACGACAGACCACTGTTGAATCGAGCCGGCGCGGGACTCGATCCCTGCGCGGCCCTTCAGACTCGCATTGAGCTGAAGCCAAGAGCTACCGCGGAGGTCCTATTTTTCCTTGGCGAGGCCGAGACGAAGGAGCACGCGCTCTCGCTCATCACCCGCTACCGAACCGCCGACCTTGATTCCGTCTTGCGCGCCGTCGTTCAGCATTGGGATCAGATGCTCGGCACAGTTCAGGTAAGAACGCCTGACCAGGCCATGGACATCCTGCTGAATCGTTGGCTCCTTTATCAGACGCTCGCCTGCCGGCTTTGGGCACGCTCGGCATTTTATCAGGCGGGCGGCGCGTACGGATTTCGCGATCAGCTCCAGGACGTCATGGCGCTCACCACCGCGCGGCCCGACCTGGCGCGTGAGCATCTTTTGCGCGCAGCGGGTCGGCAGTTCGTAGAGGGCGACGTCCAGCACTGGTGGCTTCCACCATCGGGTCAGGGGGTTCGTACTCGCATCTCCGACGATCGCGTCTGGCTGCCCTATGTTGCGGCCCATTATCTGGAAGCCACCGGAGATCTCGGAATCCTCGACGAGAAGGTTTCCTTCCTCGACGGCCCGGTCCTGCATCCCGGTGAAAATGAGTCCTTCTTCCAGCCTATGGTCTCGGAACACAGCGCCACGCTGTTCGAACACTGCGCTCGCGGCCTGGATGGGAGTCTCATGGTGGGTGAACACGGATTGCCTCTGTTCGGCACTGGCGACTGGAACGACGGCATGAATTGGGTGGGCAAACTAGGCAAGGGTGAAAGCATCTGGCTGGGATGGTTTCTTTACACGACACTTACGGCGTTCGCTGCTCTCGCCGGCGATCGTGGAGAAGAGATCCGCGCAACCACATGGCGGCGTCACGCTGCCTCCCTGCGCGAGTCTCTCGAGCGCAACGGATGGGACGGCGGATGGTACCGCCGCGGCTACTTCGATGACGGGACTCCGCTTGGCTCCAGCCTCAATGCGGAATGCAGCATCGATTCGATCGTGCAGTCATGGGCCGTTATTTCGGGCGCCGCCGATCCGGCTCGCGCAGCCATCTCGATGGCTGCGACGGAGAACCGCCTCGTCCGCCGCGAGGACAAGCTGGCGCTGATTTTCGCGCCGCCCTTCAACAGTGCGTTGCCCGATCCGGGCTATATCAAAGGCTATCCGCCCGGCGTGCGTGAGAACGGCGGGCAATATACGCACGCCGCGATTTGGTCGGTGATCGCTTCGGCCATGCTTGGCAACGGGGATGAGGCCGGCGCTCTTTTCTCACTTCTCAATCCCATCAATCACTCAAGCACGCGAGCCGACATCCACCGTTACAAGGTGGAACCGTATGTAGTGAGCGCCGATGTATATTCCAATGCTCAGCATGTCGGACGGGGAGGATGGACCTGGTACACCGGCTCGGCGGGCTGGATGTACCGGGCTGGCCTCGAATGGATTCTTGGATTTCGAATACACGGCGTGTCGCTGCTTATCGATCCATGCATACCAGCCACCTGGAACAGCTTCGAGATCACTTTTCGATTCAAGACTGCGCGCTACGAAATTGCGGTCCATAACCCCAGCGGCGTGAGTCGCGGCATCTCCAGCCTTACGCTGGACGACGAAGTGTTGGCCGATGATCAAACGATGGTGCCGCTAGTGGATGACGGCAAAACCCATCATGTGAGCGTGATTCTTGGATCGGTCCGCGAGTCTTCAACCGAGATAGACATACCTCGCCGCGTTGCACCGACCGGGACTCGTTGACGCAATCGATGCGCTTGAGGGCGCATTCAGATGTACTCTCTGAACATCGCCCGTGCATTCATGGCGGGCCGATATTCGCCGATGGAGCGCGAACCACGGCCGTCGTCGTTCCAGACTGCGTGAGGTATACCGGGTGGAATGACTATTCTCTCTCCCGGACCGAGGACGGATTCGATTCCCGCGACGCGGCAGCGCAGCGTTCCCTCGATAACCTCGACGCGCTCTTCCTGCTGAACGTGTACGTGATCCCTCGGGACCGGCGAGACATCGCGCGCTATGTATTCAAGCCGGAAAAGCTCGCCGGCCGACTCTTCCGCCGACACCAGCACGATTACTCGATCCTGCGCCACCCGGCGCTCCGATATTATCGTCTCCATGATTTCCTCCGCGCTGATCCATTCGACCGTTACGCGAAGAAATTTAGCACCGCGCCATCGATGAACCGGTGCGCGATTCCTGACAGCTCTATGTCAGGAGAGTCGCGAGAAACGCGGCTTAAAGCAGAGATCCTGACACCGTCCCGTCAGCAGGCTTCCGCTTTCTTCAGGACTTGCGGAGCAATTGGCGGAAAAGGTCTTCCGCGGACTTGCCCGCTTCCGGTACGAAAGATTCTCCCAGGAACTCAACATCGTGCATTCGGTCCAGGCGAAAGAAGCGAAAGTCATTGCGCAGCTCGCACCAGGAGCCCGCAAGCCAGATCGGCGGATTGAACCATAGCGTGAGGGGACGCACTTTGCGCCGCGTCTCGGAACCCTTCTCGTCGTTGTAACGGAAGCTGACCTTGTTGTGAGCGCGAATCGCGGCGCGCAACTGCCCGAGGTCAAATGCCAGCGGCAGGCGGCGCACGTCGGTGGAGACCCACAACGATCGGTCTTCCATCATCCGCTGGAGATGCGCCGGCAACACGTTCTCGATCTTCGCCAGGGCCGAGTCGGCGGCCTGGCCCAGGTCCGCATCGCTCCAGCTCTGCACCATCCGGGCGCCGAACACGAGCGCCTCGAGTTCGTTCTCACTGAACATCAGCGGGGGCAGATCGTAGCCTTTGCGCAGCGAGTACCCGATGCCGGCGGCTCCTTCGATGGGAACCTTGCTCGCGATCAAGTCGCGGACGTCGCGATAGATCGTGCGCTCGCTCACCTTCAACTGATCGGCGAGCGCGCTGGCGGTAACGACGCCGCGCCGGCGCAGGCGCTGAATGATCTCAAAGAGACGATCGGCGCGGCGCATCGTAAGTGCCTCCCTCGGCTCGCACTTTTCTCAGCCCGTGTGACGAACCGTAACACGCGCGAGGAATCGACCCCGAGATCGTATGTTACTCACGCCGGCGTATCGACCGAGCGTAGCGAGAGCGCCAGAGCCGCCATCGCTGCCGTGGCGACGAGCGCGACCTCCATGCTCGATCGCGCGCTGATGGCCGCGATTGCATAGCCCATAGCCCACGGCACGAAAATTCCGCCGAGCGCGCCACCCGCCACCACGATCGACGTCATTCTGCCAACCTCCGCAGGAAATCGCGATGCGCCGACCGCGATCATGTTGGGGAACACGGGTCCGTAACCAAAGCCGATCAGGAACACCATGACGGCTGCGAGGCCGCGGGCCGCAGGGGCCGCAATCAACACGACGATGGCGATGGCGGACAGAGCCGAAGCGAGCATCGTGAACTGGGGCAGGGGCACGCGATGGCCCAATCGTCCGCCGGCCGCGCGCCCGCAAACCAGCCCGAGCCAATAGAGTGAAACACCCGATGAAGCGAGCAGCGCGCTGAGTGCGCCGGCGGTGTGCAGGTATAGAAACAGCCACGCGCCAATGCCGATCTCGGCGCCGACGTACAGAAACATCACGCCGCTCACGATCCATATCACCGGCCGCGACAGCATCGACCAAAGACCATCACCATCCGGAGAAACCCTAACCTCGACGGCGGGAATGCTCCCCAGCAGCATCGCCACGGCCGCACATGCAAACGCTCCGCAGCCGAAGACCCACCAATAGGAGATGAGGCTTGCGAAGGCGAAGCTGACGATCATCGGGCCGAGCAGCGCGCCCACCCCGAACAGCACGTGCAGATAGTTGAGCGCCGCCGCCAGTCGATCGCGATTGAACTCCACGATCAGCGCGTTGGCGCCGACGTCGATGCCGCCGTTGGCAAGTCCGATCAGGAATCCGCCGCAGAGCAGGCCTGCAAGTCGAGAAGCAATCGCGAGCCCGAACAGCCCGGCTGTGAAAAGCGCCATCGCGGCGGCCAGAATCGCCCGCGCGCTCCATTGCTGACTGATCTCGCCGGCGATCAGCACCGAGATGAAGTAGCCTGCCGCTGAAGCGCTGACGATCAGTCCGGCCCGATCGATTGGTAGATGGGTGATGTGAGAGATCTGCGGCAGGAACGGACCGATCCAGCCGCTGTTGATACCCACTATCAGCAGGCACGAGTACGCCAGCCTGGTGAGCGCGTGCTCGCGGCTCAACAATCCCTCATCATCTGACCTCACAATAGGATGCGACCAGGTCGGATTCACGGTCGCGGCACAAATGGTACCCAGCCGCGATTTCCGCGACAACAACCTCGCGGTCGGCGGGGAACGGTGCAGCGCCGGCTGCTGCGAAACGCGCAAACCAAGTTCTGCATTGCGCAGAGCTGGCTCGGAGATACGGCCAAGCTTTCGGAAGAATAAGTCGACTACATACTGCGGTCTGTACTGCTAAGGTTCGAGCCCGGAGACCCGGTGGTAATTTTGAGCCCTCCCTTGGTCTTCTTCATCTGCTTGGTGGTCAGCTTCCTCGCAGTCTTTGCACTCTTTTTCTTCGCGGTTGCGATCGCGTCACTTCCGGCGACCTTGCGCCATGCTTAGAGAGCTTTCGCTTTCTATACCGGCTAAACCGATAGTGGACGACACCCTTGAGACATCGTCACACAGCAGCCCTCCTTTGGTCTTCTTCATCTGCTTGGTGGTCAACTTCTTTGCGGACTTTTTCTTCGCGGTTGCCATCAGTCACCTCCGGCCTCTATGCGTTATGTTTAAAAGGCTTGTTTTGTTTTGGCGGCTCCGAATTCGCACTGTCCGCTCGGCGCGGTCTGTTTCTCCTCGCCCTCCAACACCGCCGCGATGAAGCGCATCTTCTCGTCCGAGGGACAGATCTCTCGATACGGCGTCCAGTGCTTCCTCCGCCGGCGTAGCTAATCTGTCGGCAGATGTTCGAAGCGATCTGCTATACCCTTTTCTTCTCTTAACTCCCTGACCCCGCCTCTGGTCTTCTTCATTTGCCTGGTGGTCATCTTCTTCGCGGTCCTCGCACTCTTTTTCTTCGCGGTTGCCATCGAGTCACCTCCGGCGTATGCGCCGTGTTTAGGGAGCCTTCGCTTTGCGCGGCACCGGATTTGTCTTTCGCTCTGACATGCTCTTCTTAGCCAAACTTAGTCAAACATTCCCATAATAAACTTTCGCGACTGATACAAACTCAATCGCTCCCTACTAAATGAGCGTAAAGTCCGCCTGTTTAGAGCAAATTCGCGCAAGTTCCCATCTCGATGATCAATCACGATGATTCGGTCCGCATCGCGCACCGTCGACACTCGATGCGCGATAACGACCAAAGCAGATTCACAGTAGTCGCGCACGAATCGGACCTGGCCGCTAATTCCTCGACAACGACTTCGCCCTTCGAGGCGCAGATGGAATCCAAAGTGCCGGATCGAGGAATCGAATCGTGCAGCGTGCGCTGCTGCATAAACTCACAAGCCAGCTCTGCATTGCGCAAAGCTGGCTCGGAGATACAACCAAGCTCGGGGGAGATCAGTCGACTATGAACTCATCGCGGAGTTCGCCGCGGATGATGCCAAGCTACCCACGGACGTTTGGAGTTTGATCCCTCCCTTGGTCTTCTTCATCTGCTTGGTGGTCAGTTTCTTCGCGGATCCTTTCTTCGTAGTTGCCATCAGTCACCTCCGGCATCTCTGCGCCTTTTTTAGGAGCCATGTGCTTTGCACGGCTCAGATTTCCTGTTCTTTGCTCTAGTATGATTTCTTTAGCTAAACCATCCCATAATAGACTGTCGCGGTTGATACAATCAATTTTGCTCTACCGACCGGGCGTAAAGTCCGCCCCTTTGGAGCAAATTCGTGTGGGTTTCCGTATCGGACGATCACCGATCACGATAATTCGAATCGCCTTGCGCACACTCGATGCGCGACTGCGAGTGCGCCCGGCCGGAATTTCCGCGACGACGGCTTCGCGCTCGAGGTGCAGATTGAATCCAAGTGCCGGACCGAGGAGGAGTTTGCGCAGAACAACGCAGCGCTGCCGGCCGCAAAACTCACGAGCCAGCTCTGCATTGCGCAGAGCTGGCCCGGAGATACAACCAAGCTTTGGGAAGACGAACTCGACTGCTACTTGGTTGAGATGGGGTTGGTGGTAGAGACCGGTTTGAGGACCGTCGCGTCGACGGATTCGACCGCGGAGGACTCAAAAGATTTGGCGGATGCGAGCCCTCCCTTGATGTCCTTCATCTGCTTGGTGGTCAGTTCCTTCTCGGACTTTTTCGCTTCGGTTGCCATTATTCACCTCCGGCGTCTTTGCGCCTTTTTTAAAGAGCCATGTGCTTTGCATGGCTCTGGTTCCCCGGTGTTTTCTCTAGTGAGTTATTCTCAGCTAACACCTCTTATAATAGACTGTCGCGGTTGTTGCAAACTCAATTGCTGCTCTACCGAATTGGCGTATATTCCGCCTCTTTAGAGCAGATTCGCATGGGCTCCCACCGCGGATCACGCCGCGATCGATCACGATGATTCGAACCGCATCGGGCGCCGTCAACAATCGATGCGCGAACGCGATCGTGCCGGGTCGCTATTTTCGGCAACGCCGACCTTCGCATATGGAATCAAGTGCCTGATTGGGGCAAAAGGTCGCGGAGAACCGTGCAGCATCCGCCCCCAAAAAGTCACGAGCCAGCTCTGCATGGCACAGAGCTGGCTCGGACGACCAAGCTTTCGGAAGATGAGTAGACTATGAAGTGATCATTTTTGCTTTGGGCAGGCTGCCCACCGACGTTGCGGAGGCGCTGAGCCCTCCCTTGGTCTTTTTCATCTGCTTGGTGGTCAGTTTCTTCGAGGACTTTTTCTTCGCGGTTGCCATCAGTTACCTCCGGCGTCTTTGCGCCATTCTTTTTAGAGAGCCCTGCGCTTTGCGCCGGCCCTGGATTCGTGTTTTTTTCGCCAACACGTTCTCTTTGGCTAAAGACTCTTATAACGCACTGTCGCGGTTGTTACAAACTCAATTGCTGCCCTACCAAATGGGCGTAGAGTCCGCCTTTTTCGAGCAAATTTGCGTGAGTTCCCATCTCGACGATCGCGCCGCGATCGATCACGATGATTCGGTCCGCGTTGCGCACCGTCGACAATCGATGCGCGATTACGATCGTGGTGCGGCCGCGACAGGCGCCATCGAGATTCGCCTGGATCGCGCGCTCTGACTCCACGTCAAGTGCGCTTGTCGCTTCGTCAAGAACCAGTACGTCGGGATCACGCAGCAACGCGCGCGCGAGCGCGATTCTCTGGCGCTGGCCCCCCGATATCGTCATTCCGCGCTCGCCGACCTTGGTGTCGTACCCGAGCGCCATCTCGCTGATGAAGTCATGCGCCCCCGCCAGGCGGGCGGCGGCGACCACGCGTTCGAAGGGCGTATCGGGATCGCCGAGCGCGATATTCTCGCGAACCGTCCCGCTGAAGAGAAACACGTCCTGCGGCACAACGCCGATGCGCCGGCGCAAGTTGCGGCGGGAAACGGCCTTCAAATCGTGGCCGTCGATGAAGACCCTTCCTTCCGACGGAGAATAGAGTCCGAGGATCAGTTTTGCCAGCGTGGTCTTCCCCGAACCCGATCTTCCGACCACCGCGATTTTCTCGCCGGGCCTGATGTCGAACGAAAGATTGGCGAGCGTCGGGCGATCCTGCCCGGGGGTATAACGAAACGACACGTTTTCGAAGCGAATCTCGCCTTCGAGCCGCGCCAGCGTGAGCAGCGTGCGTGAATCGCTCTCCTCGGGGGTGGCGTCGAAAATGTCGTTTAGCCGCTGCACGGCATTGCGCACGTCCTGAAGCCCGGCCCAGGAGTCGCTTAACCGCATGATCGGCTGGATCAAATTTCCCGCCAGCACGGTGAACGCGATCAGTTGCCCGATAGTCATTTGGTCGGCCAGCACCAGCCGTGCACCGAACCAGAGCATCAGCACCGAGGCCAGGGTCGAGAGCAGGTTGGCGCCGGTCGAGTAAGCGCTCTCGAGATGCGCTTCGCGGCGGCCTAAGATGACGGACTCGACGAACAAGCTCTCCCATCGCCATCGCACCGGCGCTTCGACGGCCATGGTCTTGACGGTCGCGATCCCGGTGAGCGATTCGATCAGGTAGGACCATTGCTCGGCGTGCTTGGCGAACCATTCCTTGCGGTTGCGCCTGATGGCCGGAGTGAACAAAAGCGTCAGCAGCACAAAGGCCGGAATCATCGCGGCGACGAGCAGCGCCAACTTCGGATTGTAGTAGGCCAGGAAGCCGAGATAGCCGAACGCGAGCGACACATCCAGCGCCAGCCCCGGAATCGTCCCGACCATCGCAGTGCGGATTTTCTCGTTTTCATCGATGCGCGAGACGAGGTCGCCAACCCGGCGCAGATCGAAAAAGCGCATCGGCAGGCTCATCACGTGGCGCAGGAAATCGGCGAGCAGCCGGACATCGGCGTGGGTCGCGATATGAATCAGGAGCAAGCGGCGCAGACCGTTAGTCGCGGCCTGGAATACGGCCACGAACAGCATTCCGACGAGCAGCAGGTTCAGCAGGTCGGCCGCATGCTGGCCCACGACGCGGTCGATGATCACCTGGGTGAAAAGCGGCACCGCCAGTCCGAACAGGTTGAGCACCATGGACGCCGCGAAGACTTCCACCATCAACCCGCGATAGGGCTGGAGGATGGCGGTGAAGCGGCGATAGGAATGCCGCACCGGCTTGGTGTGTTTCAGCCGATCGGTTGGCGTTACTTCAAGTGCGCGCCCGCTCCATTTGCGGCGGAATTCGTCGAGCGGAAGCTTGCGTATCCCGATGCCGGGATCGCCGACGATGACGTGGCGATCGCCCGTCTCGTAAAGGACGATGAAGTGAAAGCCCTCCCACAGAACGATCGCGGGCGTGAGGATTTCGGTGAGCGCCTCGTAGGAAAGCTGCAAGCCCCGCGCGTGAAATCCGATCGTCTCTGCCGCCTGCGCCATCGACCACATCGACGCGCCGTCCTGGTCGGTGTTGGCGAGATCGCGCAGCCGCGCGACGCCTACCGGAACGCCGTAAAACTTCGTGATCATCGCAAGGCAGGCCGCGCCGCAATCGGTCTCGTCGTGCTGATCGACGAAGGGATACGCGCGCAGGAATCGGCGCCAGCCCGGCTGCGGCGACGCTAACCGCGCCGCGGGATCTTCCTGGGCTTTGGAGTCTTCCGCGCCAAATTCGGCGATCGCGTTCGGCGGCGGTTCGACCGGAGCAGCGCGGCGCGTGTAAGAAGAAGCGACGTGTTCGATACGATTGCGAAACTCAGGCGAGCCTTCGACAATTTTTTCAAACGCCGAGCGCGACAGCGCGTAGAGCTTGGTCTCCGAACGAGCGATCACCGTGGCCGTGCGCGCGGTTCCATTTGCAAGCGCGAATTCGCCGAAGAACTCACCCGGCCCGATGGCGTTGACCACGCGCTCGGCGCCATTCTCACGCCTGACTGCCTGCAACATCCCCTCGCGCACGATGAAGAAGGAGTTGGCGGGCTCGCCCTCGTGCGCGACGATGGTGCCGGGCGCGACGGTTCGCTCTTCGAGTTGCTCGATCACCTGGCGCAGCAGGGCGGCCGGAACCGCCGACAGCGCCGTGAACTGGCGCAGGAAATCGCGCATGCTAAAATCTTTCAGATAGCGCTCGAGGGCGACTCGAACGTGCGGATGCTCAGCGAGGAAATTCAGGAAATCGCGCCGGTCCAGGCGCAACAGGACGAGATCTTCCGCCGCGCGGACGGTCGCGGTGCGCGGCACCTCCGACAGCAGCGCGATCTCGCCGAAATGTTCGCCGCGCTTGAGCACCGAGAGGGAAATCTCTCGCCCGGCCGAATCCTGACCGATGACCCGCGCGCGGCCCGAAGCGACGACATAGAAAGCGTCGCCGGGGTCGCCACGCTCGAAGAGCGTGTCTCCGGTGCGGAGAAAGCACTCAGTCATTCTCGCGGCGAAGCGTTCCTGCTCGTGGCGGCTGAGCAGAGTGAACGGACTCGCCAACTCAAGAATTGAGCACCGCTGATCGATATCCACTACAATCACTTGTGCCTGATTTATCCTTATTGGTCAAATCGACGTTAAGACGCTATATCTTGAGTTAACGGGGCAGTCCTTCACGGAGCAGTAATTTTCAGGAAATTTCGGCGGTGCCGACAACGATGGCTGAGGACGAAAAGAAAGCGCAGGGCGGATGGATCAAAGGCGGCGGTGTGACGATTGACGGCGACGCTGTCCTGCTCGAATTGAAATTGGGTGGCGGCAGTGAATTCGTCGATGATCTCCTGGCGCGGAAGATCGCGGTCGCGGTCGCGACGAAGCGCGGGATCACGCTTTCGGACGACGAGCTCGATGATGCCCTGGCCGCGTTCTATACGGATCGCGATCTCTTTGAGGAGGCGCAGATCGCAGTCTGGCTGAAATCAATGCGGCTGCGGGGTGACGCGGTACGCGAATACGTGCGCGAGAGCACACTCGCTCAACGCGTGCGAGCGAAGCTGATTACCGACGCCGCGGTCGAGGATCGATTCGGCGCGGACCGTTACGACTACGCGATTGCCGAGGTCGAGGTCTTCGAGTTTGCGACTGCAGGCCAGGCCCGGGAGTTCATCCTCGCGGTGCGCGAGAAGGAGACAGCGGCAGCCGACGGAGAGCGGCGCAAATTCACGCGGCGCGAAGCGCCGGAGGAAATCGCGGCGCTGCTGTTTTCCTGCGATGCGGGAGAGCTGGCCGGCCCCGTCGAGAATGATGACGGCCGACACGAAGTCTTTGTGTTGCGCAGCCGCATCGAGGCCGAGCTTGACGAGCAGTTACGCGAGCAAGTCCGTACAGAGATGTTCGAGCAGTTGATCGAAGCAGAGTTGAATCGCGACCCGCTAAAATTCGTTGAGTAACCTCGCGCGATTCATTCCGCGATCGAGAAGCCTCGCCTGACGCGCCGAATCGGGTCGAGGATCACATCCAGAACGGTGCGGTGATCGACGACGATTTCGGCGGTGAGTGCGAGGCCGGGGCCGAGCGTCTCGGCGCCGTGAGCGCCGGTCAACGTGAGCCGATCCGGCTTGATCCACGCGCGATACGCACCGGATTGGTCGGCGTCCGGATCAACCGACACGAGCGTACCGGGCAGCAGGCCGAACTGCTGGTAAGGATAGGCCTTCAACTTCATCCGCACCGGCAGCGGCGGTTTCACGCGGCGCATCGAATCGTTGGGTATCCAGATCTCGGCGAGGAGCGGCTCGTCGGCAGGATTGATGGTGGCGGCTATGTCGTTGGCAGCGAGATAGCGGCCCGGGCGCACCGATCCGATCGTGGTTACGACTCCTGCGGTCGGCGCGGCGAGCACGGTCTTCTGCGTCACCTCGACATCGCGCGAGAGTTTGATCTCGAGTTCCTTGATCTTCTGCGCGGTCTCGGTCTCCATCCTGCCGTTCTGACGGCTCTCAGCCTCCGACCGCGTAAGATCCGAGGTGAGCTGAGAGATACGCGCCTGAGTCTCGGCGACATCGCGCTCCTTGGCTTGCAGTTCGAACAGCGATACCGCGCCGCCATCGAAACCTTCGCGCAGCTCGTCGGCCTGCGCCGACATCAGCTTCAGCACCTGGCGCTCGTTGCCGAGCTCCTGGCCGAGGTTGACGGTCGCGGCCTCGAGCATGCTCGCATTCTCGGTGTAGCGCGCCGATTCGGCCTTTGCCTGCTCCAGCTCATGACGATCGGCGGCGGCGTCAGCGGCTTCGCGAAACGGATCGATCTCCAGGATCGGCTGTCCCGCGATCACCTTGGCGCCGACGTCCACCAGCACCTTCGATACGATTCCGCCCTGCGGCACCGAAAGCCGTACTGGCTCGGACTGCGGCACGAGACGGCCATCGGCCCGGACGACAACGTTGACGCGCGTTATCGACGCCCACGTGAGTCCGACGATCAGAATCGCGGCGATGAGGTACAGCAGCCCGCGCGCCACCAACACACTGATGCGGGGCAGAACATGATCGTAGGGTGTGGTGGCAACGTCCGTGGCCATTCTTAAACTATCCTAGCATAATAAAGCGTGGCAATGCGCGCCAAGGGTGCGCTTTATCAGCCAAACTTCAGACCGACACCACCGTTCGGACTTGAGAGCAGTGCTACGGTCCCACAGCCAAGCCGTTGGTCGCGACCAGCTCGAAAACCTTCACCCGGTGAGAAAAGCCCTTAAGCTCGGCGGATCCCAGTGGCTCGAAACGAAAGGCATGATCACCATTTCCAATCAGAGTGACGGCGCGCTGATCGACGAGAATCGAATCGATGGAACGTTCGCACAAGCGCGATGCAAGGTTGACGGCTGGGCCAACCGCTACGTATTCGAGCCGCTCCGCGCCGCCGATTGCGCCCACGGTCACATATCCGCTCGCCAGGACCAAGCCTACTTTTAGCTCGTACCCCAGGTTCTGCCAGGAAGAGAGAAGCTCCGTCACACGTTCGCGAATCTTGAATGCGATAGAGACGGCGCGCCGCGCGTGGTCCGGATACGGCACGGGAGCACCAACCAAAACCAGGACGCCATCGCCGGAGTAGTCCTTGATGATGCCGCCAAATTCGCTCACCGCTTCTCCGATGGCGGCATAGTAGTGCTCGAGGAGGTCAACCAGAATCCCGGCAGGTCGAAATCATCACGTGCGATCGACGCGACGCTCTCATGCAGGCCAACCTGGCATCTCCTTCCGGGTCGGTTCACGTCGAGAACGCGCGGATACTAGCCTGAAGGTGCGTTTTGCTCTGCTCGGTTGAGCCATCCGGTCATGCCGAGCGCCCGAAATTGCTGTGAGGCAATATGGAGGAACGGCCGCGCGCGTTCGTAATCACCCGGTGCGCCGCGGCGCTGGTACATCAGCGCTTGATCATAGTCGGCGATCGCGCGCAGCGGCCGCGCACCTTGTTCATCAAGGACTTCACGCGATCGGGTGAACCACTCGGCGGCTTCGTCGTAGCGCCGCTGGAGCGCGCACAGGCGCGCAAGCGACAAACGGCTGTCACGCATCGGAGTTCGAAAATCGCGTTTGAGGACCTTCTCACGAATATTTCGCTCGATGCATTCAGCGTGATCGGCGCGACCGAGAAGCCATAGCGTCGACGCCGCGTTGCAGGCCACCATGGTGTAGATTGGAAACCACGCCGCGCCCGCTTCGAGCGCCGGAGGCAGCGTCGCGAGCCATTGCAACGCGGTTTCGGGCTGGCCAAGCTGGGCGAATACATAGGCCGCGGTGGAATTGATGCCCGCGAAGGCAAACCGCGTCTCGTTGGTGGGGTGGCTGAGGATCATTTTAGCGTCCTCGTCCTGGCGCATTTCCTCCCAACCGGTGTTGAGCGCAATGAGCAGGTCCTGCTTCACGGAGTAAACGCTCAGGAGTTGTATCGAGCGTTCCACCGTGCGCGCACAGAGGCCGAGCGCTCTGTCGTAGGTAGCGTGAGCGGCGGCGAAGTCGCCCAATGCCACGTGACAGCGCGCGACATTGGCCCATGCGTACATCGCCACGGCGATCCGGCCTTTACGTTCCGCGTCGCTCGCTTCCTGTTCCCAGAGTGGAAGGCTACGCAGAAATTCGCCGGCGAGGAGAGTCAATGCGAGCGGCGACGCGCTCGGATGGCGCAGTATCTCGTCGCGCGAGTCGAATGGTATTTCGATTCCATGGCCGAGGATCTCATCCGAGGGCATCTCCTTAAGCGCAGCGCGCCATTCGCGCGAGCCGGCGGAATCGAGCCTGATACCGGGATTGTGCGGGTCATCGGCTTCCTGACGATGGCGATCCAGCTCGGCCAGGCTGGCCCACGTGATGTCCCGGCGGTCTCCGATGAGTTGTAGCCCCTCTGTGGCGAGTTCCCATGCGCCACGCACCAGGCCGGCCGAATTCATGGCGCGCGCGGCCTGTTCAAAATAGTCGGCGGTGGCGGCTGAACCTTCAGTGGACGCAATCAGTGCGGCGGCTTCGCGCGTGACTTTCAGAGCCTCCGGGGCATCGAGAGTCCAGGTCAACGCGAGCCCAAGCCCTTGCAAGAGCTCGCGGCGTTTCGGGTCGTTGCGGGGCAACAATTCGAGGGCGATACGAAGAAAGACCGCCATTTCATCGTGTGCGTATGCTTTTTCGGCATTGGCCGCGGCCGCAACCGCGTAGTCGGCCCCGCGCGCCGCGCCGGACGCGGCGGCGCCCCGCCAAAATTGATACGCCACTTCGGCGGCGTGTTCGCTCGCCAGCTCGCCCCACTGCCGTTCCATCGTCTCAGCGATCTGGCGATGGAGCCTGACGCGGCGCGTGGGATTCAGCTCCGAATACAACGTGTGACGGATGAGTGCGTGGGTGAACTCGAAAGTCTCGGAGTCCGCGCCGGGACGCAGTAGTTGCGCGTCGAGCGCCTCGTCAGCGGCGCCCAGCGCCGTGCTTTCATCAATTCCCGCTACTGCGGCGGCGACATCAAATGAGAACGCGCCGTTGAATGCGGCGCCGACCGACAGCAAGCTGCGGGCTTCATCGGAGAGCCGCAGAATTCTGCGGCTGATTACTTCGCGGACTCCTTCCGGGATGCCGAGGGCATCGATGCTGACCTGCGAGGTCCAGCCTTTTCCATCGCGCAGAATCTTTCCCTCCTCCATCAGATGCAGCAGCACCTCTCGGATGAAAAAGGGATTGCCGTCGGTCTCCGCGCTGATCGCTTTGACCAGCGCCGCCGGCGCGTCCTGATCGCCGATCATGCCGAGCAACTCCGCCACTTCGCCGCCATCCAGTCCTTTTAGCGTGATGCTCTCGAAGTCGCGCAGCCGCCTGATGGCCGCGAGTGCGCCGGCCAGCGGATGCCGCCGGCCCACCTCGCCGTCGCGATAAGCACCGACCAGCAAGATGGGGTTGGAAGAGACGAAGTGCGCGACGTGCCCCAGCATCGCGACGGTGCCGCGATCGGCCCAGTGAAGATCATCGAGGATCAGCACCAGCGGCGCGGTCCGCGACAACGCAATCAGGGATTGCGACACCGCATCTAATAGCCGGAAGCGCTCCTCTTCCTTGTCCAGCGGCGGCGGTTCCGGAATATCTCCCAGGTGGCGCCTGAGGGCGGGAGCGATGCGCGCGATAGTTGGCGCACTCTGCGCCAAAATCGTCCGGAGATCGTCGGCGGAAGCTATTCGAGCGTAATCCAGGATCACTTCCGCGAAAGGACCGTACGGCGGCTGAAATTCACCGTCGTAACAGGCGCCGCGGAGCACTGTCGCCCCGTGCTGGCGCGCCAGGTCGGTGAACTCCTCCAGCGTGCGGGTTTTGCCGATACCGGGCTCGCCCAGGAGCATCGCCACCGAGCCAAGTCCGTTGCATACGACTTCGAGCTTCGCCAACAGGCGCTTTATCTGATGGGCTCGACCGACGAACGGCGTGCGATTGAGGAGCGCGACAGGATCATTGCGTTCGTAGACGACCTCGCAGGCGCTTACGGGCGCGGCCAAACCCTTGAGCACAAGCTCGCCGATATCCTTGAAGGCGAACGCTTGCCGCGATGACAACAGCTCTGCGATCAGCTTGCTGCAGAGAATCTGTCCCGCTTGCGCGCGATCACAGAGCCGGCGCGCCGTTATCACCGGCGTGCCGAAGTAGCCACCCTGGCGGCGCAGTGGTTCGCCAACGTGGATCCCGATGCGAATCTCGAATCGGCTATTTCCGGCCGGGTTGCGTGCCGTCTGTTGAATCTGGATCGCGCACCGCACCGCATCGGCGGAAGAAGAAAATCCCGCAAGCACACCGTCACCCAACCATTCCAACTCCTCTCCACCGCCGGCGCCGATCGCATCGGCGATGAGCTTATGGTGGGTGCGGAACAAACGCTGCCCGGCCTCATCGCCGGCGCGCTGCAGGTGCTCGGTGGAATTCACGAGGTCGGTGAACAGCAGAGTCACGGTTGCGGATTGCATCATTGCAGCCTCACATAGCGCGAAGCTTCCAACGTCGAATGTTGCCGCTGCGCATCAGAGACTCAAATCTATAGTCTGCGTGGACACTTGATGCCCTCGCGGCCCCCAATTCAGGATTCCCAAGTCAGCCACGAAGATCGTGTAGAACGATTTCACCAACACCAGCTCGATTACAGTCGCAAGACTCAGTCCTCCGATCTGTGCGAAGCACAGCGGGCGCCACAACGGTCCGCCGTGAAGAGCCAACGGCAATAACGCCAGCAGCGTTGCGCCGACCGTCACCATCACGGGACGCAATCGTTCAATTCCGGCATCGAGCAGCCCCTGGATGAGTTCCTCGCCGAGTTCCTGCCGTTCCTCGATGAACTCGAACAGGACGATGACGTGGCTTACGATGACGCCGACCAGGCTTGCGACGCCGAGGAATGCCATGAAGTCGAACGGGGTGCCCGTTATCCATAACGCCCCCAGAGCGCCGACGATCCCATACGGCACCGCGGTAAATATCAGCCATGGTTTCACGAGATTGTTGAATTGCAGGACCAGGGCGATGAAAATCAGCGTCACCGATACCGCCAGCACTACAGTCAATTCGCTGAACCCCTGTTCCTGCTTGGACTGCTCGCCGCCGATTACGATGCGGTAGCTGGGAGGAAGCTGCGCGCGGAGAGCATCGATGCGCGGTACCGCCTGCTTCATGATGTCCGACGACAGCATGCCCCCGGCCGGGAAGGCAGTTACGGTCATGGTTCGAAAGTGATCGCGGCGGATGATTCGTTCCTGGCTCATCTGGAACGTCACCGGCGCGAGAGAATTTAGAGGCACGGGACCGCTGCCTTTGAGGGGATAAACATAGAGGTTGGATACATCCGCCAGCTCCGCGCGCTCTTCCTGCCTGAGGCGCGCGACAATCGGGATGTGCAAATCACCATCGAGCAGCGTTCCGACCTGCCATCCGCTAAGCCCGGCCGCCGCGGATCGCGCTATATCGGCGTTGGTGATGCCCGCCACGTTGGCGCGGTCGGGATTGATTGGCAGCTCCACGGTGGGACTCTGTTCCATCCAGTCAGTGCGAACGTTTTGCGCGCCTGGAATCGACCGCAGGATTGCAGCGATCTGATTGGTAATGCTTCGCAGCGTGTCGATGTCCGCTTCTTCTTGCGCGGGATCGACGTCGGCCTGGCCGAAGACGTGAATCTCGATCGGATACCGGACGGGGTTGGTCAGCAACTGCCGCACGTCGAAGTAGGCGCCGGGAACCGACTCGGCGAGCGCGGTTTGCAGCGGTCCGACCAGCTTCGGCATGTCTTTCTTGTCGTCGATCTCGAGAATCAATTGTGCGTAGTTGCTCTGCTGAGATTCCGAAGGCGCGGACATCCAGAAGCGCGGACCGCCGCCGCCCACGAAGCTGGTAATCGATTTCAGGATCGCGCGCGGCTTGCCGTCAGACCCGGGATGATCGCGGCCGTATTGTGCTGCTACGCGGCGGACGACCAGTTCGGCCTCGGTTGCCGCGGTATTTGTACTCGAAATAGCGGCGCCGTTACCCAGCCATACATCGATATATGAAAGGTACTGCACATCCTCGGGGAAAAACGCCTGGCCCAGTTGTTTGCCGATGAAGACCCCGCCGGCGAGAAACACCAGAGAGCATGCGACGAATGCCTTGCGATGTTCGAGCGCGTAGTGCCCGAGTTTATAGTAGAGCCCGGTGACTCCGTGCGTGCGGCGATACTCGATCGGCGGGAGCGGTTTGCCCGGACGCATCAGGTAGTAGCCCAACTGGGGAATGAAAGTCATCGAGACGATTCGCGACGCCACCAGCGCGCAGGTCATCACGACCGGCAGGCTGTAGAGGAACTTTCCCGTATCGCCGCTCAGCATCAGGAAAGGCAGGTAGGCGACGATGTTGGTAATGGTCGCGAACAGGATCGCACGTTCCAGCTTGGTCGGACCGAGCCATGCCGCAATCGCCGCGGGGCGCCCCATCCCAAGTTCATGCTTGATGGCGTCGCCGGCGACCACGGGATCGTCGACGAGCAACCCGAGCGCGATGATGAGCGTGGCGATCGACACTTGCTGCAAGTCGATGCCGAGCGCATACATCGCGCCGAAGGTCATCGCGAGCGTGATCGGAATCGCAAGCGCGATCAGCAGCGCCGAGCGCCATTCCCAGAAGCCGACCAAGGCGACGAGGACCACGAGAACGATCGCTTCGTACAGCGCGTCCATTAGCAGGTCGAGGTTCTCGCGCACCTGGCGCGGCTGGTCGGAAGTTCGAGCGATTATCAGGTCTTCGGGGAGCCTGTTTCTGAGCCCGGCGAGCGCCTGACTGACGGCGTCTCCAAATGCGCCGATCTGTTGGCCGGAACGCATGAAGACCGCGAGCGTAATTGCGCGGTCGCGATCCCATCGCCCGTGCGCGTCACGCGAGCTGTAAAAATTGAGCAGCTGCGGCGGGTTCTGGTAGCCGCGCAGAACTTCGGCGAGATCGCGCAGGTAGAGCGGCGTGCCTGACGGCGAGGTCTGGATAATGACGTCGCCAATTTCGGAGGCGCTGGTAAACTCCCCGCTCGGATGCACAGTCACGTCGGTGCCGCCGGCATTGATCGTTCCGCCGGCCCGGGTGATGTTTCGGTCTGCGAGTATCTGCGCGAGCCGCGCGGGCTGCACGCCGTAGGACGCGAGGCGCCGTTGCGAGTAGGCGAGTTGCACCCATTCGGGCAGCACGCCAGATCGTGAAACCTTTTCCACGTCCGGCAGGGTCTGCAAGGCGCGCTGGATGAGATCGGTGTAACGCTCGAGCTGGCGGTAGGTGTACTTGTCACCCGCCGCCGCATCCAATGCCGATTCCGTATCAGCGGGGTCGCGAATAAGCACAGGAGCCCACGCGTCGGGATTCACCATCGGGAACACGGAGGTGCCGACATGATCGGAAATGAACTTACGCGCGATTTGCCGAAGATCGACACCCGGAGCGACCGCCGCGTCCAGGCCGGCGAAACCGTTTCCCTCGATCGGACGAATATCGTGCGCGAAGCCACGAGCATCCAGGTAGCGATCGAGCCCATCGCGGGCGCGCACGACGTTGTCGGTGCCGATCGCCTCCGGGAACAATGTCACCAGCGAAACGCGCGATTTGCTTGCATCCGCGCCCGCCATCTCACGCGCCCGTTCGATCGCCGCGCGGATTTCCCGGGCGCGCAAGGCGAGTTCCACGCCACCCACCTTGGGGCTTGCAACGGTGAGCAATAGAGCCGCGGTGTCGCCGAAATCGCTCTGGAACTGGATGGGCCCGGCCCCGCTCGGGAGATCGTTGATGCTGTTGAGCTTCAGATTTATGTCGCTGAATTGCTTCTCCGAGTCGGTGACTTTCTCGCTCAGCTGAACATAGATGAATGCCACGCCATCGAGCGTGACGGACCGGATGCCGTAATCGGTGCTGGGGCCGGCAGGGTGGATGCTCGAATTCTCGGCAATCTTTCCCTCAATTTTCCGCGTCACCATCTGCTCGATCTTCTCGGCGCGGACACCGGGCCAGGGGCAGATCGCAACCGCCTGACGAACCGGGATGTCGGGGTCTTTGCGCTTGGGCATCCGTGCATAGGCAAGGGCGCCCCAGGCCATCACGCCGATCAGCAATACCCACGAGATGGCCCGGTTCTCGACGAAAAAGCGCGCCACGTTGTGCGTCGTGGCGATGAGTTCGGTGTCGCTACGATGCGCCATCAGGGAATTATCGTGACGCCGGCGCCTTCGGTCACCATCGTCGCGCCCCGCACGATTACCCGGTCCCCTATCTGCGCGCCCGACAGGACCGTGATTTCGTTACCAGCGATTTGGCCCAGGCGGACCTTGCGCAGATGGGCGAGAGTCTCGCCGGCCTTCTCCTCAACCACATACACCGCGAAATCTTTTTGATCGTCCGGCGGGCGGACGATTGCGTTGAGAGGCAGCATCGCGTCGGTGCTGAACGGCGCCGTCGCACCGGCGATTTTCAGCGATGCGATCGTGCTCGTGCGTATTCTGCCGTCTTTGTTAGGGACGGTTATTTCGACGTCGAAAATGCGCGTGGCCGGATCGGCGTTCGGCGCGATTCGCGTGATCGTGCCGACCAATTGAACTCCGGGCATCGCCTCGGTGGTGATTATCAGCAACTGGCCCTGTTTTAGCTGACCTACCTGGATGTCGGAGCAGCCAAAGACCGCCTTCATGTCGGAAGTGTCGGCGACTTGAAAAGCCACCGTGCTGGGCTCGGCGAGCGAGCCGATTTCTATGTCGCGCCCGAGTACCACGCCGTCCATTGGGGAGGTGAGTTTGCAATAGTCCAGATTGATCTGGGCTTGCTTCAAAGCGGCTTCCAACTGCGCGACCCGCGATTTGGCGGACTGGTACTGCTCGACGGAAAGGTCGTAGTCGGCACGTGCGATGATATGCTGGTTGACTAGTTGCGAATCCCGATCGAAGTCGCGCCTGGTTTTTTCATAAACCGCCTGCGCTCCTGCCAGGGCCGATGCGGCCTGATTCACCTGCGCTTCATAGGTATCGGACTTTACGGTCGCCAGCAGTTCGTGTGCCTTGACCAAGTCGCCTCCCTGGAGGTCGCGCGTGCGTCCATCGGCTCCGGGGACCTGTTTGATGAAATCCACGTAGCCGCTGACCTGAAACGCGAGGGCGGTCTGTTGATAGGGCTCGAAACTGGCGGTGTAGGCGCCGGAATTGGATTCCTCTGCTTCACTAACTGTCAGAACGGTAACTGCGATCCGAGGCTGCGGCGGCCTGCTGTCGTCGCCGCATCCGAGCGCGCCCACCATCGCACCAGCTACCAGCAACAACAGCCCCGGAATAGCTTTCAGGCATATTCGTGGTCCACGCGGGGTGGCGAAACTCACTGCTGGTTGCTCCTTCCTAGAGAGAGCGCTCTGCGGGGTGGCAGAATCGTAGTAGACGGGGAGCGATGAGGCTGACAATTTGTTTTCTGCTCAAAGGGTGCGCGGACTTCAAGTAACGTTGCGAAATACAAGACGATGGTAGTTGTCCACAGACCGCTCGTTAAGATTTACCTATCACAAACCGCTACAAGTGACATCTGATTATCTCAGTTGGTGAAACCTAGTCTCATTTCATCAGACTTGACGCCCATGTCTCCCTATTATATTAAATTAACCCTAGACTGTCGCAGGGCAATCTCCCTATCGATTCCGGAAACCTCAAAGAGTCGACAGTCGGTAAGCCGGCGAGTGGGGGGTATCGGCGAGCTTACTTCCGGAACGCAGCATGAGTGTGACTCAATATCAAAATGGCGACAGTCACCCTGGGACCAGCGGTTGTCAGGTCGGGCTAGACGCCGGCCTCATCGAAAAGCTCGCTGCCCTGCCGCTCCTCCACGGAATCGAACGTCAACTCTTAGAAGCGATCGCGGCTCAGTGCGATTGGTTCAGCCTGCCCGGCGGACAGCTCCTTTTCCGCCAGGGCGACAAAGACGACTCGCTATACGTGGTGCTCTCCGGACGTCTGGGAGCGTTCCTTCGCAACGACGAAGGTAAAGAGGTGCTGATACGCCAGATGCCGGCGGGAGAGACCGTGGGCGAGATGGCGGTCTTATCGGGTGACCCACGATCGGCGACCGTGTTGGCGTTGCGGGATACGGAACTCGTGCGCCTCTCGAAACCGGCTTTTGACAGGCTCATCGACGACCATCCGAAGTCATTGCGGTTCGTTACTGACTTGCTTGTCCGGCGCCTCAAGGAGCCGCCGCGACTTGCTGCTTCGACGGGTGCTCCCAGCACGGTCGCGATTTTTCCGCTCGACCGTGAAATGGCCGCCCGCGGTTTCGCTCGATCGTTCGCCAAGGCATTTGAGCAGCTGGGACTCAAGGCGTGCGTGATCGACAAGAGCTCCGCCGAACGGCCGATCGAATGGTTCAACGCGCTCGAGGAAGACCACGACATGGTCCTGTACGAGGCCGACTTCGAGATGTCGCGGTGGACCCGCCTTTGTCTGCGCCAGGCGGATCGGGTCGTGCTGCTCACCGATGCCACGCGACCGATGTCGCGGATGCCGCCGACGTTCGAGGCCGCGCTGAACAATCCGCGCAGAGCATCGGTCGAGCTGGTTTTGTATCGTGACAATCCCTCGGTTTCGCCTTCTCAGACTCTCTCGCTGCTGAAGCTCTTCGATACCGCCCAGCATCATCATGTTCGCGCGGAGGTCCCGCGCGATTTTCGGCGACTGGCCCGAATGATCACGGGGCGGGCGACCGGCCTTGTGTTGTCCGGCGGCGGCGCGCGCGGCCTTTCGCACATTGGGGTGATTCGTGCGCTACGCGAATCGGGAATCGAGGTCGACCTTTTCGGTGGCGCCAGCATGGGCTCGATCATCGCCGGGGGGGCTGCGCTCGAATGGGACGATCAAGTTCTCCGCGAGAAGATGCGCGCTGCGTTTCACGATGCGAATCCCATTAGCGATTATACATTCCCATTGATCGCTTTGGCGCGAGGGAGGAAAGCGACCAGCCTGTTTCGCCGACATTTCGGCGAGCAGCAGGTCGAAGACTGCCCGTGTCTGTTCTACTGCGTGTCCGCCAACCTCACCACCGGGCGGCTTAAGGTTCATCGCACCGGCCCCATCTGGCTGGCGACGCGTGCCAGTACGGCCATCCCGGGCGTCCTTCCGCCGGTGATCGAAGGCTCCGACATTCTGGTCGACGGCGGGAGCCTGAACAACCTGCCCGTCGATATCATGAGCGAAATGCGGCGCGGGCCGATCATAGCAGTCGACGCTTCGAGCGATCGTGGCTTCAAAGCGACGATCGATGACCTCGATAATCGTTCTCTCTGGCAGTTGCTGGGCCATGCGCGCCGAGGCACCCCCAACATCGTCAGATTGCTCATGGCCGCCGGGACGATCAGCAGTAGCGTGCACGTCAAGGACTTGAGCAGCGCGGTAGACTTGTTGATCGAACCGCCGCTTGCGCAGGTCAGCACGCTCGATTGGAAGGCGTTCGATTTCAGCGTCGACGCCGGGTACCGGCACACGATGGAAATATTGGAAAAAAAGAAAGGCGTCCTGGTCTCGGGGGAAGCTCTATCTCGGCCCGGGCAGGCGTCGTGAGATTCATAAGGTCAGCGGCATTTTGCGACGCTGAAAGTTATTTCGGACTCGGTTCAGTGCGCGTGATCGAGACACGCCGCCGGTCCGGAGCGAAGCGGCCGTGGGACAGTCAGACACAGTAACACTGCTTTTCACCGACCTCGTCAACTCAGCCGAGCATCTGCAGCGGGCGGGCGACGAGGCCGGCGAGCAACTGTTCCGAATCCATCATCGCTTCATGACCGAAGCGGTCGTGGCAACGGGCGGAGAGGAGCTGGAATGGCTGGGCGATGGGATGCTCGCCGCCTTCTCATCGTCGGCCGACGCAGTGCGCTGCGCGATAGGTATGCAGCAGACGGCTCGCCGATTGGCCGCAGGGGCGCGGTTCGAAATTCGAATCGGCATCCACCTGGGTGAGGTTATGCGCCGCGAGGGCGGATACTTTGGCACCCCGGTCGTCACCGCGCGCCGACTGTGCGACCGCGCTGCGGGCGGGCAAATCCTCTGTAGCAAGTTGATCGCGGAATTGCTGGCGTCCCGCCAGACGTTCGGCTTCCGCGATCTCGGCAAGCTCGAATTGAAGGGCCTTGCCGAGCCGGTCAGCGTCTGCGAGGTGGTCTTTGATCGCAACGATCCGGCCGTGATGTTGAGCCGGACGCCGTTCGTCGGTCGAACCGGGCAACTGAAGCGCCTGTCCGCCAAGCTCGAAGAAGCGTGCAACGGCCGCGGCTCGATTGCGATGCTTCGGGGTGAACCGGGAATCGGCAAGACGCGCACCATTGAAGAGTTCGCGGATCTGGCGCCGCAAAGTGACGCCGTACTGATACGCGGTGCCTGCTACGAGGGCGAATGGCAGGCGCCATACGGCCCGTTTGCCGAGGCTATCATCGACTATGCGCGTCACGTCGAACCCGTTGAATTGGCGGCGGGGTTGGGAAAGCACGCGTCAATTCTCGTGCGAGTAGCGCCGGCGCTGCGGCAGTTGGTTCCCAACATCGCCGAACCTGCTCCCCTCGATAAAGAGGAGGAGCGGTTCAGAGTGTTCGATGCAGTTGCGCAATTTCTGATCGCGGCTTCGCAGCGTGCTCCTCTGGTCGTTGTGCTCGACGATCTGCACTGGGCAGACCGCGGCTCGGTGGCGATGCTGGGTCACGTCGCGCATTTTGTCCCAGCCAATTCGATCCTGCTGATCGGGGCCTATCGCGATGCTGAAGTAGATCGGAAACACCCGCTTGCGGGCGCGCTCGCGGGCATCGGCAGGCTGCGGAATTTCGAGAATCTCCCGCTGGAAGGGCTCAAGAACGACGACGTCGAGGACCTGCTCCGGATAGTCGGTGACCAGGACGCGCCAGAAGCTCTGGTGAAGGCGCTGGAGGAAGCGACTGAAGGCAACCCGCTGTTCATCCGCGAAGTCCTTCTGCATCTGGTGGAGGAAGGGAAGATCCTGCGCGAGGGCCAGGGCTGGGCCTCGAAGCTCAGCGTCGAGGAACTCGGAATTCCCGAAGGCGTGCGCCAGGTAATCGGCAGGCGACTCCTGAGATTATCCACGGAGGCCAACCAGTTACTTTCCGTGGCTTCCGCGTTCAATGGCGCGTTCTCCTTTGAAGTCGCCGCCGCCGCGGCCGGACTCGATGAGAGCGTCGCGCTCGGCGCGATCGACGAAGCATTGGAGGCACAACTGCTGCGGCCTGGTTCCAACTCCGAGAGTTTCGACTTCAAGCATGCGATCATTCGCAACACGCTGTACTCCGAATTGAATCCTGCGCGCCGCGTCCGGCTGCATCGCAAGATCGCGGAGGAGATGGAACGCGCATGGGGCGAGCGTGCGGCGCATCACGCCGCGGAAGTGGCGTTTCAATTCTGGCGCGGCGCTGCGGCCTCGGGCCCCGGGCGCGGCGCGGACTACGCGATCGCCGCGGCGGACAATGCCGAAGCCGCATATGCGCATGACGAGGTCGCCGCGTTCCTGCGCATCGCGCTGGAGTTGATTCCGGAGAATGATTCCCGGCGGGCGCGCCTGACCGCGCGTCTCGGAGCGGCGATGACCTGGACGCTTGATGGCGAGGAGGCGGCCGAAGTCGCGCTCAAGGCAGTCAAGCTGATCGCGAGCGTCGAAGGCGAGGAGAGCGCGGCCGATTATTGTGAAAGCACCGCCCGCCAGATGGTGCGCGGCGGGCTGATGCGCTCCGCATGGGTGATGGCAGAAGAAGGCCTTCGCCACATCGGCTCGCGCCGCGATATTGTCTGGGCAAGTCTCGATGAGATCGACACGATTCGCTGCGAGGCCGCGGCGCCCGACAATCCCGGCGCAACCGTCGCTTCGGAGCGGCGGCTCCAACGGCGCGCGGTTCTCAGAGGAATATCATCCGAAGAGGCAAAAGCGTGGCGCATCGACGAATATCCCTATGACTCGCGCGACGAAATCATTCGCGATCCCTATTGCGACGGCACCGCTCTGCTCCATCTCGCCGGCGAGTGCCGCCGCAGTCTGCCGATGTGGCAGGAACGTGCCGTTGACGCCGAGCGCAGTGGGCGTCTCGTGCTCGCGATGGACGCGTGGGCCCACGTGGCGCGCTGTCATAACGCGCTCGGCGATTTCACGGAAGCGCAAGCCGCTTACGATCGTGCGATAGCGTTTTCGGCGCGCATCAACCGGCCGTCGTTACCGCTGCTCAACCTGATGTCGGTGCGAACCGACTTTCTCATCGCGCTTGATCGAGGCGGGCGCGAAATAGCTACCGTGCCTGGTTTGGATCAACTGATGGCCGATTCGCCGCCGGAGTTCAAGTTCACGGCTGCCGCCTCCCTTGGGACCAGGGCCTTGGCACTGGCGCGAAAGGACCGAGCTGAGCCGGCGATGCAGTTGCTCGGAATGCTCCAGGACGGGATTGCGCGGGGAGCGGCCTGGGGACTTGGGTACACTTTGCTGGCTTGCGACGCCGCCTCGACGCTGTGGCTGCTCGACCGGACCGAATATGCGGAGCTGATCGAGCGGAATATTCGCGAGAAAGTGCTCGGTCCCGATTTCCGCTTCCCGATGCGCGACGGCCGGCTGTCGATGGCGCGTCTATGCGCGCTACAGGGACGTTACGAGGAGGCCGCCGATTGGTTCAAGGAAGCGCGCGAGGTGCTGGATGAGCAGGGTTGGCAACCGCTGCGCGCGATCGCCGATTACGATGAAGCGCTCATGTATTTGCGGCGCGGCTCCGCCGGCGATGCTCAACGGGCGCAGCCGTTTCTCGATGCCGCCGTCAAGCAATTTCGCGCGCTCGGCATGATCGGATGGATCAAACGCGCCGAAGCGCGAATCAGCCCGGATGCATCATCCAGCGGACGGCGGGATGCGGTTGCGAGATAAGCAGACGCCTTGCTGCTCACTTGTTGTTCGGAAAATTGGGTGATACACGCGACCAACGTTAAGCAGGGATTTCCAGGCGGTGTGACTGACGAGACCAGGGAGATCTCATGACGCGCGACGGTGCCACTGAATCGGCGATTGCGGAACAGCTGGCGACAATTCCCCTGTTCGCACCACTCGATCCATCAGACATACGAGCGGTGGTGACCGCAGCCGCTATCGTCGACGTTCCTCCAGGCAATCCAATAGTCCGCGAAGGTACTCTGGCGGGGGAGTTTTTTCTCCTGCTCTCGGGCGAGGCCACGGTGTCTATAGCTACGACGGTACGAATCCGGTCGAGGTTGACGTCGTGCGGCCTGGTGACCTGGTCGGAGAAGTCGGCGCGCTGCTTAACACGCCTCGAACTGCGACCGTCATCGCCGCGCGCGGCTGCCGTCTGCTCCGCTTCGACACCGTTACGTTGGAGACTCTGTTCGCCCGCACTCCACGCTTCGGCATGGCGCTTCACCGCGAGCTCGCGCGCCGGCTCGGACAGGCCTTTACCATCAAGAACGAGTTGCAACTCGATCACCTGCCGGAGAAGGTGTTTCTCGACGCGCCCGACATGACTCGGATGCGGCAGTACATGGTCGCCTACTACACGACCGCCTTAAAGCATGTACTGAAGCAGCATAGGCTGCTCGTCGATCGCCGTTTTCCGGCGTACGAAACCACCTTTACGTTGTCGCCCGAAGAGCATGGTCGCTGGTTCCAGCTCTTCGAGGGCAGCGAACCGGCGACGCCATTCACCTTTCATACGACCGTCGGAACGATGGCGCTGATGCGCGTCGTGGGCGACGTCGGCGTTAATTTCAAGAATCTCATGCACCTGAAGTGCGAGATGGGTATGGCGACGGGACATCCGATGGAACCCGGGCGGACGTACCGGCTCGCCGGCCAGATCGAAGACATCATCGCATTGCGCGACGACCGCGTCGCAGTGGTCTGCGCGTCGCGGGTCTACGACGAGACCGGCTTTCGAGTTCGAACCGGTCGCGACTTCTTCGTGATTCTCAATCTCGAGCCGGAATACGTTGAAGGGCTGCGCGCGGCCAAGCGTTACGGGCATATCGATGCGGCGGAATTCCAGGCGCTCGCGAGCCGCGAGGCCCAGCTGAACAACGCGGCCCGGCGGATTTCAATCGAGGTGCCCGAGGACATGGGCCTGCGCTACGGCAAGGTTTCGGGCGACCTCAACCCGGTGCATACGACTCGCGTGGCTGCGAAGATACTCGGGCACCCGCGACCGTTCGTTCAGGGCTTGTGCACGGCCAACTACATTCTGCAGCATCTGACGCCGGTGTACGGTCCGCCCGAGGGTTTGCGGGTGACGTTCGCAAAGCGGTAACTGGGTGACCAAGTACATCTCCCCCGGTGAGCCGTCGATAGCGCAGAATGGATTCAGAGGTAGGAATCCATGGGGAGAATGGGGTCGACGAGATCAGTGCGGGCACGGCAGATGCGCCAGGAG
>JBKQNE010000011.1:0-17648 GCA_052146355.1 Binataceae bacterium (SeqCode) | reverse complement strand
ACCGCATCTTCTCGTCCATGGAACAGACCTCTCGCCACGGCATCCGCTGCTTCCTCCTGCCATGACTTCTAATCTGTTACCCATGTTGCCGGTCTATTTTGTTACCGATCTTGCCGGTCCGTACCCTTCCCACTTGTCGTACTTCGTTTTCTCGAAGTTCGGATCGTCGAACTTGATCGGCGATCGGCGATGGCCAACGGACGTCAAGGCCACGACGCGGGTACCCTTTACCATTGCCGGCACGAGGCGGCACGCAAGCAGCATATGGCCCAGATGATTGGTGCCGAATTGAGATTCGAGATTGCCCATGATGCGCCGTTCCGGCGTCGCCATGATGCCCGCGTTGTTAATCAGAATGTGCAGCGGCGCGCCGCTCCTTACAAAGCTGTCGGTGAAAGCGCGCACGCTGGCGTAGTCGCTCAAATCCAAATCTGCCACTTCGACCGCCCTGTTGCCGGTTGAGTTGCGAATGTCGTCCGCAACCTTTTCACCAGCCTCTCGCGAACGTACCGGCATGATGACCCGAGCGCCTGCGCTGGCGAGCGCACGCGCAGTTTCAACGCCGATTCCGGAAGCAGCGCCGGTTACGATTGCCGTCTTGCCCTTAAGGTCAATCCCTTTGATGACCTCGGACGCCTGCGTGCCGTGGCCAAACGGCGAAGCGATGGGTTTCTGTGGCAACGGCATTGGCATCTCCTGGAAATCTTCAGGTTAGTGAAACCTCAGACATGAATCCGCAGATTTCGCAGATTAACACAGATTCGGACTCTGAAAATCCGCGTCAATCTGCGTAATCTGCGGATTTCTCATTTCCTGGGTGGGCCGGTTGCGATGCGGCGGCGGAAGTCTTCGAATGGTTGTTTCCACGGGAGTGTGCTTTCCAGAAACCAGGTTGCGCCGGCTTCGTCATATTGCGCGGCGAAATCGCAGGCGCGCGCAGAATCGTCAGCCGGCGTTTCTCCGCTGACGACGATGTCGAACGGGTCCTGCGAGTCGCGATTAATACGGACGAACTCCGTGATGGCGCGCACATCAGCGGGGCTGAGGGGCTTTTCTATGTCGCCGCTCATCGGCACGGTTCCGTCGTAGCGGACGGCGCGCTGAAACGGTTTCTTTTTGGGCCACGTGCCGGCGACCCAAATTGGAATGCGCGGCTTTTGCAGCGGGGTCGGCAGAAATTGCGTCTCGCGGATTTTGTAGTGCGCCCCTTCAAAAGAGACTTTTTCTCCGCTCCACAGGCTGGTCAAGATCGCAAGGCCTTCATCCAGCATCGCGGCGCGTTCGCGATCGTTCGTCGGCCCATCGAATTCAGAGATCTCCTTGAACCAATCGCCCCCGAGACCGACGCCAAGCGTCAGGCGGCCCTCCGACAGGTGATCGAGCGTGACCGTCTCGCGCGCCAGCTTCCACGGATGCCGCCGGAAGATCGGCGTGACCAACGGGCCAATCCGGATGCGCCTGGTCGCGATCGCCATCGCAGCCAGTGCGATCCATGGATCGGCGACCGGATCGGGCCATCCCACGTTGATGTGATCCCAGATGAAAAACCCGTCCCATCCGGCGTCTTCCGCCTCGCGGGCGAGTTGAGCGAGGACGCGCGGATCGGAGTACGGACCGAACTGGGGAGTATCTATGCCATAGCGCATGGTCGTGAGATGACCAGACGTGCTGATCGATCGCAAGGAAGGTGCTATCGCCGAAGATCAGAAATCCACAGGTTTCACGGAATACGGTAGTGCGAACTGCGCTTTCGCCGACGAGTCGCGCCGGGTAGGTCTCCGCGCGAACGGGAACTGTATGGCATAACCTACACATGGCAACCATCATCGAAGAGTTCGCTAGTTTCGAGGGAAGATATGAGGGCGAAGGGATTGACCATACGGGCAGCAAGTTCAGCTGGATGGTCACGCTCATACCAGTTGTCGGCGACCTCGCCGTTGCGATCCTGGGACTTGCCACCGCGCCCGACGGCAGCACGCTTCACAAGGAGCACTCGATAATCGCACCTCTGCGGGCGGGCGTGATCGCGATGTGGACGATCAATCGGAACGGCAGATTGATGTGGCAGCTCCAGCTACGCCGCATCGTCGGCCCGAGGGACGCCTGGTTCTTCGATGACGATACTTCACGCGCGCTTGCGCTCGCCGAGAAAACTGAGACGCCTGCGCCGGACAGCCCCCGTACCTATGTCTTCGGGATGGGCGATCCCACTGACATCAATTCCTACCGTATCGAGATCACGATCGAGCTTTTCCCTGATGGCGATCTTGGGTATCGCTACGCTTGGGGTGAGGCTGGCGGCGAATTCGCCGAACGCTGGAGCGGCCGACTGCACCAAGTGAAACCCTCAAAGTAAAATGAAAAATGGATCTCGATCAGGATAACGTTCAGCTCCAGCCTTCGTCTAAGCGCTCGAGAATCGAGACTATCTGAGCCACGATCTTCGCCGGGTCTCCTACAGGATTGATCGTCACCATCGGCGTGAGTCCGTAGGGCGAGAGCACGGCGATGAAGTGATTGCTGCCTGCGCCCAACCGGCTCAGCTCGTCGGGCGCCGCATTACCCTCGACAAACAGCGGCAGAAACGACTCGTGCAGGAGTGTCCTCAGTCGTTCGTTGGCCGGCATCTCCTTGAATATCTCTCGAAGGAAGGGCCATTCCGGCGCGATGGGGTCAGCGACGAAGAGCAACACCGGCCGCTGCTTCTCCGCGATTAGCGCGACTGTCTCCGTGTCCCAGCCGCGCCAAATGATTCCTTTATCGGGAAATTCAGGCTCCGGCATAGTGTCGGCGACTCTACCACACAGCGGAGATACACTCCGTTCCATGGACTTGGTTTAGTCGCGAGTGATTCTCACCGTCGCCGTCGGCGGCTCCATCGGCCGAATCGCTTCAAGATTGACCGCCGGCAGTTCCTAATCGTCTCGGTCGATCAGGGGTTGGGAACACATCAGGCAGAAGATGCTACCCTAATTTCTCCAGTACGTTGCGGACCTTGCCGTAGAAGACCGAGAGATCGTCCTGCCAGCCCGCGTTGTCAGGATCGGCTTTTGCGAGACGCTCGGCGATGGCCAGACTGTCGCGGTAGGTCTTCAGCGCCTCCGCCAGCTTGCCCTGCGCGACCAGCACGTTGCCGACCTTGTTGTAGGAAAACCCAAGATCGCGCTGCCATCCGGCGTTGCCGGGGCCGGCTTTAACCAGACGCTCGGAGATGGCCAGGCTGTCGCGATAGGCCGTATCTGCCTCCGCCAGTTTGCCCTGCGCGACTAGGACGTTGCCGACCTTGTTGTAAGAAAACGCGAGATCGCGCTGCCAGTCGGCGTTGCCAGGGTCGGCTTTGCCCAGACGCTCGGAGATGTCCAGGCTGTCGCGGTAGACAGTGTCCGCCTCTGCCAGCTTGCCTTGCGCAAACAACACCTTGCCGACTTTGTTGTAGGAAAACGCCAGATCGCGCTGCCAGCCGGCGTTGTTGGGGTCAACTTTAGCCAAACGCTCGCGGATGGCGAGGCTGTCGCGGTAGAGGGTGTCCGCCTCCGCCAACTTGCCCTGCGCGAACACCACGTCGCCGACCTTCTCGTATGAGACCGAGAGATCGTCGTGCCAGCCCGCGTTGTCCGGGTCGGCCTTGGCCAAACGTTCGGAGATCGCCAGACTGTCGCGGTAGGTCTTCAGCGCCTCTGCCAGCTTGCCCTGTGCGACCAGCACATCGCCAACCTTGTTGGAGGAGACTGCGAGATTCCGCTGCCAGCCCGCGTTGCCGGGGTCGGCTTTGGCCATATGCTCGCGAACGGCCAAGCTCTCGCGGTAGGCGGCGTCTGCCTCCGTCAGTTTGCCCTGCGCTACCAGCACGTTGCCGACCTTGTTGTAGGAAAACGCGAGATCGCGCTGCCAGCCGGCGTTGCCAGGGTCGGCTTTGGCCAGACGCTGGCGGACGGCGAGGCTGTCGCGGTATGCGGTGTCCGCATCCACCAGCTTGCCCTGCGCGACCAGCACATTGCCGACTTTGTTATAGGAGAACGCCAGATCGCGCTGCCAGCCAGAATTGTCCGGATCGGCTTTGGCCAAACGCTCGGCGATCGCCAGGCTGTCGCGGTAGGCTGCGTGTGCCTCCTCAGTGCGGCCGACGGTTTCTAATATTTCGCCGACCGAAAAAAGCGAATCACCCCGAGCGATGTCGTCGCCCGCCACGTCGGCGAACCGACCGACCATCTGCCACCATCCCAGCGCGGCCTGCCACTGATAGCGGGCTTCGAGTGAGGCCGCCACAGCAGTAAGGCCGGAATGGACACTCGGCCACGCGCCCGCCGCCATCAAATTTACCCGTAGCGTTTCGGCATCGAGCGCTTTTATCTGCACCGGCAATTCGGCGACGAGAAAAGTGTCCAGCGGTCCGGCGCTCGCGGCCTTCAATCCCTGGACGAACGCCGTCCAGAGTGCCTCGCCGAGCCGCCGTGCTCCCGCGGCCTTATCGATCAGAAAGTTCGGGCCCGCGGCGTCAGTCAACCAATCGCGCAGGCTCTTGTGGAAGGGCACTATGCCCTCTGTCCGGCGCTCGAACAGGCTGCCGAACCCTTCGAGCATCCGGGCCCGCTCCGGTTTTGACCAGCTAAAAAGGCGCGTCAACCACTCCACGGGGACAGGATGCTCGGCGGCGACCAAGACCTCTATCAGGGGCCGGTACTTTTCGTACGCGGCCGCATCGCGGAACTGGCGCCGGAACCAACGCTCGTAGAGCCCGACCAACCCCTGCGGCAGGTCTTCCAGCGCCGCGAGGTCCATAAGGCCCTCCGTGACGGCGTCGCGTAACTTGCGCAGGTAGAGAAAATTGCCGCCGGAGGCAGCGACGATGCGCTCGACTACTGCGTCCGCTTCCTTCGGTGACCAGCCCCGAGAGTGCAGCCAGCCCCGAGCACAGGCGCCTAGATCGTTGCGGTTCTCGTTCGACTCGGCCGCTATCGTCTGCGCTTGCAGCGCAGCAAACTGCCGCAGGATTGGAGCCTCCGGTCGGCTGGTCACCACCACTGCCGTCCATACCGGGAGCTTCGGCGCGGATTCGGCGAGAATCTCGGCCAGCTCGCTACGGCCGTCGTGGATGGTCTCGTCGAGCCCGTCGATCACCACCAAGTAGCGGTCCTCCCGCCTGCCGCCATCAATGCAGAACCGCAGCGGCTCAGCGAGCAGCCAGTCGAACAGCGCCGCCGGGCTCTTGCGTAACAACTCCGTGCCCTTGGAGTCGTGTTTCTGCAAGCGGTCGAGGAGCAGCCGCCGGTAGTCGGGCAGCCGCGTTGCGATCGGGAACGCCAACGTGCACATCACGCGGGCGGGATCGCGCCGCTCGTCCACATTGAAACGGCACAGGTTGAGTCCAATCACGTTGAGCTTGCCATGGTGCGCGAGCCATGCGGCGAAAGCGCTTTTGCCCATGCCCGGCGCAGCACTGATCCAGAAAAGGCGCGAGTCCATGGCCTGCTTACGCCACGCATCGAGTTGCGCCAGCAGCCATTCGCGGCCGACGAAGCCATCCACCAGCACCCCGATGTCCGCCGTCTGCGAGATAGGCCGCAGCCGGCGTTCGAGATCCTCGATTTCGCCGGCGAACCGGTACGTGTCGGGCTTGGCGAGCAGCGAGAGAATTTCCCTGAGCTTTCCGCCATACCATTTCTCCCACACCTCCTCGCCGCCGCGCTCGCGTTCCTTCCAGTCGTGCATGTCGAGCCACTGGATATGGCTTAACGACACGGGAGGCTTGACCTCAGTTTCGGCCTCGACCAGGACGGTGGCGATGGTGCCGCCCTTCACGTGGAGGGCGATGGCCAATTCGTCCAGGCATACGCCGGGGTCGCGGGTCGAATGCATCGAAAGGAAACCCAGCGTCCAGTTGGTGTCGCTCAAGCCGTCGACGATACTGCGTCGCCAATCGTCGCCGGACTTTATCTCGGACGCGTCGATCCAGACCTCGTGGCCGGCGGCTTCCAGATCGCCGCGAATGCGCTCGGCGAGCGGAGCGTTTTGGTCGTGGCCGTAGCTGAGAAATATCTTCATGACGCCTCAACCCGACCACGGCGCTCGCGGCTGAACGTGTGTATGAGGAGCGTCATTCCTGGAACCCAGACCGCGGGTGCGACTGCGGACCGAACTGGGAAGTATTATAAACGTAGCGCGTTATTGTGAGATGAGCAGAGGTGCTCGTCAATCGCAAGGAAGGTGCTATCGCAGAAGATCAGAAATCCACAGATTGCACAGATTTAAGGAATTTGAATGCGCGAAAATCTGCGCGGCCTGCGGATTTTTGATCAATAGCGGATGTCGATGACGGTGTAGAGGCGCTGGCCGCCGTAGTCGAAGCTGGCGGCGGTGAATGAGGGCGTGTCGAACAGGGCGGCCGCGTTGTTGGAAAAGCCATAGCCTTCGAGCGGCATGCCGAACGCATTTTGATCGAAGTGGCCGTTCCCGTTTTCGTCGTGATAGACCACCGCCGCGTATTTGCCCGCGGGAACATCGGTGAACACGCAAAGCGCGCTGTCGCCGTGAATGTCGGCCCACGTTTGGCGGAAGACGCCGTCGCCATCACGCGGGAACGGCTTGGGATCGTTGAACAGCGCGCATGAGACGCGCCCTTTGTCGCTGCGAAGCCCGACTACCGCGATCTGGAGAGCGGGAGAACCCGCGGACTTGGTTGGCGGCGGCGCGGCCGGCGTGGCAGATGAGGTCGCATCGGGCGCAGGCTGAGCGTTAACGGGCGCTGCGAACAGCAAGGCAAGTATTGCGGCCGTGAGCGCGGCGCCTGAGAGCAACTTCATGGCTAATGCTCTAGCGGAAAAAAAGAGGGTCCCGAATGACCCTCTTTTAGCTGACATAACGATCAGTGTACGGCTACAAAGCCTCAGTACCCGGTGCACACCGTGACGCCTACGTTTTGGAAGGTGTTCATCTCCTCGAATACTTTGTTGATGCCGTTGAGGTCGCAGGTCCCCGTCACCATCGCCTTGGGTGACACCTTCTTGCTCTGGACCATCTCGAGCATCTGGGGATAATGCGAGGCCTGCATGCCCAGCGATGCGATGATCTGCAGTTCCATCGTGACCATCCGATCGATCGGCACCGATATTTCGCCCTTCTCCGCCGAAGTCGTGAGGCCGATCTGCAAATGGCGTCCCTGCTTGCGCAGGCTCATGATCGCATTGCGGCAGGTGGTCGCAATTCCGAGCGCATCAACCGAGACGTGCGCCCCGCCCTTGGTGATATCGAGCACGGCCTGCACGGGGTCGGTCTTCTTTGCATTGATAACGTGCGCGGCACCGACGCCCTTGGCCAGTTCAAGCTTGGCCGAGTCGAGGTCCACGCCGATTACATTCGCGCCCGCTGCCGCCGCGATGTTGATGGCCGCCAAACCGATACCGCCGCATCCGAAAACCGCGACCCATTCGCCGGGCTTCACTTGTGCGCGGTCAACGATACCGTGAAACGACGTCATGAACCGGCAGCCCATTGAGGCCGCCTCGATGAAGTCGATGCTGGCGGGTAAAGCCACGAGGTTCAGGTCGGCGAAAGGAACGGCGACCAGGCGTCCGAATCCGCCGGAATATGAAAATCCGGGCAGCAGCGGCGTCAGGCATACGTTCGATTGCCCGTTGCGGCAGTACTCGCAGGTGCCATCGCCCTGGCTGAAGGGCACGACCACGCGATCGCCCTTTTTGAAATTGCGGATATCTTTGCCGACTTCCTCGACCACGCCGCAAAACTCATGGCCAAGAATCGCACCCGGCTGCGCATTCAGTCCCATCCAACTCCAATCGCCCGACCATGCGTGCCAGTCGGAGCGGCAGACGCCGTTAGCTTCGACGCGAAGTATGGCGCCGTTGGGCGCGCACTCCGGATCCGGAACGTTCTTTACGACAAGCGGCTTCTTTGTCGCTTCGAATACCGCTGCTCTCATATCTCAATCCTCCCGGCAGCCGCGAGGCGGCTGAATCTCTTGTCCCCAATGATTTGCGGCACGTTGCCGCATCCTCGGTAATAGCGCCTTCGCGCGCAGAACGGCAAATGGCGGCACGCCAGCGAGCTAGAGAAGGCGCGCGACGATTTTCTCGAACTCGGCGGGGCTGCTCGCATCGATATCGACCGGATGCAGATTCACGCCTGCTTCGTCCTGCGCTCTCAGCCGCTCGATAGCGCCATCAATTCCGCCGATATAGCCGAGTTCGCTGAGCAGCTTCTTGGAGACCGCGTCGGTACCGGCCTTTGCGCCGCCCGTGTTCCACGCCTCTTTGACTTCGGCGACGTCGTCGCCGAAGCCGTAGCGGGTAAGCTGCTCGGAATAGAAGGTTCCCATCCGCGCGGCGTAGAAGGCGACCGTTCCGGCGTGGCCGGCCAGCGCGCGTTCGGGATTGTTGGTGACGGTCACGTGGCCGGGAGCTTTGACTTCGACCGCGCTCGGGTCGCGTCCCGCTTCTTTCGCAATCGCGCGGAACTCGCCGATCGCTTTCGTGAGCCCGCCGAGCGGGATCATCACGGGGAGCCATCCATCGGCCTGGCGCGCGGTGAATTCGACGCTCTTGGGATTGAGCGATGCGATCCAAACCGGGATGTGCTTGCGAACGGTTTCGAAGCGCAGCGTGAAGCCGCGGCTGAGCTTGAAGAGCTTGCCCTGATAGTTGAGCGGAGTGCCGGCGATGAGCAGGTTGATTATCTCGACGGTCTCCTTCATTCGCGTCAGCGGCGGATTGAACTTCACGCCGTGGAAGTGCTCGATGACCTGCGGGCCGCTGGTGCCCAGCCCGATGATCATGCGGCCATCGGAAAGCTCATCGAGCGTTCCGAAATGCTGCGCGAGCGCGGCAGGCGTGCGCGAATAGATGTTGACGATCGAAGTGGCGAGCTGAATTTTGCTGGTGTGCTCCGCGAGCATCGTCAGCAGCGTGAACGCATCGCGACCCCACGCTTCCGCGACCCAGATGGAATGGATACCGGCGGCATCGGCAATTTTCGCGCGCTCGATAAGACCTTTGAAGTCGAGCTTCCCCTGCCAATTGACGCCTACTGCGAGTTTGCGAGCCATGATTGAGATTCCTCCGTGAAATTTCTATTTGAGATCGCGCACGCGGTCGTGCCAGCGCATCAGGTTCTTGAATTCGCCCAGTGGCGCGAAGTTCGCGGGAATAAGTCCCAAAAAGTAGAACGGATGATACAGCGACGCATCGGCGAGCGTGAAGCCGCCGCCTAAAAAGAAATCCTTGCCCGCAAGCTGCGTATCGATCATCCGCGCATAGCCCATCAACTGCTCCCGAAAGCCCGCCGCGCTTTCGCGCATCTTGCCCGTCGTCATTCCGATCAACTTCTCGCGATTCGCCTTGAGCTTGGGGTCGGGAATTCCGTCGAGCAGATCGGGAATCGTCAGGAACAGTATCGGGGTAAATAGCGTGTTATCGGCCCATTGGTCGATGATCTCGCAGAGCCCCAGCGCGCCTTCGGGAATCACGCGATGGTCGGGGACCTTCTTGTCGATCCACTTGATAATGTCCGCGGAGTTCCACACCACCTCGCCGTTCCATTCGAGCACCGGCACGCGGGTCCACTTTCCGCCGGTCAGCGCGAGCAGGTTGGTCTTGTCCTCGTAGTGGCAATCGATCGCGTTCCACTTGAGGCCCTTGTGCGTCAGCACGCGGCGCAGCTTCTCGGTGAACGGCGAGATTGGATACTGGTAAAGGTTTATGTCTCCCATCTGACTCCCTTAGTTCGACGCGGCCTCGATGCGCCGCACAGTCATGTTGTAGGCGATATCTTCGCGCAGGAGCGCGCGGATGTGACAGCCGCGCTCCGCAACCTCGACGAGGCGATGCAGCTTCTCATCGTCGAGCGACGTTTCAACTTCAAGTTCCACTTTAATTTCTTTGACGTGACCTTTTTCGTTCGCGCGCGCGTGGATCGAAGCGTGGCCGAGCGGCGCCTTGCGGACTCGCGCCGCCACCCGCAACGACATCAACAGGCATCCGCCGAGGGCGCCGAGGAAAGCGGAAACGGGATCGACGCCGCCGTCGTCCCCGTCAAGAACCCATCGATGGGCGCCATAGGAAGCATCGACGCGAAGCGAATCGCCCGCAGACGAAAGTGTCACGTCGCGCTTCGGATGGGGCTGGATCGTAGCGGCAGCCTGCACGGCCGGCTGGACGCGGTCTTCAAGCAGTTGTTTAACGCGGGTCGTGAACCTCGATGCGGTCGCGCCATCGATACCGCGATGGTCGTACGCGATCGCGATTTGCATCGCGGGCCGCACTTCGGGCTTGCCGCCTATCGCCAGGACTTCGTCGCGAATCGCGCCCACGAACATCAGCGCGGCCTGCGGCGCGAAGATCACCGGGGTTCCATTCTCGACGCCGTAGGCTCCCAGATTGGAGACCGTAAAGGTGGCGGCTTCGAGGTCGCTCGGAGTGAGCTTCTTGTCGCGCGCTTTCACGGCGAGTTCGGATGCACGCGCGCTGATCGCGGCCAGATCCAGAGATTGCGCATCGTGGATGACCGGGACGATGAGCCCATCGGGCGTGTCGACGGCGATGCCTAAATTGATTCGATCGTAGATGAGCATCTCGCCATCGCTGTAGCTCGCATTGACGCGCGGGTTTTCCCGCAGCGCTCCGACGGTCGCTGAAAGGATAAGATCGGTGACGCTGACTTTTGCGCCGTTCGCATTCAGCGCCCGCCGCGCTTCCATCGCGCGGCTCATATCGACCCGCACCATCTGCACGAAGTGCGGCACCTGCTGCCAGCTTTGTGTCAGGTTCTTCGCTCCGACGGACTGGATGCGCGTGAGCTTTTCGCGGCGCGAGGGAACGAGCGCGCCCGGCTCCGCGGCAGCCGGCGCTGCGGATTTGGTTTCGGAGGCACGACGGACGTCGTCTTCGGTGATCATCCTGTCGGGTCCGCTGCCGGTAATCCCTGCGAGATCAACCCCACGCTCGGCTGCGAGACGCTTGGCGCGGGGCGAAGCGATCACGCGTCCGCGCGATGCCCCCGTGTCCGCCGTCTTGGGCGTGGCAGAAGACGCCGGCGCCGCAGCAATGATTGCAGGCTTGGCGGGCGCGACCGCGTCGACGGCTTCGCCGTTGAGTGCGATTACCGCGAGTTCGCCGCCGACCTGCACAACTTCGCCCTGCGCGGCGCCCAGACGTGCGATCACGCCCGAAGCTGGAGCTTCAACCTCTACTTGAGCTTTGTCGGTTTCGACCGTGAGTACCGGTTCACCTTGAGCGACCTTGTCGCCCGGCTGCTTATGCCACTGCAGCACGGTCCCTTCGGTCATCGCGTGACCGAGTTTGGGCATCTGGATAACGACCGGCATGTTCTGAAACTGGCGCCCTAGAGAGACGTTTGTATAACCGTGGAGGCTTGGCTCTCGTGCCTAAATCTTAGGCAAACCCAAAAAGATCTAACGAAATAAAGAATAAATTGGGTTTGTTTTGTAAAAAAATTTTCTGGCTTTCCTCCGGTCCGATCCATTCTAACGACCCGTCACTGGAAGTAGACCGTTACAAAACTAAAGAGCGCTTCGCGAACACGGTGCCGGGTTCGCTTGCGCGCAGAGGATCCTTCGTCCGGTTTGTCCTCAGCGCGGGCTAACGCCCGCAACCCAAAGAGGCTGTCTCGGCGATCGAGTTCAAAGGTTCTGACACTCACGGGATTCCTCGGAAAAGAGCCTCGGAATGACACCACTTTCCTACGACGCCTGAAGACAAAATCTTCCCATCACGCAACGAAGTTCAGAATTAGTAGATCAGGACTCCTCGCTAGCTCGTCGGCAGCTCTCTTCGCTCAGAGTTTGTGATTTTATTCGGTTTTCGAGTGAAACAGACGAAAATTGTGGAGCAAAACCAGACACAATTTTTCTCACGAATCAAAAAATCACAAACTCTCAGGATGACACCCTGTGGTTTCGTGGAAGAGCGCGATGGCGGCAAGAAAAACGATGAATGTGCTGAGCCGGTAGCGGCCATTTGCGGGAGACTACGTGGCCCCGCATCACATATCAACTTCCAAAAAAACTTATCCACAGCCGGCAGCCCATCTCCTTTTCCCTCAGGCGGCGAAGTCGAAGAATATCATTTCATCCGCGCTTGGCTCTCGCGGTTACGCAAGCTCTTGTCAGGCGAGCAGTTCGCGGCAGGCCTGGTAGATTTTCTCCTCGTTGGGGATCACGAACTGTTCGAGGATCGCGGCGGTGGGAATTGGAACGTCGGGAATCGCGACGCGGCGCAGGGGACGGTCGAGATATTCGAGCGCGTCTTCCATCAGCATCGCGCCGATTTCGGCGCCGACGCCCAGCGTGCGATAGCTCTCTTCCGCCACGACGATCTTTCCGGTCTTCTTGACCGACTCGATGATCGCGGGCCGATCGAACGGGCACAGCGAGCGCGGATCGATCACCTCAATATGATGGCCCTCTTTGGCCAGCCGATCCGCGACCGCGATCGCCTTCGGGACCATCGCGGAAATCGCGACCAGAGTGAGCGCATCACCTTCGCGCGGTATCGCCGCCTTGCCCAGCGGAACCAGATAGTCGGGATCGTCGGGCACTTCGCCCTTGGTCGCGTACAGCAGCTTGTGCTCGAAATACAGGACGGGGTTGTCGTCGCGAATAGCGGACTTGAGGAGACCCTTCGCGTCGGCGGCATTTGAGGGTGACACGATCTTGAGCCCGGGCGCGTGCATGAAAAACGCCTCGGGGCACTGACCGTGCTCGGGCCCGACTCCCGCCGCGCCGGAGGGACATCGAACCACGAGAGGCACCTTGTATGCGCCGCCGTGCGCATAGCGCCACATGCCGGCCTTGAGCACAATTTCATCGCCGGTGGTGAACAGGAAATCCGCGAATTGAAGCTCGACCACAGGCCGCAATCCGGTGAGCGCCGCGCCCACGCCGGCGCCCACGAACGCGTTCTCCGAAATAGGAGTGTCGAACACGCGCTCTTCGCCGAACTCTTCCTTGAGCCCCGACGTTATCCGGAAAATACCGCCGAAGTTCGCCACGTCCTCGCCGTAGAGGATGACGGTCGGGTCGCGGCGCATCTCTTCCACGAGTGCTTCTTTGATCGCTTGCGCGTAAGTAATCGTTCGCATCACCATATCTCCGGGGTTGAGCGCCGATAGAGCCGCGGGGCCGTTCAGGCGAACAGGTCTTCGAGCGCGGATTCCGGACGCGGGAACGACTGCTTCTGCATGAACTCGATCGCGCGATCGATCCTGGCGCGAGCGTCTTTGTCGATCTCATCGCGGGTCGTGTCGTTCAGCACGCCTTCGCTGGTCAGCTTAGCTTCAAATGCGGGAATGGGGTCACGGCGCCATTGCTTCTCGACCTCTTCGCGCGATCGATAGGTGTCGGGGTCTCCAATCCAATGGCCCCAAAGCCGGTACGTCTTCGCCTCGATGAGCGAAGGGCCCGCGCCCGAGCGCGCCCGCTTCAACGCCTCGCCGACCGCATCGAAGACCTTCTCGGGATCGTTGCCGTCGACGACTACGCCGGGGATCGCGTAGCCCTTGGCGCGATCCGCGATGTCGCGTACGGCGGTGGAGCGCTCGGTCGGCATCGAAACCGCCCATCCGTTGTTCTCGCACAGGAAAACGACCGGCAGCTTGCGCACCGCACAGAAATTCAAGCTCTCGTGGAAGGTGCCGCGATTGGAGGTGCCATCGCCGAAGAAAACGAGCACGGCCTGATCGCCGCCCTTCACCTTGATCGACAGGCCGGCGCCGGTCGCGATCGGAAAACATCCGCCGAGCGTGCCGCTCTCGCCGAGGACGCCCAGCTCCGGGTAGACGACCCGCATGACGCCGCCCTTGCCCTTGTTGGTCCCTCCATTGCGGCCCGCGAGGTCGCAGAGAACCTTCTCGATCGGAATGCCACGCGCCACCCAGTAGGCGACGCCGCGATGCGCATACAGCAGATAGTCATCGGGGCGGAGCCCCGCGATGGCGGCGCATTGGAGCGCTTCCTGGCCGACGCCCGGATGCATGAAGCCACCGACCTGCCCCGCTTTGATCAGCTCCGCGATCCGCTCCTCGAGCCGGCGGCTCACGATCATGTTGCGATAGATATGCAGCTTCAGATTTCGATCCATGGCTTTTACCCCTGGTGTCGCGCGACGCCCAACCTAGCCGAGAAGCCATCGAGCTACAAACCGATCGTTCAAGGAACCCGAAGAGCCATCGGCTGGAAGCCCGGAGGCCGTTTGTATGCTTCCAATATACAGGCCCAGGTAGCATCATAGGGAGGGCGTTCCGGCCGGGGAGGAATCACGATGAAGCCAAATCTGAAGCTTTCACTTATGGGGGCAATCTGCGCCGCTCTCTTGGGCGCGGCCAGTATCGTTGCCGCCGATGACATGGCAGGGATGGATATGTCCTCCGGCTCCGGGGAGTCCTCGGACAGCGGCGCGATGGGCGGGATGGGCAAGCATATGATGATGGGCGATCACATGACGATGACGCCGTTGCGGCCCGAGACTGCGGCTGACGTGCAGCGCGGCGAGGAGATTATCGCCACGATGCGCCGGGTGCTGACGAAGTATCAGGACTCTGATGCCGCGATCGCAGCCGGCTATATCCCCTACATGCCGACGGTGCCGCAGGACGTCTACCATTTCGCGAGCCGGGAGTTCACGGCCGACGAGTATGCGGGCGACATCAATATCGAGCATCCGGGTGCGATGCTCTATGAAAAGAAAACGCTGGGCGGGTACAAGCTGGTGGGTGCGATGTATTCGGCGCCCGCGAACTACACGCTCGACCAGCTCAACGCGATTATTCCGCTGGGCCTGGCGCATTGGCATGCGCACACCAATATCTGCCTGCCCAATGGCGTGACCGAACAGGACATCATGAACGGCAACATCCAGGGGCACGCCACCGCTTCCACATACAATCGCCCGATGGGGTTCAGTGCGGCGAGCAGCGCCGGCGCTCGCATGCGTTTCGGCTACATGGCCGATCCGCGTTTCGGATTTACGGGGACGATTTCAACCGAATCCGACTGCGAAGCAGTAGGCGGCAATTTCCATCCGCAGATCTTCGGATGGATGGTTCACGTCTACCCGTTCGCGAGCGACGATTTGAAAGTGGCCTTCAGCACCGAAGCACCGTGAGGAAGCTTATGCACCATAGTATATATACTATGGTGCATGGCATATCAATGCGACCTGTTCTTTTCGAAAAGAAAGCTCCAAAAGAAAGGCCTATTCATCTTCATTAGGCGGTTAAAAAATCGAAAATTAGTGCAGTCAACTGGAAGTATACATACTTCCATTTGACTGCCTCAAGACCCTTCTTTACGACTCCGAGTTCGTTCTCCTTTGGGGTTACGGGTGCTTGGGATGGTTGATACCCAAGGCTGCTTGACCTCTCCTCATCTTCTATAGTATATATACTATAGAAGATGAATAGAACTAGGGCTCAAATCGCCAGACCGGACATCCAAAAATTCTTCGAGGGCCTCCCCCAGAAGGTCCTAAAGCACTCGGACTTGGCAAAAATCCTCAGTGAAAATCGCAGCTTCTGGCGTCTTACGACGAGTATGTCCACGCAGAAATTCATCGAATTCCTGCTAGGCGCAACTGGGCTCTCGAAAATCGTATTCCCCTTTCCACCCCCTTATAATCGCGAAACCCGCTATGTTTGGGGCAACGTGCCCCTATCAGAGGTGATCCTATCGCTCAGACCTCACTGCCATTTTTCCCACTATACCGCCGTTCAAATCCACGGACTAACCGAGCAAATTCCTAAGACCATTTATGTCAATTTCGAACAACCCCTTGCCAGCAACTCTACTGCAGAGCTTTCTCAGAAAAACATAGACGTTGCCTTTAAGCGGAAAGTCCGGACGACAAACTATGTCGCGGAGACCCCCGATTTTCGCGTGTGCATGCTAAACGGGAAAAACACCGGCTATCTGGGCGTAGAGGATAACATCACGAGTCAAATCTATGGCAATCGACTGGGGAGAACCCGCGTCACGAACATCGAGCGAACCCTGATCGACATCGCCGTACGCCCAATCTATTCCGGAGGCGTTTATGAAGTTCTAAAAGCTTATCGCCTGGCGCAACCGCAGCTTTCGATCAATCGCCTGACAGCGATGCTCCAAGCGTTGAATTACATTTATCCCTATCATCAGGTTATCGGCTTTTATCTTGAGCGAGCAGCCTACGGTCCTACGCTTCTTGACTTGCTCCGTCGCTTTCCCATGAAGTTCGATTTCTATTTAACGCACCAGATGGGTGACACCGACTATATCGCAGATTGGCGGCTTTATATCCCAAAAGGCTTCTGAGTTGCGACCCGGCTAGCACTCCTCTCTCATTTGCCATTTCTTGCGGACACCTTACGCATCTTTGGCGCGAATCTTTCTGGCCAGATCCACGACGAAATCGAAGTAGAAATCGAAATTCTCCAACTTAACGCCCGGCTTCACAGTGGCCTGCACCGCGGGAAAGTCCTGTCTGTGAAACTCGCGATACTTCGGGACTAGATCGAGCATAGAGAGGGGCACGCGCTTGGCTTCGAAAATCTTCGAGAGGAGCGAAATATTCTCGGGCGAACACATATTCAGCCCACGCTCAACGACGATCGTCCGAATGTCCAGAAAGTCTCTTGCCCTCGGTGCCACCGTGCGACTGCGCTTCACAACCGAACCGTATTCGGCAGTTTGCTGACATATTGCACGGAGCTTTTCACAGACAATCATTTCAGGGGAGTAGACGAAAATACGATACCCCCTGAGATCCTGAGCTTCCTTGCCTACTGTGTATTCGAACTTGCTGATGTCAATGGTGAACTTTGCGCTCGCCCCCGGATTGAACTGTAGTGCGTTTCTCCGGAGTTTCTCGATGTCACCGGCGAACTGTTGGTGCTGGTCCAGTTCGATGAGCTTGAACTCTACTCCATAGCCTCCCCAGAAATCCGCCAAGTCCGCGGTCAGTCCTTCTGGTTTATCTTCCATTTTCACGTCGAAGACTTGGTACCCGGCATCGCGAAACGTCCTTATTAACGCACTCTCGATTTTCCCGCGCACGACTTCCCGTTCTTCCTTGTCGGAAAAGTCTCCAGCCATCGAGAAGTCGACATCAAGGGAAGCCCGAGCGCTGATCTGATGGATTATGTCCAGAGCGTTCCCTCCTTTCAGGACGAGACGTTCCATAAGCATGTCATCTGAGAACATTGCAATGACGACGAGCCTTTTAATTTCCTCTAGTCGCTGCAGTTCCTCATCGATTGAGAGCTTTTTCCTCTTGGCCAAAATGCGTCTCCTGATTCGCTATGGGCGCACACTTTTCGGCGGCCGGTGTTGATCATTCGCTCGGGAACTGAGAGGCGTCTCATCAATATAAGGTGCGCTGCAGATCGCAGAGAATCGCCTCTTCCACTCAGAGCTTCTTTTGCCGATTTCGCAAGACTTCTTACAGGGATTATCCGCGCGCAGGCGAAATGACGTAGGCGCAGCGGGGGCGGGCGCCTGAATTTTCATCGACGATTCGTCCTGAGTAATTGTCAAATGTTGTGGATCGGCCGGTCATGATCAGGCGGCTTCCCTAGGTTGACTGTCAGGTGAGTGAGTAAAGGTTTTCAGTCGATCCTCGCCGACTCCATCGACGAACTTCAGGCCG
>JBKQNE010000010.1:0-35561 GCA_052146355.1 Binataceae bacterium (SeqCode) | reverse complement strand
TCCGTTCGTAGCCCCGTCGTACGTCAAACGCGAGGTCGTCCACAATCGTCTGGCCGAGATCAAAGACGATCCCTTCAGGTCTTTTGCGGTTTATGCCCTCCATAATTCAAATTGGTGGAGGCGGGGGGAATTGAACCCCCGTCCGAAGATACTCCAACGATGGCCACTACACGCTTAGTCCGCGATTTCTAGCTCGCTGCCGGCAGCGCCCGCGGACGGGCTATGCCGAAGCCAGCCGGTTAAAGTTTCGGGGCGCGATGCAACCGGTGAACCATCGTTCCCTAGCCCACTAAATGACGTCCCGACCCGCTGCCATGGGCGAACAGCGGCGGAACGCTAGCGGCCCTTAGGCCGCCAGAGCGTAACCGTTATTGTCTGCGGGTAAATTTCGCAGTCCGCTTATTTAACGGGTCAGCGGTACCCGGCGTGCGACCACGGCCTTCATGTCTCCGTCGAACCCGGTTCGCCCCCACGATTGTGAGTGTGTGTGCCGGAAAAAACGGCGAGAACGGCTACATCTATAGTTTAAGGCTGAAACCTATTGCTCGCAACCATCGGGGCGAGGCTCTTAAGCCGCGTTCGGCATGAGAATAAGCTGCGAGACGCGATGGCGCATCAGAACGGCAAAAGCGCGGATAGCGAGCTGGTGGTTGAAAACCGCAAGGCCCGCCATGACTTCTTCATCGAAGATACCTTCGAGGCGGGAATTGCGCTGGTCGGCACCGAGGTCAAATCGCTGCGGGCGCATAAGGCGAACCTTCGCGACAGCTATGCGCGGGTCAAGGACGGCGAGATTTTCCTGCACGGAATTCATATCGGTGCGTATGCGCCCGCGGGGCAGTTCAGCCACAAGGAAACGCGGGCGCGCAAGCTGCTGCTCCATCGGCGCGAAATCGATCGGCTGTGGGGACGCGTGCGCGAGAAGGGTTATTCGATCGTGCCGTTAAAAATCTATTTCAAGGACGGCCGCGCCAAAGTGGAAATCGCACTGGCCAAGGGCAAGCAGCATCACGACAAGCGCGAAGCGATCGCGCGCAAGACAACACAGCGCGAAATCCAGCGCGCTCTCAAAAGCCGAAACCGGTAGCTTCGATTCCATTGCGCGCCGCGGTCGCGCGCAGCGCGGCCGCGAGCGATCGCATGAGGGCGAGGCTCCGTGCGAGAGCGCGGGGATTGTCGCCGGGCTTCGCCATCACGCTCGCAATCGTCGAATGAAATCCGCGCGGGCGGATCTTGAATCCGCGTGAGGCGGCCAGCGCTCCTTTTTCGTTGATCAGCCATTGCCGGTTTAGCGCATAGAGCACCAGCGTCATGAAACCCGACGCACGAAACATGCATCCCGCCACGTAGGCCGCATCGCCGCGGTCGGCGGGCTTGTCCGCGATGCCGAGTTCGAAGGTCGCGTCGAAGAAATGCTTGATCACAATGGCGCGGCGCAGCGGTTCCGGATAACGCGCGATGATCCGCCTGAGTCCGCGCAGCGTGCCACCAGGATCGTACAGCGGCACGCAGCAATTCACCTCGCCCGCGTAGATTTGGCTATGAAAGCCCATCGGATGCCCCAGCTGATAGAGGCTGGAGACGCGGCCAGCGCGGCAGTCGGCGATCGCGCGGCGGACGGCGACGATGTCGCGATACAGAAAGTCGACGTGCATCCCGTTCACCTGGAGCCATCCGCCGCCGTTGACGCCGGGGCCCCATTCGCCGAAGCGGGTCAGCAAGCCGGCGGAACGGCGATCATCGAGGTCGCGGGCGGCGCGCGCGAGGTCTGCGATGCGGAACGGGCGGCGCGAGTCATAGTAGAGGCCCAGGTCGATATCGGAATGGCGATCCGCGGTGCCGCGGGCACGTGAACCGCCGAGGACGATTGCGGAGATGCCGCGCACTTGCGCGGTGCGTGCGACGACGCGGTTGAGGATCGCGCGGATTTGAGGGTCGAAGCGCATCGGCAGAGGCTAGCGGGGGAGGGCGGGGTAGACAATGAAAGAACGCCGGCGGGAGGCCGGCGCCACTCCAGAGAAGCCGCAGTTTCGTAGCGATTAGAGAGAGGTGCCGGAGGGGCCGAGCATGGCGCGGAGGCGTTCGATGCGTTTGTTCAGGGGCGGATGCGTCGACAGCAGGTTGTCGAAGAAGCCTTCTTTGTCTTCGCGCACGCCTTCGCGCGGGTTGACGATGAAGAGATGCGCGGTGCCGGAGGTTCCGGCTTTGAGCGGCGATTCGGTTTTGGCGATTTGTTCGAGGGCGCGCAGCAGCGCACGGGGGTTGCGCGTGAACTCCACCGAGGACGCATCGGCCAGGTACTCACGCTGGCGGGAAATGCCCATCGCGACCAGCTGCGCGATTATCGGAGACACGGCGGCGAGAATAAGCACGACTATATAGATGAGTACGCCGACGCCGCCACCGTTGCTGTCGGAACCGCTCCTGGAGCTGCGGCGTCCGCCCGAGAAGAACATCATGCGAAAGAAGAAGTCACTGAGCATCGCGATTCCGCCGACCATCACCGCGACCATCGTCATCGTGCGGATATCGTAGTCGCGCACGTGCGACATCTCGTGGCCGATCACGCCTTGCAGTTCCTCGCGATCCATCTGATCGATGAGCCCCTGCGTCACGCAAATAACTGAGTGCGCCGGATCGCGGCCGGTCGCGAATGCATTAGGCGCGGGATCATCGATAACGTATGCGCGCGGAACCGGCAGCCGCGAGGCCAGCGCCATCTCGTTGATCACATCGAGGACGGTTTGATGCTGTGTCGTATCGGGCTTGAGCGGCCGCGCGTGGACCGAGAGCAGTACGAGTCCGGCGCCCCCGTAGTAAGAAATCAGCGCCTGCATGCCGCCGAAGATCAGCGCGAAGATGGTAAGAAGCGGAAAGCCGTAGATGTGTCCATCGGCGATGCGAATCGCGCCGATCCACAAATCGAGCCCGAAGCCGAGCGCGGCCAGAATCGCCATCATCGAAGCGACCAGGACGATCGTCTCGCGACGATTGGTCGCTTCGAGGGCGCGGAAGTCGGTTGCCGCAGCCATTATGCGTACGTCAGGTGCGGGCGAACGCTATTGCTGCTCGCGCGGCGCGCCCATCGAGAGGTCGACCTTGGGCACGGCTTGATCTTCAGGTCCGCCCTTGAAGTACTCGGCGCCGTGAAATCCGAAATTGCTCGCGATGAGATTGGACGGGAACGTTTCGATCCGCGTGTTGAGCGACAGCACCACGTCGTTGTAGGCCTGGCGCGCGAACGCGATCTGATTTTCGGTAGTGGTCAGCTCTTCCTGCAGCCGCAGGACGTTTTGATCGGCCTTGAGCTGCGGATAATTTTCCATCACGGCGAGCAGCTTGCCGATGCCGGCAGTGAGCTGATTTTCCGCCGCCATCCGCGAGGCCTGGTCGGGCGCGCTAACGGCCTTCGCGCGCGCATCGACCACCTGGGTCAGCGTGTCGCGCTCGTACTGCATATAGCCTTTGACCGCTTCGACCAGGTTGGGAATCAGATCGTGGCGACGCTTGAGCTGGACATCGATCTGGCGCCAGGAGCCATCGACCTCGTTCTTAAGGCGCACCAGCGAGTTGTACGCCACGATCGCCCATACGGCGATCGCGATGATGACGAGCAGCAGTGTTAAGCCCACATCGCCTCCTCGGCAGGTTCGTGAAACCGCAGTTTCACAGCCCGCGCGCTTTCGCTTGTCGTCCCGGCGGGGGACAAACGCCACTCAGTGGCTCATCAAAAGCAACGGGCCGACACCTTGCGGCGCCGGCCCGTATGTCAGTCCTGGCTTTGATAGGTGCCTCGGAAAGTACGGTGCTTAGTTCAGCTCGACTTTGATCTTGACGGGCTTGGTTTCCGGGCGCTTGGGCACGGTCACTTCGAGCACGCCGTCTTTGTATGCCGCGTGGATATTTTCATGTGCGGCATCCTCGGGCAGCGTGAACGCGCGATGGAGCTTGCCGTAGCTGCGCTCCGACACGTGAATCGAAGCCTCTTTCGGCCACTCCGGACGCGCACGCTCCGCGTCGACGACAAGAGCCTTGTCCTCAACGCGAACGTCGACAGACTCGCTCTTCAGCCCGGGCATCTCGAAGTAGAAATGATAGCCTTCCGCGTCTTCCATCACATCGGCGCGCGGCGAAAAGCTGCTGGTAGCGCCGTTCTCGATCTCGTCCCACACGCGATTCCACGGTCCGTAGAACAATGCGTTGGGCGTACTTCCGTTCGTCAACCTCACTTCCATCTCAAACCTCCTGCCGGCGATTATTCGCCTGGCAACATTTTAGATTTTTCGGGGTGGATGGCCTCGCGCGATCCCGGGTTCTGCGCCGCTCAGCCACGCCTCCCACGCTATTTAAGGTAAGTACGAATCCGAGGTCGTCAAGGCAGGGCGCGCGTCTGCACCTGGCGGGAGATCGCCTGAAAAATCCGGCTATTCCTTGCCTGGCGGATTGCTGGCGGCGGCGATTTCGGTGGCGAACCGCTGAGCCATCGCACGGTCGCCAAGCTCCTCGGCGAGCGCCTGGCCTTCCTTCAGCGCCTCGACGGCGCGCGCTATGTTGCCCTTACCAAGAAAGGTTCCGGCCTTGCGGAAGATGCGCGCGTAGCGCTGGCCCTTTTCGGCGGCATCCACGATGGAACTCTCGAGCGACGAAACTCTGGACGCGATCCTAGGCGGCGCGATTCGCATCGTCCAGCCGCGCCGCGGCTATCGCTTCTCGGTCGATTCGATTCTGCTGGGCAGATTTGCGACGGCGCGGCCGCGTGATCGCGTGCTGGAACTCGGCGCGGGGTGCGGCGTGATCGCGATGATGATCGCGGCGATCGCGCGACCGCGCGAGGTCGTCGCGATCGAGATTCAGCCGCAGATGGCGGAAATGGCGGAACGCAACGCGCGCCTTAATGAACTCGCCAATCTGCGATGCGTTCAGGCGGACATTCGCGCGCCCAAAATTCCGGGCATCGTGGCGGCTAGCTTCGACCTGGTGGTTGCGAATCCGCCCTTTCACGCCCGGCGCGCCGGGCGTGAAAGCCCCGACCACGGGCGGCGAGTCGCGCGCGGCGGCAGCGGCGCTTCGCTGGAGGACTTCGTGGCGGCGGCGCGCCGCTACGTGCGCAATGGCGGGCGGGTAGCGTTCATCTTCGCCGCATCGCGAAGCGCGGAGCTGCTCAGCGCGATGCGTGCGAAGCATCTCGAGCCGAAGCGGATGCGCTTTGTGCATCCGCGCGTGGATTTGCCGGCATCGTCGGTGATGGTCGAGGCGCGCGCCGGCGGCGGCATTGAAGTGGCAGTGGAGCCACCGCTCGTGCTGGAAGATCGCGCGGGCGTTTATACAGATGAAGCGCGCGCAATGTTGGAGAGGATGTGAGTTACTTCAGAAAGTCGACGGCCATCTCTGAGACGAGGTCCGGCTTTTCCATTGGCAGGAAGTGGCCTGTGTCGGGCACGTCGATGACGCGGCCGAGGTCGCGCTCGCGCGCGATGCGCGGCGACAGCGTTGCTCCCAGGGAATCGCCGCGGGTGCCGAACATGATGAGCAGCGGCACTTCGGCGGCGATGATTCGGCCGAGGCCGTCGAAGTCGCGCGAGGTTTCATAGAAGCGTGCCTCGATCTCGGGGGCGCATTTCAGCTCGCGCTTGCCATCCGGGTTGGCGCGCGTACCGAACTCGCAGTAGTCGCGCAGCATGTCCCTGTGCCAGATGTTGTAAGGCGGTTTGTTCTCGAAATTCGCGAACATCGCATCGACGCTGTCAAAAATCCGGCGGCGCTTGAGGGTGCGTTCGATAAACGGATTACGCCATCCGAGTTCCGGCGCGGTCGGCGATTCGAAGACGACCGGTTCCGCCAGGACCGCGCACGAAATCAAATCGGCGCGATCGCACGCGAGCGATCCGATCGCGGTCGCTCCCGCGGAGTGGCCGATCGCACGCACGCGTTTCCATCCCATCGCGGTGATGAATCCGGCGAGATCGTTCATCGTGAACGCCCAGTTGTAGTTTTCCAGTCCCTCGGGGGCGTCGCTGTCGCCGTGTCCGCGCTGGTCGTAGCTCCAGACGTGGCCGATGGCTTTCAGCGCCTCGGCGATTGGCCGATAGACACGGCCATGAAAGCCGGTCGCGTGCAGCAAGACGATCGGATCGCCGGTGCCGCCCCAATCATAGTAACGAAGCCTGATTCCGTTGACGGCGAGGTCGCCGCTGATGGGTTCGGGTGTGCTCATGAGACGAATTGCCGCAGATGATAGGCGAGCCGGATTGCAGATGAAACCAAAATCGATGCGGCCGCCGACAGAAGATTTTCAACTCGCCGGCTTGAGCTCGACGCCGGCGGGCGCTGGAACCTGATGCGGCGATTCGATGTGCTCGAAGAGATCGGCGAGCGTCGTGTCACCGACGGCGGCGATCTGCGCGGCGGCGAGTTTGCGCATTACCTGGGCGACGGACGAATTTCCCGGATCAGCGGGCTCTTCTTCAATCAGGGTGCGGAGCACGTCGGCTAGCCGGATCGAAGCGGGCGCGCGGACCAGATGAAGCGAGCCGCCGTGGCCGTGGCCGCCGTGGTCGGTGGCGGCTTCGACAATCAGGCCATCGTCCTTCAACCGCTCGATGATCGGCTCGATCGACGCGACACTCAGACCCATCCCGTGCGCAATATCCGGCAAGGTTGGGCCGACGCCTCCAAGGAATTGCTGCCTGGCGAGCCGCAGCAAGACGTGCAAAGTCGCCGAGCACGGGAAATCGGGAGAGGATGGGCGCAGCACGGATGCATCGGTGCCGCGCTGCGCCGCCGCGGTGACCTCGGCGCCGAACAGAATCAGGGCCCATGCGATATAGGTCCACACCAGAAAGATCGGCAGCGTCGCGAGTGCGCCATAGATCGCACGGTAAGAGGACAGATACACCTGCGCCTTGACGTAGCCCCATTGCGCAAACTGAAACAGGACGGCGCTCACGAACGATCCCAGAAGCGCGGGCCCCCACTGAACCCTGGTGTACGGAAAAAAGATGAACAGAAAGAAAAATCCCGCCCACACGAAAAGGTAGGGAGCGAGATGCGCGACGAACGGCGAGACCGCCACTCGCACTTCGACCATCGTGGTGAACGCCAGCGCGGCGGCGATCAGGATCGGCACCGTGAACAATACGCTCAGGTAGTCGGAAAATCGCCGCAGGTAGCTGCGGCTGCGAGGCACTCGAAAGATACCATTGAACGCGCGCTCGATGTTGCCGAGGGTCGAGATGACGGTGACGAGCAGAAACGCTGCGCCCGCGGTGCCGAGCGCGGCCGCGTTGACGTTCTCCACGAAGTGCATCAGCTCGTTCGAGGTATCGGCAGAGCCCAGCGCGAGGTAGCGCTCGACCAAAGGGGTAAGCTGGTCGGCGGCGCCGAAGCCTTTGAGGGCGGAGAACGCGAGCGCGAGGATTGGAACGATCGAAAGGGCGGAAGTGTAGGTCAGCGCCGAGGCGCGCAACATGTCGTCGTTTTCAAAAAAGTTCTCGATGGCGCCGGAGATGATGCGCCAGGGTTTGAAGACGAACGGATGAGTCTGAGCGCGCGTTTCCACGCGCAGCGCGGCGGTTTCGAGCCAGCCGTGTGGATGCTGGTTGCTCAAGCGAGTAGGCGACTCATGGCGGCCGTTACGGTGCCTGCCTCCGTGCACGAGAGCATCGGATTCACAGGCGGATTTTCCTGACTGGGCGGCCTATCAGTCAAGCACCCCTCTTTGGGCCGCCATCGGACCTAGGTTGCGTTGCCTGGACGGCGGCTTTCCGATTAGCTCGTCGGCATGGCCCGTCTCGCCGCACGCGGCAAATATCTATACGACGGCGACAACAAGTTCTTTGCGCGCGGCGTGTCATATGGTCCGTTCACACCCAATTCGCACGGCGAGCGTTATCCGGAGCTGCCGCGCGCGCAGGCCGACTTCGCGATGATGCGGGAGTTGGGCGTCAATGTGCTGCGACTCCACGTTCCCCCGCCACCGTGGATGATCGATGAAGCGGCGGGTGCGGGATTGCGCTTGATGGCCGGAATTCCGTGGCCGTCTCATATGGCGTTTCTCGATTCTCGCCAGACGGCGCGCGAGATCCGCGCGACGATTCGTGCCGGCGTCGCTGATCTGCGCAAGTTTGCCGGCGCGATCATGATGTACAGCCTCGGCAATGAGATTCGATCGGATATCGTGCGATGGCACGGGCGCAAGGCCGTGAGCCGCTTTCTCGCGGAGCTTTACGACATCGGCAAGGAGATCGATCCGGAGGGTTTGTTTACCTATTCGAATTATCCATCGGCGGAATATCTCGACCTGAGCTTCCTCGACGTCGCATCGTTCAATGTCTATTTGCATGAGGAAACCGACTATCGCCGCTACCTGACGCATCTGCTGGCTATTTCCGGCGACCGGCCGCTCATCATCAGCGAAACCGGAGTGGACACGATCCGCCAGGGCGAGGCGCATCAGGCGGAAGTCCTGCGATGGCAAGGGCACGCGGCGTTTGAAATGGGACTATCGGGATTTATCGCGTTTGCCTTTACCGACGAATGGTACACCGGCGGCGCCGAGATTACCGACTGGGCGTTCGGCCTGACGACACGCGATCGCAAACCGAAGCCGGCCTTCTCCGCAATCAAGGAAGTTTTCGCCGGCGAGCTTCCCAAGCCGCTTCCGTCGGCGCCCAGGGTTTCGGTCGTGGTCGCGGCTTACAACGCCGCGGCAACTATTGATGGGTGTTTGCGGTCGCTCACCGATCTCAATTACCCGGACTACGAGGTAATCGTCGTCGATGACGGTTCGGACGACGCGACCGCTTTGATAGCGGCAGAGTCTGGCGCGCGCGTCATTCCCATCGATCATCGCGGGCTGGGTGCCGCGCGCAACGCTGGAATCGACGGTGCGTCGGGCGAGGTGATCGCATTCATCGATGCCGACGCGCGCGCCGATCGCGACTGGCTGTATCATCTGGTCGAGGTGCTCATCCGGCGGCGCGCGGCCGCCGCCGGCGGACCGAACCTGGCCCCGGAACCATCGAATGCGTACGAGGCGGCGATGGCTGTGGCGCCCGGCCTGCCATGCGAAGTGCGCGATGGTGACGAGGGATTGTCGCAGCTATGCGGCTGTAACATGGCGGTTAGGCGCGCGGCGCTCATCGCGATTGGCGGATTCGATCCCGCGTTCACCGCGGCCGGCGACGACGTCGACCTGTCCTGGCGGTTCATCGACCACGGCGAATCGCTCGCATACACCTCCGGAGCGGTGGTGATACATGAAAGGCGCTCGACGTTGGGTGCGTATCTCGCCCAGCAGCGCGGCTATGGCGCCAGCGAAGCGCTCCTGGAGAAACGCTATCCGACTCGCGAAGCTGCGCCGCCTGGAATCGCCGGCGGCGGTTCACGAATCAGGTCGCTGATCGGCGGCGCGAGCATCTACTACGGTGCATTCGGACGCGGGCTGTTTCAGTCAATTTATCGGACACAATCGTTGCCGCTACTCGAGCTTCCGCTTTCGATTCATTGGATTGCACTGTCGGCGTTGCTTCTGCCTCTCGGGTGCTTCAATCACTTCCTCGAAGCGATCGGCTGGATCGGGGTCGGCAGTTCCGTTGTCGCAGCGGCGCTGGGTGCGGCGCGAGCGCCACTGGATCGGCGATACGCGCGCCCGATGGTTCGCCTCTTCGTGCTCAATCTGCTTGGACCTGCTGTAAGGAGCGCCGCACGCGAGCGGCTCAGATGGAGGTTTGACTATCGTACTGACGCGGGTGTGGCGGGCACAAAGCTCAGGGGCACAGCGGTGTTTGCTCCCTGCCCCGCGCCAGGTGGGCAACCAATCGATTCCGTTGCGATCATCTCTGCGGTGCGGCACGCGATCATCAAAGGCGGCGCGGCGGTGGCGGCCACCGACGGATTTCAGTCCTACGATTTGCTGATGATGGTTCCGCCGGCGGTGCGCGTGCGCCTCAACGCGCTCAGAGAGGATGGGGGGCGGGTCGCGCTTCAATGGCGGGCGGAAGCCGCGTTTGGCCACGCGGTCATTAGCTGCGCAATTCTGTTAATCGTATTGTTGGCGGCGGGGCTTGCGGCTACGGCGGCAATCGCGGGAACGATCGTTGTGGCAATGGCCGTGGGCATATTTGCTTTCCGGCGCGCACGTCGCGCGTGCGCGTTGGTAGCGGACAGCGCCGCCGAAGCTTCATCGGAGTTAGGTACGACTCTGGACGAATGGGCCAGGAAGGCAGCCTGAGCGAAACGCTTGCCCTCTATGGGCAGGTACTACGGCGCACGCGGCCGTATGTCGGCCTGCTGATCGTCGGCATCGCGGGGGTGTTGCTGGAGTCGTCGATCGAAGTCCTGAAACCCTGGCCGCTCAAGGTTGTAATCGACAACGTCCTGCGCGGCACGCCTCTGAACCTCCGCTGGATTTCGCAAATTCCGCGCGGAGAACTGCTCGTGGCGGCTTGCCTCGGCCTGGTGTCTATCTACGTCACCCTGGGCATCATGAGCGTGGCCAACAACTACCTGACGATTTCCATCGGGCAGCGGATGGTCAGCGATTTCCGCGCGGATCTCTTCGACCATCTGCAGCGTCTCTCGCTTTCGTTTCATCGGCGGCGCGAAATCGGCGACCTGATGGTGCGCATTACATACGACACCTTTTCCATCCAGACCATCGCGATGAACGGGTTTTTTCCCGCGGTAGCGTCACTGGTCCTGCTCGCCGGCATGTTCGCCGTGATGATCAGGATGGACCCGGTGCTTACGTTCGTGTCGCTGGCGGTGGTGCCGTTTCTGTTCATGCTGATTGCGCTGATCAGCCGAAGAATCAATCGCTTGAATAACGCGCTGCTCGCCAAGGAGAGCAGGCTCTATACGGTGGCGCACGGCGCGCTGGCCGCGATCCATGTGGTGCAGGCATTCACGCGCGAGTCGGAGTCGTACCGCGAGTTCGTCAAATCGAGCAGCGAGACGCTCGACGAGAACCTGCGCCTATACACAGTGCAGACAATTTACTCGGGCGCGGTGAACGTTCTGATCGCGCTCGGTACCGCGGCAGTGATCTACCTGGGCGCGCGCCACGTGATGGAAGGGGTGCTTACGATCGGAGACTTGATCGTATTCAGCATATACCTAGCCTCGCTCTACGGTCCGGTGAATCAGATTTTTCAGACCTATGGCCAGGTGAAGGGAGCGCAGGCGGGGTTGCGGCGATGTTTCGAATTGCTGGCGCTGGATCCCGAGATCAAGGACCGGCCGGGGGCCCGGGCGCTGGGGCGCGCGCGCGGCGAAATTGAATTCGACAACGTCATCTTCAGCTATGAACCGGGGCAGACCCTGCTCAAGCGCATCAGCTTTACGGCACACGCCGGCCAGCGCATCGCAATCGTCGGTCCGAGCGGCGCGGGAAAAACCACGCTGACGTCGCTGCTGGCGCGATTTTACGATCCGCAGGGGGGCGCGATACGGATCGACGGCGTCGACATCCGCGAGGCGACGCTCCCATCGCTCAGAGGAAATATCGCGATGGTCCTGCAGCCGCCGCTGGTCGTGGGCGGAACGCTCGGCCTTAATATCGCGTTCGGCAAGTCGCCGATGACGGAAGGGCAGATCGAGCGCGCGGCCAGGATGGCGCGTCTCGGACCGTTACTCGAGAAGCTGCCTAACGGGTTGGCGGAGCTGGTCGGTCCCGGCGGTCATACGCTGTCCGAAGGCGAAGCGCAGCGCGTGACGATTGCGCGCGCGCTGCTGAAGGATGCGCCAATCCTGATCATGGACGAACCGACCAGCGCGCTGGACAGCGAGACCGAGAGTCTCGTGCTGGGCGCCGTGGACGAAGCGATGCATGGGCGCACCACGCTGGTAATCGCCCATCGCCTGGCGACGATTCGTAACGCGGATCGCATTCTGGTGCTGCGTGACGGCGTGATAGAAGAATCCGGGACGTTCGAGGAGTTGCGCGCGCGCGGCGGATTTTTCAATCATCTCTACCAGATGCAGACCTGGGGCGAGGAAACCCGTAAGCAGGCCTGAACGAAGAGCGCGCGAGATCAAGATGAGGCTGATGAATCGATGCTGACGATTGGACTGACCGGCGGAATTGGATCGGGCAAGAGCACGGTGGCGAAGATGCTCGCGGAACTGGGGGCGCCGGTCCTGGATGCGGACAAGGTAGCGCAATCGACATACGCGCCGGGCGCCAGCGCCTACGCTGCGGTGGTTGCGGCGTTCGGCACCGGAATTGTGGCGGCGGATCGCACGATAGATCGTACCAAGCTGGGGCCGATCGTGTTTGCCGATCCCGCGCAGCTCGAGAGACTGACCGCGATCGTGTGGCCGAAGACGCTGGACCGGATGCGCGAGCTGATCACGGAGATGCGCGCGAAGGGCGAGACGCTGCCGATCGTGATCGAAGCGGCCATTCTAATCGAAGCGAACTGGATGCCGCTGTTCAGCGAGATTTGGCTGGTGACCGCATCGCGCGATCTCGTGATCGAACGCGTGGAGCGCGACCGCGGGATGAAGCCGGAACAGACCGAAGCGCGAATTCGCGTGCAGCTGCCGGATTCAGAGCGGATGCGCCATGCGCAGCTGGTCATCCGCAACGAAGGGACTATCGAGGATCTTCAGGCTGAAGTGCGGCGGGTGTGGGCGGCGGCGCTGGAACGCAATAGTTAGGAGAGTTCTGTTGCGGCGACCATTATTTTCGCTTAGGAAACTGCGACCGCCGCAAGCGTTGCTATCACCGCGATCTCGATTAGCGCGCTGGCGCCTGCCAGGGCGCAGCCTGGGGCGCCGCCGAGGCGGCGGCTGAAAAGCAAGCGCAGTCCCACGACCAGAAGCGCGAGCATAACGATCACGGTGAGGCCGAGTCCCGCGTAAAGCGTCATCGTGAGGCCCAGCGCGATGACGCTGGAGATCGCGAACTCGCGAAATGCGATGCCGCCTTCGTAGGGCAGGCCGAGGCCCCATCGCTCTCCCGCGTTGAGGCCGTAGCCCACCGGCACGATCGACCATCGGCCGAGCATCGATGCCATCACCAGCGCGCCCGCGCGGGCTGCCGGGTCATGGATTCTCGAAAGCAGCAGTACTTCGGTCACGAACGCGGCAATCGCAGTCGCCGCGCCGACGGGACCGATTCGAGCCAAGCCGGTTGAGGCGGGGCGGTCGCCGACCGTGAGGGCCTCGACCGTGTCGGCGATTCCGCGCCAGGTCAGGCCCAGCATCGCGATGGTCGAAAGGGAGACGACGATGAGCGAACGCAGACCCAGGCCAACGATTGGAGTCAGTGCGCGATCGGCGAGACCGAGCACGATACCCATCACGAAGCCGATTATGGGAGTGAAGACCAATGCGCGCGCGCGTTGCTCGGAGGTGCCGACGGCGCGCTCGTCCAGAATCGGCCACAGCGTCAGCGTTGCGACCGCGAGTATCGCTTCATAGCCGAACTCGCGGACAGCGGTGCGCGGGCTCTGAGGTTGCGTCGAATCTTCTGGCGGCAAGATCGACAAGTTAACCACATCCAAATGCCGGCTGAAACGCCGCGCGGCGAGAAGGCGCGGCACGTGCTACGATTCGCGGGCCGCCACGGCGGTATAAGAGCAATGAAGATTCTGGTGATGGGTGCGGGCGCTGTGGGCTCATACTTTGGCGCGCGCTTGCGGGCCGCCGGCGAAGACGTGGTGCTATGCGTTCGCGGCGAGCATCTGCGCGCCGTTCGCGAGCGCGAGCTCGAAGTGAAGAGCGTCCGCGGCGACCTTTCGGTGGCGATTGGCGCGACGGACAATCCAAGGGAATTCGCGCCATACGATCTGATCCTCTTCTGCGTGAAGGCCTACGACACCGATGTTGCCGCGGCGGCGATTCGCGGATGTCTGAAACCGGGCGGTGCGATTTTGACGTTGCAGAATGGGGTCGAGAACGAGGCTCGTCTGGCGGCGATTTTTGGCCGCGAAGCGATCATGGGCGGCAACGCGCGCGTCGGCGTGGAGATTGTCGCGCCGGGCAAGCTGGTTCATCTGAGCAGCGGTCACATCGACTTCGGCGAGATAGACGGGAGCGAGTCGGAGCGCGCGAAAGCGATCGCGGAGGCATTCCGGCGCGCGGGGATAATGGGCGAGCTCAGCCGCAACATCATGATGCTCCGATGGGACAAGCTGGTCTGGAACGGCGCGTTCAACACGGTTGCAACCCTGACGCGACGCAGGGTCGGCGCGATATTGGACGACCCGGAGGGGTTGCGGCTGGTGTGCGCGCTCATGCGCGAGATTATCGACGTTGCACGCGCGGAAGGATTCACCATCGGCCACGAGCGAGTCCACAGTTACCTGGAGCATTCACGGAAGAACTTGCGGGAGCTGAAGACGTCGACGCAGCAGGACTCCGAGCGCGGCAAGCGATTGGAGTACGAAGCGCTGGCGGGTGCGGTGGTGCGGGCCGCGCGCCGGCACGATATCGCGGTGCCCGCGATGGAATCGGTGTATGCGATGCTGCGACTGCTGGATCAGGGACGAATCTAGTCCGCGAGCGGCTTTCCGGACCAGACAGGCACCGGGACGCGGGCCTAATCGATTCTCATCGTCCTCCGTCGTCCATCTGTCGATCACTCAATCCGCGTTTCGTTCGTTGCCCAAAGCGTGGGACACTTTAGCATGGTGACGCGAAGCGCCGTGACGGCCCGTGGATGGAGACGCTCCATACCGGGCTGGGCGAAGCGTGCTGTTCGCCGCGCACGCGAACGGCTGATTGCCGCCGTGATTCGGCGGGGGTGGTATCCCGTGGGAGGTAGTCTTAGTCCTGCGTTCTTCGACGCGCACCTCGGCTTCGACGGCGAAACCGAAATCAATGCGATACTCCCGCTGGTTTCGAACTTTACCCTTCTTTCTTACCAGCGGATCGCGACGCTCTGGCAGCAAGTCCGCTATCTCGATCGCCGGGGAATACCCGGTGCCCTGGTCGAATGCGGGGTCTGGAAAGGCGGCGCTGCCGCGACGATGGCATTGGCGCATTTGAAATCGTCACCGACACCATCGCGGCATCTTCACCTCTTCGATAGCTTCGCCGGTCTGCCCGAGCCGCGCGCGATCGACGGTCCCAACGCAGTTGCGGTCGCAAACGGCAACGTCGCGGGAGGCATGCGTCCGATTAACAAGCTGGTGGCAGCGATTAACGTCAGCCGCGAACTGATCGCCGGCACGATCGGATATCCACAGCGGTTGATGGCATACCACGTCGGCTGGTTTGCGGACACCGTCGGCGAAGCGGCTCCGTCGATCGGCCCCATAGCGCTACTGCACCTGGATGGTGATTGGTACGACTCAACCAAGGTCTGCCTCGATGCGCTGTACCCGCTGGTTTCATCTGGCGGGATCGTCGTGATCGATGATTACGGCCATTTCGAAGGATGCCGTCGAGCAGTAGATGAGTTCATCTCGCGCCTGCCCCACGCCGTGCTGCTCAATCACATCGACTACTCAGGCCGTTACTGGATCAAACCCGACTCAGCGTATGACGCACTTTGCGATTCGATAGCGGACGATCGCGAACGACGAATCGTGGCGTGAGGTTCCAGTTGGTCCCGGATCAGAAACAGAAATCCGCGGATTCTCTTTATCGCTTTTCGAACTGCTTGTTGCCGAACAAATTGTTCCACGACTCTTTGTCGTGAGGTTGCTGCCGGCTTGCCTGCGCCGCGCGCATCTTTGCGACTTCATCGCCCATGACGGCGAAGCCGCGCTGCACGGCGGGGCGATTACGAATTTCCTCGTACCACTTTTTCAGGTGCGGAGTGTCATCGAGGTTCTGGCCCTGCATCTTGTGCGGAACCAGCCACGGATACACGGCGATATCGGCGATTGAGTAGTCACCCGCGAGGTAGGGAACTTCGCTGAGGCGCTTCTCGATGACGTTGTAAATGCGCCGCGCTTCATTGGTGTAGCGATCGATGGCGTATTGGAGTTTCTCGGGCGCGTAGACACGGAAGTGATGCGCCTGACCCAGCATCGGCCCGACGCTCGCCATCTGGAACATCAGCCATTCGACGACTTCATATTTGCCGCGCGTGTCGGAGGGCATTAGCTTGCCGCTCTTCTCGGCCAGGTACATCAGGATGGCGCCGGATTCGAAAATCGGGAATGGCTTTCCGCCGGGGCCGTCGTGATCGACGACCGCGGGCATCCGGTTGTTGGGGCTGATCTTCAGAAAATCGGGCTGGAACTGATCGCCCTTGCCGATATTGATGGGAATGACGTTGTACTTGAGCCCGAGTTCTTCGAGCATCACGGTGACTTTGTAGCCGTTGGGTGTAGGCCAGAAATATACGTCGATCATCTGCGGCTCCTTGCGAAGGTCAGTTGCGTAACGCAACTGTGCATCGGTCGCGGGTCCGGACGCAAGCGGAAGCAGTACCCTCTCCCGCAAAAAAAGGGCGAGGGGCAAACGAATTTCTATTCAGGTTCCTTGTCGGCGTCGCCTTTGCGCACGCCCATCAGATACGCCTCGATAAACGGATCGATCGCGCCGTCGAGCACCGCATCGGTATTGCCAATTTCGACACCGGTGCGATGGTCCTTGACGAGCTGATACGGCTGCAACACGTACGATCGAATCTGGCTGCCCCAGGCGATGTCCTTCTTGTCCTTGCTGAACTTCTCCAGCTCCTCTTTTTTCTTGCGCTGCTCCAGTTCGAACAGGCGTGCGCGCAGAATCTTCATCGCGAGTGCCCGGTTCTTGTGCTGCGATCGCTCGTTCTGGCAGCTCACGACGATGTTGGTGGGGATGTGCGTCATGCGCACCGCGGAATCGGTCTTGTTGACGTGCTGGCCGCCGGCGCCCGACGCGCGAAAGGTATCCACGCGCAGATCGGCGGGATTGATAATGACCTCGACTTTGTCATCGATGGCCGGGAAGACGAACATCGAGGCGAACGAGGTGTGCCGCCGCGCGTTCGCATCGTAGGGCGAGATGCGAACGAGGCGATGGATGCCGGCCTCGGCCTTCAGATAGCCGTAAGCGTAGTCGCCATCGACCTCGAAGGTGGCGCTCTTGATTCCCGCACCGTCACCGGGCTGCAAATCCGCCAGGTCGGTTTTGAAACCGTGGCGCTCGGCCCATCGCAGGTAGAGCCGCAGGAGCATTTCCGCCCAGTCCTGCGCTTCCATGCCGCCGGCGCCCGGATGAATCGATACGATCGCGCCGAGGCGATCGTACTCGCCGCCGAGCATCACCTGCAGCTCCTGGCGTTCGAGTTCCTCTCGCGCGGCGTTCAGCGCGGTGGCGGTCTCGCGCGCGGCCTCGGAATCTTCCGCGCCTTCATCTTCGGCCATCTCGAAGAACACGCGCGCTTCTTCGAGGCGCTTTTTCAGGTGTTCGAAGCCCTGGAGCTGCGCGCGCACCCGGTCCTGCTCCTTGAGCGCGGCCTGAGCGGTTTCGGGCCGGTCCCAGAAGTCAGGTTTGCTGGATTGTTCGAGGAGCTGGTTCTGGCGGGCGGTCAGGCTGGGGACGTCAAAGACGCCTCCCGAGTTTATCGGCGCGCTGTTCGAGATCGGCAACTTCTTGTCGCATATCGCTAAGCATGTGGTGCTTTACCTCAATTGAGCGGAACGATTCCGCCATTCGGCTATTGTGACACAAGCGGGAACGGGACTTAATCGGCTCTAAGCCGCTCGTGCGGGGTTGTGGTGAAGAACCATGAGACCTTCGGCGGGCACTGGCACGGAAGCGTAAGTACGACCATTGTCGTCTGAGAATTCCACTTCAAAAACACCTGGTGCCAGAACTTCCACGACTGTGCCTACTTGACCGCGTCGCAACTTATGGCGCCGAAGTCCTTCTGTGAGGGGGCGTCCAGCAATTTGATCTTCGAGCGCATCGCGATACTCACGTCACTATATAGCACGTCGTCAAACGCAGGAAATCTTCGGCCGTCAGTACGATCAGGAACGCCTAGTCTGCGTTAGGAAGCTTCACGGCGTTTGCCGCTGCCGTTGGCGGCGACTATTTGCTGGACGACAGCTTCCAGTTGATTTGGTTTGCGCGGGAACAGCCAGGCAGCGAGCAGCGCGATCAGCGTCAGCGCGAAGCAGATTTGGGAGAACAGATCGCCGACGATCGTGTAGACGGTGCGCACCGGGCGCCAGGGCACGTCTTCTATTTCCATGTCGCGCGTGAAGATGGCGGTGCGGGCCGTAATTTCGCCGCTGGGGTTGATGATGGTGCTGATCCCGGTATTGGCGGAACGAATCATAGGCACCTTAGTCTCGACCGATCGCATCGATGCCATCGCGAGCGCCTGAAACGGCGCCGAGCTTTCGCCGTACCACGCGTCGTTGGTGATGTTTACGAGCACGTCAGCGCCTTCGTTCACCAGACGCCGGGTGAAGTTGGGAAAAACGCTTTCGTAGCAGATGAGCACGCCCAGTTCGACGCCCTTTACCGGAAACAACGTCTGCTCTTCGCCCGGGAAAAGGTCGCCGAACCCCTGGATTACCCGGTTGACGAAGTAGCCGAGCACCTTGCGGGCGGGGACGTATTCGCCAAATGGAACCAGATTGACTTTGTCATAATGCGCGACGACTTCGCCTTGTCCCGAGACGAGATCGGCGCGATTGAAAAATCCAAGATGTCCATCGCGCGCCGTGAGAGCCGGGGCGCCGAACAGGATCGGATCGCCGAGCGTGGTCGCGAGCTTCAGCAAGGCCTCACGATATTCGGCGTCAGCGGTAAATTCGGGTGGATAGCGGTCATCGGGTTGAAAAAAGAAAGCGGCGGCGGCTTCGGGCCATACGATCAGGTCCACGCCGCGCTTCGCCGCAGCCACAGATAATTCCTGATAGACCTGAAAACTCTGCGGCAGGAAGTTCGGATCCCACTTCAGCGATTGCGGAATATTGCCCTGAACCATCGCGACCCGAAGCGAACCTTGAGGAGTGGCGTGCTTGAGCTGCCAAAGCCTGAAATTGCCGAATCCCCACAGGATCAGCATCAAGACCGTCAACGAGGACAGGCTAAGCACCTGCATCCGCGGGCGGTCGCGGCGGAACAGCACCACATAGACGACGGCGTTGAAAAAGACTATCAGCGCCGAGATTCCATAGACGCCGGTGAACTCGGCGAATTGGATAAGCGTCAAATGGGTGTAGGCGGCGTACCCGACGAGGTTCCAGGGAAAACCGATTGGAAAATAGGTGCGGACCCATTCGACCGCCGTCCACGCGATCGGCATCGTCACGACCATCGGGATTCGCAGCCGGCGTGCGGAGAACTCGCCCGCCCAGACGGCGATTGCCGAGTAGATGGCGAGTATGCCCGCCAGCAACAGCATCGGCAGAATCGCGATCGACATCCGCACGTCGGCGAAGTCGTGTAGCGGAATCGCGATCCAGTACATCGAGCCGACGAAGAAAGAGAATCCCGCCAGCCACGCCCATCCGAAGACGCGCCACAGGCTCTCGCCGTCGATCGCATAAAAGAGCGGGATAAACGCGACCCAGGCGAACAGGCTCAGGTCGATTTTGGGGAACGCCAGCGCCAACGCCAATCCACTGGCGATACTGAGTGCGGCGCGCGCAAACGAGCTTGAGGAAATCACGCGGCCGTCCCGAATAGATCGCGAAGGGATATTACGCCGGCGCACGGCGGATGGCCGTCGAAGCGGTCGTAGATCTCGTCAACATCATGCCAGCTCTCGACCAGCGCGACACAAAGATCCGGCGTCACTGCGAGATCGCCCTGGATGCGCCATTCGCGTTCGTAGGTCCAATCCACCGGCGGGTTCCGGTCTGCTTCCATACTCACCACGCGCCAATGCTCCGCGGGCGCGACGACTTCACGTGCTTCGCGCCACGGCAGATAGATAACCGGCCGCGCGCCCATCTTGAAAGCATAGCGCCTGTCGACGGCGATTCCGAAAGGTTCGTAGCGCCGCCGATTTTCACGAACGAGGACCGTGCGAAGGCCGGGCAAAGCGATATCGAACAAGCAGACCGCCGGTTTGCCGCCACGAACCATCCTGCGTCCGCCGCGAATAACACCATCGGTGAGAATGGAAACAAGATTGTCGATTGCCGATGAGGTTCGCGCCGCGCGAGTGAAATGCGTCAGCACGGCGGCGGACGTGATCGGAAGCGTTCGGCGCTTGCTCACCGCGATTTTCGCTTTCCGGCGCTTCGCTTGCGGGACGCCGTTCGCGGGCGCGCGCTTTTCTCCGCCATTGCGGCGGCGAGGGCGCGCTCGCGCGCGAACATCCGGCGCGCTTCGGCGGGGGACCGCTCGTGGTCGTAGCCGACGAGATGCAGTACGCCGTGGATCATCAGGGTTCGCAGGCGCGCCGCCGGCGTTACTTCATATTCCTGCGCCTGGCGCAGGGCGGTGTCGATGGAGATGACGACGTCGCCGAGAATGGTCGCCTTGGTGTTGGCAAGCCGCTGCGGGTCGGGCGCGGGCTGGCCGATTTCCTCGAGTTGAGAGAACGAAAGCACGTCGGTAGGCGAGTCCTTGGCGCGAAATTCGCGGTTCAGCGCGCGGATAGCCGGATCATCGACGATCAGGACGGAAAGCTCGCAAAGTCCCAGGCCAATTGCTGCGAGCAAGGCTGCGGCATCGGCTCGCAATGCGGATGCGTAACGACGAGCGCGTGCGGAAGCGACTCGGAGCGCGACCGCCACAGAGCCTAGTCCCGGGAGGTGCCGTTGTTGTCGACCGGACCGGCCGGACCTTCGTGTTGGAACGATTCGTACGCGGTGATAACCGCGGAGACGAGCCGATGGCGCACGACGTCGCGATCGGTGAAATGAACGAACTTGATGCCCTCGGTGTTTCCGAGCACGGTGCGCGCTTCCTTGAGGCCGGAGAGCTTGCCGCTCGGGAGATCGATTTGCGTGATGTCGCCGGTGATGACTGCCTTGGAGTTGTAGCCCAGGCGCGTCAGGAACATCTTCATCTGCTCCGAGGTGGTGTTCTGCGCCTCGTCGAGGATGATGAACGAATCGTTGAGGGTGCGGCCGCGCATGAACGCGAGCGGTGCAACTTCGATGGTCCCGCGCTCGAGCATCCTGCGCGCGCGATCGAAGTCGACCATGTCGTGGAGCGCATCGTAGAGCGGGCGCAGATATGGATTTACCTTCTCGGCCAGATCGCCCGGCAGAAAGCCGAGCTTCTCGCCCGCCTCGACCGCTGGGCGGCACAGCACCATCCGCATCACCTGATTCTTCATTAGCGCGGCCAGCGCCATCGCCATCGCGAGATAGGTCTTGCCGGTGCCGGCGGGCCCGACGCCGAAGACGATATCGTGGCCGCGGATCGCATCGATGTATCGTTTCTGGTTGATGCTCTTGGGCGAGATGACGCGCTTGTGCGCGGACACGTAAATCGTGTCGAGAAAGATGTCCTTGAGTTCGGCGTTGCGATCGCCGCGCAGGATGCGGATCGCATATTCGACGTCGCTGGGGAAAATCGGGTAGCCGCGCTTCAGGAGATCATACAGCTCGCCGAGCACTTTGCCGGCCAGCGCCTGCTCGGCGTGAGGCCCCGCCACGCGCAGCGCGGTTCCGTTGACGCTGATACGAACTCCCAGCGCCTGCTCCAGCGTGCGGATGTGCGCATCGTGCTGGCCGAGCAGGTCGGTTAGTAACCGCGGGTCGTCGAAGTGGAGTTCGAGCGAGTCTTCGCTGGGTCGCTCGGAAATGGCCGCGCCGTGTGAAGTGCTGATGGCCGTCGTTACCTCGGTAGCATCGCGCCGCGCGAACGCGGCGTTTGCGTCATCGTATGCCAAAGTTGCGGGACTTTGAAAGTGGCAGCACGAAGAGGAATCCGCAGAAACAGAAATCCGCAGATTTCACAGATTGACGCAGATTCAGAATCTCCGAATCCGCGAAATCTGCGCAATCTGTGGATTTCTGGGTTATCCAACCAGGGAAGCGACCTTTTCCAGGGCTTCGTCCAACCTTGATGCGTCGCGGCCGCCTGCTTGCGCCATGTCGGGACGCCCGCCGCCGGAGCCGCCGACGATGGGCGCGATTTGCTTTACGATGTCTCCCGCCTTGATGCGCGTGACGAGATCGGGTGAAACCGCGACGAGCAGGGCGACTTTGCCCTCGCCCTGATCGGAGCCGAGTGCGACGACCGCGGAGGTGGCGTGCTTCTGGCGCATCCGATCCGCCATCTCGCGCAGCGCGCGCGGGTCGAGGCCGTCGGTACGCAACGTCACTACCTTGATGCCCTTAACGTCGCGCACGTTTTCGGACGCGGCGCCATTGCCGCCGCCACTGGCGAGCTTTTGCTCAAGCGCGCGGAGTTTCTTTTCGAGTTCTCTTTCGCGGGCGAGGATCTTTTCCAATCGATCGATCGCGGCCGCATCGCTGGCGCCGAGCTTCGCGCCGAGTTGTTCCAGAATCTTTTCCTGCTCGCGTACTGCGTCGAGCGCGCCCTGTCCCGTGGCGGCCTCGATACGCCGGACCCCGGCCGCGACGCCCGCTTCCGCATCGAGCTTGAAAAAGCCGACATCTCCGGTGCGGCTTACGTGCGTTCCGCCGCATAGCTCGACGGAGAAATCGCCCATCCGCACCACGCGGACCACGTCGCCGTATTTATCGCCGAAGAACGCGAGCGCGCCCGCCTTGAGCGCATCGTCAAAGGCCATCTCTTCGGTGGTGACGGCGGCATTCTCGCGGATGCGCGCGTTGATTTCCTCTTCGATCGTCGCGAGCGCGTCGTCGCCGACCGGCCCTTGATGACTGAAGTCGAAGCGCAGGCGATCCGGCGTCACGAGTGAGCCGGCCTGATGCACGCTGGTGCCCAGGATGTCGCGTAGCGCGTAGTGCAGGATGTGGGTCGCGGAGTGGTTGAGCATCGAGGCGTCGCGCCGGATGCGATCGACCTTGAGCTTGACGCGCGCGCCGCGGCGGAACTCGTGCGCATCGCCTTGCAGGATGCGCCCCAGATGGACGATCGAGCCCTCGGCCTTGCGCGTGTCGATGATCTCGGCGAGCGCGCCCGATTCGGTTTCGATTACGCCGCGGTCGCCGAGTTGGCCGCCGCCTTCGGGATAGAAGGGGGTCTCCGCGACCACAATCGAGACTGAAGCGTCATCCTGGGCGCCCGCCGCCAGCACTTCCGACTCCGCATCGTAGCGATGATGCCCGATGAAGCGCGATGAGGTTCCGGTGGCGACATGGATTTCCGGCACGGCCGCATCGTCTTTGCGCGCGGCGCGGCCGCGTTCGCGCTGCTGATCCATCAGGAGGTCGAACTCCGCGGTGTCGACCTCGATCCCATCGTTGCGCAGCACGTCCTGGGTGAGATCGAGCGGGAAGCCGTAGGTGTCGTAGAGCTTGAAGGCGACTTCGCCGGAAAGATTGCCGCCGCCGGTTTTGCGCAGGCGCGCCTTTTCCTGCTCGATCAACTCCAAGCCGCGATCGAGCGTCTCGCCGAAACGCGTTTCCTCCTGCGTAATGACCTCGCCGATGTTTGCCGCATTCTCGCGAATCTCCGGATAGGCCTCGCCCATCGCCTCGACGACGCCCTCATGCGCCATCGCGAGAAACGGACGATGGATGCCGAGACGGCGGCCGTGCCGCGCGGCGCGCCGAATAATGCGGCGCAGGACGTACTCGCGATCGGTGTTGCCGGGGTGGATGCCCTCCGCAATCAGGAAGCTCATCGTGCGCGCGTGGTCGGCGATGACGCGAAAGGAAATGTCGTGCTCGGGGTCGTGCGAATAACGGGCGCCGCTTCCGAAGTGCTTAACGGCGTGCTCGACCTTGCGGATGATCGTCTGGAACAAATCGATGTCGTAGTCGCCCAGCACGCGTCCGGTTTCGAGGCTTTGCAGAGCGGCGGTAATTCGCTCCAATCCGGACCCGGTATCGACGTGCTTCTGTGCCAGCGGCGTCAGCTTACCGGACGTATCGCGGTTGTACTGGATAAAGACCAGGTTGCCGAGTTCGATAAACCGCTCGCATCCGTCGACGTTGACGGCGCATTCGACTCCGGGATGCCCGCTGCGGTTGCAGGCGGTTGGTCCGCGGTCGATATCAATTTCGGAGTTGGGACCGCAGGGGCCGGTATCGCCCATCTCCCAGAAATTATCCTTGTCGCCGAAGCGCAGAATCCGGTCTTTGGGGAGGACGCCCAGTTCCAGCCAGATGCGCTCGGCCTCCTCATCGTCGTTGTGAATGGTCGCGTAGAGGAGCTGCGGATCGACGTCCCATACTTTGGTGATCAGGTCCCAGTGCCACTGGATCGCTTCGGTCTTGTAGTAGTCGCCGAACGACCAGTTGCCGAGCATCTCGAAGAACGTGTGATGGTAAGTGTCGCGGCCGACCGCTTCGAGGTCGTTGTGCTTGCCGGAGAGGCGCAGGCACTTCTGGCAATCCACGATCCGCTTGCTCGGGGGAGTGCGGACGCCCAGGAAGTAGTCCTTCATGGGGACCATGCCGGCATTGACGAACAGCAGGGTAGGGTCGCCCTTGGGGACTATCGGGAAAGAAGGAACGATGGTGTGGCCGCGTTCCCTGAAGAAGTCGAGGAACGACTGGCGTATCTTTGCGGTTGTCCAGCGCATGGGGAGATTATTCTATCCAACAGCATCAAAGCTGCCCACTGGCGCGCAGCCCCGGCTGAGCGCTCGATTCCCCCCTTCCATACGTCGGGCGCTATTATTTTTTCTTGACAGCCGGAGGCGCTGCCTCTGGAGCTTCCTCCTTCTCATCGGTTGCCGCGGCGGCTGGTAACACGATGGTTTTGGCCGCGATCTTTGCGCGGATTTTCTGCTCGATTTCGTCAGCGAGCTTGGGATTTGCTTTGAGCAAATCGCGCGCGTTCTCGCGGCCCTGTCCGATTCGTTCGCCGCCATAGGAATACCAGGCGCCGAGTTTTTCGATGACGCCCTGCTCCGAACCCAGGTCGACCAGCTCGCCTTCCTTGGAGATGCCGGAGCCGTACAGGATGTCGAACTCGGCCTCGCGGAAGGGCGGCGCGACCTTGTTCTTGACGACCTTTACCTTGGTGCGAGATCCGATCACGTCCTGTGCGGTTTTGATTGTGCCGATGCGCCGGATGTCGAGGCGCACCGACGAATAGAACTTCAGCGCGTTGCCGCCGGTGGTGGTTTCCGGGTTTCCGAACATCACGCCAATTTTCATGCGGATCTGGTTGATGAAGATCACGATGGTGCGGGAGCGCGCGATTATCGAGGTGAGCTTGCGCAGTGCCTGCGACATCAGACGCGCCTGCAGGCCCATCTGCGGCTCGCCCATCTCGCCTTCGATCTCCGCGCGCGGCACGAGCGCCGCGACGGAATCGATGACGAGGATATCGATCGCGCCGGATTGCACGAGTGTCTCGGTGATCTCGAGCGCCTGCTCGCCGTTGTCGGGCTGCGAGATGAGGAGGTCTTCGACCTTGACGCCGAGCTTGCGCGCGTAGGCCGCATCAAGTGCGTGCTCGGCATCGATGAACGCCCCGATGCCGCCCAGCTTCTGCGCCTCGGCGATGCATTCGAGCGCGAGCGTGGTCTTGCCTGAAGACTCAGGGCCGTAGATTTCGACCACGCGGCCGCGCGGCAAGCCGCCTACGCCGAGCGCGATATCGAGGCCGAGCGATCCGGTCGGGACGACGGCGATGTCGGCGATCGCCTGCTCGCCGAGTTTCATGATCGAGCCTTTGCCGAATTGCTTTTCAATCTGGCTCAACGCCAGGTCGAGCGCTTTGCTTTTGATCTCCTGCGCCATTGAATGGATGCCCCCGTGGTGACGAGAGAGAGAATTATTTCGCAGCGAATCTTGTCACAAAAAAAGAACAATAGCGCTAGCGCCGCGCGTGGCGCCATCCACAGCCCCCGCAGAAATCCGCAGATTCCACAGATTTACGCAGATTTACGGCAGACCCCCTTCGGATTTCCCTCTGAATCTGTGCAATCTGCGTAATCCGCGGATTTCTGCTCTTATCTGCTGGCGCGGCCCCAGGCTTCTATCAGGCGCTCGAACGCGCGCTTGAGGTCGGGGTTTTTCATTTCGGGCAATTCAATCGCGTGGCGCGGCGCGCGTGGAACGACGCGCAGCTTTGAATGATCGCGGCGCGAGAGACGTCCCTGCACGAAGCGCAGGTCGCGGACTAAATCCACACCGACCTGTTCGCGTACGCGTGCGAGAATCTGCGCCTTCATCAGGTTGAGTTCCTGAATCCACATCGCGCCGGAGACTTTAATCACAGCGGTGTGGAACTTGAGTGACGATACCTGAGTGCGCCGCGCGATCGTCTCGCCGACGATCTCCGGCCACATCCGGGTGAGCCGCACGATTCCGAACTGTCCTTCGGTGTCGAGACGATCAAGAAGTGGCTGCAAAGCCTCGGTGATCTTGACCGGTGGTTTGGAACGCTTCGGCGGCATCGGGGTTTGACGATAGCGCGGTTCGTTCCGTCCTTGAATGACGCCGCAAAACGACGCTGCCCAGGTTGGTCCGGGAGACCAGGCGAGGGTCCGAGTCGAATTAAGCAGCCTAATATATCTCGGCCCCTTGGTAAAGCCGGGGTTCCAGGGCGAAGACTTGTCGAAGAGTTATCCACAACCTAATATATGGGTTGTTAACAAGGTCATGAACACAACATATTGGGTCTCGACACTTGACATCCCCCACTTTGAGCGCGCATATTGGCGCCCTCAGGACGGGCGGTGGCTTCTGTGCCGTGATTATCAACATCCCCGGCAGGAGCGCAACGAACAGGCAGCTCAGGGGTAACAAAGGGGCAAAACGAGGGGAGGTGGGGGTGATGGCTGGCGGAGCTTTGGATTTGGATAAGGTGGCACTGAAACACGCAGATCGCGCCCAAATGAACCCCTCTCGCGGGGCTTCGATTGAGCGCTTTTTCACGACGCCGGGCGTCGATCCGATGGGCGAGGTCGAGTGGGAACAGCGGACCGCGGTCATCACCGGCGAAGACGGGCGCGTGGTGTTCGAGCAGCGTGATGTGGAAGTGCCGCGCGCGTGGTCGCAGACGGCAGTCAATGTCGTCGTCTCGAAGTATTTTCGCGGCCCGATCGGCCTGGAAGATCTGCGCAAGCATCCGTCTTCGATTCAGCGCGAGCGTTCGGTGCGGCAGCTCGTCTCGCGCGTGGTCGAGACCATAACGGGATGGGGCGAGCGGCAGAGTTATTTCGCCACGGCGGACGAACGCGAGACCTTCCGTGCCGAACTGACTCACATGCTTTTGACCCAGAAGGCGTCGTTCAACAGCCCGGTCTATTTCAACGTCGGCATCGAGCCGAAGCCGCAGTGCTCCGCGTGCTTCATCCTGAAGGTCGACGACAACATGGATTCGATCCTGGGCTGGTACCGCAATGAAGGAATGATCTTCAAGGGCGGCTCCGGCTCGGGTGTCAACCTGTCGGCGCTGCGATCGTGCAAGGAAAAGCTCTCCTCGGGCGGCACCGCATCGGGCCCGCTCTCTTTCATGAAGGCCGCGGACGCATCGGCGGGCGTGATCAAGTCAGGCGGCAAGACCCGGCGCGCGGCCAAGATGGTGGTACTGAACGCCGACCATCCCGATGTCGTGGATTTCATCAAGTGCAAGGTGGAAGAGGAGAAGAAGGCGTGGGCGCTGATCGATGCGGGCTATGACGGCTCGCTCGATGGTCCCGCGTACAGCTCGGTCTTCTTTCAGAACGCGAACAACTCGGTGCGCGTGACCGACGACTTCATGCGCGCGGTGATCGAAGACAGCAACTGGCAGACCCGTTTCGTCACCAGCGGCGAGGTGGCGGGCGAGTACCGCGCGCGCGATCTGCTGCGCATGATCGCGGAGGCGGCGCACGCCTGCGGCGACCCGGGCATGCAGTTCGACACCACCGTCAATCTTTGGCACACCTGTCCGGCATCGGGGCGCATCAACGCGTCGAATCCGTGCAGCGAGTACATGCATCTGGACAATTCGGCGTGCAACCTGGCCTCGCTGAACCTGATGAAGTTCATCGACGAGCGCGGGGAGTTCGACGTGCGCGCGTTTCGCCACGCGGTGGACGTGATGATCACCGCGCAGGACATCCTGGTCGACAATTCCTCGTATCCGACCGAGGAAATCGAGAGAAACGCACACGCCTACCGCGAACTCGGATTGGGCTACGCCAATCTGGGCGCGCTGCTGATGGCGCTCGGCATGCCGTACGACTCGGAGCAGGGGCGTAGCTACGCCGCGGCCATCACCGCATTGATGACGGGAGAGGCGTATCTCCAGTCGGCGCGAATCTCGGCGCACATGGGACCATTTTCGGGTTATGCGCCAAACCGCGAGGCGATGCTCAAGGTTATCGAGCGGCATCGCAGCCACGCCTATCGCTTAGAGCCGGCGCACGTGCCGCTCGACCTGCTGCGTGCGGCGCGCGACTCGTGGGACGACGCGCTCAAGCTCGGGCAGCAGGCGGGTATCCGCAATTCACAGGCGACGGTGATCGCGCCGACCGGCACGATCGCGTTCATGATGGATTGCGACACCACCGGCATCGAACCCGACATCGCGCTTATCAAGTACAAGAAGCTGGTGGGCGGCGGGATGCTGAAGATCGTCAACGGCACCGTGCCGCGCGCGCTCAAGCGAATCGGCTACGACTCCAAGGAGATCCAGGAAATCGTCGAGTACCTCGACGAGCACGAGACTATCGAGGGCGCGCCGCATCTGTCGGATGCGCACCTGCCGGTGTTCGATTGCGCGTTCAAGCCGCGCGCGGGATCGCGCACGATCCATCACAACGGGCATTTGAAAATGATGGGTGCGGTGCAGCCATTCATCTCGGGCGCGATTTCCAAGACGATCAACATGCCGTCCGAGGCGACGGTCGATGAAGTCGCGGAAGCATACGTGACGGCGTGGAAGCTCGGGCTGAAGGCGGTCGCGATTTACCGCGACGGCTCCAAGCGTACGCAGCCTCTCAACACGGGCAGAAAGGAAGAAAGGGCGGCGGCGGAAGCGGCGCGGGTGGCGCAGGCGCTCGGGACGCATCCGGATGACCGCGCGATTCGGCGCAAGCTGCCCGACGAGCGGAAGGCGATCACGCACAAGTTCGATATCGCGGGCCACGAAGGTTACATCACGGTCGGGATGTACGAAGACGGCGCGCCGGGCGAGATTTTCGTGGCGATGTCGAAGCAGGGATCGACCATCTCGGGCCTGATGGATTCGTTCGCTACGGCGATTTCGTACGCATTGCAGTACGGCATGCCGCTGCAGTTCCTGGTCGACAAGTTCGCGCACATGCGCTTCGAGCCATCGGGCTTTACGAAGAACCCGCAGATTCCGTACGCGAAATCGATCGTCGACTACCTGTTCCGGTGGATGGCGTCGAAGTTCCTCGACGAGGAAGCCAAGCGCGAAGTCGGCGTGATCGTCGAAGACAGTAGCGTCGCGAAGGAGCCGGCGGCGGCCGTTGCCGCGCCGGTGGTGGCGAGTCTGCATGACGGCAAAGACGGCGGGATGCGTCAGGCGTTCATCAACCAGGCGGATGCGCCCCCGTGCCCGGATTGCGGATCGATCATGGTGCGTAATGGTGCTTGCTACAAATGCATGAATTGCGGAGCGACCAGCGGATGCTCATGAGCGGGGGGGCGGAAGCTATGAAGCAGGCGGAGAAGCTGTGCGAATCGCAGGCATTCGGGATGTTGGCGGAGCGGCATCGCGGGACGGCACTCAGCATCGTCGCGATTGTCGCGGGCCGCGGGAGCGAACCGGATCACGCGATGGTTCAATGCTCCAAGTGCGGAGAGATGTTCGAGTTTCGCGGCGACGGCGCTTGGCGACTGGCGGAAGAGGCGCCGGTGAACCGGTTTGAGCATCCAGTAGAGAAGTTGCTCGCGACCGCGTAGGCGGTGCGAGAAGAGATCGGGCTCTGGAGGAAGCGGGGAGGAGCGGGCTGTTGGGCGACTGTTTCGGGCAGGGGCGTGCGGTGCGAGCGGCGGTGAAAAGTTTGAAGCGGTTTCCGATCACGACTGGAGGGTAATTCCTCCAGAGCCCACCCAGTAGAGACGGAGCACGGGCTCCGTTCGTAGTGTGGTGGTGGGGTGGCGGATGTGGTGACGGGGAGGGGCGGTGGCAACACCGCCCCTCCGATTTTTTTGCGGCCAGGAGAATCCGCAGATTACGCCGATTCCGCAGATTTCAGATTCGGAAATCTGCCTTTCCTATAGATCGCGGATATGGAGCGATGACCCCGGATCGCTTTCGAGACGGTCCTTGCCAAGCTACACTTTCCCGCGTTCTGGAGGGGGTAATGAACGCAGAGAGAAATTCACCATGGGACATTTTCATCCACTTGCTAGCAGCAATCGCCGTCTACGCGACTGTATACGCGACCATTTCTCTGCTCTTTAGTTACGTCAATCTGGCGTTCCCTGATCCTCTCGACAGTAGCGTCTCAATCAGCGACAACGTCCGCTACGCAATGGCAATCCTGTTCGTGTTCTTCCCCGCCTATTGCTGGGCTTGGCGCTCGATTGAGACCGACCTGGCACAGAACCCCTGGAAGCGCCCGTCATGGCTGCGCACCTGCCCAATTTACCTGACGGTCTTTCTTGCAGGATTGCTCCTCTTCGGGGATTTGGCCTGCCTCATCTACTACTTTCTTGGAGGCGATCTTACAGTCCGCTTTGCCCTCAAGGTCATATCTATCGTGCTCATTGCAGGCGTCGTCCTCTTGTTCTACCGCGATGCTTTGCGGTCGGAGCCGAACGTCCGGTCTCGTCGCCGGCAAATCTTATCCTATGGTAGCTGCAGTGCAGTCGCCGCTCTCATTGTAGTTGGAATGGCAGTCGGAGGATCGCCGGGGAAGGCGCGCTTGGAACGGTTCGACGCCGCAAAGATTAACGATTTGGACGCTATACAGTCGAAGGTCCTAGAGTACTGGGAGAGTAAAGGCACGCTGCCGCGCACGCTGTCCGATTTGAGCGACGTGATGACCGACTATAGTCCACCGAGAGACCCGCAAAACAATGCAGCTTATGGCTATCACGCGACAGGTCCGACTTCATTCCAGCTTTGCGCGGACTTCAATTTGCTGAAGCAAGGGGCAGGGCGAGACCTCGTGCGATGGAAAAAGAATGATACTGAGAATTGGGATCATGGAGCAGGTAATGTCTGCTTCGCCAGAACGATCGATCCTGAACGCCACCGACCGAAGTCCGCCACTGCTTCATAGCGTGCCCTTCACACCTTTTTCCATAGAAAGAACGAGAGGAGTTGCCAATAGGCCTAGCAATGGCGAGGATGACGACCGCCGAAGGGAATAGGATTCAGAATCTGCGTGAATCTGTGAAATTTGCAGATTGCTACTGAAAACGCGGGGGTGATTATGAAGTGGCCGGCCGCATTTGAACCGAACAACTCGTCTGTTTTTGCGCACAATGAAATCGCGATCGCCGCATCGCCGGATCGGGTTTGGCGATGGCTGATTCGGGCCGCGCGATGGCCCGAATGGTACAGCAACAGCGCTAACGTTACCTTCCTTGCCGGCAATCCTCCCGACCTGGCCTCGAATACTCAGTTTCGATGGAAAACGTTCGGTGCTGCGGTGACGAGCCGCGTTATCGTTTTTGAACCGCCGCACGAACTCGGATGGGATGGGCATGGCGTTCTGACCGCATACCACGGATGGCTGATCGAGCCGGATGGCTCAGGGTGCCGGGTGATCACGGAAGAGACGCAGAACGGAATCGTGCCGAAACTGGCGTGGTGGTACTTACGCCCGATGCTCGAGCGGGGCCATCAGAACTGGGTCGAGAGCTTAAAGCGCAAAGCCGAAGGGGGAGAACCGTAAGGGGAGAATCCGCCGACGGCGTGGATCAGATAGCCAAAAGGCCTTCTCCCCGAGGGAGAAGGCCTCTTTCACAATCAGGGACTCAGGCCGAGAGGGTCACCTCGAAGGCGCCGAAGTTGCTTTTGGCGATGCCGATTGCCGCGAGCAGGCGCGAGATTGCAAATATCGGTAAGGCTATCCAGTATTTCTGCCTGACCTTTGCCAGCACTCGATCGCGATCGGGCTGGCTGTCCAGAAAGCGCGCCGTGCCCTCGAACTCCTCCGCGCCGATGGCAAGTTCCACCTGCGCCATCTTGCATACATTGCGTACCCAGTTGCGACCGGCGTCAGCGGTCGGCAGCAGGATCTTTTCGCCATCGACAACGAACCAGATGGTGACCTGATGCGCTTTGCCGGATTTCCGTCCGATGTGCGTGAGTGCCAACGTGCTGCGATTTGCAACGCCGTGAAGCCTGTCACTGATGCTTTTGTCCATCGCGTGTCCTTAGTCTCAGGTTCTGATCCGCCGGTTCCCTATTCGGTCACCGTTTCCATCACGCGGCCGCTTGCGCTGTCTACGATGTCGACTTCCACTTTACCGGAGACGTTGTAGTCCTTTTTCGCGGAGTCGATGCCGGTTTTCAAATCGGTAAGAAATTTGTCTTTGGCGAACGGCGGCATTTGATCCATCGGAAAGTTGTTCATCAAGACCTTGGCGGTGGTCTTGTCGGGCCATTCAACAGATCCGACCTTTGAGCCCGCGATCGGCAGGCCGCGCACGACTTGCTCGACTTCACTCTGGAAGGTAGTCGCGGGCGCCATCGGCGAACTCGGCGCCTCGCCGCCGGATGCGGCTTGCGGCGCGCCGCCTGAAATCTTGGCGATCACATCCTTGACCTGGTTGCGGGCGTTGTCGTCGGGCGCCAGCTCTTCCGCTCGCTTGAGCGCCGCCTGCGCGTCGGATGGTTTATCCTGCTGCGCGTATGCGACGCCCATGTTGAAGTAAGCCTGAAAGAGGTCGGGCTTCAGCTTGAGCGCCTTATGGTACTGCACGACGGCCTGGTCGGCGTTCCCGGTGTACAAGTACATCGTGCCCAGATCGGTGATCACCTCAGCATCGTCGGGCTTCTGTTTAAGATAGTGCTCGTACGCCGCGATCGCGCGGTCGTATTTTTCACCGTCGTAGTAAACGTCGCCGATACCGCGCAACGCTTCGAGATTGTCGGGGTCGATCTTCAGCACGTGGCCATACGCGTCGGCGGCTTTCGCGTAATAGGACTGATCGAACATCGCGGCGCGCATCGTGACTGCGCCCAGCTTGTTCCACGCGGGTATATCGCCAGGATGTTCCTGGGCGTTTTTTTCCACCTTGTCGATGAACGCGCGCGCTTCGGTCGGAAGCTCAACCTTGGGATGACCCGGTGGCAGTTGTCCCGGAGCGGCATTGCCCGCCGTTCCACCCATCGAGTTGACGCCCGATCCCGGCGCGACCGCGGGTGCGGCGCCGCCCGAATCGGCGTTCTGGATGGTGTCCGGCTTGCGCAGCATGATCCATCCGGCGGCCAGCAATCCGACGATCGTGATCGCCAGGAACACGCCGACGAACGCGGTAGTGATCGGAAGGTTGCGAAGGGTCTGGTTGATGGCAGGCTCGGCCGACGGCATCGGCTCGCCGAGCGCGGTGCCGCATTCGACACAAAATTTCGCCCCCGTCACCAGGGGCGTTCCGCATTGTGGGCAGAATCGCATCGTCAAAGTCCTACCTGACGTTCTTCGGTCCAGGCAACACGATTGCGCGCGGGTTTATGCGCGCGGTCGCGATGTTGTATAGTCGCCGCCGCCGAAACCGATTGGCAAATTTTCCCAGGAGAGAGGGTGATGCAACTTTACGATTCGTTTGGACCCAATCCGCGCGCGATGAGAATGTTCCTGGCAGAGAAGGGAATTACGATTCCCACCAAGAACGTGGACCTCATGAAGGCCGAAAATCGCCGGCCGCCGTACACCGATCGCAACCCCGGCGGACAGTTGCCCGCGCTCGAACTCGACAATGGGCAATGCCTGGGCGAAACCGTCGCGATTTGGGAATACCTGGAAGAAAAGCATCCGTCGCCGGCGCTTATCGGATCGACCGCCGAGGAGCGTGCAGAGGCGCGCCAATGGCAGCGGCGGGTTGAACTCAAGATTACGGAGTTCCTCTACAACGGCTTCCGCTTCTCGGAGGGCGCACCAATTTTCAAGGATCGCATGCGCCTGATACCCGAAGGAGCAGCCGGCCTGAAAGCGACCGTGCAGGACAACCTGAAATGGCTCGACGGCCAGCTCGAAGGCAAGGAATACATCGCAGGGAAGCGCTTCACGGTCGCCGATATCATTCTCTACTGCGCGCTCGACTTCGGCGCGGGCGTCGGGCAGAAGATCGATCCTTTGCTCAAGAACGTGAACGCGTGGTTCAAGCGGGTCGACTCGCGTCCCAGCGCCAAGGCCAGCCTGCATCCGGCGTCAGCGCAGACGGGGATGAAGGGATAAGGTCACAAGAGAGTCCTTTCCGCGACACGTTTGGCGCGGAGATGATGGATAAGCTGCGATGACCGCTTCGATAGAAGAAATCACGCCGCAGACCACGGCGCTGATGCGCGCGAAGACCGGAGACCCCCGCGCGACCGTTCGCGACATCTCGCCGCTGCCGGGACACGCGGGCTTCGGCTACAGCCTGGTTCTCGATCGCACGACGCCGGGCGGAATATCGGGAAAGCTCGTGCTGCGGGTCGCGCCCGAAGGGACGCGAATCGCGGGGCCGGCGGACGTAGTGCGGCAGGCCAGAATAATGGAATCGCTGGCGGACACGGAGGTCCCGGTCCCACCCATCCACTGGTACGGCGACGAAGCGGAATTTTTCGGACGGCCGTATTTTGTGGCCGGCTTCGTCCAGGGCTTCCGGCTCGTCGATGTGCCCAATATCGCACGGGAAGATGCGCGCAAGCTGGCGCGGCGCGGGGTCGAGACGATGGCGGCGTTGCATCGCGTCGACTGGCGGCCGCGGCGGGCAGCGTGGGGTGGAGACCCGACGCCGTTGAGCGAGGAGATGAAGCGGCTGGACCATCTGCTCGATCGGCCGACGCTCGATCCGGCGACGGTCGCGCGCGCACCCGAGCTTCGCGAGAAGCTACGCGCCACGATTCCCGACGCGCGCGTGGGAATCGTCCACGGCGATTTCCAGTTTTCCAATATCATGTTCAACGATGGCCGGGTGGCGGCGTTGATCGATTGGGAAATATCGCTGCTCGGTCCGACGCTGCTCGATCTCGGCTGGATTTGTTTCTTCGCCGATCCGGCCAGCTTCGTCGAGGACCGGTCGCAGACCTCGCCAGCGCCGCTGGCGGCGGAGGAGATCGTGGAAATCTACTCCGCGGTTGCGGGCTTTCCGGTGTCGATGGAACAGGTGCGATGGTTCCGCGCATTCGCGGGCTATCGATTCGGTGTGATTACCTGCTTCAACCTGATGCTGCATCGGCGCGGCAAGCGTCACGATCCGGAGTGGGAACGGATCGGCCTGTCGGCGCCACGAATGTTCGAGCACGCCCTGGAACTGCTGGGATAGGTAGAAATCTGGGGTTCTCTCTTAAACTCTGAACGTCATGAATAGGCCTTCTCCCATAGACTGGGGAGAAGGCCTTTTCGGTACGGACCGGCAAGATCGGTAACAAAATAGACCGGCAACATGGGTAACAGATTAGAAGTCATGGCAGGAGGAAGCAGCGGATGCCGTGGCGAGAGGTCTGTTCCATGGACGAGAAGATGCGGT
>JBKQNE010000009.1:0-30550 GCA_052146355.1 Binataceae bacterium (SeqCode) | reverse complement strand
ACTACCTTCAGCATCGGTGGCGTCCTCCTTCCACCCGGCTCCCACCGGGGTTCGCGTTGCCTACGCGCAAGGGTACGCCGCCTTTTTCATGCCGTCATCGATCCACAACTTTCGGTAATAGCTCGCCGGATATTCGACAGATTCTCAACGGCCGAGGGGACCCGGAGTCCCTCGGAGACGGCTCCGGGTGAAATTCACATAGTTCCGCCCTCCGGCGATAGGCTCTCACCGAATCTGGAAATGTTCGTTGAGGTCCTGGTCGAACTCCGAAGACGAGAGCCGATTCAAAGCATTCTCGCCATTAATCCATCCGATAATGGAACATGGATCGGAAACGAAGCCGTCTTCAGCTATCCCGACAGAATCAAAGGAATGCGCTCATGGCACCTGGTTTCAGTTGACCCGCGGATGCCGCGACACGCGGTCATCGCCGAAGTCATCTGTTCGCTCCCCGATGTGAGCGCCTCTCGGACCGTGTACTTGCTTGAACTGGAACGGAAGCCGGGTATCAAGCGGAGTGAGTCCGACGAACACGGGACCCTGATCTTGTGCAGTGCGAAGGTAACCCGCCTCGATGACGAGACTTTGAACGAATTCATGATCGAGACTGCCCACAAGAACGGGTGGCTCTTTCGCCGAGATGGAACCCTCAAGGAAGGACTCTTCTCCAAGAGTGTTCTACATGGTGCGATCAAGGAGCAGAGCAAAGGGCAAGACGTTCGCGAATTCGCAGACCGGTTGCTTGAGAAAATTCTCGAAGTTGCAGCGAATCCCCAAGAGGCCTGTAGAGCATTCTCAATCCATCCAAAGAGGTGAGGCCCGGAGAAGCCCTGAAAACGTCTTCTGCGGTCGCTGCCCGGTGGTTGCCCCAAGGGGCACTAGCTGAGGACCCCACAGCTAATCCGGCCGAGAACCTCCGACGTCTTCGGTATCGGGGATTGGAAGGCGACGGTCGCGTAAAAATTCATTGTGGAGATCACTCAAAATTTGAACCTTCATTGTTCCGCGGCGCATTGCCGCCTCCTCGTATTGGGCCGAGCACTTCAAACCTCAACCGCGAAGTCCGCGCGAAATCCGGTGGGCGCGGCCTGGTGTGGATACCCGCGAGCGTTGCACACCACCCTCGTGCCTTTGTGGACATAGTCCCAGGCATGATGGGTGTGACCATGGATCCAGAGAGTCAGGCGGCCAGATTCGAGGAGATCCTCAAGATTCGACGCGTAGACGGGAGTCAGAAGATTCTTTGGATCCGCCAGCTTGTGAGCGACGCTGTTCGGCAGTGGGGCATGATGAGTGATCACTACCGTCGCGCCGGCACAAGGCTCCGCCAAACGCTTTTCCAACGAACGCCGGGTCTCGTGATGAACTGCTTTCGTGTGCTGCGCGGTCAGCCTGATACGCCGAGGTCTGGTTGCATACGATATGAGCTGGTAGTCGTTCATCTCGTTGTTGGCGCTCGACGTAGCATCCGACAGCCTCTCTGTCCCGAGCAGTTCAAAATCGGTCCACAGCGTTGCGCCAAGGAAACGAACGTCGCCGATCTTTGTTTCGCTGCGCTCCAAGAAATGGACTTTGCCTTCTGAAGCCGCGGCCTGGGAAATCTTGCTGGTGTTCGTGAGCCCGCCCCGGTGCCGATAGAACTCGTGATTACCGCAGACGTAGATCACCGGCTTGCCGAGACGAGCGGACTCTCGCGCTGCCCAGGCCGCTCCATGGTGCTTCAGGCCGATGTCGCATGCGAGCACGATCACGTCCGCTCCGATATCGGGCAGGTTTTCGGAGTAAGGAGCCTTGCCGGTAAACTCGAGGTGCAGATCGCTTAGAATGTGAAGCTTCACTTCCGTTCACCTTCCAGGATCGACCTCACGCCGTGGCGTATGGTAGAGCCGTCCTGAGCTCCCCTTGAGTCAAGGTACGAAGCTTTGTTCTGACATTTGCCCTCTGAGGGCAGGACGATTTTTTCAAGTTCGACTCGACCGCAACAGCGTTTCAAGTTCTGGTGATGCATGTCGTCGGATGTATGATTCAATCGCCTTTCTCGCGAAAAGAAGGTCCGCCCCTCGCCCGCAGCCTCCTAGAATCACCACCCCCAGTTCGCGCTTGTGTCTACGGACCCAGGCCTCGCTCCTGCACAGCATCTTCGCGACCCGGGGAACCGATAGCAGATCGAGGCTGTACAACTTGATGCCCGGGTCTTCAGCGGGAAACGGTTCTGCGCGTGAGAGGATGCAGCGAAGAGCTTCGCAAACCTCCGGATCATTGAGGCCTATTACCAGCGCCGCGACTTCCGAACAGGGCGAGCACGTCTCAGGGTCACTGCCAGTTTCCGATGATTGATGTTCTGCATTGATGGCCATCGCATCCTCCGTGTTTCGAGTGTTGGTGGGCATTGCCGTACTGTCAACCGCATAGGTTGGAGCCGCCAGGTTCATCGAAGAACGTGTACAACAGGATCCAACAGCGGTGAAGACAATTCTCGTGGTCTCGCAAAAACGACTCCGAAAGTAGTTTTATCCTTTGATCGGGTCGAGACTCCTCGATGCATAGTCGGCTGGCGCCGTACAACCGTGCCCGAACAGGACGCAACACCAACCGACAGAACTCTCAGCTAGTGCTTCGACTTTGCTCTGTGTCGCGAGAGAATACTCGAGGGTTGGTCAGCTGTGCGTGATCCCTGGCAAAAGCGAATTCGAGTAGCCGCCACGCTAGTGGTAACTGTGACGATGACCGCTGCTGCGCTCTACGTAATCGTCAAGGGAGGTTACCCTGACGCGACTTCAAAATGGGCATTCGGCACCGTCGGTATGGTCCTCGGCTATTGGCTTCGCTGACTCGAAGCAAAGACCGACTCGGGACTACCCCCATCATCAGAACCAACTCGCACTCTTGCATATTCGCCGAGCCCCTTCCGTTCCTCCGTTGCCGGAACAATTGACCGGAGCCAGACTTTCGGAGCAGATTCACCGACGAGTCTGTCTGGAAGTTAGATGTTCGAAACGTGATGACCTAAAAGACTTGAATACTTTCGGATTCAGTTACGCGATGCGCGCAGTCGAGGTTGCGGCCGCGGGTCGCCACAATGTGCTGCTTGTCGGTCCTGCCAGCGCAAACACGGAGGCTCTTGCCACTTGCCTGTGGTCCATTTTGCCAGCGATAGGTAGTGAATCGGATGATACCTACCACACCTGGTCTCCCAGAGTTCCGAACCCGAGCGTGCCGATCGTGCAGCGTCCGTTTCGTGCTCTATCGCCGGAAATCTCGACGCAGCAATTCTTGGGAGAAGGGCGACTGAAAACGCCGGGAGAGTTAGCCATGGCTCATGGCGGCGTTCTTTTTATGAACCGCCTGACCGACTTCAAGAGAGACCTTCTCAATGAGCTGTGCTCCGCACTGGACCTGAAAAGCGTCAGCCTTCCTCGACTGGAGGGGCCGGTCACATTTCCCGCTGACGTGATGCTTGTCGGTGCGGTCCGTAGTTGCCGATGCGGGCACTTGGGCGACCCAAGGCAGAGCTGCACGTGCACGCAGCTTGCGATCGAGCGACACCGCTCGCGAATCCCCGCGCCCCTGCTCGATCGGATCGATATGCACATCGAGGTAGAGCCTAGTGGTTCGGTCAAAAGTTTTACGAATACTGAAAAAGCCTCAGCTAACGAACGCGTTGGGCGAGCTCGGGTTGTGCAGCGTGCGCGCCAGGCGGGTTCAAACTCGGAAATAACCTCGTCTTCGGTTCGAGACCTGTGCGCAATTGATGCGAGTGGCGCACAGTTGCTCGAGAAGGCGATCAACCGCCTCGGACTCGCCCCGCGCTCCTATCTGCGAGTTCTCAAAGTGGCGCGCACAATCGCCGACTTGGACGGAGATGCTCGCATCAGTCGGGCGCATCTAGCCGAAGCGAGCCAGTACCGACCGCTCGATCGTCCAGTCTCTTAGATCTTATCTTCGGTCAGACTTTAGAAGGGTTCGATCGCGGCCCAGGAACCGATCGCGGTTACCCTGACTTGGCACGGCGGCAGAGTGCCATGCCTTTCGCTTTCCCAAATGCCCATGTTGTCGATCTGGCTGCGCGTGCCGGGCTCAGTCCGAATCACCGAATGAGGAGGAATTCGGAAATTATCCCATATTTTGATTCCGGCCGCCCTGGCGCGCGAATTCAGAATCACAGTTTGGGCTCTCAATGCCCATGAGCGCCTCGGATCTCCAGGAGGCTCCCGATCCTCCGCTCGGCAACTATAGTCGGCGCGTAGGAGGACGAGGGGCTTGCCAAACAGCTCCGCCAAGGCTCTGTACGTCGCTTCCTTGCTGGCAGAAGGGGCAAGTGCTTGTCGGACCGCTTCGAACGCCGCCAGAGGACCTTCGTAGTACTGGAGCGTTGAGGCAAGTGCCGGTCCGACGAGCGGTTTCCAAAATCCAACCGCCGATGCCACGGCATCAACAACCCGTTCGATGGGCTCTGGCCGTTTTACCTTCGTCCTGCGCCAGAGCGCGTTGGCCCCCGGGTCATCAATCAGGATGTGCGAAGGCTCGTGTCGCTCGGCAAACCATGCGCGATTCTGCCGCTCCGGCCGAGCGTCGATAATCGCGACGAATCGCGATGCCGATTTGGCATCAGCGTCGCTTCGCCTGACCACTACCGCCTCCGTGTCGCGTGCAAACTCGAACTCCAGTTGCTCACGCAGAGTGGGATTCGCGGTCTTGATGCTCGTCGAAGCAGCAACCAATTCCGCCGAAGTCTGAACCCGAACAATTTTCACGCCGGTCAGATTCAGAACGAACTCGTGCACGTCGTCGAGGCCCGTTGGCTCGTAGCCAACGCGTCTCATCTGGTCGGCTACACGTTTCACGGCAACCTCTGTTATCGCCTCGCGCAGACTCGCGGAGCTGCGGATTCCGAGCTTGGAGGCTACCTGCCGAACAACTGGGTCGGCATCAATGCGGGCGTCCTCTCGGGTCACTTGGTACCCTCTTCCCGCAACGCCTTTGCGACTCTGAGGATGTCGTCCCGGTTCGGTTCCCACGGGCGGCCGTCCTGGCTTCGTCGTGCGACGACCGCGCCAAGAGCTGCGGTCACGTCGAGCGTGAACTTATGCGACCAGTTCTTTTCCTCTGCCACCTTCGAAACCAAAGGCATCTTTGAAATGAGTTGGGACGCGGTCTGCGCGCTTTGCGCGTCATCGGGCACAAGGCCGGTCAAAAGCCACTGGACGGTTACGTCCAGTGCCCGAGCAACCCGAAGGTACACGAGACCGCTTGCAGCCGTATCGCCGCTTTCCATTTCGCTGATGAAGCTCTTGCTGAGATCGGCGTTGTCGGCGAGCGCCTCCTGGGTCAGTCCGAGCTCTCGCCTTCTCTGCCGGATGCGTTCCCCGATTTCCGCTAACTGGGGTGGACGTTCTTCATCAGCCATCTTTCTACTTGTAAATCGAACCAGGCCCTCTTGCAAGATAGTGTTTAGCGAACTATTATCGTTCTTGGCGAACTCATCCAGAGACCGGATTACCACACAAGGATGCGTCGCCGAGGTAGACGAGATGGACCCGAATGCAGACAGCGCAGTTACCAGCCCTTTTACCGTCATCGTGAGCGGTCGCTCGGTCGTGTTCGCCGATCCGACGCCGACCGGGTCGGAGATCCTTGCGAAAGCGCGCTTCGAACCAGCCGACGACCACGTGCTGATCGAGATGGCTCGGGTCGGGTCGCGCATGGTCAGCCTGGATGAGCGCGTCACTTTGCGGCGCGACGAACCCGCCCGCTTTTTTGCGTTCCGCACGGGCGAAGTGTTCACCTTCACGGTCAACGAACACGGCTTTCAATGGGGACACAACAGCATCACCGAGCCCGAGCTCCGCGACTTCGCGCGGGTATCGAACGAGGACGTTTTGGTCCTGGAGCGCGATAACCATGAGCCTCGCTTCCTCGGTCCCGCCGACAAGGTGGAACTGCGGGCTCCAGGGACTGAGCACCTTCGGACCGAAAAGCACCTGGTAAAGCTCTTCATCGATAACGTCGCGAAGGAGATTCCTCGCGGCGTGTACACGACGGAGCAGCTGATCGTCGTGCTCGAAGTTAAGCCCGGGTACTTGCTCGACCTGGCGGAGAAGGACGGTCTCAAGCCTCTCAAACCGGGCCAGCGCATCCACGTGAAAGATGGCATGCGCTTCTTCAGCCAGGTGCCCGGCGGCGGCGCTGCGTGATGGATGCGGCTAAGGAATTCGATAGCATCCGCCAGGCTTGGCCCGAGGCGCAGTTTCGTGCTGACGGGTCGAAGCCCGCTGTGTTTCTGCCGAACTTTTGTTTCGAGTCGGCCGGAACCACCGTCACTATGGACCTGCTGCTCTACCCTCAACAGCATGGCGGATACGTTACCCGCCTGTTCTTCAGGAAGCAGCTCTCGCGTGGACCCAACTGGACCGCTCACTTCGTATGCGGCGAAACCTGGTGGACTCCATCCTGGAATAACGTTCATCCCGAACAGCCGTGGACCAGCATGCTGGCGAACCTTCTGAAGGCGGTCGTTTGAATATTCGATTCAAAATCAGGACGAGCCTTCTCGAGACAATTCGTGATGATCTGCGTCGGCCTCACGCCTTCGCCGGCGAGCGCGTGGGTTTCGTGCTGGCCGGCCTCGCAAGAACCGCGACCGCGCTGCTCATCATCGCCCACACATACCGGCCGGTGGCTGATGAGGACTACCTACCCGATCGAAGCGTGGGAGCGATGATTGGACCCGATGCAATCCGCAAGGCCATGGAATGGGCCCTGTTCGAAGGCGTCGCGATTTTCCACGTGCACAGCCACGGCGGAATTGGCATACCGGGGTTCAGTGGAATCGACCGACGCGAAAGCGCGAAGTTCGTTCCCGACTTCCTGAAAGCTGCCCCACAGAAGCTCCACGGCGCGATCGTGATCAGCAATGACGCGGCCGCAGGAAATTGCTGGTTTACTCGCGACCGAGTCGCACCCATCACGGAGTTTGTTCAGGTAGGTACGCCGCTGCGCAAGTGGGGGTCGCGATGAATCGTCTCGATCGTCAAAGCTTTCTGGGACCTCGCAGTGAAGAAATCCTGCAAACTACCACGTTGGGGCTTGTCGGTCTCGGTGGAGGTGGATCACACGAGGTACAACAACTTGCCCACGTCGGCGCAGGAAGTTACGTCCTGGTTGACCCTGACATCATCGACCTCACGAACACCAACCGGCTCATCGGCGGCACGATTGTCGACGTCAAGTCCGAGATGCCGAAGGTCAAGATCGCCGAACGCTTGATACGTAGCCTGCAGCCCACCGCGCGCGTCGTACCTCTGCAGTCTGACTGGCGACTAGTCCTTGACGATCTCAAGGATTGCGATCTGCTGATGGGAGCGGTCGACACATTTAAAGATCGCGATCAGCTCGAGCGTTTCGCGCGCCGATTCATGATTTCTTACATCGACATCGGAATGGACATCATCTCGCTCCCGAACGAGCGCTTCCTAATCAGCGGCCAGGTAATCCTCTCGACTCCCGGGGGTCCGTGTCTTCGTTGCTGTAACTTCATCAACGACGAACGGCTCGCGCGCGAAGAGGAGAGATATGGAGCCGCTGGCCCTCGGCCACAGGTGGTTTGGCCGAACGGAGTCCTAGCTTCGACAGCGGTCGGCATCGCAATCCGGCTCCTAGCCCCGTGGCATGACGGTTTTTCCGGCTTCGTCTATCTCGAATACGACGGCAACCGTAACACGATCTCACCGAGTGCCTGGATGGAGGCGCTCAGCAACCACGTGTGCCCGCACTATCCGGAAACCGAAGTAGGCGATCCTTCTTTCGATCTCAGCAAAGCGCTCAAGGATGAAGGCGGGTGTATCAAGTCAGAAGCGACGCCCGCGAGGCGACGACCGAGGATCGCGTTGAGGCGGCGAAGATAGCTAGCCAATCTCCGATGGAGGAACGAACGAACCTATGATTTCAGGCGATTGTTCTGTTTTCAGGGAGAACGCTGTCGCGTATTCCCTGTACAGAAGCAAGTTGGCGATCGGAAGCCGGTTCTTCTTCAAGTTTCATCACAACATGAAGCTTGGGACCGATCGTAAGTGGTACTACTACTGTGCGCCGGAGATCGATGTGATCGAGGTGACCAAGGATTGCCAGGTCATCGCGTACGAGCTCAAGGGGAGTCGCCGGCACAAGAGCGGTGTCCCGGATTTTCCGGCGGTTCACGATCCGCTAGGACAGGCGATCGCGTATCTCGACCTGCCCCGGATCTGCCAGGGTGACACGCGTCTCTTCGATGGTGGTGTATTCGACGCGGTGTACGCCGTCTGCGCGCGAGCAACGGCGATTATCGACCCAGGCGAAGAGCGAACGGTGGGTGTTGCGCCGATAGGATTCATGTTCGCGTTGCCGGATGGTTCGCTGGTTACGATCAAAGAGGCACCCAAAAATACGATCCAAAACCAGGAAGCGAAGGCCCATTTCGTTCAAAACCTTCACACCCTCGAGCGCCATAACACCCAAAGCAGGATCTTTCGCCGAATCGAGCGGGAGGGACAGCCCTGGTTCGCTTTAGCATTACGCTAAGATGCGCAAATGCGAGTCGGCGAGTCACATCGGGGTGTTTCCACGGACCACTCGTTCGTACCAATGCGGAGCTGAACTCCCTAAGTCTCTCAAAAGAAAAGATCTGCCTAGTCGTTGCGACTTGGCGGCTGCAAGGAAGCGGTTGGGCCAGTCGTGTAGCAACCAGGTCGCGCGGGTCAGAATCGAGTGACGAATCTGGAGCGGTAGGTGCTCGAACCCGACGCGCCGCTTTCGGACGGGGCTGGGAATCGCAATCGAGAACCCGAAAGTTCTGACCGTTGTAGCGATCTTCAAGGGTCTGATCAAAAGCCTGCACACCTGATGTAGGACCTCGTAGCCGAGATGGCTATATCCGATGTTAGGCGACTTGAGTGGCAACCATCCCATCCAATAGCCCATAAGCCAAGCGCGGAACTCGACCGCCGTTTGCCAGTCCGGCCACTGGAACCTTTGGACCGGCGATCTGGAGAGTGCGAAAGCGCATTTGTGGCACAACAACAACGACGCGGGGCCGACGAAACCCTTGTTTCCAAGTTCGGTTCGAAAGAAAGTGACCGGGGCTCCGCATCGAGAACAACTCTCGCAAAGCGCGATGCGATGAACGTCACATTCGGTGTAAAACGCGAGCCGCCACTGTTTGCGAAAGTACGGGACTGGATCGTTTCTCAGGCAGAGCGGACAAAACTGCAATCCCGGCAACCTTCTTGTTCGATGGTAGACGCCGAGCGGAAGGATCCATTTCGTGTTGCCGAACGGGTTTAGTTTCTCGTAAACGAATCCTTCGAAGCTGCGCAGGGTCGTAGCGACTATTCTGTCCCGGTCAAGTCCCGTTCCCGCGCACAGCCCATCAATGAGCCAATCAGGAGCAAACTTGTCTATGTCTCGGGTCCAGATCTGCCGCTCGCGCCCGAAGTTGCGTGCAAAGAAGGTATGGACCTTGAGCCCGTTCGCGTGCGCAAGGCGCACCAACCAGGAGGACAGCAATTCGTCCGGAAGTGGGTGCGGATGGACAGGCCATACCGATGCTGTTTCCCCCTTTGCCCCATCAGGCACGTGCGGCCGCGGACTGGCGTTCCGACGGCGGCACGTAGGTACACGAGCTGATCACTTCTGAATCAATCTTCTCCGCCCCGGTTCGAATCGCATGAAGTGCAGCTTGCGTCAGCAACAAAGAGAGTTCTCCGATAGTTCCGCCGCTCAGAGCGAGAAGCCTCCCCGCCAGTGCTCTTTCCGCCAGGGACGATCGACGACGTAACGGGAGCACACTTTCGAAGCTCGTCAGGAGTTTCGCGAAGTCTGTATTCAGTTCCCATTTGGGCAGAACCTCAGGGACGAAGCGGTTCTGCATTTGAGCGTCCGTCTGGACGGCACGCAACGCATCGGCGGTTCCCACCCCGACTATCGGAACGCGAAGTTCGTTGCCCAGGTACTTGAGAACGTTTAGGAAGTTTCGCTGCTTGAGGGTCGGACCTGCAAGCAGATGATGAATCTCGTCGATGATGATCATCCCGAGACTAATCTGTTTGAGTACATGAATTACCCGAGCGCGCTTTTGATCGGTCGATTCCACGCCCCGCATCCTTTCGCCCAAGCGCTCAAGAATTGCGTTGTAAAAGCCCCGCTCATCAGGTCCTGGTGGTGCTTGCATCGAAAGCACGGGAATCCGAATTGCTTCGCCCTCTATGTTCTCGTAGCGCGGGTGTTTGGAGCGGAAGTGCTCGATCAGAAGCGTCTTTCCATTGTTGGTTTCCCCGACCAGCAGCATGTTCGGCATTCGTGGTTGCTTCGGGTGCTTGAGAAGATCTTCCAGCTTCTCCTCGATTTGCTCGGCTTTGCTGTAGCTGATCCAGTGCGGACGACGGATCTCCTCAATACGCTGATCGTCCGGCAACGTGAGAGCAGCTTGAGCTTTGGGCATAAGGTGGGCGGTCATTCCAACTCCTCCACAGCAAACGGCGTTACATCAGCTCCGGGATAGTCGTCAGTAAATGCGGATGGTTGCCCTGCCTCGGCGCTGGATGCTTTTCCGGCCTGCGCCCAGTAGCGACGACGCTGTGCCACTCGCCGTGCCGACCTTGCATTTTTTGTTGTTTCTACAGCCGTGCGTTCGATCTCGCGCATTTTGCGGATACCCTCGAAAATGATCTCTTCGTTGGGTGCCGTATCCTGAGACCGCGCTAGACGCTTCAGCACCGCATTCAGTTCCCAGAGACTGATGGCTGGCCTTCGCAGGTCGCGATAAGGAACACGTGAATAAGTGAGGGTCTCAGGATCGAGAAAGTAGACCGAGCTGATATCGCGAGGATCGCGCGCGAAGACGAATTTCCGCTTCAGTTTCGCGTTTTCCTTGTCTCGCGCGTGTATCCAGGGACGCAGACAGTCCGAAAAGTAGTGGATGTTGTCGATTACTACCCCGTACTCCTGGATCGTTCGCTCGACATAGGGTGTGAAGTCGAGCCGAAACTTTTCCGGATCCCGCTCTGGTAGTGAGAGACCGATTCCAGGTCGTTCGTCGCTACCCAGAATTGCCTGTTCGTACAGCCGAATTGGAGGAACCGTCGAAATCCCTTTGTGCGCACGCTGATGGTAGACCTCAACCACGAAAATGGTGAACCATTTCTCGAACTCTGACAGAGACATGCTGGCGCTAGCTTCCGCGTCGTAGTCGCCTCGCTCCCGAACATTCGAAAACGTCGTACCACTTACGCTGTGAGTTCTACGCATAAACGTTCGGAATGCTCTCTCGACATGCCCAGCGTAGTTGGGGCGTCCCTTCGGACGATACTCCAGGATGATCCCGTGCTCCTTGCAGGCACGCTCGACCATAGTGCCTCGGAACTCTCGTGCATTGTCGACGTAGATCTTCGCCATCTTGCCCCAGATCGGCCACGGAGTGCCGATGCCCAACTTTGCAAGCAGAGCGGCTTTAGGCAGTACCGCATTGGCCACGCAGAGACCGACCGATGTCGCACTGGGCGGATCGAAGGATATGTAGAACCCAACGATCATGCGCGTGTACACATCGATGGCGAGAGTCAGGTACGCACGGCCGATTGGCAATCGTTGAATGTCGTCGACGAAGGTAAGATCCACCTCGGTGTGATCGATCTGAACAACGGCTAGCGGAAACTCGGCCCCCGGGAAGGAGCCACGTATTGGAGAGAACCGCTCCTGCGCCGTCTTGTAACCAAGACGCTTGGAGATCCGGGTCTTCTCTGACACCAGTGCGATTCGGACCCTTATCGTGTTTGGATGAGGTTGTGGAAGTTTGCGGTCCCTGCAGATAGACATGACCTGATCGCATGTCTCCGTGACGCTCGGTCTCTCTTTCGAGAGGTAGAAGTCCGAAATTACCTCCTGGACAATCTCGTTGACTTCAGGCTTAAGCCGCGGCACCCCGCGGTCGGTACGGCGAGGCCGCAGCAGCGCGGTGACTAAGCCCGTTGCCTCGTATCGTGACACCCAGCGATAAATCGTGGCCATGTTCCGTTTCGCCTCGCGAACCACCTTCAGGACTGCACTCCTGTTTCTCGCGTTCTTCTTGAAGTCCAGGAGAGGGGAAATCAGCTGATAGCGCCGCCAAGCCTCCCGCCAATCCGAATCGGAAATCATCATTAGATCTTGGCGCGAGGCCTTTGGCTCTATGGCTGAGGCCGGTTGTAGTTCTGCGGCGGGTACAGAGTCCGTATCTCCGGTTTTGACGTCACGAACCACTGCCCGGTTTAGGTCAGGCAAATCGAGCACGATGTAGAGATGTCCTCGTCGGCTAACAGTCTGTCCCGGAACTATTCGAGCAAGCCGCTCCATGTTTCACCCCTCCACCGTCCAGATCCTGGATTTCATCGTGAGTGGCTGAGACAAGTCGCAGCCAATCAGAAAATCAGCGACCAAACGCCATAGCGTCGGAAGGGCCGCCGCGCGGTTCCACTTGTCTCTGAACATCGAGCACAGCAGGGCCTGCGGATCGGTCTCACGAAGATCCTGAAGCTTGTCGAGAATCTCCGTCGACAACGTCGAGTCGTACGGATAGCTCCTGTACGACCAGAGAAAGCGCACGTTCTTGAGATACGGGGTCCTGATCTCGCGCTCCGTGAATACTTTGAACTCCCACCCCCGCTCCTTGCAGTACCCTTTAGCCGCTCGAAACTTCGGCAATTGATCCCGCCAACTCGCCCGGAAGTCCTCGCGATACTTGACCTCGCAGAGCGCATGAGGCATTTCTCGCGCAGGCAGGCCGTCCCGCCGATATTCGATAAACCCGTCGGGAATGTAGGTACGTCGGCGTCCCGTGGCATCCGTGTACTCAATCCTGGTGGGCTGGGTGACGTAGACACGGACATTGCGATCGAAGCGGATCAGTTCAAGGAAGTCCCGCTCTAGGGACGATTCGTATTGCGATCCATCTGGCATCACACCACGCACCGTGCGTTCACTGACACCAATTTTTCTAACGGGTTTGAAAGAAGGTTGGCTCATTCGCATTTAATCCTGTGGGATCTCCTATTTTCGCATTTATTATCGTATCTAACAGGCACGATCCCGCGTCCGGGCGAGGTCAGCCTGGCGCATCACGGCGTGCTGTTTCTCGACGAGCTGCCCGAGTTCCGCAAGAACGTGCTCGAAGTGCTACGCCAGCCGCTCGAAGACTCGAAGATAACGATTTCGCGCGTGATGGGATCGCTGACGTTTCCCGCCAGCGTGATGCTGGTGGCGGCGATGAACCCGTGCCCGTGCGGCTTCTACACGGATCCGCAACATGAATGCACCTGCGCGCCGATGGCGATTCAGCGCTATCGGTCACGAATCTCGGGGCCGCTACTGGACCGCATCGACATCCATATCGAGGTGCCGGCGGTGAAGTACGCCGACCTGACCGATCGTAGTGCCGGCGAAGCATCGGAAACGATCCGCGCCCGCGTGAACGCCGCGCGCGAGATTCAGTTGCGGCGGTTCCAGGGTCTGACGATTTTCTGCAACGCGCAGATGGGCGCGCGCGAAATGAAACAGCACTGCGAGATCGACCCTGCCGGCGAAAAGCTGCTGGAACTCGCCATCAACCGGCTCGGTCTCTCCGCGCGCGCCTACACGCGAATCCTGAAGGTCGCCCGTACCATCGCCGACCTCGACAAGAGCGAAGGCATCCAGGCGCCCCACATCAGCGAGGCGATCCAGTATCGATCGCTCGATCGCGCGAACACCTGATCTGAGGGTGAGCCTGCGTCGCCGCCCCTATTGTGGAGGCGGATAGCCGGGTTCGCCGCCAAGGGGTGGCGGGCCGCCGGGCGGAGTACCGCCCGGTGGGCCGAAGGGCAGCCAATGACGACCGGCAGGTGGCGCGCCCGATGGACCGGGCGTGTGGACCGGCGAACCTCGCAAGCATCCGATCGTGTACGGATATTCGCGCGTGAGAACGTAGTGGTAGATGACCTGCCGGGCACCGTTCCATTCCACCTCGCTGGCGCGGCCGTGACATTCATCGAGATCCGCGTCGGTAAGCTCGTGCCCCTGCGCGTCGTACATACTGTAGATGCCAAAGCCGTCGAGCGCGTAGCCGATCAGGGTTTCTTTGGCAGTCTCGCCGGGCAGGCAGGGACTGGGCCCGTGATAGTGATACTGACCCTGCATCTGCGGATGACCGTTGCAGAGGTCCTGGACTTCGTGCGCGACCGCATCGCGGCCGCCATCGTCGAGCGCGTTGAAAATCGCGACACCATTCAGCGCGACGCCGATCATGCCCATCGGAACGCACGATGGCGCCTCGGCAATCTCGGGATTCATCGGCAGCTTCAGCACGATGTCCTGCGGCGTGATCGAGTTTGGATTGCGGTCGATCTGAAAGGCGGGGTCGTCCGATGCCACCGGAAACGTTCCAGGAGGCGTGTTCACCGGCAGGCCGTTGCCCCGCAGGATGCGGGAAACGACGCGATCCTCTCCCTCGGTGGTGATCTGGAAATCAGCCTGGGGCCACATGACGCGTCCCTGCACGCAGATCTTCTGCGTCAGGTCCCAAGTGTCGCCATGAATCCAGGGTCCCGTTACCTGGGCGCCACCGCCACGAAACCTTCTCGTGCAAACCATCACGTAGCCACGCTTGGGCGTGGTGCTCACCTTGCCGTCACCGAGCAGCAGCTGATGAACATTCAGCGCGTCAACACGGTTGTCGCTCGCTTGAAGACGCAGCGGCACGAGCAGAAGGGGCGCACATAGAGCAAGCAGTGTGAAAAGTCTCATTTTCACTCGGAACCCCACAGGGAAGACGCACCGTCCCCCGCCGCATTTCATATCGACACCCCTCCCCCCCGCAAGAACCAGTCTCGATGGCTAGCCAGATCGAATGGTTTCTGGATGCAGTTTTTGTCTAGTCCAGCCCGACAACCAAGCTCGCAAGCCCCTGATTTTGCGGGATATTTTTGCCATTCCCGGTCATATTGCATTTGTCCGATCATCGGCGTAGCTGATTTGCCAGATAAGGAAGCTTAATGACCACCGCGCCAGAAGAGCTGGCTGACACTCCGGCTCTTCGAGGGGAGTCACCGATGAGCAGCATGGCAAAAATGGCTATGTTCGTCGTGTTAGGGTCCGCAATTACGGTCGCAGCCCTGGTTATCGCAAGCCACCTGAACACGGTCGCCGGTTAATCCTCCACCTGCTCCCGGGCTCCAACTAAGCCCGAGCGCCGCCAAATAGCTCGACAAAGCAGTTCCCCAGACTGCACCAGATGATTCTGTGCCCGCGGGCGTCTATTCTGTCCGGGACGCGCGGAGATTGTTGCTCGCGCGGAATACGTCCTCCGGAGAATTGCTTTGGCTGCATCGTTAGGTCCACTCGAGGAAATCAACCGCGCGATCCGCGAAAACCGCATCGACGACTACCCGCCAACCAATCGCGCGCTCGGCATGCGGCCGCTCGAGTTCGGCCCGGGCACCTCAAAATGGCGATGGAGCGATCAGCCGGCGCAGGCGCTCAACCCCTTCGGAACCATCCAGGGCGGCTTTGTCAGCGTGTTTGTCGATGAGATGTTCTCGACCGCGATCGGCTCCGTGCTCGACGCAGGAGAATGGGCGACTACCGCCGAGATGAAGCTGTCGTATCTGCGCGCGCTCCTGCCGGGCGCCATCGAGGGTTCGGCGCGCGTCGTTCGCCGCACGCGCACGATCGCTTTCGTTGAAGCGACGGTGATGACCAAAGACGGCGAGCCCGCCGTGGTCGCATCGTCAACCTGGGCGATCCAGCGCAAATAAAATACGCGCTATGATAATCGGCGGTGGAGCCCGGGAACTTCAAAGAATTTCTCGCGAATAACTCCGTTCTGATCGCGCGGGCATACGAACGCTCGGGCGCCGCGCGATGGTCCCTGCCGCGCGAAGCATTCGCCGAAGCGCTGTGCGCATCGGTTACCTCCTCCGCCGGCAATCCTGCCGCCGTAATTGATTCGCTGCGGTTGCCCGATCTCGCTCTGGCCGCGGCGTGCCGCGCCGGAATTGCGCCCGCGTGGGAACACTTCGTCGTGGAGTATCGTCCGGTCCTCTATGCGGCCGCGCGTGCGATCGCACGTGATGATGTTCTCGCGCGCGATCTGGCGGACTCGCTGTATGCGGATCTTTACGGCCTGGAGGTGCGCCAAGGGCGCCGCCGCTCGCTGCTGGATTATTTTCATGGCCGCAGCTCGCTGGCGACCTGGCTGCGTGCGGTGCTGGCGCAGCGGCACATCGACTTTCTGCGCGAGGCTCGCCGCACCGAACCGATCGACGATCGCACAGATCTACCGGACCCCGCTTCGTCCGATCCGCCCGATCTCGATCGGCAGCGCTACGTGGGCGCCGTCGCAATCGCCGTAGAGAAAGCGCTTGGCGCGCTCGATACGCGCGATCGGATGCGCCTTGGCTACTACTACCGTCACGGGCTGAAGCTAAAGGAAATCGGGCGGCTGATGGGCGAAAGCGAATCGGGCGTCTCGCGGCACCTCGATCGCACGCGACGCGCGTTGCGCGCTGAAATCGAGCGCGTCCTTGCCGAGGAGCATCGGCTCAGCCGCGATCAAATTCGCCTGTGTTATGATTATGCAGCTGAGGCCCTGCCGCTCGATCTCGCACGCATACTCCCCGAGGCCGGATGAATTACGCAATCGCAAGAATCCGCCTAGTAATCGTTCAACGCTGTGGAGGAAGAGTTTGAGCGTGCCCCGGCCAGATGCGATCGAAGCGATTCTGAAGCGTGCCTTCGCGACGCCGGAGGAACCACGCGGCCATGATTGCCCGGATCCCGCGATGCTGGCGTCGTGGTACGATCGATCGCTGGTGCGCGATGAATTTTCGCGCGTCGACACGCATATTGCGGATTGCGCGATATGCCAATCGATCGTCGCTTCGATCGCGCGCGCGGAAGAGGCACTAACGCCCGCTCCGGAATCACCCGGATGGCGCTGGCTGCTCAACCCGCAGCTGATGGTGCCGGCGGTAGCGGGAATCATCGCGATCATCATGGTAGCGCGGGTTTTTCGCCAACCCTGGTCCACCGCACCCGTGCCCCAGCAAATCGCCTTCGAACAGAAACCTGTCGCCGCCGTGATGCAAAGTGAGGCGCGGCAGGAACCCGCTCCCGCAGCCGCCGCCCCGAATCAAATCGTGGGCGCGATGCCGGCGCCGAGTGCGCTGCCGGCTACGCCACCATCGCCGGCGATCTTCACGGCCGAAGCCCTGACCGGGTCGAATACGGAGAATGCAGTCCGGGCGAACAGTTTGATGAGCATGGCGGTGGAGCAGGCCGCACCATCGAACCAAGCCACGGGTGTGCCCCGGCCGTTACATCTCGCGCACGCGATGGCGCGGATCGCGGCGCCAGACAGTTCCACTGTCTGGTTAGTCGGGCCTCGCGGGCTGATTTTCAGGCGCGAAGGGACGGGACCACTTCGCGCCGAGACCAGCGGCGTCTCGACCGATCTCGCCGGCGGCGCGGCATTGTCGTCGCAAGTCTGTTGGCTGGTCGGCCGATCGGGGACGGTTCTGCGCACGACCGACGGAGAACATTGGTCACGCCTTTCCGCGCCGACCACGCGCGATTTGATTGGCGTGCAGCCGCGCAGCGCCGAGTCCGCCGTTGTCGTCGCCCGGGGCGGTCTCCGCTACCTGACGACTGACGGGGGCAGGACCTGGAGTCTGCTTTAAATTTGATATTGGCGGAATCAGCGGCGAAGCTTCGACACGGGCCGCTTTCGCCGCGGCTGCGCAGACCGCGTACCGCTCCCCATCAGGAGCTGGAGCACCGCTTGCGCGTGCTGTTCAGCGAACTCGGGATCGGTCGGGTCGACACCGGTAAGGTACCTGCACTCGGGCGCCTGGCTGAAGATGAGACCGGCAGCGCCGAGCACGATGTAGTGCAGGCTCACCGGGGAGATCGGAGCCACGAGCTTCTCCGCCCGGGCGCGCTCGATCTGCGCACCGAGCAGCCGCTCTATCGGCCGGACGAAGCGGTCCGCCAGCCAGCGCATGCGGCGGCTGTCGCGCTTGGCCTCGTCGTTCATGAGCCGCATGAACTCGGGATGTCGCGCGACGTAGTGAACGAACTGCCGCACGGCTCGGCTCAGCCACTCCGCCGTGTCGACGCCATTGCCGGGAGCTTCGGCAAAGCCCGCCTGCAACTCCGCAAAGGCACGCGCAACCGCGGCCTTCCAAAGCCGTTCCTTGCCGTTGAAGTAGTATTTGATGAGGCCGAGGTTCGCACCGGCAAGCTCGGCGATATCGCGGGTGCGCGCGCCGTCGAAGCCGCGCTCGGCGAAAACCTCGAGGGCGGCGGCCAGGATGCGCTCGCGCGCGCCGTCGCGGGTCCGGCCTGCGGATTCAGCAGCTTGCGCCATGAAAGCAGCAGTTTACTCGTTTGATTAATCAATGCAAGCTGTATTATACAATCGAGTAAATCAAGCGAGCGCCGGACGGACGCGGCGGCCGCATCCAGGAGAACCCGAAATGGCAACCAGGACATCGCAGGTCGAAGGCAGGAAGCTCACGTTCAGTCATTTCGGGATCAGTTGCTTCGATCTCGACCGGATGGAGGATTTCTACACCCGCGTCCTGGGCATGACCGTGTCCGATAAGGGCGGGGTTCCGGGCGGGACCGCGCGGCTGGTCTTCCTGACGACCGACCCCTCCGAGCATCATCAACTGGTGCTCGCATCGGGGCGGACCGAGGGAACGATCCTCCAGGGGCCGGTGCCGGGCGGCAGCTTCGGCGCCGCGATTTTCCAGCTTACCTTCAAGCTCGAAGATCTCGCCACGCTGCGCCTCGTGCAGCAACGACTGGTCGCGGAGGGGAACACCAATTTCCTCCCATTGAACCACGGCAACTCATGGTCCCTGTACACGCGCGATCCCGAAGGCAACGCGCTGGAGCTGGTCGTGGACAGTCCGTGGTATGTCCATCAGCCTGCGGGCGAGTTACTCGATCTCTCCCTCGATGACGCCGAAATCCTGCGCCGAACCGAGCAGATCTGCGGCGCCACCGGCGATTGGCTGCCGGTCGACGAATGGCGCGAAAAGATCGCGCGCCAGATCGGCAACGACCAGGCACGGCTCCGCTAGGCGATGACGGGAACGGAATACGTGGAAACTCCCGTTCTGATCGTGGGCGGCGGTCCTACCGGAATGACCTGCGCACTCCTCCTGTCGCGCCTTGGGATCCGCAGCCGGATCATCGAGCGGCGCGCCGGGCCGCAGTCCGCGCCGGCCGCACACGTGGTCAACGCACGCACCTTTGAGATCTTCCGCGCGGCAGGGGTCGATATGCAGGCGATCGCGGCGGCATGCCAAAGTCCAGAGGACGCGGGACAGGTGCTGTGGGTGAGCACGCTCGCCGGGCACGAGTACGGACGTCTTCCTTTCGAGCGCCAGGGCGATGAGTCGCTGGCGTTCACGCCGACACCGCTGCGCAACCTCTCACAGCACCTTCTCGAACCCCTGCTTCTCGCCGAAGTTCAGCGCCGCGCGGATATTGAAATCGCTTATGGACATGAATGGGAGAGCGCGACTCAGGACCCAGGCGGCGTGACGTCGCAACTGCGCGATCACGCAGGTGGGGTTTACGAAATGAGGAGCCGATGGCTGATCGCGGCCGACGGCGCCGCCAGCCTGGTCCGCAAGCTCCTCGGCATCAAACTGATCGGGCCCGATCAGTTGCAGAGCTTCGTGATGATTCACATCGAGGCGAATCTTCGCCCGCTCGTCGGCCACCGGCCAGCCGCGCTCTATTGGACTACCGCACGCGGCGCGATCGGAGCCTTCATAGCACACGACCTCGACTCGACATGGGTCTACATGCATCCGTGGGACCCCGGCCGGGAGTCGGCCGCAGACTATTCTCCAGCCGCGTGCGAGGAGATCGTACGACGCGCGATCGGAACCGACGCCTATCCGTTAACCATCCGCGGGATCCGCATATGGACGATGACCGCCCAGGTCGCGGAGCATTACCGAGATCAGCGCATCTTCCTGGCCGGTGATGCGGCGCATCGCTTTCCCCCCACCGGCGGCCTCGGCCTGAACACCGGCGTACAGGACGTACACAATCTCGCGTGGAAGATCGGCGCCGTGGAAGCGCGATGGTCGTCGGAGGCGCTGCTCGACAGTTACGAAACCGAACGGCGCCCTGTCGCGCAAAGCAACGCCGACGTTAGCCTGCACAACGCGGCGCGCCTGGCTGAGGTATATCAAGCACTGGCGTCGCAGGCGGCCGCATCGGACGATCATCAGCGAAGCCGAGCTGGTGAATCAGGGGCGAGCGCGCATGATGCGATTCGCACCGCGATCGACCATCAGGCTGAGCACTTCGACATGCTTGGGCTTCAGCTGGGGTTTGTGTACGGGGCGGGCGCCGTCGTCGGCGACGAGGAAAACCAGCCGGCGCAAACCGCGTCGGTACGCGACTTTGTACCGCACGCCGGCGCGGGAGCACGCGTTCCGCATGCATGGGTGATGCGCGCCGGCGTCCGGATCTCGACGCTCGATCTCTTTGCCTACGACAGGTTCACGCTGGTCGTAGGCCCGGCAGGCCATCGATGGGCGGAGGTGGCGCCCGGTCTGGTGCCGATCGATTGCATAATGATCGGAAGAGACGTCACAGATGAGGACGGGCGCTGGTTTAAACTGTTGGGCATCGAGGCGGACGGCGCCGTTCTGGTACGGCCCGACCAGCACGTCGCATGGCGCTCACCGAGCGGCGTTGTCGACCCGGCGGGCACGATCGATAGCGTGCTCGGCCAAATACTCTCGCGCTGAAGCGCGATTGACCCGGCCCTGGCGACGAATCCGGGACGCGCGGGACGAAAAGCAATCGAATAAACCCTCCAAGGTAGCTGGTTAACCCCCTCAGCCTGAAATCTCTGCAAGAAATTCCCGCCGCCGCGTTCAAAGAGTCAAAGGGAGCGACTCGATGGATGCTGGAGGGCAAGTCACCTTTTCGCAAACCGACCCGGTGATCAGGGTCATCCGCCGCCGGATGCCCTCCGATCCACGAGTCTTCCAAATCCTTTTCCTGGGCGTCCTGTTGGGAGCCGGCGTATGGCTGCGCGATTTCAGCCTCCGTCCGGCGCAGATCGTTCTGACCTTTGCCTCGGCGCTCTGTACGCAATACGTTTCGTGGCTCCTTAACCCGCCCAAATCGAGGTCGTTTCGCAGCGCCATAATCACGGCGTTCAGCCTTGCTCTATTACTGCGCGCCGATAACCTGACGGCGCATCCACTCGCGGCAATCGCGGCGATCGCTTCCAAATCGATCTTCCGCTTTCGCGGCAAGCATCTCTTCAATCCCGCGACATTCGGCCTCGTGTTCGCGATATGCGCGCTGCCGGGCGTCTGGGTCTCGCCGGGACAGTGGGGACACGACGTCGCCGTGGGAGGATGGATTATCGCGCTCGGCGTGATGGTGACGACGCACGCACGCCGCGGCGATATCAGTTGGACTTTTCTGTTGTTCTACCTGGGCAGCATCGCGGCGCGAATCTTGTGGCTCGGGCTGCTGTGGCCGGTCTGGGCGCATCAGCTCTGCAATGGCGCCCTGCTCCTGTTCGCATTCTTCATGATTTCGGACCCGATGACCGGCCCGAACGCGCGTCCCGGCCGTGTCGCGCACGCTGCGCTGGTCGCCACGATCGCGCTTGCGTGGCAGTTCGGTTTTTACCTGAACAACGGACTCATCTGGGCTTTGTTTCTCGCCGCGCCGGCGGTGCCGCTGTTGGATTCAATATGGCCGGCGGCGAAATTCGAATGGATGCCCCAAGGAGATCGCTATGAAATCGCAACCCCGATCGATGCTCGCGCCGGCGATGTTTATCCTGTGCACGATCGCAGTCCTCGCGCCGCCGCGTGATGCGCGCGCATTCTGCGGCTTTTACGTCGGCAGCGCCGGCGCGACGCTCTACAACCACGCATCGCAGGTCGCGATGGTGCGCAGCGGAGATCGCACCGTAATCAGCCTGATGAACGACTACGACGGCCCGCTCGACAGATTCGCGCTGGTGGTGCCGGTTCCGGTGGTGCTGCAGAAGGGACAGGTGCATATCGGCGATCGCGAGCTGTTCAAGAAGCTCGATGAGTACAGCGCGCCGCGGCTGGTCGAATATCACGATGAAAACCCGTGCGAGTTTATTCGTCCGCTGGCGGAGGCCGCCTCGGCCGGCGCGATGGCAACCATGAGCGCCACCTCCGTCAACCAGGAGCGCGCGAAGGCGCTCGGCGTGTCGATCGAAGCCGAATACGCAGTCGGCGAATACGACATCGTCATTCTCTCCGCCAAGGAATCCGACGGTCTCGAAACCTGGCTTGCAGAAAACGGCTACCAGGTTCCATCGGGCGCCAGCCGCGCACTGGAGCCCTATATCCGCCAGCAGATGAAGTTCTTCGTTGCGAAGGTGGACTTGAAAGCCCAGAAGCGGACCGGACTGACTTATCTCCGTCCGTTGCAGTTCGCGTTCTCGTCGCCGAAGTTCATGCTTCCGATTCGGCTCGGGATGATCAACGCGCAGGGCCCGCAGGATCTCGTAATCTACATGCTCACGCGCGAGGGCTGCGTCGAGACCACCAACTATCGCACCGTCAAGCTGCCGACCGGCGAGGAGATCCCGGGGTACGTGCGCGAAGAGTTCGGCGATTTCTACAAGGCGATGTTCAATCATCAGGTGCGCCAAGCAGACATGCGCGCGGTCTTTACCGAGTACGCGTGGGACATGGGATGGTGCGATCCGTGCGCCGCGCCGCCGCTTACTCGCGATGAACTGCAGCAGCTTGGTGTCTTCTGGCTCGATGAGTACTCCGGGCCGCAGGGATACCGGCCGCTGATCATGCCCGGGCCTGCGAACGAATGGGCTCCGGTACGGATCACCCGGCTCCACGTCCGCTACTCGGCGGATACTTTTCCGGAGGACCTGATGTTCCAGGAAACGGAAGACAAGGAGAATTTTCAGGCGCGCTATGTTCTTCAGATTCCGTGGGAGGGCTCCCCGGACGCATGCCCGGCCGCGCGCGAATATTTCGACCGTGTGAGAATCAGGCGATTCAAGGAAGCTCAGGAACTCGCCGATCTAACCGGATGGGACGTTGACGCCCTGCTGAAAAGGGTTGGCCTCCCCCAGAACCCAAATCCGTCTCCATGGTGGCAGCACATCTGGGAATAGAAGGCGACGCGAGGCGCCCGGTGATAACGCCGGGCGCCTCGCCACTTCATCAACGGAAAAGCCTTCGCCCTCCGGGAGAAGGTGGCGCGTTGCGCGCCGGATGAGGGTCGGCAGACTCATCGCGAATATTCGTGAGGAAGCCACCGGCCCTCACCGGTTTCGCGCCAGTGGCCAACTTGCGGGCGGACACGCCAAGGCGATAATGGGCTCAATGGATATGGCGCCAGACGTCGATCCTGAAGAGCCTTGAGATTCCGTAGCGCCGCCGCGTTCGCGCTTCTGTCAGCCTGCTTCCTGCTGTGGGGTTGTGGCGCGAAAAACCCGCCGCTAATGAGCGCGGACGACCCCTGTCGATCGATGACTCCAGGGTTCGACAAACAGCATAAATGCGAGGAGTTTTTTGAGAAGTCCCGGAACGCGCTACTCAGCGATTATCAAAAGTGTGTGGCTCTGGATCCTGCCAATCCATCCAGATGCTCAGGCATCGTGCAGGGCCTCAACGTCCCGGCGGTGAACACCGTCCCGAACGCGACTTCAGCAAAGTAGGATGTCGGGCAGTGGCAGCCAGCACGCGAGACACGGCTTGGAGAGACAACAGGGGGATGATGGGGACGCAAGCAGACGATGAAGCGCAAATATTGCGGCTGGATAGCGAGTGGAATGAGGCGTATCGACGCCACGACCGCACGCCGCTGGCTCATATCCTGGCGAATGACTTCACCGGTTGGACCGCTGCGAACGAACCCATCACGAAGGCGGCACTGATGATCAACCCGCCGGGGCGGGCCAGATCGGTGACATTCAGCGAGCAATACGTGCGCGTCTTCGCAGACACAGGCATCAGCCGGGGACGCCTGCAATTGGAGTTGGACGACCGCCGAATCGATCAGCACTTCCTGCGTGTCTTCGCGAAGCGGGACGGAATTTGGCAGGCGGTCTCAGTCGCGGTCACGCCCCTAGTTTAGGTATCCGGCGGGTCTCATCTGAGAAAAATTCAGTTCAATGGTTTCCGCACGTCCGTAAATCGATATCGTAACGCGCGCCTTCTCCTCTGACGGACGCACTTCCTTAACCGTCGCGTCAAAATCATAGAAAGGACCGTCGATTATCTCAACGTTGTCGCCGACAGCGAACATGTTTCGGAACCTCTTTGGCTTCAGCCGAGCCTTTCATCGTAGTGCGCGTTCCTGTCAGGCGCGAGCGCGGCGAGGTGGCGGGGCTTCGCGCAAGCGGTCTATTGGGACCGCACTCCGCCGGCCTTTTGCTTTCTAGAGGCGCTCTGCTACACCGCAGCCATGAAGCTCCGCCACGCCGCCGCGCTCGCGCTTCTGGTCTGGTACCTAATGGTGCCGCCAGCGGTGTGGCCAACACAGCGGCTCGACTTCTCAGTGCCAATCCCGCAGTGGATCGTCTTAGAGGGCTTCGACACCGGGACCGCTTGCGAAGCCTACCTCCAAGACCTGAAGGAAGACCCGGAACCCTTAAACGCGAAATTCAAACTGATACAGGACATGGGTGTACCAAAGACCGCGCTGAGAGCTGCCCGGTGCATCTTCCACGGATGATCCGCACAATCTACGCCTCAAATCAGGACAATCGCTGTTGGATTAGGACAGCACCACTCCCCGATGCCGCATTGACTGAAGTTGGTGGGTGGCCTAACCTTTGCCGTTTGCTAGACTCAATAAGTACCCGGGTTAAACTGCGACTTCGTCCCTCGACTTGCCGCATCCAGACTTATGTTCGACACGCTCAGCGACCGACTCGAAGGCGTATTCAAAAAGCTCCGCGGACAGGGGCGTATCACCGAACGCAACATCGATGAGGCGCTGCGCGAGGTCCGCCTAGCCCTGCTCGAAGCCGACGTCAATATCCGGGTAGTCCGCGACTTCGTCGAACACGTCAAGCAAAAGGCGCTCGGCCAGGAAGTCCTGCGCTCGCTCACCCCCGAGCAACACATCATCAAGTTCGTCGCCGACGAGCTTACCCGCGCGATGGGCGGGCAGGCGCGCGAGCTGGACCTCAAGGTCAAGCCGCCCGTCAAGATAATGGTCGTGGGCCTGCAGGGTTCGGGCAAAACCACTTCGCTCGCGAAGCTGGCACTGTGGCTGAAGACCAATCGCAAACGCCATCCGCTTATCGCCTCGACCGATATCTACCGGCCCGCCGCGATGGAGCAATTGCGGATCCTCGGCAAGCAGATCGATGTGCCGGTGGTCGAGAGCCGCGAGGACGAGGATCCGGTCGAGATTACCAGCCGCGCGCTGGCGCGCGCCGAGGCGGGCGGCCACGATGCCGTCCTGATCGACACCGCCGGGCGGCTGCAAATCGACGACGAGCTGATGGCGGAACTGGAGCGGTTGAAGGCGGCCCTGACGCCCCATCATATCGTCTTCGTCGCCGACGCGATGACGGGCCAGGAAGCCGCGAACGTCGCCGCGGGATTCCACGAGCGGCTCAAGGTCTCCGGCGTAATTCTGACCAAGCTCGACTCCGATGCGCGCGGTGGAGCGGCGCTCTCCGTGAGCGCGGTGACCGGCGCGCCGATTCTGTTCGCAGGATTCGGCGAGAAGCTCGATGCGTTCGAGGTGTTCTATCCCGATCGTCTGACCTCGCGCGTGCTCGGCATGGGCGACGTGCTGACGCTGATCGAAAAGGCCCAGACCAACTACGATCAGACCAAGGCGAAGGAACTCGAGCGCAAGTTCAAGAAAAACGAATTCACGATCACCGATTTCGCAGAGCAGATTAAGGCGATTCGGAAAATGGGATCGCTCGGCGACCTGATTGGCATGATCCCGGGGCTCAAAAAAGTCGCCGGCGCGGCGGACTCGGAGGAGGCGCGCGCCGAGTTCAAGCGTATCCAGGCGATAATCGACTCGATGACGGTGCAGGAGCGCGAAAATCATCTTATCCTCAACGGCCGCCGCCGCTCGCGAATCGCGACCGGCAGCGGAACCTCGGTGCAGGATGTGAACCGGTTCCTGAAACAATTCGACCAGACGCGCAAGGTGATGAAGAAAATCACCAAGATGGGCGCCGGAAAATCGATGATGCGCGGACTGGGGTTTGGGCGCTAGAATAAGCAAGGGAGAAACGAATGGCTCTGGTAATCAGACTGCGCCGCCACGGCGCGAAGAAACGGCCTTTTTACAGAATCGTCGTCGCGGACTCACGCGCGCCGCGCGATGGGCGCTTCGTCGATCAGGTCGGGACCTACGATCCGGCTTTCGACCCGCCGCGGGTCACGCTCAAGAAGGACGTCACGGAGAAATGGATCAAGGCTGGCGCTAAGCCAAGCGAGACGGTAAGGAAGCTCATCAAGCAGGCATCTTAACCGCAACGGTCTCCGCCCGACGCGACCCGCTGCAACGGAGCCAACCATGAAGGAGCTCGTTCAGTTCCTGGCGCAACAACTGGTGAATAACCCGGACGCGGTGGAGGTCAAGGAAACGCAGGGCGATACCGCCTCGGTAATCGAGCTGCGAGTGGCCAAAGAGGACTTGGGCCGGGTGATCGGCAAGCAGGGCCGGACCGCGAAATCGATCCGGACCATCCTGAATGCCGTAGCTTCGCGCACCAACCGCAAGGTGGTCCTCGAAATAATCGAAGACAAGTAAGCCGGCCGATGCCTCCGGCCAACCGGCTCTCCCGTCCACCCATCAAAACCGCATCGCATGATGCCGCGGCGAACGCCAGTGAGCGTCCGTCCTCGCAAATGATCCGCATCGGGCGCATCGCCGGGCCGCATGGGCTGCGCGGCGCGCTGCGCTACAAACCCGACAATCCCGATTCCGATTCCCTGAACGAGATCGATCGCATCACGATCGATCTTGCGGGGGTGCGACGCGATTACCGCCTTGTCGATATCGGGCGGATCGGTCACGGGATGCTGAAACTTGACCTGGAGGGAATCGCCGACGCGAACGATGCCGAGGCGCTCAAGGGCGGCATCGTGATGGTGGCGGCGGCGGAACTGCCGCCCGCCAAGGCGCAGGAATTCTATTACTTCGAGGCGATCGGATGCGACGTGATGCTGACCGACGGCAGCCGTATCGGCGCGTTGGCCGAGATTTTTTCCAACGGCGCGCATGACGTGATGGTGGTGCGCGAAGGCAATCGCGAAATCCTGGTGCCGGTGGTCGATCACATCGTGAAGTCGATCGATTTGCAGGCCCGCCGCATCGTGATCGAACCCGTCCCCGGCCTGTTGGACTGAAACCAGCGAATCCCTAGCGGCAGACTGCGCACGCCTGGCAGTTCAGCTTGTTGCTGAAGTGATTGCCCACGTATTCGAGGCCCTTGTTCGGACAGAAGGTGAATGTGCCCGGATGGTACCATCCGCCGTTCATCGTGGCGTCGTCGCACGCTTCCTTTTTGTCGGGCGCGTCGATGAACCATTCCCCTTTTTCTTTTTCCATGAACAGGGTGAGCTTGCTCGCTTCGCCCTTGGGGATGTCGCTTGATGACGGCACGAACATGATCGCCTGCACGACCGCGTCCGTGCCGTTGGCGCGCAACACCTTGACCTTGCCATCGTAGGCGACCGTCACCTTGGGACCGGCCTGCGACGGACGAAGCTCTTCGGCCGTCAGCTTCTTTGCGTATTTCTTTTCGAGGAGGGGCTGGAGCGCATCGACGTCGCCGTCGGCGATCGCCTTGAACGCTTTTTGCGCCGCCATCATAAGGGCAGGATCTGCCGACGATTTCTGCGCCCATACTGCCGGCCCCGAAATCAGGACCGCGGTGGCGAGTGCGGCGATAAACGCCGGAAACTTGCTCAAAAGCGTCTTTCTCTCCTCTTGGGCAGAAGCAGCCTGAGTAGCATCCGAAAAACCGCGACTGCAAGCCACCCAGCCATCCTGATCATGAAATCATCGCCCCGAACGCACCGCGATACAGGCTGGAACGGCACTGGTTCTGGTCGATGGTCCTTTATAGATTTGAGCATGCGCCGATGCCGGCGAACACAATGCAGTTTCACGTAATCACACTGTTTCCCGAGATGTTCGAGTCGCCTTTCCGTGGCGGGATGATCGGACGCGCGATCGAGCAGGGAATAATCGAACTCCATCTCCATCCGCTGCGTCCCTTCGGGCTGGGAAATTACCGGCAGGTCGATGACGCCCCGTATGGCGGCGGAAGCGGAATGGTTATGCGGCCGGAGCCGATCGCGGCGGCGATCGATGACGTCACGGGCAAACATCCGGGTCTATGGAAGATTCTGATGTCACCGCAAGGCGAGGTCTTCGACCACGCGACCGCGCGCGGGCTCGCCGCGAAAAGCGAAGGGCTGCTGCTGATCGCCGGCCGCTATGAAGGAATCGACGAGCGGGTGCGCTCGCTGGTCGACCAGGAACTTTCGATCGGCGACTACGTGCTGAGCGGCGGCGAACTGCCCGCGATGGTGGTAATCGAAACGGTCGGACGGCTCATTCCGGGCGTGCTCGGAAATCCCGAGTCACTCAAGGAGGAATCTTTCGCGTCCACGGTCCTCGAATATCCGCAATACACGCGCCCCGAGGAATTCCGCGGCATGAGCGTGCCCGAGATCCTCCTGAGCGGCGATCACGGCAAGGTGCGCGAATGGCGCGAGGCGGAAGCGAAAAAGCGCACGGCACGGCGGCGGCCCGATCTGTTGCAGAGCCGCAAATCCTCGCGTGGCTGATCTCTTTCTCGCGCTGCTGCACTATCCGGTGCTCGACCGCAACGGCCGCGTCGTCACGTCGGCTATCACCAGTCTCGATATCCACGACCTCGCGCGATCGTCCTGCACCTACGGCGTCCGCGCGTTCTTCATCGTGCATCCGATCGCAGAGCAGCGCGAGTTCGCATCGACGGTGATCGACCATTGGCGCTTCGACTTCGGCCGCGCCTTCGATGGCCGCCGGCGCGAGGCGCTCGAGCTGGTGCATATCGTCCCCGGCCTCGACGACGCCCTCTCGATCGCGGAACAGCTTTCGGGCGCGCGGCCGCTCATAGTCCATACTTCGGCGCGCACTGAAAACGGCGTCGGCTTCGCCGAGTTGCGCCAACGCGTAGAAGCGCCCGATGGGCCGACGGCGATGATCCTGCTGGGGACCGGCTTCGGCCTGACGCGCGAGGTGCTGGACCATTCGGATGTCGCGCTGGAACCGATTCGCGGCGCCGGGAATTACAACCATCTATCGGTACGTGCGGCAGGTGCGATAATTCTGGATCGCCTGCGCGGCAGATAGTACCGGGCTCTTTTGCGAAAGAGGCGCTTGCGCGATGAAACATCGAGTCGCGATTCGAACTCTCGCCCGAACCCTGACCGCCGCAATCGCGCTTACTCTCGTCTCGGGCTGTCTGTGGGAAAACGACAACGTCGGCCCGCCCGTGCATCCGACCGCTTCGATCGGGCTGCCGAATCCCACCGGTGCGGTCTTCGCCAACTGCCGCGCGCTGGTCTGCACCCAGGCCGACGTTCCCAGTTGCGATTTCGACCAGGTCCTCCGGGGTGTCGAGGCGCATCCGGTGATGGATCGGGTTCATTGCGCGCGCTCGCAGTACGGGACCGATTGCGAAGAACGGCGGGCGCCCGGCGGTGGCGAAAATCAAACTGCGGAAAACGAAGTGCTGAAATTTCGATGCGCCGGCGACCCGGTCGAGTGCTGGATGATCGGCGGCAACGCGACCTGGGAGACAACTTTGGACCCCGACAAAGAGGGTGGCCTGCCGCTCCAATATCCGTGCGAAAGCTGGCACATCCCCTTCCCCAAGCCCGGCAACCAAACCGTGCCGGGCCCCAGCACGGTGTAGAGTGTTGGGCTGAATTTGATTCGTGCTCAAAAGCTCAGCCCTTCCGGGTTACTGTTGATTAGTGGAGTCCGCCATGGCCAAAAAATTGGCTCCTATTCATCCTGGCGAAATTCTCCTTGAGGAGTTCATGAAGCCTCTTGGTATGAACGCCCACAAACTGGCACTTGCGTTGCGGGTCCCGGCCAACCGGATTCAGCAGATCATCGCCGGCGACCGTGGGATATCCGGAGATACTGCTCTGAGGCTAGGCCGCTATTTCGGTGTCAGCCCCGAATTCTGGATGAACCTGCAAGCGAGCTAAGACATCCGCGTGGCAAGGCAGGAAATGCAGGCGAAGATCGAAAAAGAGGTGCAGCCGCGCGAGACGGCCGCCTAGAAATCCTGGAAGTCCTTCCGAGGCGGAATTAATCGGGGAGGTCGCTAGCTGTTGAAGGTCAGCGAAAGTGACCGCCTAACGGTTCAGCGAAAATGTCCGCCTCGCGTGAGAGAACGGAGGGATGGACAAGATGAGCATGGGGGAGTGGAAGCGGCTGGAAGCAGCAGAGCGGATCG
>JBKQNE010000008.1:0-39512 GCA_052146355.1 Binataceae bacterium (SeqCode) | reverse complement strand
TTGCGCGCTGGATGAGGGGGACCAAATTTTCCGCGATTGCTCCCCGATCAGTGCTGGATCGTCCGATTCGCCTTATGTCAGCGCTTGCACACCAGTCGCGGCTCTAATAGTTCCAAGGGGACCCACTGCCATCGAACTTAGGGGACAGAAGTGAAGCTTTCTAGAAAATCTCTGCTGGTGGCGTTCGTCGGCATTCTCGCGATCGCCTCCGCGTGCAACGGCTCTGGCTCGGATGGACTACCCATGAGAAACACCGGACATTACGCGATCGTCGATACGGAACGCGGCACTTTCGTAATCGAACTTTATCCTAAGGTCGCGCCCAAAACCGTCGCCAACTTCGAATCGCTGGTTACCAAAGGCTTTTACAACGGCCTGACGTTCCACCGCGTGGTGCCCGACTTCGTCGTGCAGGGAGGAGATCCCGATGGCACCGGCATGGGCGGCCCCGGTTACACCGTCCCCGCCGAAATCGACAGCAACGAGCGTCATCTGCGCGGCAGCGTTGCGACGGCGCGGACCGGCGACGACGTGAATCCGAAGCGAGACTCGTCGGGCAGCCAGTTCTATATCTGCCTCGCTCCGCAGGCGAGCCTCGATGGCGGCTACACGATTTTCGGCGGTGTGATCAAAGGCATGGACGTAGTCGACCAGATTCAGAAGGGCGACCACATGAAGAAGATTACGCTGGCAACGGAGCCGCCAAAGTAAGTTTTGTACGATGGCAAACGGAAGCGGGCACCCATCGGGACCCTACTTCAGCGTAGACCTTCATCTCCACACCAACCGCGGCAGTTCGGACTCGAATCTCGCGCCAGCGGACCTCGTTGAGCGCGCCGGCGCTATCGGCATCGGCGCCGTCTGCATCACCGAGCACGACAACATGTGGGAGTCGCGCGAGATGGCGGCGTTGCGCGGCAGCAGCGTGGTCTTCCTGCGCGGGATGGAGGTGACTACCGACATGGGGCATATCGGGGTATTCGGCCTCGACCGCTATGTCGGCGGAATCTACAAGCTTGCCGAATTGCGCAAGGTCGTCGATGCAGCCGGTGGTATCCTGGTCGCGAACCATCCGTTTCGCTACAAGCTCGACCCGCGCTTCTCCTTTATCAATCCCGACAATGAGCCGATCGACCCCGCCCATCCGGAGCGCGCCGCCAAGCTTAAGATTTTTGAGATGGTCGACGCGATCGAGGTGCTGAACGGCGCCTGCTCCGAGGATGAGAATGTCTTCGCGCTGAGAGTCGCGCGCCATCTCGGGATGGCCGAAGTCGCAGGCTCCGATTCGCATTCTGCAGGTTCAGTCGGATGCGTAAGCACGCTGCTCGATGCGCCGATACACGACGAGCTTTCACTGATCGATGCGATCAAGGGCAAACGATGCCGAGCCGGACGCGGCTTGCTCAAAAACGCGCTTGCACCCTTCGATCTGCCCTGAAGTCATCAAACTGAGTCTCCGTTCTGTGAAATCTGCGGATTCTCCGCCCTTGTCGTTGTGGGAGATCGAGCGGGTGAGATAATATTTTTGCCACTCACGTCGACTGCATCGGAATATGGCAACCAATCGCGACCGTCTCGCCTTAATCGAGGAGATCTCCACGATCGCCGGCGAGTCGCAGGGCGATCTCCGCGAAGTCCTCGATCAAATCGTCGGCGCGATCGCCGAAGGGATGCAGGCCGAGGTCTGCTCGCTCTATCTGTTCGATGCCCAGCGCGAGCGCCTGGTGCTGCGCGCCACGGTCGGCCTGGATCGCGAGTCAGTGGGCCGGGTCTCGATGCGCACCAGCGAGGGATTGGTCGGACTGGTCATCGAGAAAGACGAAGCGGTTTCGGTGCCCGATGCGATCAGCCATCCGCGCTACAAATATTTTCCGGAAACCGGCGAGGAACGCTATCACACCTTTCTCGGGGTTCCAGTGCAGGAGGGCCGACAGAAGCCGATCGGCGTGCTGGTCGCGCAGACTCTCTCTCGACGCAAGTTCTCGCGTACCGAGATCACGCTGCTGCGCACTGCCGCCGCGCAGATCGCCCAGGTGCTGACGCATTTCCGGCTGCGCGAGACTCTCGCGACCAAGGAGAAGGAGCGCGAGGAATATCGGCGCCGCATGATCGAGGCGAACCGCCAGCTCAAGGACTATGAAAAGGTTGGCGGCAAAACCCGCGTCAAGGCTCCAACCAAAATTCGCCGACCGCGCCTGGTCGGGTTGCCCGCCGCACCCGGATTCGCGCAGGGCGGCGCGCATCTGGTGGGTACCTTCCTGAGCTCGATCGAGCGCAATCAACGCGTCCGCGACATCAAGGCCGAACAGAAGCGGCTCGAGGACGCGCTCGAACGATCGCGCGCCGAGCTGGTCGCCCTGAAAGTCCGGATGGAACCGATGATGCCGGAGGCGGACCTTCAGATCTTCGACGGCCATCGCCTAATCCTCGAGGACGAGGAATTCGTCAAGCGCATCCGCGATACGATCGAGAAGGGCTACGCAGCGGAAAGCGCCCTGTTCCGGGTTATCGACGAACTCAGCGCGCAAATGCTTGCGGTGGCCGACGGCTATCTACGCGAGCGCGCCACCGACTTTCGCGATATCGGCCATCGCGTGCTGCGCCATCTCCGTCAGGAAGATCGCAAGGGCGCTTTCACCAAGCCAACCATCATCGTCGCCGAAGAGCTGACTCTCTCGCAGCTCACCCTGGTCTCCCACGAGAACCTGGCTGGAATCGCGCTGCAATCGGGCGGCGTCACCTCGCACGCCGCGATTCTCGCGCGTTCATTCGAGATTCCCACCGTGGTCGGCGTCGAACATCTGATGGAATCGGTCGTTGAGGGCGACCATCTCGTGCTCGACGGCAACTCGGGCCTCATCTACGTGAATCCCAGCAGCGAAATCGAGAAGGACTACCAGGGGCTGACCCGCCGTTACGAGGCTTTCAAGCGCGATTTGATCGACACGGGCCATGAATCCACCGGCACCCGCGATGGCCATCGCGTGATGATGTTGGCGAATATTGCGCTGCTCGCGGACATCCATCTGGCACTGAAGTACGGCGCGGAGGGAATCGGGCTGTTGCGGTCAGAGTTCTCGTTCCTGACTTACGAGGATTTCCCCGACGAGGAACAGCAGCTTGCGCTGTACAACCGGATGCTCAAGGAAGTCGGCAAGCGGCCGGTCACGATTCGAACCCTCGATATCGGCGCCGACAAATATCCGCCGTACATGCGGGTGCCGCGCGAGGAAAATCCGTTCCTCGGATGGCGTTCGATCCGCATCTCGCTGGAGATGTCGGGGCTCTTCAAGGTCCAATTGCGCGCCATCCTGCGGGCGGCGGCAAAATACGAGGTCCGGATCCTGTTTCCGATGATCTCCGGCATCGAAGAGCTGCGCCGGGCCAAGGAACTGCTCGCGGAGTCGCAGGCCGAGCTGTACAAGGAAGGGCTCGAGCACAATCCCAACATCAAGGTCGGAATTATGGTCGAGGTGCCATCGGCCGTATGGTTGGCGCCGCGCCTCGCGCGCGAGGTCGATTTCTTTTCGATCGGCACCAACGATCTCATCCAGTATCTGCTCGCCGCCGATCGCAACAACCCCAAGGTCGCGCATCTGTACGAGGCGTTTCACCCCGCCGTCATTTCCGCGATCAGCGAGGTCGTCAACGTCGCGCGCGCTGCGGACAAGGAAGTGGCACTCTGCGGCGAGATGGCCAGCGATCCCCTGGCGACGCTCCTGCTGGTCGGCATGGGCCTCGACGAGCTGAGCCTGAGCCCCCTGTTCATTCCGGTCGTACGCAAGCTGATTCACGAAGTCGACTACCAGACCGCTCGGTTAATTGCCCGCGAAACCCTCCAGATGGCGAGCGTCCAGGAGATCAAGGGCTACCTGATTGAGCGCTACCGCGACCTCGGACTCATGAACCTGGTCGAGATGTATCGCTAGCTCCGCCCCTTTTCGCCTGTTATGGTTTCATAAAGAACCCTGCTTGCCCCAAAATAGCTAGGAAATAGATTGACTTTTCTCGCGCGGCAGGGTTTACTTGACCGGTCGGTTAGAAGAGGTCCGCGGGACTGGTTTATCCGGACCGGTGGACGTGTAGAGGAGCTGTGATGGTACTTACGCTGGTTTTGTTTACCGCCTTTTTCTGCATCGCGGCGGTGATCCTGTATCTGTTGCTGGGGACGAATCGCTATGGCGGTGATCGGCCGGCGCAGCCGCTTCAGCTCACTGCGTCCAAGGCTGCCCTTCAGGACCAGGCTTTGAAGCCAGAGCCTTGCCGTACTATCCGGATCTATTTCATCAAGCCCTCGCGCTATGACGAGGAAGGCTACGTTCAGTTCTACCGGTACGGCGTGCAGCCGAATAACACGCTCACGGCGCTCGCAGCGCTGAACGAGGCTTTCAACCGCAAATTTTCCGCCTCGCGCAACGTTTATCTCCAGACCGTCATTTGGGACGAAATCTGCGATGGCGTAATCGGCGCTGAGACCATCAAAGCGATCAAGGAAAAGGCACACGAGGACGGCGTCGAGCTGCTAATCGGTCTTGCCGGCGTGCAATCGAACCAGTATCCGCGCGGGCGCGATATTGGCCTTCAGTTCAGAGCACTTGATGTGCCCGTGATGATGGGCGGATTTCACGTCAGCGGCTATCCCGACTCGGTGAAGTTTCTCAACGAATGCGGAATCAGCACGGTGGTCGGCGAGGCCGAAAATCTCTGGGGAATAATCGTCGAGGACTTCCTGCGCGGCGAGTTGCAGCTCCAGTACTCGGTGACAGAGGGAATCCGCGCCAAGACGGGCCGCGACGACATTATCGTTCCGCTGATAACCGAGGCGCTGTTGCCGGTGCTCGATGACCGTTACCTGACGCGCTTTTTCAACGAGCAAATGACGACGATCGACACGTCGCGGGGATGCCCGTTCACGTGCTCGTACTGCAGCGTGAAGAACGTGATGGGCCGCACGATGCGATCGCGCGAGCCCAACGCGGTTGTGACCTGGGTGCGCGACGCCTGCGAGCATCACGGAATCGAATCGCTGTTCCTGGTCGACGACGATTTCTTCCGCTCACCCCGCTGGGAGGAGATTCTGACCGGGCTGGTCGAGGTCAAGAAGGACTTCCCCAAGTTCTCCTTCATGATGCAGGTCGATGTCGACGCGTCCTGCTATGCGAATGTCGCCGAGGGCGAGACCGAGACCGCCAAGCATCGCCGCAGCAAGCGTTTTACCGAACTGGCTGCCGCGGCGGGATGCTACATGGCGTTCATCGGAATTGAATCGCTCAATCCCGACAATCTGAACTTTGCGACCAAGTACCAGAACACCGACGATCGCCAGCACAAGTTCAAGCTGGAAGACGCGCGCGCCCGCGTCATCAACAAGTACCGGCGCGTGGTCGAGAACTGGCACAAGGTGGGCATTTCCGCGCACGCCGGCTACATGCTCGGCTTCCCGTTCGATGGGCCCGATTGCGGGCGCGTCGCCGCTCAGACGCTCAAGAAGATCGGCTTCGATATCGTGTCCTTCTTCATCATGACCCCCCTTCCGGGTACCGAAGACCAGGTCCGCTATGCCAAGGAAGGCGCGATTATCGACTGGGACTTCAACAATCTCGACTCGCAGCACGTCACGCTGAAGCACGAGAAACTGGACACCTCCAGCTGGTTGCAGGCCTATCGCGACGCGTTCACCGGCTTCTATACGCTTCCGCGGCTGCTGCACACGGTTTGCACAGTAGCTGGCGGCCGCGGCCTGAGCGCCGAAGGGCGCCGCTCCGTGCTGCGCCAGTTCCTGTACTACTTCTTCTCCTATCGGCAGGGCCGCCATCCGATGGTCGGCGGCATCTGGCCGATTCTGCGCCGTGACATTCGCCGCATCGCCGTCGGCGACGAGCAGGCGCGCCGCCATTACCTGGGCGGGATGCGCTTTGATGCGATCCTGCGCGGCGAGGGCAACGGCTTCGCGGGCGCACCGGCCTGATCGAGAACAATTCTGCGTTCGTCATTCTCCGGCCGCCGCCGTCGTTAGGACGGCGACGGCCGATTGATACTGCTGTCTACTCGTGGCATACAATCTGAGGCGCGTGACACGTCCCTGAACGCCCGCAGCTTGCGCCTCGCGTGTGAAAGGAGCTAGGCATTCAGTGCCTCCACGACCATGAGCAACATTCCGTATTTCAATCTCATCGTCGCCGTCGTCATCGTTCTGGTTCTCATTTTTGTGCCCTTTATCCGCCGCCTCGTGTTTGCGCTGCTGCGCGTCGCGATCGCCGTCGCCGCGGTGGTGATCGCTATTGCGGGAGTCTCGATGCTCATGAACAACGAGACCATTTACGAGAAGCCGGGCGTGGAGGCGCGCGCCGTCCGGTTCTTCACGATGAATCACGCGGCCACCAGCGACAAAGGCCTCGGCTCGGCCACCTGCAAATGGCCCGACGAACCCACGCCGACTCCGACGCCGACCGCGATTCCAACCCCGGCAACAGAACCGCCGGCCGCGAATCCGCCGGAAGCGGCACAGAAATCGGCATCGCCGGCCGCGACCGCCAGTCCCGCGGAAGAGGAAGACGCATATCCCGAGTTGATGACCCGCAGCTTTCCGGGAATCTCACGCCAGAAGCTGTTCGATCTTTCAGAACAGGTCGTCAATTCGCTGGGCGGATGGAAAGTCGTCAAGGCCGACCCACGCTCCGGCACGCTCGATTGCACCTACACGACACGCATTCTCGGCTCGGAAGACGACATCAAAATCACCATCACGCCCAAGGGCGATATCCAGGTCTGCTCCCGATCCGGCACCGCCCGGCCCGACTCGTCCTCGCTGCTGCGATTTTTCCCTGGAGATTTCGGCGCCAACGTCGGGCATATCAAGCAATTTTACGAAACCCTCGAACCGAAGATGGATGAGGTCTATAAAGAAGAACAGGACAAGGAGAACGCAAAGAAGCCGCGCGGCGCGCCGTAGTCCTTTAGCGCCGAACTCGGAGATGTTCTATTTGACGGACCGACCATTCGCAGGTGAACTCCAAACCCGATGATGCGTGAATCTCAAATCGACTCGCTGGCCAGCTTCCTGGTGCACAGCCTCATCGCGCGCGGCATCATCAAGCCCAAGGCCGACGAAAAAGACCTGGTCGCGTGCGTCGTAGAGTTGATGTCCGCGAACTTCGAAGCCGAGGCAGCGATCGACGCGGAAGCGGATCGCATGACCGATGAGCTGGCGCGCAAGGATTCGCGTGCCGACCCGGCGCGGTTGCGCTCTATGATCCGGCAGCGGCTTGCGGAGAAAAAAGGCTTCACCCTCTGATGAAACTCAGCGAAGCACGAATTCTGTATCTCGCGCGGGAGTCGCTGGCCAGGATCCGCGACGAAGGCCTCGCCGAGATTTCCAATTTCGCGATGGCGCTGCGCCAGGCCCGCGAAATGATCGCCGAATGGAACGACAAGGGCGATGAGATCGATACGCTGGTTCGTCGCAAGATAACCTCGATCAAGCGCGGAATCGTAGAGGGCAGTAACGAATGGAACCTGCTCTATCGGCGCTACCGCGACGAGGAATTGCGCCGGCGCGGCATCCAGGATTAATGGCGGCGGGCGCGAGTTCCCCGGCAATCAAATCCGGCGAGGCGGAACTGGTCGTACGCGATCGCGGCGGCACCCGAAGCCTGTTCGCCGATCTGCCGCCCGGACACGTGCTGGATGTGCCCGCGGGCGGCGGTCTCCAGACCGCGGCACTCGTAGCGCGTGGCTTCCGTGTATGCTCGGTCGACCTGTTCCCCCGCAATCGACCAGGACCCGGCCAATCCTGGATTTGCGCCGACGCGAACGATCCGCTGCCGTTTCGGACCTCCCGTTTCGACTACCTGCTGTGCCGCGAAGGAATTGAGCATCTCGAAGATCAGATGGGCTTTCTGCGCGAGTGCGCGCGGGTGCTCAAGCCGGGCGGAAAGCTGATCCTGACGACGCCGAACGTGATGCATCTGGCGGCCCGAATGAGCGCGTTTCTTACCGGCCAACGCAACCTGCGGCGCGGACTCGTCAATGAGGTTCAGACGCTGCGCGGACGCAACGGCGCGCGCATCTATCACGGTCACGCCTTCCTGCTCGACTATTTCCGGGCGCGCTACATGATTCGGCTGGCAGGCTTCGACAAGCTCGGAGTCTACACCGACCACATGAGCCCGACCGCTATCGCGGCCGCGCCGTTGATACCGCTGTTGTGGATCGCGATGAAGTTTTCGATCGCGGTCTCGGCCCGTAATGCGCGCAAGCCCGGCCGCAAGAAGCCCTCTGAACCTGTCCTGCGCGAAATCACGCGCCACGTCCTCTCGCCCGCGCTCCTGTTCGGCAAGCGGATGATTATCGTGGCCGACAGGATCTGACCCACCGAAGCGCGAAGACACCAAGGCAAAGAGCCTGAGATTCCGATTGGGTGTCCTGGTGGTTGATGATCTCCTGCGCCCCCTTGATACAATCGCTTTCATGGACGACAGAGAATTCCAGAAGGCCGCCGATGATTGCCTGACCAAGGTCGCTGACTGGCTGGAAGACCTCGACCCCGACGAAGCCGACTACTCGACCGCCGACGGCTCCGTAACCATCGAATTTCCCGATGGGGGCAAATTCATCCTCAGCCGCCAGTCAGCTACCAAGCAGGTGTGGCTGGCTGCCGAAGCCCACGGATGGCACTACAGTCTCGAGGCTGCCACTGGGGCGTGGCGGGACGACAAGGACGGACACGAACTATTCTCGCGCCTGGCGGAGGTCGTAGGCGAAAAGGTGGGCCATCCGGTCGAATTCGAGTCGTGAAATTCGCTGTTGAGAAAGTCAGCCATCCTTATCCAATTGCATTGTAGCTAGCCTATTCCACTTCTACTTGTCCGAATTGCAAACGCTCCGATCCCCGGCAGATGCTCGCGGCTCTTGCGTTTAGCGTAAATCGCGGTAGAATTGCGGATTGGCAGTCTCGTGTTGAGACTGCCAATTGACATTCGGCCCCTCGTGATTAGGTTCTGGGGGGTCAGAAGTTTCCCACAAGGGCCAAGGAACATTCAAAATTCAGCTAAGGAGGCTGCGGGTCCCCAATGACGAAGATTAGACCGCTGGGCGATCGCATTCTGGTCAAGAGAATCAAGGAAGAAGAGAAGACCAAGGGCGGAATCATCATCCCCGATACCGCCAAAGAGAAGCCGCAAGAGGGCAAGGTTGTTGCGGTAGGCAAGGGCAAGCACAACGAGGAAGGGAAGCTCATCCCGCTCGAGGTGAAAGCCGGAGACAAGATCCTGTTCGGGAAGTATTCCGGCAGCGAAATCAAACTCGAGGGCGAGGAGCATCTCATCCTGCGCGAAGACGACATCCTGGGGATCATCGAATAACCCTTCCGCGCATGTTCAATCTGATCGCAAAAATTTGAATCCAGGAGAGGCAAACCAATTATGCCTGCGAAAGTAGTCCGTTTTTCTCAGGATGCGCGTGAAAAGATCCTAAAAGGGGTCAACGTGCTCGCTGATGCAGTCACCGTCACGCTCGGGCCCAAGGGCCGCAACGTCGTGCTCGAAAAGAGTTTCGGCGCTCCGACCGTGACTAAGGACGGCGTCACCGTCGCCAAGGAAATCGAGCTTGAAGACAAGTTCGAGAACATGGGCGCCCAGATGGTGAAGGAGGTCGCATCCAAGACCTCCGATGTCGCCGGCGACGGGACCACCACCGCGACCGTGCTCGCGCGTTCGCTCTACACCGAGGGCATCAAGATGGTCGCGGCGGGCCATGATCCAATGTCGCTGAAGCGCGGAATCGATCGCGCGGTCGAAGCGGTCGTGGGCGAGCTCAAGAGCATGTCGAAGCCGACCAAAGACCGCAAGGAAATCGCGCAGGTCTGCACGATCTCCGCGAACAACGATCCCACCATCGGCGACATCATTGCCGAAGCGATGGAGAAGGTCGGCAAGGAAGGCGTTATCACGGTTGAGGAAGCACGCGGGCTGGAGACTCAGCTCGAAGTGGTCGAAGGCATGCAGTTCGACCGCGGCTACCTGTCGCCGTACTTCGTGACCGATCCGGAGCGGATGGAAGCGAAGATCGACGATGCGTACATCCTCATCAATGAGAAGAAGATCTCCTCGATGAAGGATCTGTTGCCGATTCTCGAAACGATTGCGAAGACCGGCAAGCCCTTCCTGCTCATCGCCGAGGATATCGAAGGCGAGGCGCTGGCGACCCTGGTCGTCAACAAGATTCGCGGCACGCTGTCGTGCATCGCGGTCAAGGCGCCGGGCTTCGGCGACCGCCGCAAGGCGATGCTCGAAGACATCGCGATTCTGACCGGCGGCAAGCCGATTGCCGAGGAACTCGGAATCAAGCTCGAGAACGTGACGTTGCAGGACCTCGGCCGCGCCAAGCGGCTCGTCGTCGACAAGGACAACTGTACGATTATCGATGGCGCCGGCAAGAAGTCCGAAATCGAAGCACGCATCAAGCAGATTCGCGCGCAGATCGATGAGACCACGTCCGACTACGATCGCGAGAAGCTCCAGGAGCGCCTTGCGAAGCTGGTCGGCGGCGTCGCGGTTATCCGCGTGGGCGCGGCAACCGAAATGGAAATGAAGGAAAAGAAGGCGCGCGTCGAAGACGCGCTTCATGCGGGCCGCGCCGCGGTCGAAGAGGGCATGGTCCCGGGCGGCGGCGTAGCGCTGGTACGCGCGGCCGCAGCGCTCGAAGGGCTGCGCGCCAGCGAGAGTGAAAAGGTGGGCATCGGCATCGTGAAGCGGGCGGTGGAAGGCCCGGCCTGGTGGATCGCATCCAACGCCGGATGGGAAGGTTCGGTGGTAGTCGACAAGGTGAAGAACAACAAGGGGTCGTTTGGATTCAACGCGGCCACCGAAGAGTTCGAGGATCTCACCAAGGCCGGCATCATGGACCCGACCAAGGTCGTGCGCAGCGCTCTCCAGAACGCCGCGTCGGTCGCGAGCCTGCTGCTCACGACCGAGTGCATGATCGCGGAGAAGCCCGATGAGAACAAAGGCGGATCGGGAGGTCCGTCGATGCCTCCGGGCGGCATGATGTAATCGCGCCTCGGCGTGACTACATTTCCCGGCTCGGCATCAGCCGAGCGGGTTAATCTTCAGAATAGCGGCGAGGCCGAAATCGGCCCCGCCGCTTTGTTTTGGTGCCCAATCAAGTCGGGCAGGTCCCGCCTGATGCGGCAGCGAGAAGAAATAGTGGCGCGGGCGTCTCGCCCGTGGATCGATGCGCGGATCTTTTGCCGCGCGACCTTGGTCAATCAGGAAGACGCTTCGCGTCCGCGGACGAGACACCCGCGCCACTCGAAGCAAATGAAAAAGGTACCCTAGTTCCACTCCGGTGCGGGAAGGAGGTCAGGTCGAATTTCTTTGGACCCTACCGCTCGACGATCACGCGCTCGATCGTGACTGGCTGGCCTGGCACGCACTCCACCCATGCTACCCATCCCGAGTGATCGCCCGAATATAGCGGGGCCGGCGTACCGCAGTAGAATGCGCGCGTCGCTCCCTGCGATACGTCATTCCAGACGTGCACGTGACCTAGCGCGATATAGTCGTGGCCCGATGCGGCAATCTCTTGGGCGGTGATTGGCGAGGAGCGCTGCATGTCGCCGTCTTCCATGAAGAAGCCGTGCGCGAGCGCGATATTCCATTTGCCCGCTTCCGGCGCGGGAATGCCCGACAGCGGGCGATAGTCGGGCGTGTGCTCCACGAGCGCGCGGCCCCAGATGCGGGTGGCGAGGCTGGGAAGGTCGATGGTGCGGCCTTCGGGTTCCAGAATCAGATGGAGATTTTCGGGCAGCGAGGAGGGCGCCAGCGGTGCGTAAATTGATCGCTCGTCGTGAGCGTCATGATTTCCCGGAATCATCACGACCGGCATCTGCGCTTTGGCGATCGTGCCGAGCGCGAACGCCAGCCCTTCTTCGCTGACGCGGGCCGAGTCGAACAGGTCGCCGACAATCAGCAGCAGGTCGGCATCGCGATCGTTGGCGAGATCGATAACCTTCGCAAATGCGCCGCGTACCCGCTGTCGAAGTTCTTCGCCCTTGGGCCCTGCGCCGAACGTGTCGGTTTCAAGATGAACGTCGGAAGTATGAACGAAACGCAGTGGGCGCGGCGGCGGATTATGCACGATTAAGGTAGCGCGCCAGCCGGATTTCCCGATTCTCTGGAGTGCTATACACTTGTAAATACTAAACTTTCCGCGCGCATACCATCGGACGCCGCCGAAAGCATCTCAAAGCCCGCGGGGGTTCAGCAATTGATAGTCGTACTCAAGCCGCACGTCACTGAAGAAGAGCTCGCGACGGTCATCAAGATGGTCGAGGAACGCGACTATCGCGCTCACGTCATCAGGGGCGTCGAGCGAACCGTTGTCGCGTGTGTCGGCGAAGAGCGTGGCGATCATCAACTGGGCCATCTCGAATCGCTCACTTTCGTCGAACGCGTTATGCCGGTGCTGCGGTCCTTCAAGCTGGCTGCACGCGAAGTGCGTCCCGAAGGGTCGCGAATCAAGGTCGATGGCGTCGAGATCGGCGGCAATCGCCTGACCGTGATCGCAGGCCCCTGCGCCGTCGAGAGCAAGGAGCAGGTGGAAGGCGCAGCCGAGGCGGTCAAAAAAGCCGGCGCGCATCTGCTGCGCGGCGGAGCGTTCAAGCCACGCACTTCGCCCTACGCGTTCCGGGGAATGGAGGAGGAAGGACTTCGGCTGCTCGAAACGGCGGGGCGCAAGGTCGGACTTCCGGTCGTGACCGAAATCATGGACCCGCACGATATCGACATGGTCGTCGAGCATGCCGACATCCTGCAGGTCGGCGCGCGCAACGCGCAGAATTTTTCGCTGCTGCGGCGGCTCGGCAGAATCAAAAAGCCGGTGCTGCTGAAGCGCGGGATGTCCACCAAGATCGAAGAGTTCCTGATGGCTGCCGAGTACATCCTGAGCGAGGGCAATCCCAACGTCATTCTGTGCGAGCGCGGAATCCGAACCTTTGAAACCGCGACTCGCAACACGCTCGATCTGAATGCGGTGCCGCTGCTCAAGGAATGGACCCATCTGCCGGTGCTTGTCGATCCCAGTCACGGCACCGGCATCTGGTCGCTGGTCACTCCGATGGCTCTGGCAGCGGTCGCAGCAGGTGCGGATGGACTGATCATCGAGGTGCATCCCAACCCCGCAGCCGCCCGCTCCGACGGCCCTCAGCAGCTCAAGCCCGAGCGCTTCAACGACTTGATGCATTCGCTCGCGCCGCTCGCCGCCGCGGTCGGCCGCTCGCTCTGAGACCTGAATGTTCCTAAATCTCCAAGAACCAGGCCGGCGTTTCGCCGCCTCCTCTGCCGAGTCACGCTCGCCGATACGGTTCGCCAAGTGCCGATGGTGACGCGGCTTGGCCGCCCATTGCGGCGAGTACCACCAGTGTTAGCGCATACGGCAGTGCCAGGAAGAGCTGATACGGAATAGCAGTGCCGAGCGCTTGCAGGCCGAACTGCAAAGCCATGGCTGCGCCGAAGAGGACCGATGCCGCGGCCAGCCCCCACGGCTTCCATCGCCCGAGAATAACCACCGCGAGCGCCACGTAGCCGCGGCCGGCGGAGATGTTCTCCACGAACGTGCCCGCATAGACCAGCGTCAGATAGGCACCCGCGAGGCCGGTGAGGACGCCGGCCGCGAGCAGCGCGTGCCATCGGAGGCGATACACGTCGAGGCCGAGCGAATCCGCAGCTTCCGGCCTTTCGCCTGCCGCACGCAGCCCAAGTCCATAGCGAGTTCGCCACAGCAGGAATCCCGCCGCTGGCACCAGTGCGAACGCTACATAAACGAGCGGATCGTGATGAAAGAGGGCAGGACCCAGGATCGGAATGCGGGTAAGCGGTCCGAAGGACAATTTCGGTATCGTCTTCACGATGAACGCTTTGCCGGTGATTCCGAAGAGTTGCCGATAGAACACCCCCGTTATTCCAACGGCGAAAATGTCGAGTGCGGTTCCGGCGACGACCTGATTCACCGCCAGGTTGACGATCAGCAGCGCGAGAATCGCATTGACGGCGATACCGGCCGCGATTCCCGCGGCGAGCCCCAGGGCTACCGATCCCGAGAAGTATGCAGCAGAGAGCGCGAAGAACGCGCCCGAAAGCATTGCGCCTTCTATGCCGATATTGATGATGCCGCTTTCCTCCACGATCAACTCGCCGATCGCTGCGAGCAGGATGGGGGTCGCCATGCTGATCGTGGAATTGAGAAATGCTTCAAGCATCGGAGGCCGCTCCCGCCGCCGGTGGCATTGTCGGCACCGCCGTCGTCGCGATTCGGCTGCGCAACCCGGCGAAGATTCGCGCATCGAAGGCGAGCAGGATCATGATGACCAGCGCCTGGATCACCTGAACGAGCACGGCCGAAACGCCCTGCGAGCGCTGCATCGCCTGCGACCCGTTGTCCAGCGCGCCGAAGAGCAGGGCGGAGGCGACTATTCCGAGCGGATTCAGCCGCGCGATCAGCGCAACGGCGATTCCTTCGAAGCCCCATCCGGGCGAGAGCTTCTCGTACAGGCGATGGGTGATCGCGGAGACCTGCACCGCACCGCCGATGCCGGCCAGCGCGCCCGAAAGGGCGAGAATGCCGATCGTCAGCCGCGCGATCGGAATTCCGAAGAAGGTCGACGCGCGCCGATTACGGCCCATCGCGCGGACTTCGAACCCCACGCCGGTCTTGAACAGCAGCAGGTAGCATCCGACTGCCAGCGCGATGGCGATCACGATGCCGAGATTCAGCCGCGTGGGCGGAAAGAAGGCGTACATGTGCGCGCTCTCCGCGATCGGCGTGCTGGCAGGATATGCGCCCGACGGCTCCATCAGCGGGCCGTGTACTCCCCAGCTAAGCAGTTGCGCGGCGACGAAGTTCATCATGATCGTGCTGATGACCTCGTTGGTGTCGCGCCGCGCGCGGAGCCATCCGCAAATCCCGCCCCATATCGCACCGCCGGCAGCGCCTGCGACCAGCAAAATCAGGATCGCGATCGGACGCGGGCATCCGCCTAGATGCGGCCCGATAGCACCCGCCGCGATCGCGCCCGCAATGAGCTGTCCATCCGCTCCGATATTCCAGAGTGCCCCCGAAAACGACACCGATATCGCGAGTCCCGTGAAAATCAGAGGCGTCGCGCGCACGATGGTGTCGGTCAGTGCATACCAACTGCCAAAGGCGCCCTCCGCAAGTGCGGCAAAGACGCCAATCGGAGAGGCGCCGAGCGCGAACAGCGCGCCGGCGATAATCGCGGCGGCGAGCGCGAGCGCCGCGGCCGCTCTTGCCAATGAATTGAGCATTACGGCTCGCGGAGTGCCCTCAACTCCAATCTCCCGCCATCAATATGCCGAGCTTTTCTGCGTCGCGTTCGCCGTCGTGGGTCTCGCGCACGCGGCCGCGGCTGATGACGAACAGGCGCCCGCACGTTTCCAGCAACTCATCGAGGTCGCTCGAGATCAACAGCACCGCGCCTCCGCCGGCCGCAAAATCCGCGAGAGTCTGATGCACATCGGCGGTGCCCGCGAGATCGAGGCCGCGGCAGATATTGTGCGCGACGATGACCTTGGGCGCGGCCGCCACCGCGCGCGCAACTTCGAGGCGCTGCCGATTTCCTCCCGACAGCGCGCTTGCGGCAGCCTCCGGTCCCGGCGCGCGAATTCGAAAGCGGCTCAGCAGCTCGCCGCACAATTTGACCGCGCGTGATCGATCCAGCCATCCGCCGCGTGTGATCCGCTCCCGGAGCGGGCGCGCCAGGATCACGTTTTCCCACAGCGTCATGTCCAGGATCAGTCCGACCAGGTCGCGATTTTCGGGAATAACGGCCATCGCCGCGCCGTCGGTACCCTGAAGCAGGCGAATTTCACCTGAGTCGGCGCGCCGTGCCCCAGCAAGAATTTCAACCAGCTCGCTCTGGCCGTTCCCATCGACACCTGCGATGCCGGCGATCTCTCCGCTTCGCAGCGAGAGCGAGACGCCGTCCAGCCATCGATGGCCATCGCGTTCCAGCGATACATTTTCGATCGAAAGAATTGGTGCGGCGCCGGTGAACACGGGCACTGCGCGGCTCGGAGGTGGAAGCTCGCCGATCATGCTGCGGGCCAGTTCTGCCTCGCTGGTTTCGGCGGGCGTGGTTCGCATCACGACGCGCCCCTGGCGCAGCACGGTTATGCGGTCGGCGACGGCGATAGCCTCGCCCAGCTTGTGGGTAATGAGCACGATAATTCGGCCCTCGCCACGCAGACGCCGCAACAGGTCGAGAAAAGAAGTGAGTTCCGGAGGCGCGAGCACTCCCGTGGGCTCGTCCAGGATGAGCACGCGCGGCTCGAAACTGAGCGCGCGCAGCACTTCGAGCCGGACCCGCTCCGCCATCGATCGCTCTTCGATCGTGCTGCCCGGCGGTGGCAGCTTGAACCCGAGATGCTCCGCGAGCGTGCGCGCTCGCGCGGTGACGGCGGCGAGATCAAATCGATCGGTCTCGAAACCGCCGAGCGCCAGATTCTCCTCCCACGTCATCCGCTCGAAGAGCATCGGGCTTTGGCTGACCGCCGCAATTCCGGCCTGCAACGCCGCGAGCGCCGAACCGGAGGGCAGCGCCGCGCCATCGAGTGATGCGTCGCCGTCGTCGGGCCGCATCCGCCCGGCGATAATATTCATCAGCGTGGTTTTGCCTGCGCCGTTTTCACCGACCAGCGCGTGGATCTCGCCTCGATGCGCTTCGAAGTCGACGCGGTCAAGCGCGAGCATCTGTCCGAAGCGCTTGGTTATGTTCTTGGCAACGAGCACCGGGGCGGGACGCGCTCTCGGCTCGGTCAGGCCGCCCGCGGCGAGTTGCCCGGCGGTCCGTAGTGGCTCATCACGTAGTCGAGCGCCTCCTGGCGGTCGTGTAATGCTCCGTCGAGCTGAAGATCCTCGATGTCCTTCAGGATGCCCTTGAAGCGAGGCCCCGGTTCGAAGCCCAGGCCGATCAGGTCATTGCCGCCGATAAGCCGCGGGGGCCGAATCTCGCTGGGCGTCAGCGTGGCCATCGCGCGGCGGCAGAAGTGCCAGAAGCCGAGATAGGACGATGACGCCAGCGCATCGAGCATCGCAACCTGCATCAGCTCGTCGAAGCCGTCCTCCGCCAGCATCCGTTTGAGCGTGGCGGGGCGCATCCGCGGTGCCATGCACAGCCGTAGATGGTTGCGCACCAGATATGCGACCCGCTCCTGCACAAAGCGCGAGCGCTTGAGCCGCGCCATGATCTGGATGGCCATCTGGGCGCCCTGGTCGGTATGCCCGTAGAAGGTGACTTTGCCGTCGGGCGCGATCCCGCGGCAACGGGGCTTCGCGATATCATGCAGCAGAATTCCGAACGCGACCGTCTCGGAGCATCCGCGCTCGAGCATCGAAACCGCTATGCGCGTGTGCCGATACACGTCACCCTCGGGATGGAAATTCTCGGGCTGGGCACATCCGGCCATTTCGACCGCTTCGGGCAACAGCGCCTTGAGCAGGCCGCTTTCCAGCATCAGGTCCATCCCGCGCGCGGCACCGCCCTCGGTCATCAGCATGACCAATTCCTCGCCGATTCGTTCGGCGGCGATCGCGTTTATCATCGGGACCGCGCGCTTCATCGCGGCCCACGTCGCCGCATCGATCGCGAAGTCGAGCCGCGCCGCGAACCGTGCCGCACGAAGGATCCGCAGATGGTCCTCGGCGAAGCGATCGTACGGATTCCCGATTGCGCGAATTATTCCGGCGCGCAGGTCGCGCATGCCGCCGACCAGGTCGATGAGCCGGTTTTCGATCGGATCGTAAAACATGCCGCCGATGGTGAAGTCGCGCCGCTGCGCATCCTCTTCGATCGTGCCGAAGCGGACCGATGAGGGCCGCCGTCCATCCAGGTAGGGCGCATCGGCGCGGAACGTCGTGACCTCGAACGGGTCGCCGTCGATCACGACCATGATCACGCCGAAAGCGGCGCCGATCGCTACCGTGTTCTCGAAGAGGCGCTGCACGACTTCCGGACGGGCATCGGTCGCGATGTCATAGTCTTTCGGAGTGACACCCAGGATTCGATCGCGCACACATCCGCCGGCGAAATAGGCCGCAAAGCCTTCCGCGCGAAGCCGCTGCACAATCGCGAGCGCCTTGTGCGCTTTCTGAGCCACGTCCATCGGAGGAATTTTACAGCCCGAGGAAGTACCGGCGCCATATGGTCGCGACGCCAGTTTTTAGAGCTAACCCGCGCGAGCGAAAAGACCCAGGCTGGAAGCCTGCGCCACTGGAAACGCTGACTTTAGGTGGCACGGGCTTCCAGCCTGTGTCTCTGTTGCGAACGGACAGCGACGCGCGCGCCCCCTGTTTAACGCATTCCGCCGCACATCATTCCCCGAGCGGCGGGCGGCCCAGCGTGATGCCGCCATCGATTGATATGATCTGCCCGGTCACGTTCTGGGCGCGTTCGGAGCACAGCCATGCGACCGCTCTGCCGATGTCCTCCGCGGTTTGCTCACGCCGCAGCGGCACCAGTTGATTAACCACTCCTTCGAACGTTGCGCGCGCCCGGTTGGTTCCTCCGCCGAGCGCCGCACCCAGGTCTTCCCACACGCGTGTGTAAATCAGCCCCGGCGCGACCGCATTGACGCGGACTCCGGCCCGGCCTAGTTGCAGCGCTAGCGTGCGGGTGTAGGAAATCACTCCGGCCTTGGCCGCCGCGTACGCCGCCAGCACCGGAGAAGCCTGCAGGCCCGCGATCGATGAGGTATTGCAGATGGCGCCGCCCGCGCGCATCCGGGGCGCGACTTCGCGCGTGACTATATAGACCGAGTTCAGATTGAGATCGACGTATTTGCGCCAGGTCTCGACAGTGTCCCATTCGTTCTGACTTCCGCTCTCGAACCAAGCGCGATCGCCGCCTCCGGCGTTGTTGCACAGCACGTCGGGATGGGCCCCGAATTGCTTGACGATCGCTTCGACAGCGGAATGAACCGAGCCTTCGTCGGTCACGTCAGCCTGAAATCCCTGCACCCGCGAAGCGATAGCGGCGGGCGGCGGCGCGAGATCGCGATCGATCACCGCGATCTGGTCGGCGACTTTTTCGTCGAGCAGCGCGGTGACGATTCCCAGCCCAAGTCCGCGCGCGCCCCCGGTCACGATTGCGTATTTCATGGCGATCTCCCCATCCGCGGTGCCTGCGATCTGGCCGCAAACGCCCGCGATGCTACCGGCGACGCGAGGGAGGTTACTAAACGCCGGCCGACGCGACAAATCGTTGCGAGAGTTTCAGGCAGCTTCTCTGCGTTTGTCGCCGTAAGTTTTGCGATAAACGCGGATCAGCGCGGCGAACACCGACATGATCGCGGGGCCGAGGAACAGGCCGATCGGCCCGTACGCTTCGAGTCCGCCCGCGATACCCAGGAACAGCGCCATCGTGGACAGGCCCGTGCCATGCTTCATCACGAGCGGCTTAACGAAGTTGTCGATGATCGCGATCGCGATCGCGCACCACACCACCAGTGCCACTCCCCACATCAGTCCCGATGAGTACGCGAGGTATGCCGCCGCCGGCAGCCAGATAATCGCGGTGCCGCCCAGCGGCAGCAGGCCCGCCCCTGCGGCGAGCAAGGCCAGGAACGCCCAGTAGGGCACCCCGCAGGCCAGCAGCCCGATGCCGATAGTTACGCCCTGCAGCAGCGCGGTCAGCATCAACCCGCGAATTACGGATGACAGCGTGGAGCGCAGCGTCTCGTAGATGGTTTCCTTGTCGTCTTCGTGCAGCGGGGTCAGGTTGCGCACCGACTTGTAATAACTCTCGCCGTCGCGCAGCAGATAGAAGAAGACGAGCAGGATGATGCCGAAGTCGATCACGGCAGTGAGCGCATTCTTCGCCACGTTGGTGGCGTTCTTGGCTACATACTCGCTGGTCACCTGTGCGGCTTGCATCGCATACTTGGGAGCTTCGTCTTCGATCTTGAAGCGGCCGGCAAGTCTGCGATTGATCGAGGCTATCCATTCGGAATGGACCATCCAGTCGTGCGCCTGGCCGATTCCTCCTTTGTCCACCGCCGCCGAAGCCTGCGTGTACAGAAGCTGCGCCTCCGCAGCGAGTCGTCCCGAAAGCCAGACCGCGGGCAGAATCACGCCCAAAGCAACCGCCAACGTGAGGATGACAGCTGAGAGCGTCCGGCGGCGGACCCATCGGTCGATGTGCACGAGGAGCGGATGCATCACGAAGGCGAGTAGAATCGCCCACGCGATAGGAGTCAGAAACGGCTCGAGCAATACATAGAGCTCATAGGTCATCACGGCCAGAAAGCCGAAGAAAAAAATCTGGATAATCCGCTCGCGATCAAACATGGCCAGTCACTCTTGCCATCAAACGCGCAAGTCTAGCAGATGCGCCCTTACCCGTCGCCTGCCAAGCCCGGACTCGCGCGGGCTAGGCCGCTGGCTTTATCCGCGCCGCGATCTGTTTGCCTTTTTCCTTTTCGACCGTCGCCAGATCATATTGCGTTTGCAAGTTCATCCAGAGTTGGGCCGAAGTTCCGAAATACCGGCTCAGCCGCAAGGCGGTATCGGCAGTCACGCTACGCTTCGCGTTGATGATCTCAACGATCCGCCCGGAGGGTACCCCGATGTCGAGTGCCAGTTTGGATGCGCTCAATTTTCTGACTTTTAGTTCATCAGACAGTATCTCTCCGGGGTGGACCGGAAGCGCCATTGGCTTAGTCATGATAGTCAACCACCTGTATGGTGACCGTATTACTGTTTTGGAACTCAAAACAGATTCTCCACCTTCGATTCAATATGGAACACCGTTCGTTAGTCGTGTAGGATTAGCCCGCAGAACACCATCGGTTGCCCGGCTCCGAAATATCTGTTACCGATTCCCTAGCTTGCGCTCGTTTGATCACACCCAGCATTTCCAGGCACGTAGCTCAGCGGGAGAGCACTTCCCTGACACGGAAGGGGTCGGCGGTTCAATCCCGCCCGTGCCTACCACTTTGTCTATGACGCCGTCCTTCAACACCCGCGCCGCACTTGTTTAGCCACGATGTTTTTTGATGTATCGCACGTTCGTGCTGCCACACTTTTCTAAATGAACGCGGAAGTCAGCGTTTCCGTGAATGGAGAGCGGCTTACCGTCGCCCGTGGCGCCCGCGTCCGCGAAGTCCTTGGTGGCATTCCGAGCAAGGACCTCGTCGCTGCAAAGCTGGATGGCAAAGTAGTCGATTTGAGCCGCGCGCTGGAATCCGATGCGACCGTCGAACCGGTGCTTGCCGACAGTCCCGAGGGCCTCGACGTCATCCGCCATTCCACGGCGCATCTGATGGCGATGGCGGTGCAGCAGCTTTATCCGGGCACGCAAGTGACGATCGGCCCCGTGATTGAGGACGGTTTCTACTACGACTTCGCACCCAGGACGCCGTTCACCGTCGAAGACCTGCCCAAGATCGAAGCGCGGATGAAGGAACTCGCCAAGGCCGACTACAAGGTCGAGCGAATCGAGGTGCCGCGCGACGAAGCGATCAAAACCTTCGCCGCGATGGGCGAGAACTACAAGGTCCAGATCATCGAACAAATCCCTCCCGACGAGATCGTCTCGATTTACAAGGAAGGCGACTGGATGGATCTGTGCCGCGGTCCCCACGTCCCATCCACCCGCTACCTCCGCGCGTTCAAGCTGCTGACCGTAGCGGGCGCGTATTGGCGCGGCGATGAGCACAACGAGATGCTCTCGCGAATCTACGGCACCGCGTTCGCCTCCAAAGAGGCGCTCGAAGAACATCTGAAGTTGCTGGAACTCGCCCGCACCCGCGACCATCGCAAGCTCGGCCGCGAGATGGGGTTGTTCTTCTTCGATCCGATTTCACCCGGCTCGCCGTTCTACCTGCCCAAGGGCACCATCATCCTTAATCAGCTCATCGACTATGTTCGCAGGCTCTACTGGCGCTACGGCTTCGAAGAGGTGGTAACGCCGCAGATCTATCGCAACCAGATGTTCAATACTTCGGGCCACTGGGAGAATTTCCGCGAAAACATGTTTCTCTCGCCCGACCCCGAAGCCGAGGGAAGCGATGAGCTCACGGTCGATACCGGCCCTGAAGGATGGCGGCGTGGCTACGGCGTCAAGCCGATGAACTGTCCCGGCCACACCTACGTCTATCGCGCCGAGAAGCGCTCCTATCGCGATTTGCCGCTGCGCTTCGCGGAGTTTACGCGGCTTCATCGCGCGGAGCGCTCGGGAGTTCTGCACGGCCTCGCGCGCGTGCGTTCGTTCCAGCAGGACGATGCGCACATATTCTGCCGCGAGGACCAGATCGAGGACGAGTTCGCATCCAACATCCAGATGGTGCGTGACGTGTACTCATCGCTCGGCTTCGAGAAAGTCGAGTTCAAGCTCGCAACGATGCCCGATCACCATCTGGGAACCGAAGAGCAGTGGCGGATAGCGGAAGATGTCGTCGCCAACGCGATGCGGCGCAACGAGATACCTTTCGAGATAAATCCCAGGGAAGGGGCGTTCTACGGGCCGAAGATCGAGATTTACGTACCCGATGCGCTTAAGCGAAAGTGGCAGGTCGCGACGATCCAGCTCGATTACTTCCTTCCGGACCGCTTCGACTTGACCTACACCGCCAGCAGCGGCGCCGAGGAGCGCCCCGTGATGATCCATCGCGCGATCCTCGGATCGCTCGAACGATTCATCGGCGTGCTGATCGAGCATACCGGCGGAGTGCTGCCGTTCTGGCTGGCGCCCGAGCAGGCCCGCGTGCTTTCGCTCAGCGAAAAGGTGGAGACTTACGCCAGGGAGCTGACTGCGACCCTGCGCGGCGTGGGCTATCGCGCCGACGCCGACATCCGCAACGAAAAGCTGGGCTTCAAGGTGCGCGAAGCGGAGCTCGCCAAGGTGCCGTATATGATAGTCGTCGGCGAGCGCGAGGCGGCCGACCGGACCGTGTCGCTCCGCAAGCGTGGCGGCAAGAGCGAAACGCTCACGGTTGAAAACTTGATCGAAATGATGCGAAAAGAGCCGTTACCGGCCTAATATAAGGAGAGTCCGGTACTTACACCGGAGGAGGTGCCATATTCGTCGAGATTTTAGAGTTCCCCCATCGAGAGAACCCGCTATACGGGTCAATCGGTTAATCCGCGCCACGGAGGTTCGGGTAATCGATTCGGACGGTTCACAGGTTGGCGTTCTTCCCATCGCGGAAGCGTTGCGCGTGGCAGAGGGCAGAGGTCTTGATCTGGTCGAGGTTTCATCGACCGCCAAGCCGCCGGTCTGCCGCGTCACCGATTTCGACAAGTACCGCTATTCGCTTAAGAAGAAGCAGCACGACTCCAAGCGCCACGCGACCGCGAACGCGGTCAAGGAAGTCAAGATGGGCGCGCGGACTGCCGTGCACGACGTCGACTTCAAAGTTAAGCATATCCGGCGCTTTGTTGGAGAAGGTCAACGTGTTAAGCTCTCGGTTTCGTTTCGCGGACGCGAGATAACCCATCCCGAGCTGGGCCGCAGCCTCATCGACAAGATTATCTTGGAGGTGCAGGATGTTGCGCAGCCCGACGGGGGAACCCGGATGGAAGGACGCAATATGTCGGTGCTGCTCACGCCGCGATAGGAAAAATTTTTTCGCGACGAAAGCACACGCAACGAAAGCATACGATCGATGCCTAAGATCAAGACCAATCGCGCTGCCGCCAAGCGGTTCAAAGTGACCAAGGGCGGCAAGGTAAAGTACAAGAAGGGCTATTCGCGCCATCACGCCTGGGCCAAGAATCGCGGGCGCAAGCGCAGACTGCGCGCTCCCGGCATTTTCAAGAAGACCGAGGGCGAAGTGGTAAAGAAGCTGATGCCCTATGCGTAGCGATCGCCGCGCGTGAACCGATTTTACGTGAACCTACTTTAAGAGAAGGACTGATTTCCGATGCCTCGCGCAAAGGGCGGACCCAAGACCCGCCGCCGCCATAAACGCCAACTGAAGAACGCCTCCGGATTTGTCGGCGGGCGCAAGCTCTATCGTCAGGCCCGCAACACTTTCGAAAAGGGCCTCACCTACGCCTACCGCGATCGCAAGACCAAGAAGCGCGTGTTCCGTGCCCTGTGGGTGCAGAGAATCAATGCGCTCGCGCGAGAACACGGGCTGTCCTACAGCAAGCTGATCGATGGACTCAAGAAGGCCGGGGTCGAAGTCGACCGCAAGCAGCTCGCCGCGCTTGCCAAGGATCGCGACGGATTGTTTACCGAGCTGGTGCGCGCTGCCAAGAACGCGCTCGGCCTCGCAGCAGCCTGACGCCGCGCCGTTCGAAGCCACGCACCAAAAGACCATGTGGGTTTTACCACATGGTTTTTTATTTTCTGGGGAATGTGGAGTGATCGAGCCATGAAAGAGCAACTGGAGGAAATCCGCCGCCGCGCGCTCGCCGAGCTTTCCGACGATGCCACCGCGGATGCGATCGAAGCGGTCCGCGTCCGTATTCTGGGGCGGTCGGGCGACCTAACCGAAATCATGCGCGGGATGCGCGATGTGCCGCAGGCCGATCGCCCTCTGATCGGCAAGCTCATCAACGACATCAAGCGCGAAGTCGAAGGGCGCATCGAGGATCTGCAGGGGCGCCATCGCAGCCAGCAGCTGGAGCGATCGCTGGCGTCGGCCAGGCTCGACGTGACTCTCCCCGGCGGCAAAATTCCGCGCGGCCGTATCCATCCGGTGACGCAGATCATGGAGGAGATGCTCGACATCCTGTGCGGGATGGGCTTCGAGGTCGAGTACACGCAGGACATCGAAGACGACTTTCACAATTTCGAGGCGCTCAACTTTCCGCCCAATCATCCCGCGCGCGAGATGCAGGACACGTTTTTTCTTCCCGGCGGGCTTCTGCTCCGCACCCATACTTCCAACGGGCAGATTCGCGTGCTCGAGCGCCGCCGTCCTCCGATCGCCGTCGTGTGCCCGGGCGGATGCTATCGGCGCGACGATCTCAGCGTGCGCGCGGCGCCCGCGTTCAATCAAATCGAAGGTTTCATGATCGATCGCCGCGGCCGTATCACGATGAGCCATCTCAAGGGCGTGCTCACCGATTTCGCCAAAGGTTTTTTCGGCGAAACCCGAGTGCGCTTTCGCGCGAGCTTTTTTCCGTTCACGGAGCCGAGCGCCGAACTCGATATCTATTGCCTGCTGTGTTCGGGCGCCGGATGCCCCGTGTGCAAGTACAGCGGATGGACGGAGGTGCTCGGCTGCGGAATGATCCATCCGAATGTGCTGCGCGCGGTGAAGCTCGATCCCGCCGAGTACCAGGGGTTCGCATTCGGCATGGGCGTCGAGCGCACCGCCCTGATGAAGCTGGGTATCGACGACATGCGGCTCTTTTTTGAAAACGATCTGCGCTTCCTTGCGCAATTTCCTTCGGTCAGCGGAGGTGGGCAATGAAGCTTCCGCTGAGCTGGCTCAAGAAATTCGTCGACCTCGATGCGCCCGCGCGCGAGATTGCCGATCGGCTCAGTGCCGCAGGTCTCGTCGTCGAAAATATCGAGACGATTGCACCCGCGTTCCAGGGTGTGGTCGTTGCGAAGGTGATCGAGGCGGGGCGCCATCCGAACGCCGATCGCTTGAGTCTCTGCCAGGTCGATGCCGGATCGAAAGGCCGGTTCAGTGTCGTGTGCGGCGCACCGAACGTTCGTTCCGGAATGACCGTCGCACTCGCGCTGGTTGGCGCGCGCCTGGCGGGCGCCGGCAAAGGGGAAGGCGAGGGCGTTGCTCGCGATGCGCCGCCTCTTGAGGCGGCGACCATTCGCGGGGTTCGCTCGGAAGGTATGCTCTGCTCGGAACGCGAGCTGAAGCTTTCGACCGAGCATGCGGGAATACTCGCGCTGCCTGACGACGCGCCCGTCGGCGCCGATCTGGCAGACTTTCTGCTCCTGCCTGACACCGTGCTGGATGTCGAAATTACCGCGAATCGTGGTGACTGCCTTTCGATAATCGGCCTCGCGCGCGAGGTGGCGGCGATCTTCGGCGTCACGCTCAAAATTCCTCGCCCGCGCGCCGTGAAACCTGAATCGAAAGTAGGAGCACTTCCGCTTTTTGCGATCGATATCGCGGCGCCGGATCTGTGTCCTCGCTATGCCGCCCTCGCGATGACGGAAATCAAGATCGGGCCTTCGCCGATCCGAATTCGGCGCCGGTTGGAACTATGCGGGATGCGCGCGCTCAACAATGTTGTCGATGCGACCAACTACGTGATGCTCGAAATGGGGCAACCGCTCCACGCATTCGATCTCGCGAAAATTTCCGCTGGGAAAATTGTCGTGCGCCGCGCCGGCAGCGATCGCGAATTCACGACGCTCGACAATCTCAAACGCGAGCTCCAGCCCGATGATCTGTTGATCGCCGACCCCGCAGGGCCGCTCGCGATCGCCGGCGTGATGGGCGGTCTCAGCTCCGAGGTCAGCGATTCCACGACGGCGATTCTGCTCGAGAGCGCATTCTTCGAGCCTTCGACGATCGCCAGGACATCGCGCCGCCTCCAGCTTCATAGCGAAGCGAGCTATCGCTTCGCGCGCGGTATCGATCGTGCAGGGCAGGCGGTCGCGCTGGCGCGCGTTGCGGAACTGGTTGGCGAATTTGCGGGCGGCAAAGCCGCCGGCGAAATCGCCGATATCGAGGCACGTCCTGCGCCGCGCCGCGAAATCATCATCGATCTGGCCGACATCGAGACTCTCACCGGCGCATCTATTCCTCCCGCCGAGACCAAACGGCGGCTCAAGGCGATCGGCACTGACGTGAAGCCTGCCGGCCGAGGGGCGTTGAAAGTAGTGCCGCCGCCGTGGCGCCCCGATCTGAACGAGCCCGCGGATCTGGTGGAAGAAGTCGCGCGGTTGAGCGGCCTCGACGATGTACCAAGTGCGATGCCGACGCGCGTGGCGGCGCAAACCGCGGTGAATCCGCAGCGCGTGTTTCTGCGGAACACGCGCGAGGTGATGCTCGGTGCCGGGCTCGATGAAGCGCGCACGCTCGCGTTCACGGCGCCGGCCGACAATGCGCGATTCCCCGGCGTGGCGCCATCTGCCCAGCCGGTGAAAGTACAGAACCCCTTGTCCGCGGAGCTGAGCGAGTTGCGCCTCAGCCTGATGCCGGGTCTGGTCGCCTCGCTTCAGTTCAATCTCAACCGCCAGGCGGCGGCGTTCCACGCATTCGAGATCGGAAAAGTATTTCTGATGGACGCCGGAAGCGCGGCCGAGCGTCTGGTCCTCGCCGCGTTGAGCCACGGCGCGTATTTGATTCCAGCGCTCGGCGAGGCCGGTATCGCGGCGGGGTTCTTTTCGATGAAGGGAATCCTGGAGTCGTGGTTCGACGCGATGGATCTGCGCGACCGCATATCGTTCAATGCCATCGAGCCGGCGCGCGCGCCTTTTTTGCATCCTGCCCGCGCCGCTGAAATCGTTTTCGACGGCGCGCAAACCGGTTACCTCGGCGAATTGCACCCTCAGGAGGCGATGCGCCTGGAGCTTGGCGCGCCGTGCGCGGTGTGCGAACTTGACTTAGCGAAACTCATTTCTTATGGTTTCTCGCCGCGTAAAACGATCGAAGCGCCGCCGCGTTTTCCGGCGATTAGACGGGACGTGGCGCTGGTCGTCGATCGTGACCTTCCGGCCGCGATGGTTGTTCGGACCGTGAAAGAGGTTGCGTCGGCAATGCTTGAAAGTGTCGAGGTCTTCGATGTTTATGAAGGCCAGGGGATTGCGCCGGGGAGAAAGAGCGTAGCACTGGCTTGTCGATACCGGGCGAAAGATCGCACTCTGACGGATGAGGAAGTCAATCGCGTCCACTCTGCGGTGGTTGAACAGACCCGGACGCGCCTGGGGGCCGAGTTGCGACAGTAAAGCGTCTTCGTAGCGAGCGAGCGGGTGGGGACCAATACGCCGCACGGCATGACCAAAGCCGATCTCGTGGATCTGATCTACGAGCGGGTGGGCTCCTCGAAAAAGGAAGCCTGTGACCTGGTCGAAGCGGTCTTCGCGATCATCCGCGAAAGTTTGCGCGACGGCGACAAGGTCAAGATCTCCGGCTTCGGCACCTTTATCGTCAATCACAAGAGCGCCCGCCGCGGACGTAACCCTCAAACCGGAGCCCCCATAACGATCGACTCCCGCCGCGTGCTATCCTTCAAACCCAGCCAGGTCCTCAAGGACAGAATCAACAACGGCACCGGAAAGCCATGACTCGCAAAAGCCGCAGCTCAGCCGCGCCGAAGCGTACTAATACCAAGGCGGCGTCCGCGCGGGCGGCTACGCCGATGCTGGCGGGTATGCCTGAACGCGGCCTCAAAATCGGCGAGGCGGCGGAAGTAATCGGCGTTGCGACTTACGTGCTGCGCTTTTGGGAGACGCAGTTCCCCTTTCTGAAGCCCCGTCATTCCCGCACCAGGCATCGCTTCTACCACGACCGCGACCTCGAAGTGCTCAGGCTGATAAAGCGCCTGCTCCATCAGGAGGGCTTTACGATCGCGGGCGCCAACAAACATATCCGCGAGAACGGAATCGATACGCTCCTGGCCGGGAAATCCGCGCCGGTCGATCGCACGCAGTCGCGTGCCGAAGAACCCGAACACAAGCCTGCCGTAGATGGCCAAACCCGTCGCGTCTTGTCCGATGTGCGGCGCGATTTGGAATCGCTGCACAAGCTGCTAGAAGAGTAGTCGGTCGCATTGATGCCGGATCCAACCCCAATCAGTTCCAGCTTCCCAGTCGCCCGATGCGACCAGTGCGACAAAACAGTCCTCACCTGCGTGCTGTTCGGCGATAACGGCGCGGAATTCCGCGCATGCGCCCATTGCGACTCGCCAATCGCAGCCGAAATTTCCTGGGTGAGCGCAACCGAACTAGAAACGACCGGCTACGAGATAGGCGCGCGCCCAGCCAAGAAGACCGGCGGATGCGGCTGCGGCTCCGGCGGCGCCTGCAGCATCCGCAAGAACTGAAGTTGTCGTGTTTGTCATTCCCGCGCGTGGCCGCCGCGCGAGGAATCCCGGAATCCGATCAGCCACCCGCTTTCGCAATCTCGCCGCGACCCCACACCCTTGTCATTCCAGCGCGGCTACGCCGTGCGCTTCGCGCCCGCCGCGCTGTCCTCCAGGCGCCGCCCTGAGGAGCACCCGCGACGAATTGGAATCCCGGAATTCTGTCCTTCGCCCTTTCTGCCCCTCGCCCGCTTAGTTGCGGGAGAGGGAAGGGTGAGGGTTCTGCTTCCACCTGCCGTCCGATTCTCTAGGCGCCGCCCTGAGGAGCTGCCGCGCGAGGAATCCCGCTTCTTCGGTCATCCCGACCGGAGGCTGCCGGAGCGGAGGGATCGTGGCGCGTCCTCGCGCCGCAACCACATCTCTCCCAAGTAGCAGCCGAACTCACTCACCGCAGACGCCTTCCGCACCTGGCCCGCGGGCGCAAGCCCGCGCTGAGCCCCCCACTAAGGCCGGATAAGCTCCGTCTGCCGCAGCGCCTCGTACACCACAATCGACACCGCATTAGCCAGATTCAAACTCCGCACACCCTTCTCGAAGATCGGGATCTGGAAAGTCCGGTCTTTGCGCTCGGATAGAAACTCCCGCCCCAGCCCTTTGGTCTCGCTGCCGAACACCAGATAATCCCCGCGTGCATACCCGCCCGCCAGATAGCTCGCCCTCGCGCGCGCGGAAAAAAACTTTGCGGAAATTTCGCGATGGGCCTCAGCGAACTCGTCCCATCCGGCGTACGTTCGCAAATCCACCAGCGGCCAATAATCCAGCCCCGCGCGTTTCAAGTATCGATCTTCGATCGAGAACCCCAGCGGTCCCACCAGATGCAGCCGCGTCTTCGTGGCCGCCGCGAGCCGCGCGATCGATCCCGTGTTCTGCGGAATTTCGGGCCGCACCAGCACGATGTGAAAGGCGGGCTCGATGATGCTCGATGAGGTCTTCAGCGAGGTGCGCTCTGATCGCTTTCCGATTCGGTGTCGCGCGCCGCGCAGGTTCAGGAAGAAGCGGCCCGCGTCATCCGCTTCCAGCCGATCGGCCAGATGGTAGTACGCGTTGCGGAGGAACCGCGCGCGATATTTGCCGTCCTTGACCCGCGCATACAGCGCGTTGTCGGCGCCCACTTCGAGCGTGGCGGCATCGAGCGGTTCGCGTTCGTCGTCGTTCAGCACCATCATGAAGCCGCCCAGCTCGTCATCCTCCAGCGTGCGGACGACGTACGGCGTATCTTCGACCTCAATCGATGCGCGTTCGTCGCCGACCTTCAGGTAATACGAGCCGTCGGCATTTTGCTGGATCGATTTGCTGAAGAGCAGGGCGATTCGCGCGTTGTCGATTCGCTCTTCGTCGGTGTACCAGTTGCCGTCGCGCCGAAACGAAATCTTTCCCGACTCGACCGCGTAAAACCCTGCGCGTGGCATCGTCTACTTCCGGTTGCGGCTATCAATGATGATCGTGACCGGCCCGTCGTTCACGATTTCCACTTCCATCATGGCGCCGAACTCACCTGTCTCAACCTTAACACCGCGCTCCCTAACGAGCGAGACAAAGTGCTCGTACAGCCGCCGAGCCTCCGCCGGCGCCGCCGCATGGATGAACGATGGCCGCCGGCCCGATTCCGTATCCGCCAGCAGCGTAAATTGCGACACGACCAGCATTTCGCCGCCGACCGCGCTCAGCGCCAGATTCATCTTGCCCGCGGCGTCCGCAAAGACCCGCATTCCCAGCGTCCGATCCGCGATAAACACCGCATCGGCCTCGGTATCGCCCTGCGCCACGCCTAGCAGGACCACCAGGCCCGGCCCGATTTTTCCGATAGCGCGGCCTTCGACTCTGACCTCGCCGCGGCTCACGCGTTGAAGAATTGCCCTCACTATTGCGTCGTATATTGATAGCCGGGAGCTCTCGCAAGCCGCAAAGCCGCCATTAAAGTGTTCCGTTCGACCTGCCAGCAAGCTTACTATAGGGTCATCGGTCGATGATTCCGGTTCTTTTTCACATAGGCCCGCTGGCGGTTTACAGCTATGGTATGATGATGGCGATCGGCTTCCTTGCCGCCGATTACGTCATCACCCTCGAATGCCGCCGGCAGGGAATCACGGTCGAATACGCCTCGTCGATCGTGGTCTGGGGCGCACTCGTCGGCATTTCCTGCTCGCGCCTTCTCGATATTTTCAACAATTTTTCGACCTATTGGGCTGACCCGAAGTCGATGATTTTCTCGGGCTCGGGTTTCGTCTGGTATGGCGGCATGTTCGGCGGAATCTTCGGCACCTACCTGGTCTCCCGCTACTACAAAATCGGGTTCCTGAAGACCATCGACATGTGCGCTCCCGCCCTCGCTATCGGGCAGGCGCTGGGGCGCATCGGATGCCAGCTTTCCGGCGATGGCGATTGGGGCCTCCCCTCGACGCTGCCGTGGGCGATGGCGTATCCGCGGGCGATCGTCGGATGGAACTCCGAGACCGTGCTCAAGCTCGACTCGCACGGGCAGCTCGTGTCCGGCTTCTTCCCCGGCGTCCGCGTCCATCCCGCGCCCATTTACGAGACGATTCTTTATACCGGCGTGTTTCTGGTGCTGTGGAGGTTTCGCGGCAGGGGATGGGTCCACGGCCGGCTCTTCTATCTCTACCTGATCCTTGCGGGCGCCGCGCGCTTTATCGTCGAGTTCGTCCGGATTAACCCGCGTGTGTTCGCGGGGCTTAGCGAGGCGCAACTGTTCGGAATCGGGATGGTCATTTTCGGCTCCGTGGCCTGGTACCTCTCCCGGGACAAACGCGAAAGTGACAAACGCGAGTCTGGAGACAAACGCGAGGCGGTTCCCGCCAAAGAAGCGCTGCGCGCCTGACCTCGATGGGTTCGAAGAACAAGCTTATCTACGCCGCCGCCGGGCTCATCGCAGCTCTCGGAGTCGTGATGCTTGTCGTTGGACAGATGCGCGAAGCGGCGCATACCGCGAGCACGCACGAGCAGCAGGAAGAGGCTCCCGTCGCCGCGGGCAACAAGGCGGCCAATTTCAAGCTGGAGTCACTCAATGGGACCACGGTTTCGCTCGATCAACTGCACGGCAAGGTAGTTTTTTTGAACGTGTGGGCAACCTGGTGCGGCCCCTGCCGCGAGGAGATGCCCTCGATGGAGACCCTGTACGACGAGTTCAAGGGTAATCGTGACTTCGTGATGCTGGCGGTCAGTCAGGACACCAAGGGTCGCCTGGTTGTCGCGCCTTACGTCGAGAAAAACGGCTACCATTTCACCATCCTGCTCGATCCGGACAACCAGGTCGGCGACTCCTACGACGTAAGTGGCGTGCCCGAGACTTTCATAATCGACCGCCAGGGCCGAATTGCGGCGCATCATATGGGCGCCTTCGATTGGTCCCGCCCCGACGTCAAGGACGCCCTGCAACAACTCCTCGATGCGAAATCAAGTTGATGCGAAATCAAGCTGACCGACGGACCGAAAAGAGTGGTGGAAAGATTTTCTCTTTCAGCTGCCGTCGGAAAGCGGTGTCATTCCGAGGTTCTTTCCCGAGGAATCCCGTGAGTGTGAGAACCTTTGAACTCGATCGCCGAGACAGCGTCTTCGGCTTGCGCGCCCAAGCCCGCGCCTCGCGGCGGTACCCCACGAAAAGAACCCCTGTGCATCGCGTGTCCGCATCTGCTTATATTGAAGAACTCCCTATATTGAGGAACTCGTAAATGGCCGGTGTCGCATGTCGTTAATCAAGCGAAATCGTTGGGCAATAACTTTGGCGATCTTCATGATCGCTTCTTTCGTGGGGCTTGGGTCGGTCGCCGTGCGGCGGGCCCAGGCGCTGTCGAATGACACGTACCAGGAGCTTGATACGTTCGCGAACGTGCTCGCGATCGTGCAGAAGAATTACGTGGAGCCGGTCACCACCAAGCGTCTCATCGATGGTGCCATTACCGGGATGCTCGCGTCGCTCGACCCGCACAGCGCGTACCTGACGCCCGAGCTCTACCGGGACCTTGAGGTCGAGACGCGCGGCAGTTTCGGCGGCCTCGGAATCGAAATCACGATCAAGAACGGCATCCTGACCGTGATGTCGCCGATCGACGACACGCCCGCCTATCGCGCCGGCATCAAGTCCGGCGATCAGATCATCAAAATCGACAACGACTTCACCAAGGACATGACCCTGACCGAAGCGGTGAAGCGGATGCGCGGTCCCAGCGGGTCGAAGATCAAGCTGACCATTCATCGCCAGAACATGCCCGAGCTTTTCACGGTCTCGATCGCGCGCGATGTGATCAAGATTCCGTCGGTCAAGGCCAAGCAGATCGCCGACGGCTTCGACTACATCCGCATCAGCACTTTCCAGGAAAACACCGACGAGGCGGTCTCGAAGGCGCTCGACGATTTCGAGAAAGAAAACAAAGGCCACATCAAGGGATTGGTGCTCGACCTCCGCGACGATCCGGGCGGTCTGCTGCAGCAGGCGGTCAAGGTCTCGGATGCGTTCCTGGACGGCGGGATGATCGTGTACACGGAGGGCCGCCAGGAAAACCAGGAACAGAAATTCTTTTCGCACAAGAAGAGCGACTTCGAAGACTATCCGATGGTGGTTCTTGTCAATGGCGGCACGGCGAGCGCGAGCGAGATCGTCGCCGGCGCGCTGCAGGATCAGCGCCGCGCAGTCGTTATCGGCACGCAGACCTTCGGCAAGGGCTCCGTGCAGACCATTCTTCCGCTCGATGATCATTCGGCGCTGCGCCTGACGACGGCACGCTACTTCACTCCCAACGGACGTTCCATTCAGGCCGTCGGCATCACGCCCGACATCGATGTCGAGCCGCCCAAACCGACCCTGGCCTCGCTGGAGATTCCGGGCGCCGAGGTTGATGAGAACCCGGAGATTCACGAGAGCGATCTGCCGCATCATTTCCAGAACGGGCAGAATCCGAAGGACAACGGAACTTCCGCGGCTCCGGCGCCGCAATCAAATGCGAGCCCTGCCGCCGCCACGCCCACGGATAAGTCCGCCAAGGCGAAGAAACCCGCGGAAGAGCCGGATGTGCAGCTCGACAAGGCGATCGATATTCTGAAGCACTGGAACACCTTCAAGCTCCAGCTAGCCAAAGGCGACATCCAGCAAAGCGCCACAGTCGAAAGCCAGCAATAAAGCCACAGTGCCCCCAGCTTCCAAAACGCGCCGGCCTCCAAAAGAGCCCGGCGCGTTTCTTTTCCCCTTCGCCGCACCTATTTTTTCGCTCGTCCTTTTGCCTGAGTCTTTTAATAGTGGCGCGGGCGTCCCTGCCCGTGGATCAAAGCGCTGATCCGCCCCTCGCCCGCTCAGTTGCGGGAGAGGGTAAGGGTGAGGGTTCTGCTTCCCGCGCCACCATCCTCCGCATCAATCCTCCCAATCCGTCATCCTGAACGCAGTCCGCCCGCCTCCAGAAGCCTTGCCCGCCTCCGGAAGCCCTGCCTGCCCTCCGCAATGCTTCTGGAGGCGGGCGGAGGGCAGGCGGAGTCGAAGGATCTCGCGCGGCATTCCTTCGCCGCGTGTTTCCCTCGCCCGCTCAGTTGAGCCTGCCCCTGCCTGGAGCCGAAGCCCTGAGCGAAGTGAGCTGCCGACGAGCTAGCGAGGAGTCCTGAGGAACGCACGTGACGAAGGACCTTCTGTAGCGGACGAACCGGGCCACTCAGTTATGGGACCCACACTGGAAATCGCGGACTCGCCGTCTCCGCTGCTCCGTCCTTGACAGTAATCAAGCATTCGCTTGATCTCCCGCGCAGTGATTTTACCGCTGGACTGTGAACTCTTCAGTGCCGGAAGCTATGGTTCTCGCGAAGCAGGAGGCGTCGCACCGTAGCCTTGAGCAAAGCTAGAGAAGCTTCCGGAAAAGCGAGCAGGAAGCGGTTAAAGCGTTGGTAGTCGAGCCTCAATACGATGCTCGTACCGGCTGACACGACGCTCGCGGTGCGTTTGCCTGTACCGAACAGACCGTACTCCCCGAACATCTCCCCTCGCCGCAGTCGCCTGATCTCCCCTTCGCCCTCCAGCAGTACCTTGAATTCGCCATCCTCGACCACGAACATATCCGTAGCCGCGTCTCCCGCCTCGCACACGATGTCGCCATCGGCAAAGCGGCTGGTCCGGAACATCGTCGCCAGGGGCCGCAATTCGGGGATCGCGAGCTGAGAGAAAATCTCGCTTTCCTGTAATAGCGCGACACGCCGCTGCACTTCATTCGCGTCTATTTCGGCGCTGAGCGCATTCAAAAAGCGGCTTGCCCGCATCGTCATCTCGCGCCATCGGCGATTTTCGGTAAAGATGCGCTGCGGCAGCAGCGTCGTATCGCCCGATATCCGCGCGGCCTCCCGCAGTCCCGATGCGAGTGCGCCGTGCGCCGCGGCCCAATGACCCCGATAGGTTGCTTCTCCCGCGAACATCAATCGATCCTCGATCGGCTCGGCCAGTACGTCCATAAGCTCGGGACGGGCGCCAACCTGCACGTACGAATACGATCCCAGCGAAAAGGGATCGGACGACCACGCCGTACGCTCGATGGTAGCGGGTTTGGCGGCGCGCCTTCCGAACATGTCACGCAGGACCTTGTGAACCCATTGTTCGACGCGCCGCGGGGGCCAATGCTCGATCTCATAGCCGTCGTCGCCGCCAACCAGCATTACCAATACCGGCACGCGATGGGTTTTCCATAGATTGATTACCATCGTCGGAAAGTCGGCCAACGTCTCGGGAAGATATCCGAATACATATTGATCTTTCGGCCAGAATGCGGCTTCGAAGCGCACTATCACTTTTGCCAGATGACCCATGCCCAGGCGCTGAATCGCATCGAGCTTGCGCGCCGGCAGCGGCGGATCGAATGCGATCGCGCCGCTCTTCAGAACCCCCAGCGGCAGCGTGAGCACAATTTGGTCGGCGCTAAATTTTCCGCGATCGGTAACCAGCTCAACCCCGTGAGCGGCCCGATAGCTGACGTCCTTGATTACGTGCTTCAAACGAATATCCAGTCCACTAGCCATCTTTGCGATCAGGCTGCCGTAGCCCTTCACGAACGTGCTGTCGCCGTAGCCGTACACCTCGTAGCCATCGTCCCACCAGGTGAAGGAGAGCGCTCGATCGCCGGCCGCGCAGTCGTCGCGGGCAAAGAGCGTTATGTGCCATTGCAGCCAGGCTCGCTCATGCGGCAGAAGGGTCTTTTGCTCGGGGAGCTGCGCCAGCGCCTCCCGAATCGTGATGTCGGGAGCGCCCTCGGAAACGCGCCTGCGCCGCATCTCATCCAACGCCTCGCGCGCCTCGTCGCCCAACAATAGACATTTGACTTTCTCCTCACTGGTGAGCTGGCGTCCGGCGGAAGTATGCATCGCCAGATGCTCCCAGCCGCCCGTGTAGGAGCTGTCTCCGCCGACAAACAGAGTCTCGACTCCGAGGGTTCTTGCAAGCGTGATGAGCGGGTTTCCCTCCGTACCGTGAATCCAGTGAGCACCCATGTCAATCCGGTTTTTGGTCCAACACCGCCCGCCAACTCGATTGCGCGCCTCTAATATGACGACTTCGAAATCGCGCTCTGCCAAAGCGCGGGCCGCCGCCAGGCCGGATATTCCGGCGCCGACAACCAGCACTTTCTTTCTGCGCTTGTGCACCTGGGTCATGCCGCAGTCCCCCCGCGCGTCGATACCGTCCTTCCCACTGATCGGCGGTGCGAAACCCCATCACGAACGCAAATGCCGGCCAACGGAGACTGACTACCGGGGGCTGTGCAGCACTCCGCCACGCAAGCCGACCGGATTTTTCGGATTTTCACGCAGCCTCGCGTACTGGCTCTGGCAGGATGTTGCGAAACCGGGATTTGGAGGATTCAGTCACTGTTTGTTCTCAACACCCAGCGAAAAAGATGGGGGAGATTACAGAGAGGGAAAGCAGGCGGTGAAATCCTTTTTCAACCGCCTGCTAGGTCTGAGACAGAAGCGCGGACCCCGAAATTACCATCACTAGCGCGATAATTCGCGCTATACTGAAGCCTTCCCTAAGCACGAACGCGCTGAAAACTACCGTCATTCCCGCTTCCAGGCCGAGCACCAGGATGTACGCCATGCCGAGATCCGCGCTCCGCATGGCGCGCCCCTGCAAAAGTGCTCCGAGGACAAATAAGCCCAGAAAGACAAAGGTAGGCTGTAGCCTGACGAGCCCCGCGGAGTATTTCATGAATAGTCCGCCGGTGGCGTATGCCGCCGAGGCGGCCAGCAATAAAGCAAATTCCATAGGCTTGGTTATTGTCGAGTGAGGTTCGGTTGGGGCGAGTTTATTCTCCGCTGGGATTTTTGAACTTCAGAACTGAAGCGTGATCGGGTCAACGAAGCCCGTCTTTGCGAAGGGTGAAATCGCGAACGACCACTGTCGATGGCGTCTGCAGTTTCACCCGGCCGTCTACGTTCCGCCGCACTCGAAACATCCTTACAGCCTCCGGCGAACCTGTCCTTTCAGCGCCCTATGAACTCAGATGAAGCTATCAATTCACCTATCATCGCTCAATCGTAGCTTGACAGTGACTTCACCCGCTATTCAAACTTTAGCTGGCCAAGTCGACCTACCTGGTCGCATTATCCCAGTGAAAGGCCCGGCGGACCGATCGCGGTCGGCCCCGGCCCGCGAATCGATGCGCAGACTGATCCGCCCCTCGCCCGCGCACGCGAAGCGTCCGCCTGAAAAAACGGCCCGCCTCCAGAAGCCTTGCCCGCCTCCAGAAGCCTTGCCTGCCTCCAGAAGCCTTGCGGAGGGCAGGCGGAGGGCAGGGAGCGGCGCTGCGAGCTGCAAGGTGAGGGTTCTGCATTCTGCCCCTCGCCCGCTCGGTTGCGGGAGAGGGCGAAGCGGCGGGACGCTTGCGTTTTTTTGCACGCGACGTGACGCGCGGGTGAGGGTTCTGCTTCCGCCCACCATCCTCCGCGTTGCAAGCCGCCGCCCGCCCTCGTACTCTCGCCCTGACAGGGAGAGAACGGCGCCATCCGTCGGCCGCAAAGAGAGGGTCTAGGAATTAGTCTGCGAAGCGACCTTTAGCCCTCGCCCTTTCAGGGAGAGGTCACGGTGAGGGTCCACATTCAGCGGTCACCGAAGTGACCGCGACTAGATGATGCATTGCCGTACCGTCATCCTGAGCGCAGTCCGCCCGCCTCCAGAAGCCTTGCCTGCCCTCCGCAATGCTTGTGGTGGCGGGCGGAGGGCAGGCGAAGTCGAAGGATCTCGCGCGGCATTTCTTCGCCGCGTGTCTTCCCTCGCCCGCTTAGTTGAACGACAGAGCCTGTCCCGAGTATTCCCGAGGGAACTAAGGTGAGGGTCCACATTCAGCGGTCACGAAGTGACCGCGACCAAATGATGCATCGGCCCGCATCCCGGATTCCGAAATCCCCGCAATCTGCGCAATCTGCGGATTCGCTCGAGAGCGTCGCCATTTCCGACGGCGGGCCGCCCGCCTCGTGCTCTCGCCCTGACAGGGCGAGAACGGCGCCATTCATCGGGCGCAAAGAGAGGGCTAGGAATTAGTCTGCGAAGCGACCTTTAGCCCTCGCCCTTTCAGGGAGAGGTCACGGTGAGGGTCTTTTTTCAGCGGTCACGAAGTGACCGCGACTCGGCGATGCATTGACGTATCCGTCATCCTGAGCGCAGTCCGCGGACTCGAAGGATCTCGCGCGGCATTCCTTCGCCGCGTGTTTCCCTCGCTCTTTCAGGGAGAGGTCACGGTGATGGGTGCAGCATTCAGCGGTCACTTCGTGACCGCGCCAGCGCCCTCGCCCGTGCACGCGAAGCGTCCGCCCGAAAAAGCGGCAGAGGACCGCGCGGCACATCGCGTGCTCTCTTTGTCGCACGCAATGCGCCGCGCGCGGTGAGGGTGCAGCGTTCAGAAATCTCAACCGCCGACACACAAATATCCCAGGCGGAAATGAACGACCGGAGGTCAACCCCAGACCCTACGGCAAGCCCTACCATTCCGGTCGCATTTCTACTTCAATTCCTCTGATACCCTGACTTAAGCAAACCCATTTTTCGAAAAGCCGATCCTCAACTCTCCCTACGACTATCCCTTGCGTCACTGGGAACTCGATGATCAGGGTCAGCCAACCCAGCAGATCATCGAAAGGCGGCGGCCGGTTCGGTTCATTACGCCGATTCCAAAGCCCAAGAAGCGGAAAAGCTCGGCAGACCAGCACGAGATAGCCTTTAAAGATCGTGAAGGTCTGTCGACCACCCAGCAGCAGTACGACCTCACTTCAATCATCGACGAGTTGCGCCGGCACGTGGATGAATGGCGCAAGCTTCCTAACTCGCGCGATTGGCTGGTCACGCCCGTGACCGCTCGCCTGTTGCAACACTGGCGGCATCACAAGTTCAGTAACTGGGTGACCAAGTACATCTCCCCCGGTGAGCCGTCGATAGCGCAGAATGGATTCAGAGGTAGGAATCCATGGGGAGAATGGGGTCGACGAGATCAGTGCGGGCACGGCAGATGCGCCAGGAG
>JBKQNE010000007.1:0-7982 GCA_052146355.1 Binataceae bacterium (SeqCode) | reverse complement strand
CCACCCTGCGCCGCGATGGTTGGCCGGTCTCCCTGCCGATGTGGTTTTCCGTGGTCGACCGCAAGATTTACATGCGCACGCTGGCCGCGTCGAAGAAGGCGCTGCGCATCAAACGCGACGGGCGCGCGTGTTTCATGGTCGAAAGCGGGGAGGCCTGGAAGGATCTGGCCGCGGTCGTGATTCCGGTGCAGGCATCGCTAATCGATCCCGATGGTGATGAGGCCAAGCGCGCGCTGGCGGCGATCGGCGCGAAGTACCAAGGTTTCGGGCCTGCGCAAAGGCAGGTACCCGAGGCCACCAAGAAGCACTACGGTGCCGCCAGTGTGGTTATCAGGCTGGACCCGGCAGGCGATATGATCACCCGGAACAACGCCAAGATCCGGCTCAAAGTGTAGCGGAACCTATCGATTCTTACTTACCGATCATTTTGCACGGAATCACAACGTGTCTGTGGCTAATTGTTGGTATCAAGCAAGATCGGCAATTCGCCACGGACAGCTATCTTTGCGTTGCAATATCCTCTCCAGGGGGATAGGATAATCGCCATGATTCACGGCAGTCATCCCGAAATTCTCAACCGGCTCAGGCGCGCCGACGGCCACCTGCACACCATCATCGAGATGATCGAAAACCAGCGCGAGTGCGTCGACGTGGCGCAGCAGCTCCACGCGGTGGAAAAGGCGCTTCAGAACGCCAAGCGCATCTACATCCAGGATCACATCGACAACTGCCTCGAAGAGGCAACAGGCGCGATGCCGCGCGAAGCGCGCAGCTCGCTGACCGAGTTCAAGGAAATCGCGAAATACCTTTGACGGTTGATGAATGGAACGCGTGATTCACGAAGGCGGTCCCATGCTGATTGGACACCATCATGATTCCCATCCGCACACTCACGGGGTGGTCGATCAGCACCTGATGACAACTGAGCGCGGGCTGCACGCGCTCAAATGGTCGTTTGCGGTGCTGGCGATTGGCGCCGTGCTGCAGGCCGGTGTGGTGATGCTCTCGGGGAGCGTCGCGCTACTCGCAGACGCGATCCACAACGCGGCAGATGCAGCGACGGCGATCCCGCTGGGAATAGCCTTCGTGCTGATACGCCGGAAAACGACGGAGCGGTTTACGTACGGATACGGGCGGGTCGAGGATCTGGCTGGTATGGTCGTGGTGCTAGTGGTCCTGCTCAGCGCGCTCGCGGCGGGATATGAAGCAGTGTCGCGACTGTTTCATCCTCATCCGGTGCAAGCACTGGGAGCGGTGGGCCTCGCCGGAGTGATCGGCTTCATCGCAAATGAAGCGGCCGCGTTCATGCGGATAAGGACCGGCAAGGAAATTCATAGTGCGGCGCTGGTGGTGGACGGTGAGCATGCGCGTGCCGATGGACTAACGAGCCTGGCGGTGGCGGCAGGCGCGGGTGCGATCAAACTGGGATATCCGATTGCCGATCCAATCATCGCGCTTGCAATCTCGATCGCGATTTTCGGCATCGTTCGCGAGTCGGCGGTGACGATCTTTACCCGGCTCCTCGATGGCGTCGAACCGGAGCTTATCGCGGAGATTCGCGGAACCGGTCAGCGGATGAAGGGGATTCGCGATGTCTTTCACGTACGCGCGCGCTGGATAGGACATCGCCTGCACGCAGAAGCGGATATCGCGGTCGATCCGGTCCTTTCGGTCGGCGATGGAGTCGAACTCGCCGATCGCTTCAAGGCGGAAGTGATGCATCATGTGCCGGGGATTCACGCCATGCACGTGGGTATTCGAGCACCGGAAGGAAAAGCGGCATGATTCAACATCGCCGTTTGTTCCTATTGACCGCGATAATCGTCTGGGTGACTGCGGTCGCTGTGTATCTGCTCGGGATCAAGTGGTTGTTGTTCGGCGCGGGCGCGGTAGCGATCGCGGTTGGAATTCATATCGCGCTGATGACGATCGCGTTCGGGTTTGGCGGCGCATCGTTGATCGGATTTGTGGTTCGATGGATTCACGGGCAGCCGATGGAGATTGAGACTCCCGCAACCAGCGGCCGGGTGATTCATTGGGCCTGGGCTTACGATCCACTGGTGTGGTTGCTGACGCTCGGGCGCGACCGGGTCTTCCGCGAGAAGACGCTCGATCTCGCGCGGCTCGCGGAAGGTGAATCAGTCCTGGACATCGGATGCGGTACAGGCACGCTGGCAATCGCGGCCAAGCGTCGCGTGGGTCAGGCCGCGGTGGTCGGCGTGGATGCTTCTCCCGAAATGATCGCGCGTGCGCGCAAGAAGGCCCGAAGGGCCGGCGCCGATGTGACCTTTGAAACGGCGGCAGTCGAACAGCTTTCATTCGCCGACGGCAGTTTCGACGTGGTGCTGAGCACGGTCATGCTACATCACCTGCCCGAGGCGACGCGCCAGAAATGCATAGCCGAGGTGGGCCGGGTGCTGAAGCCGGGCGGCCGGTTTCTCGCGCTTGATTTCGGCGGGCACGCGCACGAGCGACATACGCGCGCGGCGCGGATGCAGAACCATGAGCATTTCGACTTGAGCCGTGTGGTGCCGGAGTTGAGCCAGGTCGGGCTGAGCGGAATCGAGAGTGGCGCCGCGGGATTCAACGATCTGCAGTTCGTGCGTGCAGCCGCTCCCGTGTCATGAGTTGAAGGGCGAAACAGATCATCAACCCGTTGAGCCTACTAAAGACTCCGAACGCGTCCGAAAAGTCTAGAGTTTTCGGTGCCTTCCACGTTTTAGTAGCGACGGTCTGCAGGACTGGCAACGCGCCGCGAATCGAGCAATGTGTGGTGTCATGGGGCCAAAAATCGCCGCCCCAACGGAGGACTACACATGGGCTTCGTGGCTGACCTGAGCGCTCCAAGATACGCGGAGAAAGGTTTATGACGAGACAGGCTCAAAACGCGATCTGGAGCCGCGTCATGCGGCCATCGCCGCTTTGGGCGGGCGGCGCAGCCACATCGCGAGCATCACCCACGCCCATCCGCGGAGGACCAGCTCGATGCCAATCGCGAATCCAATGAACCACAGCCCCGCGACCGGCCAGTGAATCCAAAGCAGAATTCCAAGCACGGCCGAGGCCGCACCGTTTAGGATCGCCCAGCCCCGGTGCGGAGCCTGGGACGAGGCTGCGTCGAAAAGGCGCATCAGTCCGCCAACTATCAGGAAAACCGCCAGCACGAGAGTCAAAGTCAGCGCGCCTAAGGCCGGATTGATGAGCAGGATGACTCCGACGACCAGATCTAGTACGAAGCTAAGAAAACGCAGGAAGCTTCGCTCTTCCCGTCCGCGAAACCAGTTCACCGCGTGGAAGATTCCGCTCAAGATAAGCACCCATCCGAGCAGCGCGACCGATATGATCGTCACCAGTACGGTGTCGCCCAGCGCGATGAGACCCAACACGATAAGTGCAATGCCCAGGCCGAGGATCCATCCCCAGCGCTCGCGCGCGCGTTCGAAGATCCCGACGGTGGCAAATGCGCCCATAGTCATTTCCTCCCATTCGATTCCCCAACGTTTTGCCCGGCGTGGTCAGCGCTCATGCGTTCCTTAATGAATGCAGTGGTATCCAACTCTTGTCCCGCCGCCGGCCGCGCATTCCCTTGTGGTAGTTTTCAGATTTTCTTGGTTCGCATTCCCATCGCTCAGCCGGCCAGCAGCCACGCGAATGCGCTTCACCGGCCGCCGTGATGCATCAGATCGGCATGCGGTAGCCATAGAATTCGTGGTCTTCATTGTAACCGCCCTGCCCCGCGCCAAGATGTTTGAAGTCCCTGACAAACTCGATCGCTTCAATCCACTTGACCTGTTTGAAGCCGAGTTCGTTCTCGCAGCGCAAGCGTAACGGCGCCCCGTGCAGGACGGTGAGCGGCGCGCCATTCATCTCGTAGGCAACAATCGACAGCTCGTGACTCATGTTCTCAATCTTGTGAACGTCGTAGTAGCGACCCCCTTCGGAGCCCTGCGCGAACGAGTAGAAGACCGCGTAGCGAGCATCGGCATTAGGCTTGACGATAGCCATGATTTCGCGTAACGGAACTCCGCCCCACTTGGCAACGCCGGACCATCCCTGGATGCAGAAATGCGCTGTCACCTGCTCCTGCCTGGGCATTGCCTTGAGCTCGGCGAACGTGAACTCCATCGGATTCTCTACCATCCCGTCCACCCGCAATCGGTAATTGGCAAATCCGCCAGTGACCAACGCGTCGAATTCCGGCGAGTCCGGCATCGTACCGTTTGGCCAAAAGTACGGCGAAATGTCTTTCTCCGCGTATTGAGTCTTAACGTCCCACCATTCGGCCAGTCCCTTGAAGGGACCCAACATGAGCATGCCTGTCTTCTGAACCAGGCGGGCGTGTCTGAGCGTCAACGGAGAGGCCAGCATCCAGGCCACGAAGACGACCAACATCGCGGCACCGAAGATTTCCAGACCAAGGGGACTATTACTGTTAAGGCCCGCGAACATGTGATTCACGTTGTGCCGCAAGCCGGTGACAAAGACCATCGTGACATGGACGCAAACGAAGAACACGAACCAGCACAGCACGAAAAAGTGGATCGATCGGGCCATCTGACGGTTGAGCAGCCGTCCGAAAGCACCGAGTTTGTTAGCGATCGCCGGCGCCTGCATCAGTCCGGTCAGTATCGCCACTGGGGCCGCGATGAATACGGTCGCGAAGTAGGTGAGCTGCTGTAGGCTGTTGTAGTACACCCAGCCATCGTTGGGCGGGAACTGGAGAGACACATATTGCAAGACCGTCGAGAGCGCGTTCGGGAAGATCTCCCATGAGGTCGGCACCAGCCTCTGCCACTGAGAGGTCGTGAACAAGAGCACATAGAAGATCGCGCCGTTAATCATCCACAGCAAATCGAACGAGAAGTGCCACCAGCGTGCCAGTCCGACGGAATGGCGAATTCCGGGAATGCCCAGCCATTTCGGCACGGTTACAGCGTCATCCTTGGCCGTCCAGAGCCGGTCCTTGGGAACTTCATGCTGAAAGCGAAACCACTCGGTTCCCGGGGTTGAGTCGCGCCTCCAGTAAAGACGCGGATGGTCGGCCAGAATCTGAATACCGGCGCGGATGATAAACATCATGAACAGCAGGTTCAGAAAGTGCTGCCATCGCAGCCATAGCGGGAATCCCGAATAGTCTGCCGGACCCGAGGTCACTGTGCCCGGATAGCGAGCAATGAACTGCTGGATCGTCAGGATTTGCCGTAGCTCCTGACCAACCGCGACTGCAACCACCAACGCCGCTGCTCCAAGCGGTATTGCCCAGAACATATTGAACCACCGCTTTCCCACGCGGAGGTGAGGTAGTGTGCCGGATTGCGGCGGTGTCCAGCGGCTCAGGCGGACGCGGTCGTCAGCGCGGCTGAGTTGGGTTTCGAGCAAATCTGCTGACAGGCCCTTATTTACAGCCATTTCGCGATCTCCCAAACAGTGTGAACCCCGGCCCGCTTCGCAACGATGGCGGGAAGACTTGATCCAAATCACGTTTGCGCGGCATTCAGCACTCCTTCAGATCCGGCGACGAGGCGAATCATGCTGCCCCGGGCGGTTGGGTATCGGTGTCTTCGTCGTGCCATTTGATCCGAGCGGCGTCGGAACGATCGAGCAGCTGCGGTCCGCGCCCTCGTGAGAAGTAGTCCCAAACCCAGTCGATAAAGGTCTCGAGTTTGACCTGCAGACCGGTCAGCAGGGCCAGATGGACACCCAGCCACATGCTGTAGGCAACGACGCCTTCGAGGTCGTGGCGGCTTTTACCGACCTCGGCGATGGCGGCATTCTTGCCGATCATCGCCATGATGCCCTTGTCGTGGTAGTGGAATGCCGCGCGCGGCTTGCCCGCGATATCGGCCAGGATGTTTCTGGCGGCCCACCGGCCGCTCTGCAGTGCCACGGAACCGAGCTGCGGCAGGGCGTTTCCATTGGCGCCCGCGATATTGGCAAAGTCGCCCAGAGCGTAGACACCGGGAAAGCCTGCGACAGAAAGGTCGGGCTGCACATTGATTCGGCCGCCGCGCCCCTGTGGCAGGCCCGCGCCGCTCGCGAGGGCGGCCGCCTTGAGGCCGGCGCCCCAGATCACGCAACGCGTCTTGATCGTGCTGCCGTCGGAGAGCACGACATGGCCGGGATGCACTTCGTTGACGGCGGTGTTGAGCTTGAGGACTACCCCGCCACCTTGCAGGACCTGGGTTGCGTAGTCATGGGCCTTAGCCGAGAAGGCTGGGAGCAAGGTGGATCCGCGTTGGATCAGGTAAACGCAGGCCGAGCTGACGGCCAGGTCCTTGTATTCGGCTGTCATTGTCGAACTGAACATGTCGGCCAGTCCACCAGCCATCTCGGTCCCGGTAGCCCCTCCACCAACGATCACGAAGTTCAACGCGCCTTGCTCGATCAGCTTTGGGTCGCGATCGGCGTCTTCGAACAAGGCCAGGATGCGCGAGCGGAGACGCTCGGCATCGCTCAGGGAATAGAGTGGAAAGCTATTGGTGTCCGCTCCGGTAGTATTGAAGAAATTGGCCTGCGCACCTGCGGCGAGTACCAGGAAATCGCCCTGATACACCTGGCCTTCTCTAGTGGTCACCCTGCGCGCGTTGGGGTCGATGGCGCTAACGTCGGCCAACTTGAGGTCAACGTCGGGTGACTTGCGAAAAATCTTGCGTAGCGGGAAACCAACATCGCGCGGTGTAAGCTCCGAAGTAGCCAGCTGATAAAAGAGAGGCTGGAACTGATGGTAGTTATGCCGGTCGATAAGAGTGACGTGCACGTTGTGATCGCTCACCAACTCCTGAGCGCACCCGACTCCCGCGAATCCACCGCCGATGATGATTACGCGTTTTGTTGGCATTGTTTACGCCATAGTGGAAGCTTTATCGCTGTCCTTACCGAAAACTTAAACCCGAACATTGCACGATCCACGCAAGCACTGAGCGCCAGTGCAACCAGCCGAGCGTGACCAGCGTCCCTTCATGGGCGGTGAAGCGATGGCGGCGGTAGCGAAAGAGCATTAGAAACTCGATTCGAGCACCGCGACCGCCAGCGCCGCAAAGACTAAGGCCACGACGACCGCTAGGAACGCGTTTTGAATCGTGGAAAACCAGTTGCGATGGCGAGCAAGAGAAACAACGCGGCGCATCTCATTGACCTCCGTAGCTTCTGCGGATTACCTTTTCGAGCCGCCATTCACACTCCACGTCCCAAGCATTGACGATCGTGGTCGCGAGCAGCTTTTCGGCCAAATCAACCATCGTGCTCATTGCGGCCAGTATTCTGGGCGCTCGCAATCCGCTCTTACCAGCCTTCTCGCAGCGGAGGACAAAGATGGCGCGCTCGTCGCGTATAGTTACCCTGTCGCCAAGTTTATGGATAGCATTCGGTCGCCGCGGCTCCGGTAGGTGGCTCAAGCTCATTGGTTTGGAAGGTCGCGCCGCATCGTACCCTCCGTGTGTGTGGCGAATTGTTGATTTTGTTTGAAAATGAACAATTCGCTACAGACGGGGCCTCGAAAGCACTCATCGCCTGCCGCGCGGCGCCGAACATGCTGGCGAGTCGTTGATCGCTACGGGAATTGGCTCAACGATAGCAGGTTGCCGTCGGGTCCTTGAACCAGCAGACCTTTGCGACGCCGTCGGGAGTCGTCCAGATTCCGGCTTCGTCCAATTGAAGTCCTTGTGGGCGTTCGAAGCGGACGCCCTTTGCCCTGAGCTTCCGCACGAGTTCCTCAATATCGGATACCTTCCAACCGAGAGCCGTGAAGGGCACCGGCGTGAACTTTTCCTGCGCCTTCTGGATGTGCAAACGTCTGCCGCCAGCCTCGAACACGATCGCCCACCACGCATCCTCGATTAGCTTGAGGCCTAGGTTCTGGCCGTAGAAAGGCCTTCGCGCGTTCGGGTTGTGTGGTTCCGACACATGCTATCGCTTCAAACGTGCCGAGCATGGTTGTCACCTCCGTCATCTGTTGGAGTTCCGAACGTATAGCGATTTGGCGT
>JBKQNE010000006.1:0-23427 GCA_052146355.1 Binataceae bacterium (SeqCode) | reverse complement strand
AGCCATGTCGACTTCGTACAGAAGCTCCTTCGTCACGTGCGTTCCTCAGGACTCCTCGCTAGCTCGTCGGCAGCTCACTTCGCTCAGGATGACACCGTGTGGCATCCGGCGCCGTTCGGCAGCTTTGCAGCAGTCTCCGGACCGGGGGAGCAGCGCTAGATGCGATAAACCTTGGCTACGTTTTCGCCGAGGACTGCGCGCTTGCCCGACTCCGTCATCGGCGCGACCATGCCTTTCAGTTCTTCGAGGTAGTTGCCCGGGTGATCGGGATGCGGGTAGTCGCTGGCCCAGAAGAATTTGTCTTCGCCGACCAGAGGCATCAATGAGGCGATGGTTCGCTCGTCGGGGTCCGCGGAAATCCAGCATTGGCGGCGGAAATAGTACGACGGCTTTTCCTTGAGGCGCACAGTCGCGCCCAGCGTAGTGCCGTTGAAGATCGCGTCGCCACGGTCGAGAAAATATCCGATCCATCCCGCCTGCGATTCGAGCACGATGGTGCGCAGCTTCGGAAAACGGTCGAAGACGCCGAACTGAAAAAGCGTTCCGAATGCGTGTTGCACGCCCTGCCCGGCGAACAGATCGAAGTACCAGGCGGCCCACTGAAAATTGTCGTAGCGATGATGGATGCCGAACGAGATCGGCTCGAAGGTCGGATGGATCGCCAGCGGCACGTCGAGATCCTGCGCGGCTGCGAAAACGGCGTCGTGACGCGGATCGCCGTGCGGCACGCGCGTAATAGTGAACGGACATACGAATGCGCCCTTGCATCCGTCTTTCACCGCACGCTCCAGCTCGCGAGCGGCTTCGGCGGGATCGCCGAGCGAAAGATGCGCGATCGGGATCAGGCGACCGCCCGAATCGCGGCAGAAGTCCGCGATCCATCGGTTGTATGCGCGGCAATATGCGGCCGAGAGTTCCGCGTCGAACAGCTCTGCTTCCCAAAGCAATCCGATCGTCGGGTAGAGGATCGATTTCTGCATCCCCTCCCGGTCAAGAAGCTGCAGGCGTTCTTTCATATCCATCGTGCCGAACGCTGCCCCTTTCATATAAGTGTCTTCGGGCTTGGGCTGCACGGCGCGCACGTCTTCAGGCTTTACGGTCTGGCCGCGCATCGCGGACTCGCGCAACCGCTTGGCTTCCTCGACGCGCTTGCCCATCCCGCCCAATGAGCCGAGCAAGCCCGGCTGCGTCATTTTGGCGCGCTTGCCGTCGATTTCGAGATACTCGAAACGATCGTCGCCAACCCGAATCCGCATCGCGCGGTCGCGATATTTCGGGTCGATATATTTTTCCCAAAGGTCGGGCGGTTCCAGGATGTGTCCGTCGCAATCGATAACCAGGGACTCACTCTTCATTGCAGCTCTCCACGCTCAGTGTCGACATCACAATTACAGAACCGCGATCGGATTCACCGGAGACGCCGTTCCGCGCTCCAGAATCAGCGGGCACAGCGAGAACAGAAATTCGTAGCGCCCGGCCTTGGCGCACGCCGCCGCAAGCGAATCGAAGTCCGCGTTGTCGATCAAATGGATTCCCATGATCACGAGCGTACCAACGTGAATCGGCAGCGGATGCTCGGCATCGCCGCTCGGGGTCACGTCGCTGACGCTGTCGGAGCCGAGCACCGCGATCTTTCGTTCGTGCAGCCAGGGCAGGCAGGTCGTGTCGAGGCCGGGCAGGCCCACACGCATGGGGTCCCATCCGCCCTTCGCCTTGCGCCGCGCGGAGCGGCCGGTGCGGATGAGCAGTACGTCGCCCTCTTCCACCCGGACGCCGTGGGCGCGCTCGGCGGCATCGAGTTCTTCAGGAAAAATCCGGTCGCCCGGTTCTATCCAGTCGACTTTGCGGATGCGCGGGATATCGAGCAGCACGCCGCGGCCGACAATGCCGGTGCGCGCCACATCGATCGCGCATCGCTTGGCGCCGTGCGAGCCGACTTCGCTGGCGTCGAAGCCGTTGTACATTTTGCCCCTGTAAAAGACGTGGCAGAGCGCATCGATGTGCGTATTCGCCATGCCGTGGGGCGCGATTGCAAAGTAGTCGCCCGCGTACGGCAGCGGCATCTCGGCCGAATCGAATCCCGCCTGCACCATCAGATGGGTCACGGGCATCGGGTTGTCGGCGGCGGCGATCGTCGCCAGTGGCAGCGCCAGCGATACGGCCTCGCCGGTCTTCACGAGCCTGGCCGCGGCGGCGCGCTTGGCATCGGTGATGAAATTGAGCGCGCCGCGCTGGTCTTCCTTGCCCCAGCGCCCCCAGTTGCTGAGCTTTTCGAACATGGCCGTGACTTCGGCAGACGACAGGCGGTTAGCCATCGCGGATTTCTCCTATGCGTAATCGCCCGGTGTATAGCACAAGCCGCGCGCGCAGGACCACTGAACGATCGGTATGTTTGGGGGAGATTCCGACCCCGTGCGTTCTCCCCTCCGAGTAGGGCGGGCGGCCCGCCCGCCTGCATCAGCCGTTGGCGATGCAAAGCGGGACCGGAGTACAGCGATGATTTTCCGATCGTCGGTGTCAGGCCGGCGGGACGCCGGCCCTACTCGGAAAAGGAGCAACCTTATTGCAACGGCTCTGACAGCATCCGAGTCGCGTCAGACTTCGGCGCGGATGTCTTTTTCTTCGGAGAGCACGCGCACTTTCACATGATGATCGCTGGATGCGAGCGATCCCCAGTGCATCGCGAAGTTCTCCAACTGGATATCGGAATTGAAGCGCTCGGACACGCCCATGACCACTTCTTCGGCGCCCAGGACGTATGCGATTCGCGCGATCGCGTAGACCTGGTCGTTCGACATCGCCACCAGCGGCGTCACGGCACGGCCGTGGTCTTCGCACACCTTGACCACTCTGCTGAACAGCCGCTCCTCGGCGTCGGTGAACACCTGCGCTCCCTCGCTCGAAGCGAGTCCTTTTTCCGTGCGTACGGTCAGCGCGATCAGCTCGGCATCGTCGCGCTCCGAAAGGTAGCGATGGAGGTGCGCGAGGTTGTGCGGATCGCGAATCGCGATGATTCGCTTCACCGCGGTGCCGAGCTTCAGGCGATGAGGATGGAGGCCTTCTTCATCCACTATCTCGAGGTTGAACTTTTCGGGCTCTTCGCCGTAGGCATGTTCCGCCTGCCCGTTAATCCGCTGCGAGATCTCGAATATTACGAAAAGCCCGAGCGTGAAGGCGATTCCGGACATCGTGGCGACCTGCTTGGTGAACAGGTTGACCACGGCGGTGATGAACAGCACCAGGAAGGTGAGAACCAGCCCCAGAGGGAAATCCTGGCCGCCGGGCCGGAACCACTTGAGGTTGAGCGGCACCCGCCACAGCCGGGGATAGGTCTGCTTATAGCGCAGCACCAGCACCGACAGCGTCTTGAAGACGAAGCTCCAGATGACCCCGAATGCGTAGGCCTCGCCGAGCACATACATATCGCCGCGCGAGAGGACGATCGTCGCGATTTGCAGAATCGCGACCATGTTCACGATCCGATAATTGGTCCCGTAGCGGCGGTGCGGATGACGAAACCAGTCGAGCAGCACGCCGTCTTCCGCAACCCTCGTAAGCACGCCGGTCGATCCGACGATCGCGGTGTTGACCGCGCCCGCCAGGATCAGGAACCCCACGAACACCACGAACGCACGCAACGCCGTCCTGAGCCACAGCGGCCCGACCACGTACATCGCAAGGCCGCCGATCAGGTCGTCGCTGTAATGCGACATCCGCACGCTGTCGGGGATGATCATCACCGCGAAAAACGAGATCAGCGAGGTCAGCAGCAGTGAGTAAATGAAGATTATGAACCCGGTCCGCAGCAGGTTCTTGAGCTTGGGCGCCTCGATTTCGCGGTTGACTTGCGCTAACGATTCCTCGCCGGACATCGCAAGTATCGAGTGGCCGAACGCGATGATTATTCCGAACGCGCCGAACGCGCGCGCGGCCGGCAGATGCGTCAGCCATCCCAGCGAGCTGTCCGGCAAGTCCAGGCGCAACGGAGGCATATGGGCCCCGCGCATGTACAACGTGACGCCGCACCAAACGATCATGAGCACCCCCATCACGGTGGTGATCTGCATGATGCGCATCGCTTTACCGCTCGACTCTTCGATGCCGAGGATGTTCTGGTGCCAGAAATAGACTGTCACGGCGATCGCGAACGCGGCCGCGGTGAAATCCGGCGGCAGTTCCAGGTTGAGGTGTCCCAGCCGGAGCAACTCGTTGATCAAGCCGACCAAATACTGTCCCGCGGAGACGCCGCTAATCGGACCGGTCAGGATGTAGTCGAACATCAGCGCGGAGACGGAGAGCTTCGCCAGCGTCGAGCCCATCGCTTCCTTCACCACGCGGTAAACGCCTCCGCGGGTGAACATCGAACACGACTCGACGTAGACGGCGCGCACCGCGTATGCGAACAGCATTACGGCGAGAATGAAATATGGCGCGGACTTGCCGACCGCAGCCTCGACGATTCCGCCGATGTAATAGACGGTCGAGGCCATGTCACAAAGCACGATCGCCGAAGCCCGCCAGAACGAAATGAAGGCGAGCATTCCGGTCGTGACGACGATGGTGTTGTTGCGCCTTTTGGTGCTGCCGTTGCTTGTCGCCGGCGCGACGGCCTCGGCACCCGGTAACTTCCCGATCGCTGCCAAAACTCTCCTCCCGCAGGCTGGGGCCGATCTGTGCCCTGCCCACCAAAGAAACGATGCAAGTTGCAGTCCCAGAGGATACTGGCCCAGTTTGGCGACTTTCATTTCAAAGCGATTGCATTCGGCACGGCGGCGGCGGCTTCCGAAGATTGCAATTTGCAATGACTATCCCTTGATGACTCCCGGACTGCGCGCAATAGAATGGCTCCTGCGACCGGTTTCGCCGAGGCACGGGCTGTGAGCGAAACGCGGCCGCGTCATTCCTTGGGAATCGCGCTGGCAATTGCGTGTGCGCTCGGATTGGGAGCGCTGGCAGGCTTCGTACTGAGAGGGCCGTCGCTCAGGCAGATTCGGAGCCTGCGCGACAAGGTCAAACGACTCGCGGCGGGCGAAAGGCTTGGCGCGGGCGACCGGCCGCTGGGACCGGAAATGTCGACGCTCGCTGATGAGATCAATCACGCCGCCGAGCGAATCGGCCGGCACTACGAGGCGCGGCTGTTGGACCTTGACCACGAGCGCTCAAAAATCGACGCGATCGTCGAAAGCGTTGAGGATGGTCTAATCGTTCTCGATCAGGCCCGTGCGATCGTTCACATCAATGAGGTCGCGTGCGCAATTCTCGGGCTGGATTCGCCTCCTGCCTCCGGAACCGTGCTCGATTCGCTCGGCAGCCACAATCCGCACGTCGCCCGTCTGGTCGTCGCGCGCCGCGCCAGCGAGGAAAGCGCCCCTGCGGAGTTCAAGGTTTTTCTGCGCGGCCGCGACCATACCTACATCAGCCGTGAGCTGCCATGGACCGGGCCGGGCGGCGCGCCGCTGGGAACGATCCTGCTGCTGCAGGACGTAACCTTCATCCGCGACCAGGAACGCCAGCGCACCAATCTGATCGCGACGCTCTCGCACGAACTCAAGACGCCGCTAACTTCTCTGGCGATTGGCGCGGAGCTGATGGCGGAATCGATGCCCGAAGCAATGAGCGCGCAGCAGCGCGAATTGCTCGACACGATCCACGACGATATCGGCCGGCTCACCGCTATCGCCGGCAATCTCCTCGATGCATCGCGGACCACGGTGGCGCGAATCGGCGTGGAACGGCGGCCGATCGAACTGGATCGTGTAGTCCGCGATGCATGCCGGCCCTTGGCACTGCAGGCCGAGGAAAAGCGGATCCACCTCGATGTGATCGCGGCGGATGGACAGCCGCTGCCTATCTGGGGCGATCCCATAAAGCTGCCGTGGGTTATCACCAACCTGGTGGGCAATTCGCTGCGCTACACTCCGGCGGGCGGACGGATCACGATCGAGCTAAAGCGCGAAGAAAAAATCGTGCGCACCATCGTGAGCGACACCGGCGCGGGAATCGCGCCCGAGACGATGCCGCGAATCTTCGAGCCCTACGCGCAGTTCCCCGACAGCGCCGCTGAAATGGGATCGGCCGGGCTGGGCCTGTATATCGCCAAGGAAATCGTGGAGGCGCACAACGGCCGCATCTTCGCGCAAAGCTCGCGTGGCGCGGGCACCACGTTTACGATTGAGATTCCAATACGGGAGGAGTTGCTTGGCCAGGATTCTGATCGTTGATGACGACCGCAATATTCGCCGGATGCTCACCGCCACACTGGAGGGCTCGGGGCATCGCGTGACCGAGGCCGAGAGTGCAGAGCGCGCGCTCGAACTCGCCGGGGCGGGCGAACCTGAGGTGGTCATCAGCGACATCCGGATGGCTGGAATGGATGGGTTCGGCCTGCTGAAAGCGGTCAAGCAGAAAAACCCCGGCGTTCAGGTCATCATGATGACCGCGTACGGGTCCATTCCTGACGCGGTCGAGGCGATGCGCTTTGGCGCATACGACTACCTGCCCAAGCCGTTCAGTGCGGAGCACATCCGCCGCGTGGTTGCGCGCGCGCTTGAGGTCAGAGAACTGCGCGCCGAAAACCGCAGGCTCAAAGCCGAGGTCGAGCGGCTTTCGGATCAGGATGCGTTCCTGACTGAGAGCGCCGCAAGCCGCAAGCTCGCGGACACCGCCGCGCAAATTGCGGAGAGCGATGCGACCGTGTTGCTGACCGGAGAAAGCGGCACCGGCAAGAGCATGCTCGCCGCGTATATCCATCGCAAAAGCCCGCGCAAGAACGGTCCGTTCGTGCAGGTCGCGTGCACCACGCTCAGCGAGCATCTGCTGGAAAGCGAGCTGTTCGGACACGTGCGGGGCGCCTTCACCGGCGCCATCAAGGACAAGCCGGGCAAGCTGGAAGCGGCGGAACGGGGCAGCGTCCTGCTCGATGAAATCGGCGATGTCTCGCTCTCCGTGCAATCGAAGTTGTTGCACTTCCTGCAGGAAAAAAATTTCGAGCGAGTGGGCGGCAACGCGACCGTCCGCGTCGATGCACGAATCATCGCGGCGACCAACCAGGATCTCGAGGCGCTCGTGCGCCAGAAACGGTTCCGCGAGGACTTGTACTACCGCCTCAACGTCATCGAGATTCACGTGCCCGCGTTGCGCGAACGGCCCGCCGAGATTCCGCGGCTCGCCGCCCACTTCGTCGAGGTGGCAGCGCGGCGTCAGCATAAGCCTTCACTCGCGCTGTCGCCGGAAGCGCAGAAAGCACTGGCGTCTTACGCGTGGCCCGGCAATGTACGCGAACTCAAGAACGTCATCGAGCGCGCGGTGGTACTGAGCCGCGGCGACAGTATCGCGCTCAGCGACCTGCCCGACCGCCTGCTGGCGGGACCGAGAAAGCCCGATCAAAACCTGACGCTCGAAGAAATCGAGCGACGGCATATCGAACTGGTTCTGGAGCAGGCGGTCACGCTCGAGGAAGCGGCCGACATGCTGGGAATCAATGTCGCGACGCTGTGGCGCAAGCGGCGCAAGTACGGACTGGAATAGAAGATGCGGGCGCGGCGGAACCGCGCCCGCATAAATCGCAAACCCGATCGCGAACGAAGCCTACTTCGCCTTGTTAAGCCCCGCTTCCAGACGCGCGTGGCCTTGCACGCAGCTGCCCAGGCTCGTGAGCGGCCCCGGCCAGTCGTTCTTCACGCAATACGGCAGAGCCGCGAGCTGGGTAGCGGTATAGCCGCGGCCGACCAGTTCCTTCTGTATACAGTCGGAATGTCCCTTGTTGCCACTGGCAATTCCGGCGGCGTCATCCGCTCCCTCGACGAACATGGCATTACGAAGCGCCGCCTGGACGCCGGGATCCTGGCTCTTGCCGAGGGCTCCCCCGACCGTGCTGGATACCCCGCAATTCGCGACTGCATCGATGAATGCCTCTTCGAGCCCCGTGCTGGTCAGGTCCTTGGCCGACGCGACTCCCGCCAACCCGATCAACAGAACCCCAGAGATAATCCCCAAGACCATTCGTTTCATGTTTTAGCTGCTCCTTTCTGTTGTCCCACACAACCGGGAGTCGCTGCCCCCGGCGCACGAAAAGAAGGAATAGCTCGTTAAGCCATAGTTCGTCCAGCGCTATCGCTTCTTGCCGTAATAAGGCTTTCGTGCCTTGAACGCTTGACGGCAAGCGCCGCTTGATGAAACTGTCGCATCGCCTTTAGGAAAGGATTCCAGCCATGGCCAAGATAGCGCTCGCTTTTTCGACCCTGCCCGACTCCCCACCGGCGACCTTAATCGAATGGGCCAAAGCCGCAATCGAATGGGCCAAAGCCGCCGAGGATGCTGGCTTTGCGGGAGCCTTCATGACGGAGGCAGGCAACGATTCGCTGGCCTGTTCGCTCGCACTCGGCCTCAACACCAGGCGCATCATGCTCGGCACCGCGATTACCAACATCTATTTCCGTCATCCTATACTGCTGGCGAACGAAGCCGCCGCAGTGCAGGAGTTCACCGGCGGCCGTTTTATTCTCGGGCTCGGCACTGGCCATCGCGAAATGAACACGATCCTGAAGATCGACATGGGCGACCCGATGACGAAGATGCGCGAGACGGTCGCCGCGATCAGAAAACCGCTGGAAGCCGGCACCACGGGCCCCAAGGTGACCAGGAAACTACCTATCTACCTGGCCGGCGTGTCGAAGCCGATGGTCAAGCTGGCGGGTGAAATCGGCGACGGCGTGATCTTCAATTTTTATCCGCCACGCCGCGTCACGGAGGCGCTCGGCGAATTGGCCGACGGCGCGCGAGCCGCGGGCCGCGATCCTAAGCAGATCGAGGCGACGCTGTTCGCGACCGCGTTTATCTCGGACGATCTGGAGGCCGCACGGCGCCCGGCGCGCAAGCTCCTCTCGCGTTACGGGGCGCTGCGTTTCTACGGCAACATGATCGCGCGCGCGGGCTTCGAGAGCGAAATCGCCGGCATTCGCGCGGCCGGTCGCGACGGTGACGCGGCGATGAAAGCAGTCAGCGGCGCGATGATCGATTCAACCCTGCTGGTCGGTTCCGAAGCGCGCGTCCGCGAGCGACTGAAGGAATTGATGGCGCCGGGCATTGGCACAGCGATCGTGTTCACCAATCCGGTGAACGAAGACCGCAACAGCGCCGTCCGCAGAACTATCAGAGCATTGAAGGAGTTCTGACCAGGAATCCGCAGATTGCGCAGATTACCAGGCAGATTTCTGAATCTGTGAAATCGGCGTAATCTGCGGATTCGTTCGTCTCCGTACTCAGCTGTCCAGCGCCTTGACGCGGGACGCTAAGGTGCGGCGCGGTCGGTCGAGACTACGCGGCCTTGGATTCCAACCCGAGCGGGCTGAATGCCTCTGCCGCGGTCGAATTGCCAGGGCGGATGCTCTCCGGAAATCTGAACACCTGATGCGGATCGATTTGCGCCTTGATTCCCTCGAGGCGGGCCAGGTTGTCACCGTAGTAGTCCTGCGGCCAGGTCGCGAGTGATGGATCGGCGAAATTCACGTAAGCGCCGGTAGTAAAGTTTCGCATCGCGGCGTAAAAGTTGGCCTGCCATTCCAAATTCCGATTGATCGTCGCCTTCGTATCGTTCGGACCCCAGTCCAGCGCTATCGTCATCAGCCAGTCGCTGTTGCGATGGACGAAGGCGGTCGCGTCGGGCGCGACGGCGTTGACCTGATCGCCGGTCTGAAACATGACCATACTGCTGGGCTCCGCGGTGCCGGGCCATCGGCGTGCCCAGAAAAACGCGGTATCGATGGCCTCCGAACTTGGCGCGCCGACAAAGAAAGTCGACTTTTCCTGGTAGCGATTCGGCGCGCCCGGTTCCTCCAGGAAATTGATCTGCGCGTCCCAATAGCTCATTTGCTGAATTGTCGCACTCTCCGGCTGCGCCACTTGATAGGCGGGCGCAAGGATATCTGCCAAATCGGACGACGTGCCTGCGAATTGCCCCAACAGCGTGATGGTGACATCGGTGCCGGCTGCCAGTTGCTGGGGTGTAACGACGTTGAGCGCGACGCGGCTGCCAAGCGTTGAAGGCGCGGCTTGCAGCGCGGCGATCAGCGCCACGTACAAGCTCTCGGGATTGCTGCTCCATGTAATATTGAACACCGTGATGAGATCGTCGGCCGGGACAGTTTGCAGGCTGAAGGAAGTGTTGATCCCGAGGTTACTTCCACCCGCGCCCGCACAAGCCCAGAACAGGTCCGGGTTCTGGTTGGCGTCGACCGTGAGAATCTGCCCGTTCGCGGTGACCAACTCAGTCCCGAGCATCTGATCGCAGGCCAGACCGTATCTGCGCATGTTGAAGCCGATGCCACCACCCAGGATGAACGCGGCACCGCCGACCGTCGGGCAGCGTCCATGCGTAAAGGTGGCATTCACCTGCTGCAAAGCGGCGTAGACCTCGGTGTTGCGGACTCCACCACCGAAAGTCAGGAGGCCGGTGGAAGGGTCATACACGGTCTGATTGATCATCGACATATCGATCATCAATCCGCGGGTCGTCGAATAGCCCGCATAGGAATGGCCACCCGAACGCGCAATCAGCCGGACGTCATGTTCGCGTGACCATAGAATCGACTTGGCAACGTCTGTGGCGTTCAGGCATTGAGCAATGCCGGCCGGAAGCTTCGCGGCGTAACGCAAATTATTAGGCAAAGCACCGGCTGAGAATCCCGGATCGTCGGGCCGCAATACCATCCCGGATATCTGCCGCGCCAACTCCCGCCAGGCCTGCGAGCTGACCGGGGCGGAAGCTGATGCGCCCGAGCCGCAGCCCGCCGCACCAAACAGGCCGACACCCAGGCTGGCGCCCAGCGTCAGCTTGGCCGACTTGATCAGAAAGTGCCGGCGCGAGAGGACCGGTCTCATCCAGCGGCTTGCAGCTTGCCCATGAACATCACGATGCGATTGTAATTGACGCCGAAATCGCCGACTCCATCGCGCGACTTCGATCGCATCTCGACCAGGCTCATCCCGTTCGGTCCCGGCCGCACCTGGATTATGAAATCGTCCTGAAAGTGGAACAGGTGCGATGCGCACACGCCCTCGATCGTCATTGTCGCGGGATCGGTGTACGTGATCTGCCAATCGGGGATGGTGGCCGCGATGTTCCGCACGCGATCGAAAACCGTCGCCGGGTCACCCGCGACATTCCCAGGCGCCAGGGGAGCATATCCCGCCTGCTGCCTGGCCATGTACCTATCCTTGTTGTACTTCAGGTCGCGGCCCTGGTTGGGCACCAGCATCTCGGCGTGAACGAACTCGGGCGGATTTTCGAAATCGGTGGTGATGTCGTTGATTGCGGGATACTTTCTGGCGGAGAGCACTACTACGAACACCGGTATCGCGATCGCTGCGCTGACCGCCGTTGCCAGCAGCGCGCGGGGCCGTGCTATCCGCGCTCGAGCCGAGCGTGTCAGCAGAATTCCGAGTAGACCGAGCACAAAACCGAGTATGCTCAGCAGGAATCCGAACGAGAAAAGCTGGAAGCCGAAGAACGGCGCCGCGAAGTAAAAGTGCGCACCGAGAATTCCCGCCGCCACGAGCGCGACCGCAAGCATCCCGTCAACGAAGGCAAGCCACGCGAATACCATCCGTTCACCCCCAAAGATTGTTGAGAGCTATCGCTTCGTCCCCCGCAGCACAAACTGCGGCAGCACGAACAGAAATTGCCCCCCGGCGATTGCCGACTCGACCGCGCCGAGCCATCGATCGACTTCATCCGCCGCCACCCGCCCGGAATCGCGCGCATAACGCGCCAGGCTCGCCTTGAGCATCGGCAATGAACGGCCGGCGACATCGGCACCCGCGATGATCTCGACCTTGACGTCCGCGAGTCCGGCGCCGACAAACAGGCCGCGCAGCCGCCGCCCGATTCGCGGCTCCTTGATCGCTATCGATTTCGCCGCTGCGAGCACGCGATCGCTGAGTTCGCGTGCCTCTTCGCCGATGTCTAGGGCGATCATGTCCCAATCGCTGTCCGTCGCGACCACCACTCCGCCGGGCGCGGCAACCCGCGCCATTTCTGCGACAGTATCGGCTGCGGAATCGACGTACTCAAGTACGTTTTTGCAGAAGACCCGATCGAAGGCGCTGTCGGCGAACCTGAGCGGGGGAAAGGCGCTATGCACGAAGTCGATGGAAAGCCGCTGCTCTGACGCGCGGGCCTTCGACCGCGCGATAAAGTCAGCGTTGATGTCCACCCCTGTGACCTTGCCTTGGGGAGCTACCCGGCGCGCGAGCTCGAACGTGGTGTGGCCCGGGCCGGAGCCAACATCGAGCACCCGCAAGCCCGGCCGGAGTTCCAGCGGGCGGACAAGCGGTTCCATGGCCGGATGGAACGCGAGGATCTGGTCGTAGGCGATGTGCCGCTCGGGCTCGATTTCGACCCAATGCTGCTTGTAGTAGGCCTCAGCCATAATCACTGCTCAGCCGAGAGGGTTATCGCAGATACCCGGTCAACACAAAGGCGCAAAAGTTCGTCTTGTCGGGAAACCGACCGCTTACTTGATTGAGGGCCCGAAGGTCATCAACTCCGGCTCGTTGATGTTGGTGCCCGCGGTATTCGAGTCGAGAAAGACCTGGGGTGCCGGGCTGCCGCTGGAAGCAATCTGGTCCTTCGCGAACTTCGCCAGGCTCCCAAACTGGTCGCTGAAGAAATTCCCCACCCATAAGCTACCGCGATGGTCGAAGGCGACTCCCCTGGGTCCATCGATGCTGTTGGTGGCGTTCACTGCCGTCGAGCTGATGATCACGGCCGGATTGGGACTGCCGCTCGTGCCGAGGTCGGCTGCTGCAAACTCGACCACTGTGCCTAGAGGCGAGGCCTGATGAGTGTAGTTCGCCACCCAGAGATTGCCGGCATCGTCAAACGTAATACCGCGGGGCCTTTCGATGCTGCCGGTCCCATTTGAGGAGAGAATCACGGCGGGGATTTGATTACCGCCCGCGGCAAGCTGGCTTGCCGCAAAATTCGTCACAGTGTTGCTCAGTTCGTTGGCGGCCCAGAGACCCCCGGATTTGTCGAACGCCAGGCCCGCAGGTTCACTCATGTCAATCGAGGAGATAATCGAGTGCGGCGGTGGACTGCCACTTGCGGCAAGCTGGCTCGGTGTAAATTCGACCAACGTGCTGGTGAGAAAGTTCGCCGCCCACAGGTCGCCCGAGGCGTCGAATGCCACGCCACGCGGTTCGTCGAGGCCCGAGACTATGACGTTGGCCGCTGGATTGTCGGTCGTACCGAGCGCGTTAAGCTGGGCGAGCGTGAACTCGGTCAGGGTCCCACTGCCGAAATTGGCTACCCACAGGTTCTCCGAGTTGTCGAAGGCGGTCCCGACCGGCTCATCAAGGTCGGGGCTCAGGTTCGTGACGCCAGGCGTGGGCGTACCGCTGGTAGTAAACGCCGAGCCGGTGAACTCCGTTACGGAGCCATTGAGATTCGGCACCCAAAGACCCTGAGCGACCGGCGCCGGCGTCGTACTGTTGGAACCGCAGGCTACAACGATCATCACGAGCCCACCCAAGGCCGCGGCCATGCCCGCAATCCAGAGGGCGCGAAGCGGATCGAAATTAGATTTTGAATCGTACAGACCGATGGCCTCAGGGTATCGTTCAATGAGGACGCCAGAGCGGACCGGTACCGAATAGATGATCGACTACACCCAACTGGTAGGCGAGAAACAAACCAAACCCGAAGCTCAGCAAGCCAGACCCGGTCACAAGGCCTTGATGCAGCCAGAGCATTCTTTTGGCCGCGACCAAAAACGGCGTTGCTATGACCGTTGTGACCATCGCCATCCCAACAATCGTTCCAAGACAAAAAATCGCCAAATAAAGCGTCGCCCAAAGTGGTTCCGGAATGGCACTCAAGATCAGCAACGCGATTGCCGCGCTGCCCGCAAGCCCGTGGATGAGACCCACGCCAAAAGAGCGCAACAACGATCGCGTGCCGGTGGACCCCATCGTTTCGAGCGGCAGGAGATGGTCGCGATGTATGTCGTCGGTATGATCGTGATGCACGAGATGGACATGCTTGTGAGTGTGTACCCCGTTGTCATAACCGTGCGAATGCGAGTGTACCAGCAGTGAGTCATCGCCGGCCGGGTATCCGAAAAGACGGCGGCGGATCTGCCCAATCAAGGTGGCTGTCGAGCCAAGGCCCAGGAGGATCAAAACGATCGCCACCGCAAATTCCATCGCAAGGCCAAGCCGAACCGGAATCGCGACTTTGAAGACAATGATCGCAGCCCCGACGCTCAGCACGGTTAGCGTATGACCCAGACCCCAGACGATGCCGACCTTGGTTGCAGCCAGGAAGCGGCGCTCGCGGCTCAAGATAGTCGTCACCGCAATCACGTGATCGGGATCGGTCGCGTGCCGCATGCCGAGGAGCAAACCAAGAAAAGCAAGTCCCAGTGGCGCAGCGGTTTCGAGGTTCATGTTGAGCTCTCAGGCGGTGCGGCTCGAGTTCGCGATCGATAGGTCGCTGACCGTGTTTCGCATTCTTCGTTTAATTCGTAACGACGCTAAACCGCAAATGCGGCAGAAGAGCCATTCTCACGAAGACTGCGACATCCTGCCGCCGGCGTTCTCGCGTTTATGTCAACGAGGAATCCCAGGACTGCCTCGAAGACAAAGTCAGCGAGCATCTACCGCGTCCGCACCAACGAGGGCTGGCGATAACGCCAGCCCCGTCGGCGAAGATTTTGTTACATCGAAACCCATTGTGTCGCGCGCACAGCGCTACTTTTTTTTCGGATGCGGCGTACCGATGTATGGGAACTGCTTTAGAATGTCGGTGTGCGGCTTAAGGCCGTCGGGCGGGATTTCACCCTTGGAGAGGAACGCAAGGCGATAATTGATGACATCGTCGGTAAAAACCCGGCCGTTGGGATACTTCGCGGACGTCGAAGGATTGAAGCACAGCATGTCGGGCAGGATGCGGTGGGCGTCGATCGCGGCGATTGCTTCTTCGCGGGTGTAATTGCCGGTATGCCCCAGCAGGTGGACGAACTGATCCGTCCAGCGCTTGCGATCGTTGACCGGCTCGCTGGCGTTGTATTCCAATTTGGTCTCGTCGGTGTTGAAGAAGCTGCTGACACTCGGGTGGCCGGCGCGATCCACATGAAGAAGCTTGCCGTCCTTGCGCACGCTGCATCGCCCCCAGATGCGGATCTCCCCCTTAGCGCCAAGCTCGCTCGTCGGCAACTCGATCACCGTCGAGAACACATTGGCTTCCGTATTTGAGTCCACGCCGGTCCAGGGGGACTTGCCGCCCAGGTGCGGTGCGGTGAAGTTTCTGCCACCCGAGGTATCGAACAGATTCTTGATTCCATCGTAGTCGAAAAAGAAAGCGTCGCTACGAGTGCCGGCGAAGAACGTGTAGGCGCCGGACTTGACGATGTTCGGCTTAGCGCCGAAGGAGACCTCGGCGCCGGCGATGATCTTCGTACCGACGGCTTCGGCCGAGCGGGATTCCGCGCCTTTTGCTACAAAGACGTTTACGGTCTGCTTGCCGTTTTGCGGCTGTGAGAACACGTAGCTGATCGCGATGTCTGTCAGGCAATCTGCGTCGTTGTCAATGTTGAGGCGGTAGATGGCTTCGGGATGGAGCGCGTCGGCAGACGGATTTGCATTAAGGATGAGTACGGTCCTCTTCCCGTCCGCCGGAGCCTGGAACGCATAGAGGTCGCAGAGGTCGAGTCTTTGGTCCCCGAGAGGAGGGCCGAGGTTGAGTCCGGTGAAATGATTCGACATTTTCTTCTCTCCTTGAAAATTTAAAATGCGAGCATCTTGTCCGACGGGACAATCACAAGCTGTTGTTTATAGCCTCACCTTTCTTCGACCTCAGAGCCGATGTCCGAAGGCAAGCGACACTGTCGTCATGCGGCCGAAACTGCCCGCGATCGTATCTAACTTCAATTAATTCTCATCGAAGGGTTAGTTTCGCAGTCGATAACGTGAGCGAGCAATCAGCAATTTTCACTTACACCCAGCTAATGCTGTCAATTCCATCGCGAATCGACGATGGCGCTTGAGGCAATATGGCGACTTGGACGGATGAAACGACGCAGGAAAAACGCTGAGGCGGCGATACCTAGCCGAACCGAACCGTCCGGAAAGCAAAATTGAATGGGGATCTTCGCTGAGATAAGGTGAGAATTCACTCTACGATTAGAGTGGGAGTCTGATGGCGACTGATGCAAACCGGATAAAGCTGCTGCGGGAACTGCTCGCCGAGCGCATTTTAGTGCTCGATGGCGCGTTCGGCACCTTTGTCCTGGGCCATCACCTCTCGGCCGAGGACTACGGCGGAGCAAGCCTGGAAGGCTGCAACGAAAACGTCGTGCGGACGCGGCCCGACCTGATTCGCGAGATGCACGATGGATTCCTCGAAGCGGGGGCCGACCTTATCGAAACCGCCAGTTTCGGCTCGACGCGAGTCGTGCTTGCCGAGTATGGGCTCGAAGCCGATTCCTTTGAGCTGAACCGTATCGCCGCGACGATCGCACACGAAGAAGCGCAGCGTTACAGCACGCCGGACAAACCGCGCTTCGTCATCGGCTCGATGGGTCCGACGACCAAAAGCATCTCGGTTACCGGCGGTCTCACCTTCGACGCGCTCGCGGAAGCTTACGAGGAACAGGCCCTCGGCCTCATCGAGGGGGGCGCCGACGTTTTGCTGCTCGAGACCGTGCAGGACACGATCAATTGCAAAGCCGGTCTCATCGGAATCGACCACGCGATCGAAAAGGCAGGCGTCGCGCCGGGTGTGGCGGTCTCCGGCACGATCGAGACGATGGGCACTCTGTTGGCGGGTCAGGATATCGAGGCCTTCTACACATCGCTGGCGCATCGCGACCTGATCTGGATGGGCCTCAACTGCGCGACCGGCCCCGACTTCATGACCGACCATCTGCGCACGCTCGCGGAAATCGCGCGCTTTAACGTCGCATGTGTTCCGAATGCCGGCCTCCCCGACGAGGAAGGGCACTACAACGAAACCGCGGAGATGCTGGCGCGCAAGATCGCGCGTTTCGCGCAGAACGGATGGCTAAACCTGACGGGCGGATGCTGCGGCACGACGCCCGATCACATCCGGCTGCTGGTGCAGGCGGTAGCCGGCCTGAAACCTCGAACGCCGTCGGCGCTCAAACGCTCGGCGGTCTCGGGAATCGAAACGCTGCTGATCGATGACCAGACCCGTCCCGTGGTGGTCGGCGAGCGAACCAACGTGCTCGGCAGCCGCAAATTCAAGCGCCTGATTGCCGACGGCAAGTTCGAAGAAGCGTCCGAAGTCGGCCGTGCGCAAGTGCGGCGCGGCGCGCACGTGGTCGACGTCAACCTGCAGGACCCCGATCGCGACGAGATGACCGACGTCATCCGTTTTCTGGAAATCGAAGTAAAAAAGGTCAAGGTCCCGTTGATGATCGACTCGACCGACCATCGCGTGATCGAAGAGTCGCTCAAACGCACTCAGGGCAAGTCGCTGATAAACTCGATCAATCTCGAAGACGGCGAAGAGCGCTTCCAGCGGGTAGTGCCGCTCGCGCGCCGGTACGGCGCGGCGCTGGTCGTCGGATGTATCGATGAAGACAAGCAGCAGGCGCAGGCCGTCACGCGCGATCGCAAGCTCGCAATCGCGCGGCGTTCCTACGATTTGCTGACCGAAAAATACGGCGTCGAACCCGAAGACATCATCTTCGATCCGCTGGTGTTTCCGGTCGGCACCGGCGATCGGAATTACATCGGCGCGGGCGTCGAAACTATCGAGGGCATTCGCCTCATCAAGGAGGCCCTGCCCCGCGCCAAGACGGTGCTCGGCATTTCCAACGTATCGTTCGGGCTGCCCGAGGCGGGACGCGAGGTCCTGAACTCGGTGATGCTCTATCACTGCGTGCAGGCCGGGCTTGATCTGGCAATCGTCAATGCGGAAAAACTCGAGCGCTATCCGCTGATTCCTGAAGAAGAGCGCCGACTGGCTGAGGACCTGATCTGGTGGCGTGGGGACGATCCGATCGCGGCTTTCGCGGCGCACTTCCGCAGCAAGAAAGGCCGCGCCGTCGCCGAGGATCGCAAGGATCTGCCGCTCCTGGAGCGACTGCCGCGCTACATCCTCGAAGGCTCCAAGGAAGGGCTCATCGAGGATCTCGACGAAACTCTCCAGACCATGGGGCCGCTGGAGATCATCAACGGCCCGCTCATGAAGGGGATGGACGAGGTCGGGCGGCTGTTCAACGCCAACCAGATGATCGTCGCCGAGGTGCTGCAATCGGCCGAGGCGATGAAGGCCGCCGTCGCGCATCTCGAGCCGCACATGGAGAAGACCGAGTCCGCGACCAAGGGCAAGATAATTCTGGCGACCGTCAAGGGCGATGTTCACGATATCGGCAAGAACCTCGTCGAGATCATCCTGTCCAACAACGGCTTCAAGGTCGTGAACCTCGGCATCAAGGTGCCGCCCGAGGAGTTGATCAAGGCCTATCGCGATCATCAACCCGACGCGATTGGGCTTTCGGGGCTGCTCGTCAAATCGGCGCAGATGATGGTCGCGACGGCTCAGGATCTCAAAACCGCAGGAATCGAATGCCCCATCCTGGTTGGCGGCGCTGCGCTATCGAACCGGTTCACACGGATGAAAATCGCGCCCGAGTACGAGGGCGTGGTCGCATACGCGAACGACGCGATGAGAGGACTGGACCTCGCCAACCAGGTGATGGACTACGAGCGGCGCGAAATGTTGCGCCGCGCACTCGACAAAGAGTCACAGCAGATGCTCGAGGCTGCGCCCAAGACGCAGAACGGGACCGCGTCCGCACCAGCCGCACGATCGTCGGTGCGCCACGATATCGAGATTCCAGTGCCGGCGGACCTGAAAACACACGTGATCAAAGGCTACGACCTCGGCGAGGTTTTCAGCTTTATCAATCCCGCGATGCTGTATTCGAAGCATCTGGGTTTGCGCAATGCGGAACAGGCGTTGCGCGACGGAGAGGCCAAGGCCCTGGAGCTGAAGGCTGCCGTCGAAGAAGTGCAGGATGTTATGCTCGCGCGCAAGGACATCGCAGCCAACGCCGTCTTTCGCTTTTTCCGAGCGCAGTCCGACGGCGACCGGACGGTGCAAATCTACGGACCCGACCGGAAGACGCCCGTCGCGCTCTTCAAGTTCGGCCGCCAGAGCCAACCGCCATATCTATGCCTGGCCGATTACCTGGCCGCCGAGAGTTCGCGCCGCGACGACTATGCCGCCTTTTTTGTCGTAACGATCACCGGCGCCGTGCGTGCGATGGCGGAGGAATGGAAAAGCAAGGGCGACTACCTGCGATCGCATATTCTGCAGGCGCTGGCTGTCGAAGGCGCGGAGGCTTTTGCCGAACTGCTGCACCAGAAGCTTCGCGCTATGTGGGGAATCGGCGATCCGGCGAGCCTGACGCTCAAGGATCTGATTCAAACTCACTATCGCGGCAAGCGGTACGGGTTTGGCTACGCCGCATGCCCGAGGCTGGAAGATCAGGCGCAACTGTTCAACCTGCTCGAGGTGGAGCGTCACGCGCTCGGAGTGCATCTGACCGAAGGTTTCATGATGGATCCGGAAAGCTCGACGAGCGCCTTCGTGCTCCACCATCCAGAGTGCAAGTACTTCAACCTGTCGCAGGCCGATATCGATCGCCTGGAAGCGGAATTCAGCAGCTCAACTTGACCGCTCCGCGGAAGGGACCGCGGCCGAGCGTTGGCTGAGTATGAATGGCGCCGCTATTGGCCGCGGCTTCTGAGTTCGGTTTGGGCCAGTTCGAGGTCGGCATCGACCATGGTGGTGACCAACGATTTGAAGTCCATCCGCGGACGCCAGCCCAGCACCCGGCGCGCCTTGCTCGCGTCGCCGATCAGCAGGTCCACCTCGGCGGGCCGGAACAGCCGCTGGTCAATCTCGACGTACTTCTGCCAGTCCATCTTCAGGTAGTCGAAGACCGTCTCCAGAAACTCATGCACCGAATGATTCTCTCCGGTCGCCACGATGTAATCATCCGGAGCATCCTGCTGCAGCATCATCCACATCGCTTCCACGTAATCGCCTGCAAAACCCCAGTCGCGCAGCGAGTCCAGGTTCCCCAGCGCCACTTTCTGCTGCAGCCCCAGCTTGATGCGCGTCGCGCTGCGCGTAATCTTGCGGGTCACGAAGTTCTCCCCACGCCGCGGCGATTCGTGGTTGAACAGAATCCCGTTGCACGCGAACAGTCCGTACGCCTCCCGGTAATTCACCGTCTGCATGTGCCCGTATACCTTGGCGCACGCGTAGGGGCTGCGGGGATGGAACGGCGTCGTCTCGCGCTGCGGAATCTCCGCCACCTTGCCGAACATCTCCGACGACCCCGCCTGGTAAAACCGCGCCGCCCGCCGATGACGCATGTTGTGGTCGCGCAACACCTCCAAAAGCCGCAGCGTGCCGAGTCCCACCACGTCGGCGGTGTATTCCGGCTGATCGAACGATATGCGCACGTGCGACTGCGCCGCCAGGTTGTAGACCTCGTCCGGCCGCACCTGCTCCACTATCCGGCGCAGCCCGGTCCCATCGCCCAGGTCGCCATAGTGCAGCTGCAAGCCTTGCGCGCTGGTCCCGAAGCCCGAACGCAGGTGGTCGATGCGCCCGGTCGCAAAACTCGACGTACGCCGCACCATCCCGTGCACTTCGTAGCCCTTGTTCAGCAGCAACTCCGCCAGGTACGAACCGTCCTGACCGGTCACGCCGGTAATTAACGCTACTTTTGCCATTCCGTGGTCTCGCCTAGTCTCCCCGGATCAGGCGATGCGAGTCAGTCTCGAAGTGCTGGGTCGAGAACTCGTACAACTCCGCGTCCTCCAGCGCTTCCATCTGATGCACCAGTCCGATCGGTATATCCATGCAATCGCCCGGATTCAGCACGAACTCTTCGATCGTATCGGAGTCGGCCGACTCCTTGATGCGCACCTTGAGCCGCCCCGCGCGCAGGTAGAATGTCTCCGTCTTCACCTGATGGTAGTGCAGCGAGCAGCGCTTGCCCTGCTTGATTTCCAGAATCTTTCCGCAATACCGATCGTTGTTTGCGATCCACACCTCCCGCCCCCACCCCTTCGGCTCGATGTGAACTGGTTTGCGTACTCGGCTCATCGTTCTCCAGACCGTCTTCTTTGACCGTCTACCTGTGCATTATTGCATCCGGCCGCATCGGTTTCATACCGAGATCCCCGGCTGAATCAGGTGTATTTGGCGACTGCCGACGCGGGGAGCAATACGCGCAGTCCGCCAGCTTCTATCGCGCTCAGCAGGATTGCGACCCGCTCCGCACCGGAGAGATACCGCTCGAAAATAGCCTCGAATCCCCGAAACGGCCCTTCCACGACCATGACACGTTCTCCGTTGTCGAACGGCCGCTCCGGAATTTCCACGATGTCGTCGATACCCCGGCGCCTGATCTCGGTCACAATTGCGGGCGGCACCGCCAGCGGGTCATTGCCCGCCGAAACGATGCCGCGCACGCCCGGCATGTACTTCACATCGAAATAGCGAAGTTGGAGATCAAACCGCGCAAACACATAGCAGGGAAACAACGGCGCGATAGTCATCGTCATCCGGCCAAATCGCGGAGTTTTGCCCTTTAAAAGCGGAAGGAACACCTCAGGGACGCTCGTCTGAAGCTGATCGCGTACCCAGCGTTCTTTTCCGGTTTTGGTGCGAATCAAATACCAGGCAGTCGAATCACTCGGCTCCATAGACCTCAAATGCGCTGGCAGCCCGCGCCGGCCCGAAAACTTGGCGCGTAAGGGATCGCGCAGCCCGAAATAAAAAGGCGGCTGTAGCATACGCCACAGCCGCCTTACCGGTCCAGTCAGACTAGATTTCGTAGGTAAGCGTGAACTCCAGCTCGTTGGTACGCTGCTCGACGCTGGCTATGAACGGGTCACTGTAGCGACCGCTCCGGCCGAGGAACCACACGGCGTTTACACCGAGCAGCACGTTGCGCGAATAGCGATACACGTTGGTCGATTGCACATCGCCGACGTTGTCGTCGACGTCCCAGACCCACGCGTTGGTCGTCGTCAACTGGCCGTTGAGCACCCAGTTAACCGCGGACACGAAGAAGAAGTTACTGTCCTCGCGGACCTTGCCGAGCGTATTCGCGATGCTCGGCACGGAATCAGTCGGACGGTTGGGATACCAGGTGTTGACGTACTGCGCGGTCAGGAACGTGTGCTGCTTGGAAATCCACGGAATATACGTCGGGCGGTCGCCGGCCACGATGAACCGGGCGTTCGAGGCCCATTCGGCCGTGCTGCCTACGTTAATGCCCTGGTTGTTCGTGTACAGGGTGTCGTAGCGGTAGACGATATCCGTGAATTCCTTGTCGTAATACGTGCCGGTCAAACCGAAGTAGTTGCTGCGGCGGAACCGGTTGACCAGGAGGATGTCGAGGGTACCAACCACCGGAACACCAGCGCGCGGCGCAGGGCGTCGAATCCCCGATCCAAACTGACCGCCGTAGAAGTATTGCCCGGTGAACAGCGGCGTCCCGTGTCCTGCGCACGAGGTACAAATGCCGGTCGCGTCGTTCCGATTCTCGTACAGGTAGATAAAGCTGGCCTGCAGACCGTTACCGACCGGCAGCAAGCTCGACAACCGCGCGCCGAATTCGCTGTTCTCAATCGAGTTCGATGGATTCGGGCTGGTCTGGACAACGTTCTTGTACGCGTAGAAGCCGCCCAGGTTGATCATCGGCTTGAAGGTCTGCTGCAGGAAGCTGCGGACCTGGACCGGCTGCCCGTTCTGATTGACGCCATTGCTCGCCAGCGCGACGGCGGCCGGCGTTGCGCCCGGCGCTCCCTCGGCCGCGGCGACCGCCCACGGCGAACGCGCATCGTTGACGTTCGCAACGACTCCGTTGCCCTGGTAGTCGCCGGGGATCCAGAACGTTTCCAACTCGTTGTTCGCGGTCTTCATGAAGTCGGGCAGGATGTAGTTGAACTTCACCATCCTGACGTTCTTGCGCAGGTCTTCCGCCGACTCGAACGGGATGAACCCGTGGTAGGTCGAATCGACCGAGTTGGTGATTTCCGTGCCTGACAGCGCATCGGCTTCCGACCAGATGACTTCCTGCTTGCCGATACGCGCCGAGAAGTTGTCCGTGAAGTTCAACTGCCCGTAGTACTCGTGCAGGTCGTTACGGAAGTATTCCTGCTGCAGCGTCTGATGGTTGTAATTGAACGCGTCCGAATTCGGATCCGCGCGGCCTTTGTTCTTCAGCGTGCCCTCCGCGTCGTACCAGGGACGATAGAACGCGAAGAAGTCGGCGTCCTTCAGGACCAGCGTGTCGAAGCGGCCCAGGAACTTGTAATTCTTGACCATATGATAGTCGGGCCGGATATCGCCCAACTGCCGCGCTTCGT
>JBKQNE010000005.1:0-54598 GCA_052146355.1 Binataceae bacterium (SeqCode) | reverse complement strand
CCAAGAGGACGAGAAGAGCGCCGCCCTCATCGTGGTGATTGGCCGCACGGTGCAAAAACAGCTGTTCTCGCATGGCGAGAACCCGATCGGCGCGACGATCCTCATCAAGGGCTTTCCGTTGCGCGTCGTCGGCGTGCTCACCGCCAAGGGCCAGAGCATGTGGGGCCAGGATCAAGACGATCTGGTGATGATCCCGTTCAAGACCGGCGAGGAAAAAGTGCTCGGCGTCGCCTCGCCGAACCAGGCGACGAATCTGACGGCGCTTTATCCTCCGGCGCCCAATCCGTTCAACCTCCAACCGCGCCTCACCGGCTATGTGAATTCGATCTATGTTCAGGCGACGGCGCAGGACAGGATTTTGACGTCGATCGCCGAAATCGACCGCATCCTGACCCGCCGCCACCGCATCAAGCCGACCGACATAAAGGATTTCGACATCCGCAACCTCAGCCAGATCGCCGAGACCGCCGAGGGCAGCAGCCGCGTCATGGCGATCCTTCTGGCCATTGTCGCCTCGATCTCGCTGCTTGTCGGCGGCATCGGCATCATGAATATTCTGCTGGTTTCCGTCACCGAGCGCACGCGCGAGATCGGCATCCGGATGGCGCTCGGGGCCCGTCGCCGGCAGATTCTGCTGCAATTTCTGGTGGAGTCGGCATTGCTCAGCGTCATGGGCGGGCTGGCCGGAGCAGTTCTTGGAATAGTCACTTCGAAGGTGCTTTCCGCGCTGGCCCAATGGCCGACGCTGATTTCACCAGCGGCTGTGATAGGTGGATTTGCCTTCGCGGCGGGTGTCGGCGTGTTCTTCGGATGGTATCCCGCACGCAAAGCCTCACGGCTCGATCCGATTGAAGCGCTCCGCTACGAGTGACCGCCCGCGTGTAGCGCCTGAGTCCGATGGGAGATCCGGCTCGACGCGGGATGAGTGCGCCTTAAACCGGGGGTACAAGTCCTTACTGCTGGCGGACCGCTGGAATCACTTCTTCGGCGAATGCTTGAAATTCGTCTTCAACGAGAATCGGCCAGCGCAGGCTGAAGATGAAGTGGGTGACGCCGACCTTGGCGTACTGGGCGATTTTGTCGAGGCATTCGTCTTTGCCGCCGATCATGATTCGATCGCGCGCCTGCTCGGGCGTGATCCTCGCCATGCCCGCCACCACCCCGGAGATCATCTGCTCGCGTTCCCTGGACGCCCGGTAGCACAGCGGCATCATGATGGTCTTTTCGATTTCGTCGGTATTGCGCCCGACCGTGTCGCCGTGCCGCTCGATCACGTCGATCAGGCGTTTCATCTCGGCGGGGTTCGCATGCATCGTATTCCACATGTCGGCGTGTTTCGCGACGATCTTGAGCAGGGACTTTTCTCCGCGTCCGCCGATCATGAACGGGATGTGCGGCTTCTGTAGCGGCTTGGGATTACAGACCGCGTCGACCACCTGGTAGTGCTTGCCCTCGATAGTGGTTTTGTCCTGAGTGAACATTCCCTTGATTATCTGGCACGACTCATCGAGCGCCTCGAGACGACCGCGGAGGGTTTTGAAGTCGACCCCAAAGCTCCGATGCTCCAGCTCATACCATCCGGCGCCGATGCCGAGATTGAGCCTGCCGCCGCTTACGTGGTCGAGCGTGGCCGCCATCTTCGCCGTCAGGCACGGATTGCGATAGGTGTTGCTGTTGACGAGCGCCCCGATGCGGGCGCGCTTGGTATGCTGGCTGAGTGCGCTCAGTAGCGTCCAGTTCTCCATGCAGGGACCGGCCGGGTCGGGCGTGAAGATCGGATAGAAGTGATCGAAGGCCCACAGCGAGTCGTAGCCCCAGGCGTCCATTTTTCCCCAGAAGTCGCGCATCCGCTCCCACGTGACATTCTGTTGTCCGGACTGGAAACCAAATCGAATCGGATGCCTGCTCATTTCCTTTGACCTCCCGGGAATATTCTCCTGGCGCCTGTGCGCCGGCAATCAGACAGACGCAGCGGCACGTGCGGTTCCCACCTCTAACGCCGGCGCTGTAGCAGTTGTTCTTGCAAATCGCGCGGCCGCGGAATTCCGATCGCCGAATCGCTGGCCAGCTTCTCTACCAGTCCCTGGCCGCCGTGCGCTTCGACCAGCGCCTTCGCCAGCGCCGGCACCGTGTAGTCGTCGGGCACCTTTGGCGCGTGATCAGGCCTGCGGCTCATCGCGGCTTCGAGAGCGGGGGCGAGCAAGTCGCGCTTGCGGCGGCGCAACTCCTCATCGCGCTCGGCGAACTCCGGCAACACTTCGCGCGCGAACAGCTCTATCGCCTCCATAATATGCTCGTGCCGATTCTTGCCTGCCTGCATCACGAAGATCATCTGATCGACGCCGGCTTCCTCGTAGCGACGCAGATACTCGCGCAACTGATCGGGAGTTCCCACGGCGCCGCGGATTCCCTGCTGTGCCCCGCTGGAATCTGCCAGCCGGGTAGCAAGCCGCCGCTGGCGCATCGCGATTGCCACATCGGGCGAGAAGCCGCGCTCGGCGCGCCGCTTTTGAAATTCACTCCACACGTCGGTGCGCCCCGGCTTGTGGTCGCCGAAGATGTAGAAGTGGCCCAGCGAGTAGCCGAAGAAATTTCCGCCTTCCAGCCCGCGCAGGATCGCTTCACGTTCGTCGTGATGGACCATCATCGGTGTCACGCACGCGACCTCGGGATTGATCGCCCTGCCAATCGGCACGCATCGTTCGGCGAGCGTCTTGCGGTAGTCCGTTACCCAATGGACCGCCTCTTCCGGGTCGATGAAAGAGAAAGTCAGCGCGCCGATTCCCAGTTCTGCGGCGAGCAGGATGGTCTCGCGGCGGGAGCACGCAACCCACAGCGGCGGATGCGGTTTCTGGACCGGCTTGGGCACCACGTTGCGCGGCTCCATCCGCACGTACTTGCCCTCGAAGCCCGCGAACGGCGTCTCGCTCATGCAGCGGATTGCGACTTCGAGGCCCTCTCGCCACATCTCGCGTTTGTGCGCGGGAGCAAGGTTGAAGCCGCCCAGTTCGGACAGTGAGCCCGATTCGCCCGATCCGAATTCAACCCGCCCATGGGAGACGAGATCGAGCATCGCGACCCGCTCCGCGGTGCGCGCGGGATGATTGTAGCCGGGCGCGGTGAGAATGATGCCGTGTCCGAGCCGGATGTTCTTTGTGCGCTGGCTCGCCGCCGCCAGGAACACTTCCGGCGCGCTCGAATGCGAATACTCCTCGAGGAAGTGATGCTCCACCTCCCATACGCTGTGAAAACCAAGCCGGTCGGCGAGTTCAATCTGTTCGAGCGCGTGATGAATCAGCTGCTCTTCGCTGTGTTCGCTCCAGGGGCGGGGAAGCTGATGTTCATAGAAGAGTCCGAACCTCATTTGGCGTGCTCCTTTACTGTCAGACGACGGCGGGATGGGGCTCGCGCTTCGTTGATACCCTTACGGCAGGAACCGCGCTCGGATGCGTGAAGGCCATCGCGAGACCAAAGAATATGAACGCGGCGAGCGCGAATTTCATCCACGATGCCCATCCGTATCGTACCGCGATCGTCAGCATCAGGGGCGCCGATATTGCGACCCAGCCACGCGTGATCAGGCCATAGAAGGCCCATCCGGTGGCTTGCAATGCCGGTGATATCTCCTCGAGCGCTTCGGAGTATTGCGCGGCCCACGGTACCGATCCGATCGCCAGGCAGCATCCAAGCACCGTCGCGACGATAGTCATCGTGTGGCGCGGCAGCGTCTCGCCGAAGGTCGGAATCCACCATACGAGGAGGACCGAGGTCAGTATCGCGCCGAGGATCGCAATCGGTTTTCTCATCTGCAGCCGATCGGAGATCAATCCGGTCACGACGAGCGCGCCCATATTTCCCAGCCAGAAATACGCGCACATCGCGGCGGCATCGGCGGGAGTGTAGTGAAACGACTCGGTGAACATCAGCGGGCCAAACACCTGAATCGCGATATAGAGCGACAGGCTGACCGTGAATGGCAGCACCATCAGCCAGGGCTCAAAATGCTTCAGCAATGCGGCGAAGGCATCGCGAGCATTCGATGGAAGTTCGGAAGCGGACGGAAGTCTGTGCCCTTCGGCTTCGACCGCCGCGATCTCGCTCTGGTAGATTCGCACCCTCAGCTCAGGGCTGAGATCTTTCAGAAACAAAATAATCGGGATGTACATCGCGATTCCGAGGAATCCCATGATCCACATCTGCGATTGCCAGGTGTGATAGATCGGCAAAGTGACTCCGGCGATGAAGTTGGCGAGATAGTTTGAGCCGACCGGCCCAATCGTCAGCAGGCCGAAGGCGAGAGCACGGCTGAGGCGCGGCGACATGTCGCGGACCAGCGCGGCGCCGGCACCTGCCATCAGGCCGGCAACGATACCCATCGTGGTGCGGACCACGATGAACGATTTGATTCCTGCCACCAGCAGGTTGGCGAACACCAGAAGCGTGACCACGGCCAGGCACGAGTCGATGATGACCACGCGTCCATATCGATCGGCGAGCGGTCCGCCGAAGAAAGCGGAAAACGCCGAGACCACCACCGCGAATGAGACGAAGTACCCGTAACCGATTTTGCTCAGATGAAGGTAGGGCAGCAGCAGCGATAGCACCGGCGCGAGTTGGAATTCGTAGGAGGCGAGGATGACTGCGAGGACGGTCATCAGTAACAGGGCCCATCGATGCGGCCCCAGCGGGTATTTGGTCAGGGTTCGATTCCGGCTGATGAAATTCATAGTCCTCGCTGCTCACAATTCCGTCTGAACCCGAAGCTAAGCTGCTGCGAGAACTGCTATCGAAACGATGCCCATAAGTGAAGCGCGACTATGCCATAGCGCCAAAGCGCCTTTGCCATCGAAGAGGTGCAAGGTGTAAGAAACGCAACGTTGGAGCCGGCGATGGCGATGCGACGGAAATCGCGGTGGGTGCCCCAAAGCAGTCGCCGCCGACACAAAGATCCCTCGGTGTAACCGCCTGAGGAGGCCTCACTATGGAAGTTGCATTCGGGATTTTCGATCATCTGGAGCGCCGCGATATTCCGCTCGAGCAGCTATACGAGGAGCGCCTGCAACTGATTGAGGCTGCGGATCGCGCCGGGATCTTCTGCTACCACCTCGCCGAGCATCATTCGACGCCACTCGGGATGAGTCCCTCGCCCAATGTGTTTCTCGCCGCCGTCGCGATGCGCACGCGCAGGATTCACCTGGGACCGCTGGTGTATCTGCTGCCGCTGTATCATCCGATTCGGCTGGTCGAGGAAATTTGCATGCTCGATCAGCTGAGCGGCGGACGGCTCGAGGTGGGGGTCGGGCGCGGCATCTCGCCCTACGAACTCGCGCACTTCAATGTGAACTTCATCGAGTCGCGCGAGATTTTCGAGGAGTCGCTCAAGGTGATCGTCAAGGGTCTGCGCGAGCGCAAGGTTTCGCATCGTGGCGAGCGCTACAAATTTGCCGGCGCGCCCATCGAAGTCGCGCCGAAACAAACCCCAAATCCGCCGTTCTGGTATGGCGCCTCGACTCCGGACGGTCTGGCGTTCGCCGCGCGTCATCGAATGCAGATCGTGACCGGCGGTCCCAACGCAATCGTCAAGGGAACCGTGCAGGCCTATCGTTTCCTGCTGGATAAATTTCGCGACCACTCCGACAATCTTAATCCTCACGTCGGGGAGCCAAAGATTGGCGCCGTGCGGCACTTCTTCATCGCGGAGTCGGACCAGCAAGCCGAGGAAATCGCGGTACCCGCGTATCGCGTCTATTACAACAACATCGTCAAGTTATGGCGTGACTTTGGCACTATCCCGACGCTGTTCACCGACGATCTGCTGCGCGCACGTTCAGCCGATGCGGCCATCGTCGGGTCTCCGAAGACGGCGCGCGAAAAGATCGCCGCCTTCTTCGAGGAAACCGGCTCCAACTATCTGGTGCTGTCGTTCGCATGGGGCAACCTGAACTACGAGCAGTCACGCTATTCGCTCGATCTGTTTGCGTCAGACGTGCTGCCGCATTTCGTGAGGTGATCGTTGGAATAGTACGCCTGTGCCTGCCGAAAACCTAAGCCCGAACCTGGTCCCTTCTCAAAACTTAATCCACGCTAATTCATTGGTGGTTTCGAACGTCTGACGAGATCTTGCAGGCGCTGAATCAAGCGCTGAGGTCGCGGCCAGATTTCCACACTGGAGCCTCTTGACTGTTAGGGTAACTCTAATTATATAGATACTATAGAATGCATTAAGGAGGACTCATCATGAACGCAACTGCTGACAAACGAATCTCTCGCGACGATGCTTTCGTGAAGCGCGCTTTCCTGGAGGAACTGGTGGGTGTGCTATTCGGCTGTATCGCCCTGGTGTATGTGATCTCGCAGCTCGCGGCCTTAGTCTGAGCCACTGAGCGCGAACGACTGAAAGATCGTCCGTTCGAAAGCAGATGCGCCGCGGCGGTGTGGCGGTATTCTTACATGCCTGCCGCTTACTGCGCCGCGGCGCAGGCCGAAGGCAGAATCGGGGGCAAGGTGCCGGGATGGGGCTGCGTGAGGAAAAAAAGGAATATCAGCGCCGGCAGATAATCGAGGTTGCGATCGCACTCTTTCGCGAGCGCGGATATGACCGCACCCGGGTGCAGGACATCATTGCGAAGCTCCGCATAAGCGAGGCGACCTTTTTCAATTATTTCTCGAGCAAAGATGAGCTTTTGCACGAGTTTGTGTTGGACTGGGTCGAAGGCGCGTCAGATCTGCTGCGCAGAGAGTTGACCGAACGAGCAAGGAGCGTCTCGGACCGAGTGCGCGATTACGTCAAGGCAATCGCCTCCGGTTGGTCGAAGGACCGCGAGTTCATGACCGTCGTGCTCCAAAAGTCAAACCTTTTCGCAGCCACCGGACGCCTCAGGGAAAAAGAGTTGGCTACCTATGGGCTGCTCTCGGACCTGTTCAAGGAGGGCCAGGAGCGCGGCGAGATTCGGTCTGAACTCGATCCCAACCAGCTCGCGGAAATGCTCACTGGAATATATCTTTTCACCGGCGGCAACTGGCTGGTCCGATGGTGGCAAGGTACCCGTGGCTCATTGGAGGCACGGCTCCTGAACGCGGTAGACATCTTTTTGCGCGGCTGCCAGACGAAGTCCGGAACTGCCGGCATCTCCCGCGCCAAGAGCGCTTCCGGGAGACGGCGCGCTCGGACTACCCATATCGCGTGACGGCCTGTTTCCGAGAGCCTGAACTGGAACCCGGCGCAATACTACGCTCTCGAGCGCCGGCATCGCGACCGATAGGAGATGCTCCTCCGATGGGCGCAGCACCACAAAATTCCATCGCGAAGCAATCTTCGACTCTCGCAGGCAATTCCTGACGATCGCGTGCCTGGGGTACGGGCCCTCTCTCACTGTAAATCCAAAGCGGTCGAGTCCGACTCTCAGTCCGCATCCCAGTGCCTTAAGGAACGCCTCTTTAAGCGTCCAGAGTTCCGTGAAGTGAACCAGCGCGAGGTTCGGTTCGTGTGCGGCTATTCGATCTGCCTCCTCCGAACTGAAAAACCTCCGCGCCATGTCCACCGCCGGCGTGGAACCAACGATGCGCTCGGCATCGACGCCGATTGCCGCCCGGGCAATTGCGCAAACGGCCAAACCGTCGGTGTGAGACAGATTGAATCGAAGAGTAGGAACGGCCGGCCGGGCAATCCTCGGCTTTCCGTACTTTTGCGGATGGAAACTCCACCTGCGAGGATCGACCGCACAATAGCGCGACAGGACAGTCCGAACCAATGCGTGCGCGACTACATACTCAACGCGCCGGGATTCGATCCTGAGTTTCCCGGCCGCAAGACGTTCCCGCGAACTGAGCAGCTCGAGACACGATTGAAGATCGCACGAGTGAACCCCCGCGCCGGTCTCGGCCATCCAGACATGGACTTCTCCGGAGTCGATGCGCACCGGTTGCATCACGCGGATTCACCCTCGTATCAGTCACTGTTGATCGGTGCCGCCCTGCTCGGCGACGCGCTCGCCTTCGGCAAGGTTATTCGCATTCAGGATAACCGTCTCGGAACCGTTGAGGCCGCGCTCGATCCCGATGTTGTCGCCCACCTGTGGTCCTGTCTCGACGCGCACCCGACGAGCGCGCCCGTCGTTCACCACCCACACGAAGGATCCATCCTCGGCGGTAACGAGAGCCGCCGCCGGCACCTCGACGCCGGGACCCGGGTCCTTATTATGGTTGGCAGGTGAATCCAGGAAGTTGACCTTGGCACTCATCTCCGGCCCTACCAGAGACAAGTCGGGATGAAGCAGGCGGACTTCCACCTTTATGCTCGCCTTCTGGCGGTCCGCTTCCGGGTAGATCTTGACGACCGTCCCGTCGAAGGATCGGTCAGGATACGCATCGAGCGTGATACTGGCCGGCATGCCGAGGTGGATTTTGGCGATATCCGATTCGCTCACATCAAGCTCGACTCGCAAGTCGTCGGTATCCGCCAGCAGCGCGATGTCGGTCGATCCGCCCAGGCCTTGCAATTCGAACGCATAGTTAATCGTGCTTCCGACGTCGTGAAACTTGCGCAACACCACACCGTTTAGCGGGGAACGGACGGTGCACTGCCTGACCTGGGATTCGGCGTAATTGGCCGTGGACTTGGCATGCTCCAGGGAGGCGTGCGCAACCCGCTGCGCACTCATTACGGAATCGTATTCTTCGCGCGACACGATACCTGCCTGGTACAGCTGCTCCGTTCGCTCGACCCTCTGATCGGCCAGCGTCGATTCCGCCTGCATACGCACGTAGTCGGCGTTTGCCTCGCCGAGATGGGCGCGGTAATCGACGTCATTGATACGCGCCAATAGGTCGCCCTTCCGTACGTATTGCCCCTCTTCGATCGGTTCTTCGACTATCTGGCCGTTCACGAGGGTCCCGACCTTGACGTAGCTGTGCGCGGTGACGATGTATCCGGAACCGCTCAGCATCACGCCGGCGCCGCCCGCCGAGGCCGTTTCCGCCGGGGCTGTTTGCACCACCATGGTACGTGAGCTCCGGACGTAGTCGGCGACGTACCAGGCCGCGGTGATCGCCACGGTCAGGCACGCGGCGAAGATCGGCAGCTTCCAGTTGAAGTGCTTCGGGGTCGGCGTCCGGGGTTTGGAGCGGACGATGCTCAACTGCGCAAGGTCCGCCATCCGTGTCTCAATTGCGGGCGCACTGGGCATGATCAGGTCCTCCTGAAGGATTCAACCAGGCGCATTCGAATTGCCTGCCGAGCGGGAAGAAAGCCGCCGAGCGCCCCCATCACGGCAGCGAACAGGATTGCTTCGATGACGGTGCGGGCGGTGACCTGGAACTTGAAACTCAAGGTGGAGTAGCTGAAGAAGTTGGTGAAATTGGAAGTGAATCCGTTGATCGGAAGCGCCAGCGCCACCCCTGCGATCCCACCGGCCAGGGCCAGGATCATCGCCTCAAACAGGAACGATGAGAGAATGCTGGCAGAGCTGAAGCCCAACGCGCGCAAGGTCCCGATCTCGGGTACGCGCGCGGCCACCGCGGTGTACATTGTATTCATGGCGCCGGAGACGGCTCCGATTGCCATGATGAGAGCGACCACCATGCCGATGGCGGCAAGCTGGTTGGCGGCGACCGACTGCTCGGCGTAGTAGTCGGTCTCGGTTTCAGCATGCAGGCTGATTTGCGGGTCGTGTTCGATTCGGCTGATCAGTGCGCGCCGCTCCGCGCCCCCGCTGGTACGCAACCGCACTGACGAGTAGTAGTCGCCACGCCTGCTGTCAGCGATCAGTTCATGGAGATCCGACCAGATTTCCGATTCAAAGGAACTCCCGCGCGCGGTGAAGATGCCCACCACCTTCCATTGATCTCTTCCGAACCGAAGCGTCGATCCGAGCTGGCAGTTTCGATACCGCTGGGCAAGGTTCGCGCCCACGACGACTTCCTTGAGTCCTGGATGGAACATCCGTCCGGCGATTAGTTTGACGCCGTCGTGAACCTCGGCTGCGACCGGCAACACGCCGCGCACGACGATATTGTCGCTTGCGCCACCGATTCGTTGCAGGAACACCTGCATCGCAAGTTCGGGCGAGGCCAGCGGTTCCCCGGCGGCATCGCGGCGGATGCCATTGAGAAAGCGGATGGCGTTGTACTGTTCGATGGAGATGGTGGAGTTGGTCTCGGTCGTCGATCCTTTGCGAACCACGACCAGGTTGTCGGGAGAGGCGGTGCTCACGATCGCCTGGCGAAGGCCGCCAACCATCGCCATCATCAGGGTGAAAATGCCGACCACCAGCGCGATTCCGCCCATCGTCATTAGCGTCGACATGCGCCGCGCCAGCAGATTGCGAATGTTGTATCGGAGTGGGACTGCCATGATTACACCGCCTCGCGAAGAGCAGTTACGATGTTGCGGCGCGCGGCGCCGATCGCCGGAACCAGCGCACTCGAAACGCCGATCAACATCGCGATGATAAGACTTTGAGCGAGGACCCAGCCCGGCATCTTGATTACCGCCAGTGGGCCCAGGGCTGATGCTCCGACCGCCAACAGCTTGAAGACCGCATAGCAACCGAGACTCCCAAGCAAACCTCCGGCAGCTGCAACGAAGATGGATTCGCCGATCAGCAGCGAAAATACGGTTTCTGAAGTGAAGCCGAGCGAGCGCAAGATCGCGACCTCGGCCCGTCGCTCACGAATAGACATTGCGGCGGTATTGGCCGCGACCAGCATGATCGCCACCACGACGATCAGGCCGAGGGTCTCGGCGGCCGCGAACAAGGACTGGTAGCTGCCAAAAATCCCGCCCATGAAACTCGCCTCGGATTCGCTGCGGGTCTCGTTCTCGGAGTTGCGAAAACTCCTGTCGATCTCGGCAATCACGCTGGGAATCGACTGCGGGCTATCGACCCGAATCCAGAAATTATTGACCCACAGTGATTGGCCGAGCGCTTCCTGCAAATAGTCGCGGCGAAAAATCAGAAAGTCAGCGGCGCGCTCACCCAGTTCTCCGACGATCTCCAGCGTGACGGTAACCGGCACGAACACCCCGCGCAGGATGATCTGCTGCCCGACCTGCCAGTGAAATCGCTTCATGGTTGAAGGGCCTACCAGGCACGCGATCCGCTTGCGCTGAAAGGCGGCCAGGGCCTCCGGTGAGGCGCCCCAATCCGGCCAGATCTTGCCGAACTGCTCGTGATCAACCGCGAAATTGGGAAACTGGTTCGAAGGTTTGTCGTAGATCCCCCCGAACCAGGTCACGGCTGCGACCGCCCGAACATGAGGCATCGACGCGATCTTGCGCTCGAGCGATTCCGGCAGCGGATAGGTCAGGCCTACATTGCTGTGGGCCGTTACTCTCAGGGACGAAGCGCTCGCGCCGAGCATCTCGCGCGCCGCGCCGGGCAGGCTCGCCAGCGCGGAAAAAATGAAGAGCGACACAGTGATGGAAAGCACCGTAAGTATGGTGCGGCGGCGATTGCGTCTCAGGTTCTTTAGTATGAGCCGTAGAATATCCATGGGGTCTCCCTCCGTGGAGCTCGCGTAATGACTTACGCGTGAGCGCCATTCGCCATCTCGACCAGCGTCTCCCGGGCAGGCTCGGGTCCGGAGTCGTGAGTCATGTGTTCGACCGCGACCAGGATGCCCTTGTCCATGCGAAACACCGAGTCGACGTAACGTTCGGCGCGCGGATCGTGAGTCACCATGATGACCGTCTTGTGATAGCGGGCGCTCAGTTCCCGCAGCAGTGTGAGAATCTCGCTGGCGGAATTTGCGTCCAGGTCTCCGGTGGGTTCGTCCGCGATTATGATTGTTCCGTCAGTGACCAGGGCGCGCGCGATCGCCACGCGCTGTTCCTGGCCGCCGGAAAGTTGATTCGGATAGTGATCCATCCGATCCGCGAGCCCCGCGACCCTGAGCGCAGCCTCCACGTGGGTACGGCGCTCTGACTTCGGAAGATCCGTCAGCATGAGGGGCAGCTCCACGTTTTCGCGAGCGCTAAGAACTGGAATCAGGTTGTAAAACTGGAATATCAGGCCAACGTTGTGTGCGCGCCATCCGGCCAGTTCGCGATCGCTCAAAACCCCAAGGTCGTTGCCCGCTACCGTGACGGTTCCGCTGCTGGCGTGGTCGATTCCCGCGATGAGGTTAAGAATCGAAGTTTTTCCTGAACCCGAGGGACCCATGATCGCAACAAACTTTCCCTGCGGAATCGTCAGGGTAACCTCGTTGACTGCGAGAACCTCGAACTCTCCGCGCCGGTAGACGCGGTTAACCCGCTCCATTTCGACAGCATTGCAAATCATTGATGGTTTCCTCCCTGACTTGGAGCCAATATAACAACCGAACGTATGGTTGTCAACCAGCTATCCGGTTTGTTTTATAGCAGCTTTTCACCGTCTAACGATTCGGCATCGAGAATTTAGGAATTTACCTTCTTTTCGCCCGGATTAGCGCCAATTCTCTAGGGATTCGCGACGTCCCGCATCATCCAATCGAGGCCTCCGCTCAGGAGTCGCTCACTAATCGGTGCAAAAGCGCCCGCCTGATGCGAGGCTATTTGATCGAAGTTGCGACCGATCCGCCACTGGGCGTCGCGACAGAAATGACCCGCCAGTTGCTGCCTGTCCTCTCGCGTCGATTCATCATCCCGCTGGTTGGCGCGCGCCAGGCTCGCGCTCATCGCAACCAGCTCAGTCAGGATATCACCCAGGCAGATCAGCACTTCCTGCTCGTGTTCGAGCCCGACACCATACGTTCCGACACTCTCGCGAGCTTCGTGCGCCAAAAGCGCGGCTGCGCGGTCGACGAAGGCCGCATGTTCGAGGTTCTCCGGGCTCAGTCCCGCCAAGGTAGACCGAATCGCTTCGCGATCAACGTCGCCGCTGCGAGGCGATTGGGTCATGCAGCCGGAGAACAAATCGAGTGCGATCATCAGCGGTAGGGTCTGGCTCGATCCCTCGGCGAGGCGGAAAAGCCGAAAATCGCGGAAGATCCGATCGACGGGCGCCGTTAGTTCCTCGTCGTGGCGCTCCTCATACGCGCAGGCCTCCGCGCGCCGGCGGGCCGAACGGAAAGTCTCATATCCGCGCGCGCCGCAGACCTGCAAAGCATCGTCGACCACTCGCCAGCATTGCTCTTGGCCAAAGTACTTGGCCACGCGCGCGAGTGTCCTGAACTGTTTCGACGGGCTGCCCGCGGCCGTCATCGTGAACTTTGCGACACTGTCGATCGCGTAGGCGTTGGCGGCGGCCTGCGACAGGATTTTCTGAATCGCCTGATGCTTGCCGATTGAATTGCCCCATTGGACCCGCCGATTGGCCCAGTCCCTGAGGATGCGGAGGCAATGACGCGACACACCGGCTGATACCGAGGCGAGCGTCATCCAGCCGCCCGTGGCCGCATCGATGAGATGATCGAATCCGCAGCCGACCTGCCCTATCACGGCGTCGCGCGGGATTCTCATTTGATCGAACCTGACCATCCCGTTGTGAATACCGGGCAACCCGAGGAAAGAGCATTGCTCCACCACTGAGAAGCCGGGCTGATTGGTTTCGACGATGGCCAGCGCATAGCGATCGCCCGCATCGCCGATTCTCGCGAACACGCAGAGGAAATGAGCGATAGGAGCGTTGGTTATGAAGAGCTTCTCGCCGCTCAGAAGGTAATCCTCTCTCGACGGCATCAAGGTGCTCGTGGTCCGGCTGTAGTCGTTTCCGGCCAGCGGCTCAGTCAAGGCAAACCCCGACAGTTCGCCGCGAGCCAGGCGAGGCAGGTATTTGCGCTTTTGCTCTTCGTTACCAAAGAGCAGCAGTGGTCCCGTCAGGCCGATACTGGAATGGGCGAGGATGGTGCAGGTTGTGGAGAGACACCAGGTCCCGGTGAGGCTCAGGGCTCTGAAGTAGTTATGCTCGGATAATCCCATCCCGCCAAATTCTCGCGGAATGCGCATGCCCAGGTAGCCCTTGCCGGCCAGCTCGGCGATTGATGCGAGCGGAATCTTTCCGTCTTGCGCATCAGCATCGGGCTTGATGATCCTGCGCAGGTCGGAATCGAATTGGCGAAGGAATCGATCCCCCAAAACCTTGTCATCGTCGGGTTGGGAGGGAAACGGCACGATCAGCGGCCAGTCGCATCGTCCGCCGAGAAGTGCGTCAACAAAACCTGCGATCGCGGGGGAAATTGGTTGCGCGTTCATGCCCTCATCCTTGCCTTTTCAGGGGCTCGCTGGTTTGAACAAACTCGCTGACTCGCGACGGCCACCGGCTTGGGTCGAGCCCCTTCTGGCTCACAAAGCCATACAGCCACCGCTCCAGGCCGAACCCCACGCAGGCGGTCTCTGCGGTTGCTCCGCCGGCCAAATGAATTTTGTATACGCCGCTGTAAAAGTCGCGATGCAGGTTGAACGAGGAGACCGCGAGTTCCTCGCCGCCGCGATGGGGGAGCGGCAACACCAGCTCGTACTTGACCTCACCCATACGCTGATAGACGCGCTTGTCGCGGGATTGATCGAGGAAGAAGGGGTCGTTAGCGAGCTGGACCCGGGCTTCGAGGTCGAGTTCTCTGCATAGCGCCATCGCGCGTTCGACGGCGTCACGCCGAAGATTCTCGACCGCCTGGCGTTCTCCGAAGAACACGATGTCCCGGACCGAAAAATCCCACAAGCGGCCGAGCGATCGAAAATTCGCGCCTTCGTAGCGAAACACATGATTTTGCATCGTCACCGCCATCCCGTCGTCCGGCACCTGGGACCCGCGATACTGCCGGTAACATGGGATGCACACCGCAGGTTTCAGGGCGTGGGCGGGCGGTGCCAGGCGCGATCGCAGGGCAGGCGACAATCGGCCTTCGTTCGCATGCACTTCTCCCGCGATCTCTTCGAGCATCGGCAAATCCTCTGGTAGATGCGCACAGAACGTCACCTGTTGGGGAAAATGCTCGAAGTATTTCAGCTCCTCAAGAATGCGGACCGGGAGCATCACCGGGTAGTGATGTTCCTGCGCTTCATACTGCCGCGCCATAGCGGCGAACTCGCGCTCGAAGAATCGAAAGAGTCCCAGCGTCTCGCCTCGCAAGCCGGCCAGGCCGGCATCCAGCTCGAGCAGGTCGCCGGAACGCGCGAGTTCGGCGTCGATGTCGCCGTCGAACATCGACGCCGCGGAGTTGGCAAGGAGCACCTTGCTGCGCAGCTTCTTGCGCGTGCCGCGGACATGGGCAACGAAACCATTGACGTACTCTATTGCTCCAGCGTCCGACGCGACGATGCTCAGGGTGCCGGAGTCCTCGTCGATAGCGAGCGACTGGAGAGTCGCGCAGCCGATTCGGATAGTGCTCGCGATGTGATCGACCAGCGATGCGTCCAGCCCTGAAATGTCATAGTTCTCGGTATAGGTCATGGCGATTCCTCATGCTGCCGATGCCGCATGTTCGTTGTATGCCTGTCGTGCGATCACGAGTTCGAGAACCTGCGAAGTGCCCTCGATGATTTCCATGATTTTCGAGTCGCGAAAGTAACGCTCGACCGGATATTTCGAGCTGCAACCGATCGCGCCATGAACCTGGATCGCATCCCGCGCGGCTTCGCCCGCCACCTGTGACGCGAAGTACTTTGCGATGGTGGTCGCGGCAATCGCTGTCATCTCGCGCTGCGCGCGCTGCCGCCCGGCTTCGACGCACAGCAGCCGCGCCGCCTTGATCCTGACGCACATGTTCGCGACCAGGCGTTGAATCAATTGGTAGTCCCGGATCAGCGCGCCGAACTGTTCGCGCCGCGAGGCGTAGTCGACCGAGGCCTCAATGCAACTTCGCGCCAGCCCGACACACCCCCAGGCAAGACCGTATCGCCCGAAATCGAGACCGTGAGAGATCACGTGCGAGAAGCCGAATCCAGGTCTGCCGACTACGTCTTCGGCGGGTACGCGGCAATCTTGCAGCTTCAGTTCCGCCAGCATGTAGCCGCGGCAACCAAGCATGTCGCGAATCGGCTCAACGGTAAGCCCGGGGGCGTGCCGTCCGACGAGAAATGCGGTTGGCAATTGCTCGTGGCGCGCGAGCAAAAGGTATACGTCGGCGATCTGTCCGCAGGTGATCCATCGCTTTGCACCATTCAGCACGTGGTAGTCGCCATCGCGGATGGCGGTGGTTTGCACGTGCTCGGCATCGGAGCCGACGTTTGCCTCCGTGATCGCTATCGCCGCCAGCGACTCCCCGGTCGCGAGGCGCGGAAGCCAGCGCTCCCTCAACTGGCGGCTGCCCCAGCGCGCCACTGGCTGGGACGCCATATTGTGGACATTCAGAACGCCTTGCACCGAGGCGCTGACACTGCCGAGTTCTTCGTTGACGATGCCGTAGGAGAGCGGATCGATGCCCCCGCCTCCTGCCGCTGTCGGTAACGCGCAGCCCAGCAGTTCACGGCGGAGTTCACCGAGCAGATCGAGCGGAATGCTTTCGTCGCGATCGATGCGAGCTGCGGCCGGGGCGACCCACCGATCCGCGAAGGCTCTGACCGTAGTGCGCAGGCTGCTTTCACCCGGATTTGAATTCAACGTCATGATTGCCGCTCAGTTGCCTGAAAGCGCCGACGCCGCTCCGCCCAATTCGTGCGCGAGCAGCGACAGCAGTTGTTCTTCGTGAGAGTTCAGGAAAAAGTGATTGCCGGGTAGAATCCGGAGCCGGAAGCCGCTTCTGGTCAAGTCCGACCACGCGGCGAGCTGTTCAACCGTGATGTTGGAGTCGTCCCGGCCCCCGATGGCGGTTATCGGACAGTCCAGCGAGGCGTCATCGCGATAAACATAGTTGTCCAGCGCCTCGAAGTCGGCACGAATCGTCGGCAATACGGAACGCATGTACTCGCGGTCACCGAGGATCGTTTTCGGCGTGCCGCCCATCTTTGCAAGCGCGCTTATAAGCCGGTCGTCGTCGAGCTCGTGCAGCCCGCGCCGCGGGCGGCCCATGCTGGGAGCGGGAGATGCCGAGGCAATCAGGGCCGCCGGCTCGCGAGCTCCGAGCTGACGCAGTGCGCGAGCGAACTCGAACGCCACCAATCCCCCGAAGCTGTGACCGAACAGGGCAAAGGGCGCATCGAGGTGTGGTGAGAGTGCGCGGGCGGCGGCCGATGCGATTCCCCTGATCGATCGCAGAGGTGCCTCAAGGAAACGTATCCCGCGACCAGGCAGATGAATCGGACACACCTCGAAAGATGGTCCGAGCACAGCGCCCCACCGCGAGAAAATCCAGGGTCCGCCACCCGCGTAAGGAAAGCAGAGTAGTCGTGTGCGTATCGCGCCTTTGGATTGCGAGAGACGCGCCCACGCCTTTCCATCCGGCTGCGCCAACTGAGAGCGCGGCGCTTGAAGAGAACTGTTAGCGCTGATGTCCATCACCGCGCCCACGCGGCCGCCCGGGCCAGCTTTTTCGCGACCAGTGCGCCGATGCGATCGACGGTGCGAAAATTCTCGATATCGAGATCGTCGTCTTCGATCTCGACGTTGAATTCCTTCTCGATGAAATTGACCAGCTGGAGAGCGAACATCGAGTTCGCGAACCCGGAGGCGAAAATGTCGTCGTTATGATTCAGCTGCCGTCCGGGGAAGCTGATTGCGAAGAATCCGTCGATTGCGCTGGTTGCATCCATTTGTGGTTTCCCGTCTTTCGGCTTGTGCGGCGGCACAAGGACTCCGATCAGTTGTAGTGATAAAAGCCTTCTCCCGATTTCTGTCCGAGCAGCCCCGCGCTCACCATCTTCTTGAGCAGCGTGCAGGGGCGATACTTGCTGTCATCGAAACTTTCGGACAGGACCTCGATCGAATAGAGGATGGTGTCGAGTCCGATCAGGTCCGCGGTCTCCAGGGGACCCATCTTGTGGCCGAAGCAGGTCTTGAAGAGCCGGTCGACTTCCTGCGCCGGCGCCACGCCTTCCTGCACGAGGAAGATTGCTTCATTGACCATGAGCATCATCACGCGGTTGGTCACGAAGCCCGGCGAGTCCTCGACGACGATGGATTCCTTGCCCATGTCGCGTGCGAGGTCCTGGGCCGCTGCAACCGTGGCGGGAGAAGTACGGAAGCCGCGAATTACTTCGATCGTCGGCATGACCGGCACTGGATTCATGAAGTGCATGCCCACCACTTGAGTGGGGCGGGAGGTTACCGAGCCAACCCGCGTGATTGAGATGGCCGAGGTATTCACCGCGAAGCACACCTCCGGACCGCAAATGCGATCGATCTTCCGATAAACCGACTCCTTCACGGCCCAGTTTTCGGTGACGTTTTCGACTACAAACCCGGCTTCCGCGAGGTCGTCAGGACTAGTTGAAAATTTGATCCTCGAGAAAACCTGGTCCTGGGACACCCGGATTGACTTGTTGAGCATGCAGGTGAGCCTGATGTTCTTCGCTATCTGGCGCTGGGCAAACTGGAGGGCGTCCGCGGAGCAATCGACCAGCACGACGTGATGGCCGCTCTGCGCAAGCGCCTGCGAGACACCACTGCCCATCACTCCGGCTCCCATGACACCTACCACTCGGTAACGCATTTTCCTTGTGACTCTCCGTTAGTGTGCTAAACCCGGGGCTACTCGACCTGAATCGTTACCCGTCCGTCGCACAATGTCTTGATCCACAACGAGACCTGGATTGCGTCTGCATCGTCGGTCCAGGGCGTCTGCATCCAGCCGGCGCAAGTTCGAAGCATCCATCGATGAACGTTTTCGTCGCGTTTCACGATGACTGCGGCTGATTCGTTTTCGGACAGCATGTTGACCTCCTGTGTTGCGCTTGACTTGTATCGCAAGGAGTCTGCCAGTCGCGGTGCCGCGCAATCGCCACCAATTTTCGAATGAAAGCGCCGTGTACAGTGCCGATTCCGGCTGGCGACACCACCGGGCGCGGGCAACTGTTCGCCAATGTTGGCGGATCGTTCTGTGTATTGGCCCGAACGGGAGTTTCCGATTTGGCCCAGGACACCAAAGGAAAGGCGCGGAGGCCTTGCCCACCGCGCCTTTCAGTCAGGGAATCTGCAAAATCGGATCGATCAGAATGCGCCTTCTTCCTTGAACGAACGCAGGGTCCAGGCAAGTTCTTCGAGAAGCGCGCGAACGGTTCTCTCTTCGTAGCGAATCGGGCTGAAGTTGCATTCGATTTCGAGCTGCCGATCGACAACCCCAATGAACAATTCCAGCAGGTAGCGCCGCCGGGCGCGCGGGCTTCGGGCCGGACCGCCGGCCGTTCGCGCCATCGTGAACGGCGAGTTACCCAGCGCCCGATCGTCAAACTGCCCCAGGTATGCGAAGCAGACCTCCGGAGAGGGAATCTTCAACAAGGCCTTCCGCTCCTCGGAGTCCGAGGAGCTGTAACGGAGCATTTGATAGCCGGTTCCACCTCTCGGCATGCGCGCCAATTTACGCTTGACCAGAGCGAGGTCATCGGCGAACTCCGCACCTCCGCATGGTTCGAGCAGAAGCGGAGCAAGCCCGCTGAACCATCCGACCGTCCGCGAGATGTCGTGCCCGGCGTCGTCGAATGCCTCCCGTCCGTGGACGCTCAGGTCGACAAATACCTTCTTGTCGATGTTCCAGCGGGAGAAGGCTCTCGCGAACGCCACCAGCAGCAGTTCGTTGAATTTGGACTTGAATTTGGCGGGAGCTTCCTGGAGAAGGAACCGCGTATCTTCTTCGCTCACACGCTCCACGATCGTACGCGACCACATTTCCACATCGTCGCGTTCCAGTTCCGGCGTATGATCGCATCGGACTGACACGTCCGCGCCTGAGAGTTCATCGATCCAATAGCGGAACTCGTGATCAAGCGCGCCTTCTTTCACTCGACGCTTTACGTGGTCGGTCCACCGCGTGTACGACGTCGTCTTCGGAGGCAATTCGATCGGTTGCCCAGCTTCGGCCTGCAGGTAGGCGGTTGCCAGGTCCTCCAGCAGAATTCGCAGCGAGACTGCGTCGGCCACCAGGTGGTTCGTGACCACCAGCAAGGTGCCGGGCGCCCCCTGGGGCGGCCTGAAATACGCGAAGCGAATCAGCGGCCCGACAAAGTGGTCAAGGCTGCCCTGGATCTCCGCGGTCCTGGTTCGGATGGCATCCTCGCGCGCGAACTCACTCGAGAGATGGCTCAAATCGATCACGGCCAGACACGCTCCCGGGGCCGATTCCGCAGTCGACTGCTTCCATCCTTCGCCGTCACAGCGAAATTGGAGACGCATCGCGTCATGATGGATAAAGAGAGCTTGCACCGCGGTCTCAAGTGCCGCGTCATCGAGCACCTTTGGGACCTCCAGCCTGATGGCCATGTTGTAGTGACCGAAATCGGGAGCATGGCGCTCGAAGTGCCAGGCTTGCGAAGGCGAGAGTTCCAGCGGTCCATTCAGCGGCGAGGAGTTGAGATCCTCGCGCAGCTCGGAAGCGCCGGCTGCAGCGGCCAGGCCGGCGACCGTCTGGCACTCCAGGAAGCGCTTTGCCGTCAGAGCGATGCCCAGTTTCCGCGCCTCTGTCACTACCCGCATGCTCAGAATTGAATCGCCTCCGAGCTCGAAAAAGTTGTCCTCCACGCCTATTTCCTCAATACCCAACACCTGCCGCCAGATGCCCAGCAACTGTTCCTCGGTCGGATTGCGCGGCGCGGTTCGGGTTTCACTTTCGTGAGTCTCTTCGGAAGCGGCGTAGGACAACTTGGCGCGATCCACCTTGCCGTTGCGGTTCAGCGGCAGCGCGTCGAGTCTGATCAAGGACCCGGGCAGCATGTATTCCGGGAGGCGAGCGGCCAGGAATGCTTTTATCTCAGTGGGTGCGGGACGCACTTCCGCGCGTGCCGACGTAACGTAGTACGCAAGCAGGCGTTTGTTGCCAGCGTTGTCAACGCGAACCAGCGCAGCGGCGGCGTCGATCTCCGGATGGGCAACCAGGGCGGCCTCGATCTCACCGAGCTCGATTCTGAAACCACGGACCTTAACCTGGTCGTCGTTGCGTCCCAGGAAATCGATACAACCATCAAACCGGAGCCGGGCCATGTCGCCCGTTCGATACATTCGTGACCCCGGCGCTCCGAAGGGACTATGGATGAAGGACCAGGATGTTCTGGCGGCATTATTCACATACCCGGTCGCCAGACCGTCTCCCGCAATGAACAATTCACCCGGTACTCCGGGAGGAAGCGGACGCAGGCATCGATCGAGGACGAAAACCTGGGTGTTGGCGATCGGTCTTCCGATCGGAACTGTCCCGGCGTTTTCGGGCAGGTTATCGATCTCGTACGTGCGGGCGAAAGTCGTGCTCTCGGTTGGACCATAGCCGTTCAGAAGACGCCGCGGGCTGCCCTCGCTTGATAGCACGCGCCGAGCCCAGACAGGATTCACCGCATCGCCTCCGACCATGAGGGTGTCGACAGAGTGGAATGCGCCGGGCATCGATTGAGCCATCTGGTTGAACAGGGCAGACGTCAGGAACATGGCTTTGACAGGTTGGCGCCGCAGCGCTACCGCAAAGTCCTCAGCCGAGAGGACGATCTCTCGTGGTATGATCACGACGACGCCGCCGTTCAACAGCGCGCCCCAAATTTCGAACGTGGCTGCATCAAACGCGCAGTTGGAAATCTGCGCGATGTTGTCGCCCCGCTTGATCGAAACATAGTTGGTATTGAGCACCAGGCGCGCGACGCCGCGGTGGGGATGCAAATGCCCTTGGGGCCGCCGGTCGAGCCCGAGGTGTACATGATATAGGCGGGGCTGCCGCCCGTCGTGGTGCACGCGGGATTGGAGCGATCCGAGGGATCTTCCTGAATCGACTCGATCTCCACAGACACGATCCCGTCAATGTTCTTAAACAGCGCACTGCCGCGTTTGTCGGCGAGCACGATTCTGAGGCCTGCATCGAGCGCGATGCGCTCTGCGCGCTCCGACGGACAATCAGGGTCGACGGGTACGTACGCGCATCCTGCTTTGATCACGCCGACGATGCCGCCCAGCATGATAAATCCGCGTTCCACGCACAGCCCGACCGAGTCGCCCGGTTTGCTGCCAAGCTCGTTCAATCGCCTCGCAACGCGATTGCCGATTTCGTTGAGTTGCGCGTAAGTGAGCGAGCGGTCTCCCAAGCGCGCCGCGACGGCTTCGGGTGCGGCGCTCGCCCGGGCTTCAAAGAGGACCTGGAGCGATAAGTCACGCGGATAATCGGTGCTCGTGTCATTGAGGCGCTCGAAGAGCGCCAGCGCACGCTGAGAATCGATCAATGCAAGATCATCGATGATGTATTCACTCGCGTTGATCGCCGATTTGATGGTCTCCACGGTCTGGTCCAGCAGGCTGGACGCCTGCGCGAGCGTGAAGATATCGGGATCGAATTGTAGCGCCATCCTCCAGGCTTCGTCTCCGCGAACGCAGCTCAGGCAGAGCTTGAGTCCGGCCGGGGGAACAAACCGGTCGCCAATCGCAATGCGAACATCACCTTCCTTGCGGGACGGCAGCTCGTCGATGAAGTCGAATCCAACACCTCCGGGGGCTTCGCCGTCGTAGTAGTCAGTCCAGTCGGCGACCTTCGCGATATGCGCACTCAGCTTTCGGAGATGAGTGGAAAACCGTTCGGACTCTTCGATGGGCAAGTCAATTGGGAGCCATCGGCTGCACAGACCAACCATAGAGCTGTCGTTGCGCTGGTCGAAATTCACAAACAGCAGTGCGGGGCTCTGCCTGGTATTTCGAAACAAGACCGTCTGCCATGCCAGCAATACGAAGTCCGCCCGCGATGACTTGAGATTGCGCGCGGACTCGTCAATTTCGTCTGTTACGGATCGATCCAGAAGCGTAGTCACAATGCCCGGTGAACGCTGATCGCCTGTGCACGTGTCATTTTCATACGGCAGCACTGGATGGGAGGCCGACGCGAGTCCCCGCTCTCTCCAGAACGCGCGACCCAGGTCTCCGTCTTCACCGGCCAGAACTTCGTTGTGCCATGTGGCGAAATCGGCGTACTGCACGACACCATCGTCGTCAGGAATGCCGTCGCGCACGGATACGAAGCATTCGGCAAATGATGCGACCAGGTGGTCCATCCCACGCCGGTCTGAATACATCGAATCGAAAGTGAGGACGCACTCCCAGGAGTCACGAGAGGTCTCTGCGAGTAGAGCGCGGACTCCCGGTTTCGGTCGCTCTTCAAAAGCGGCCAATTCCTGCAGGGCGAGTTGCGAAAAAGCTGCAGAACGCTCGGTGACCTGCAGATCACACAAGTCGACGATGCCCACCTCCGGCGGCAGCGAAGGCATCACGACCTGGAGAGGTTCGACGGCTTCACGCGACGAGATGAAGGCGGTGCGCAGAATTTCATGGCGGCTGACCAGAAGCGCCAGGGCTTCCGTGATCAGGTCCGGGCCGACTCGCCCCCGAATCGACACCCGGCATTGAGCCGCTGTGGTCTTCCTCGAGTTCCAAACCGCCTTTTGTTCCGGCGAGAGTTCGTAACCTGCGATTTCGAGTTGATCGGTTAATTGCGACGACTGTTCCATGATGGGTTGCCTTATCGATTAGCCGCGTCAAGCGCGGCTTCGGTGTTGATTCGTAGCTGTTTGCGGCTTTCCGCGATTGTCCGCTTGGCATGGAAGCCGGCTCGCGATGACTGCCCCGGCGGCGGAGGGGGCGACGCGTGACGCAGCTCTTCGAGGAGCCGATCGAGTCGCAGGTTGGAACCCCGCGCAACGGCCTCAAACAAGGCGCCGAGCCGATGCATCATCAGTGCAATCGTGGAGTTCTCGAAGAGGTCGCTGTTGTACTGGATAGTTGCCACAAAGCCGGCCTGCGTATCTTCGATAAAAAGGGTCAGATCCAATTCCGTGGCCGGCGCAGCGAGGTCCAGCGACTTGACCACTAGTCCCGGCGAAGTGCTCTCGGGAATTCCCGGTTTAACGACCGCGAGTTTGGCCTGGAAAATCGGCGCGCGGCTCAGATCGCGGGCGCGCGACAGCAATTTGACGATCTGATTGAACGGTACGTCCTGATGCGCATAGGCCTCGAGACAGGTTTCGCGAACCCGCGCTAGCAACTCCTCGAAATCGGGATTTCCCGACAGGTCTGTGCGCAGGGGGAGCTCGTTGACGAAGAAGCCGATCAGGGGCTCGGCTTCCGCCCGATTTCTGCCCGCCACGTCGATACCCACGACTACGTCGTCCTGCCGCGAGTAATAGTGCAGCATGATCTTGAAGCAGGTGAGCAGGACCATGAACATCGTTGCACCGTGGCGCCTGCTCAGTTGACGCAGCGCTTCCGCAAGTTCAGCCGGCAAGGTCCGGACGAGAGTCGCTGCGGCGTAGGTTTTGATCGCCGGGCGCGGGCGATCGGTCGGCAGCTCGAGAGTCGACACGCCCGCCATCTTCCGGCGCCAGTATTCCAGCTGGCCGTCGAGAGCGGCGCCTTGCAGGCATTCCCGCTGCCAACGGGCGAAGTCAGAAAGCTGGATCGGCAGTTCGGGGAGAGGGCTTGCCTGCCCGGCGCAGATGGCGTGGTACTGCGCCATCACCTCGCGGTGAAAAATCTGCGTCGACCAATGATCGAAAATTATGTGATGAACAGCCGCGAGGCTGACGTGTTCATTCGGACCAAGACGAATGATCACGATGCGGAACAGCGGCAGCTCGGACAGGCTGAAATTCAGCAACGAATCAGCGTTGGCGTTGGACAGAACGGCCGCCTGTTGCTCCGCAGCACCGAGCGATGAGAGATCGAACAACGGAACGTCGACCGTTAGCGTAGGAGCGATTGCCCGCACCGGGCCATCCGCCCCGGCGACATAGAACGTTCGCAAAGACTCATGCCGGCGTACGACTTCGTTGACCGCGCGCTTGAATGCGGCAACGTCGAAAGTCCCGGTGAAGCTGGCTGCCGCGGACATCACGTATGCGCGATTCCCGGGCTCGACGGTGTCCAGGTAACAAAGACGCTCTTCCGCGAAAGACAGCGGGAGCGCTTGCTCGGCCGCGGCTTTGCGAGCAACCAGTTGCGAAAGAAGATTGCGCTTGTCATCCGCCGACATCGTCTTGAGCTGGGTCAGCGCGTTCTGCATCACTTTCCCGCTCCGCTCATCATGCTTTCGAGCCTGCGGTCCAGTTCCTCATCGGAGAGATCCTCGATTTCTTGAGCCGACTGCTCGTCGGCCTCGGCGCCAGCCGCGCGCTCGATACGCGCGCTGGCCGCCTGCGTGGATGCGGGAGCGTTCTCCAGCAGCGACGCCATGCGGGCGACGGTGGGATGCTCAAAGAAAGCATTCATCGAAATTTCCGCACCCAAATTGTCGCGTACCCGGGAAATAATCTGTGCTGCGAGGAGCGAATGTCCGCCGATTTCCAGGAAGTTGTCGTGTATTCCCACTCGATCGAGCCCCAGTCCGAGAGCCCAGAGTTCAGCGAGGCGCTGTTCGATTTCGCTTCGCGGACCAACGTACTCGGTCGTAAGCGCGCGCTGCTTACCCGGGACCGGTTTCGCCGCGGCATCGATCGTTCCGTTTTCGTTCACGCCCATCACTGGGGAGATGCTCACCGCGCGACCCAGCTCGACGGTAGCCACAGCGACCTGCGGAAACCCGGTGCGCAGAGCGCGTTCCAGGGCTTCGGCGCCTTCGGAAAACGAGATGCCGAACTCCGACCGGAACTCCTTGATGCGGTCACGCATGCTCTCGAGATTGACCAGGTTGCCCGACTGCCAGGCGTCCCACTGCCATGCACTCCAATTGATCGAGACAAACCTGACGCGGTCCTTCCCGTTCTTGTGGTGCGCGTATGCATCCAGGAAGGCATTGGCCGCCGCGTAATCTGCCTGGCCGATCATCGGGCAAATTGCGAGTTCGGAGGAAAACAGCGCGACAAAATCGAGCGGCTCGTCCGCGAGTACAGTTTCCAGGACCATCAGCCCGCTGCATTTGGGTTTGAGTACTGCCGCCACACTCTCGCTGGTTTTCAGTTGGATCAGCCCTGAGCCGGGCACGCCGGCGGCGTGGACAACGCCGTTGATCGATCCGAACCGCTGTTTCGCCGCGGCGATCGCAGATCGCATTGCGTCGACGTCGGACACATCGGCCGCACTAACCTCGACTTCGGCCCCTGCACTCTCGAGCTTCTGAATCTGAGCGATCTTCTGAGCGGCCGGATCATCCGGGCGCGCACCGAGCCACTGGCTCCAGGTCGAGCGATCCGGAAGCCCCGACCTTCCCACCAACACGAGGCGGGCTTGATACTTTTCGGCCAGATGGGCGGCGATACCAAGCCCGATACCGCCCAAGCCGCCGGTAATGATGTACACACCGCGCTCGCGAAGCGTCGGTTCGGTCGAGGCCGCAAGCGGTGTACGCGCGAATTCCCGAATCCATCGATGCGACCCGCGAAGTGCCACTACGGATTCATGGCGATCTTCAAAACTTTCCGCGATTATCCGATCGCTGGCGGCGGCTGCCTTTTCCGCGTCATTCGGAAGCTCAAGGTCGATGCTTCGGCAATCGAGAAAATCGTATTCCTTCGGAATGACGCTGCTCGCCCCGAGCAACGTGGCCTTGGCGGGTTCAATCTGCTCTCCGCCATAAACATCATGGAGACCGTTGGAGATGACGAGGAGCCGGACCTGTCCCTTCGGGCGCCGGTTGCCCATCGCGCGAGCGAGGCAGAGGATGCTCCCGAACCCCGCGTCCTGGGTGTCGTTGAAGGACTGAGTACTGAGAACGTCGATGGGTGCCGCGACGCTCCAGCAGTGTGCGATTCGATCAGGGTATCGCTGAAGGCTTGCCAGTTGTTCCAAGAGGCGATCGTAGTGCTGCTGCGATTGAGGTTGCAGCACGTAAGCGTGGGTGTCTTCGCGACGGAACTTCGGTCCCGGACGGACCGCGACCACGGTGTGGCCGCGCCGCCTCAGGTTCCGAATCAACTGTTCGCCGAGTCCGCATTGATCCTCGAATACGAGCCAGCAATGTCGCGAGTTGTCGCTCTGCACGGGTGCGGGCAGGTCGCGTTGCCGCCATGAAGGTGTGAAGAACCATTCTTCGAGGGGCCGCTTGGTTTGTGCCGGGGCGGAAGCATCGACAGGTTTCCTGGACTCTTCACCTGGCTCGATCCAATGTTGCGTGCGCTCGAACGGATAAGGGGGAAGAGAAACCCTGCGCGACTTCGAATCACGGCGCAGCGCTTCCCAATCCACTTCGACACCCGCCAGCCACAGTTTGGCAACGCTCCTCAGGATAAATGCACGATCCGCTTCCTGCTGATAGCTGTTGCGCAGCGACGGTACCGCGAGGGGGACTACATCGCTGACCTTTGCCGCGGTCTGCATGGCGAAACTTGTGAGCGCCTGCCCGGCGCCGACTTCGACCAGCTTCGAGTGGTTTTCAGCAAACAGTCGCGTCACGCCTTCGCGGAACCTGACCGTCTTGCAGGTATGGTCGGCCCAGTGCCGCGGACTGGTTGCTTGTTCCGCGGTTATCCACGTGCCGGTCACGTTTGAGATGTACGGAATCCGGGGCGGATGAAGCTCGACACCTTTCATCAGGGCGGCAAGGTGCTCGGCTGCCGGTGCGAGCAGCGGAGAATGGTAGGCATGCGCGGAAGGAACCTGCTGCATCATCAAGCCGCGCGAGCTGCGCTCGAGTGTCTCGATCGCATCGACGCTTCCCGACACGACGAAAAGGTTTGCAGCATTGGCGGCCGCGAGAAAGATCTCGGAGGAAAGAAGAGGTCCCAGCTCCTCTTCCGTCGCCATCACGGCGAGCATCCCGCCCGGCGGAAGTTGGTCGATCTGCAATGCCCGCTGCGCGACCAGCATCGCAGCATCGGGCAGCGAGAACACGCCTGCGATGCATGCGGCGGCATATTCACCGATGCTGTGTCCGATCATCGCCGCGGGCGTGATCCCCCAGCTCATCCATAGGCGCGCCAGGGAATAGTCGATCGCGAATGCGGCCGGTTGCGAGTAGCGCGATTGATCGAGCCGCCGTGGAGTCTTGCCGGCTCCGCGGTTGCGCTTGACCATCGCCGCGAAGTCGAGCTTCGCGCCTTCCGATTTGCCCTTGCCGGACTGATCGTCGCGGTCGAAAACGATCTCGCGGAGATCTACCCCAAGATGAGGCTGCAGAAGCGCGCCGCACCGATCGAATTCTTCTTTGAAGACCGGCTCGTCCCGGTAGAGGCCAGCCGCCATGTTCGGATAGTGATCTCCCACGCCCGAAAACATGAAAGCGATTTGGCGAGGGCCGCTTTGATCCGCGGACTCGAAGAGCCGTTCCTTGTCGCGACTGCGCAGGACGGCACAGGCGTCCGCCGTACTCTCCGCGATCAGAGCGCGCCGAAACGGAAGGGCGCGGCGTCCGGATTGCAACGTGTGCGCGACGTCGGACAGTCGCGGCGCGTGTTCAAGGTGATCGGCGAGTTCCTGGCTCAGCGTCTCCAGCGCTTTTGCGGATCGCGCGGAGATCGGGATTAATTCGAAGTCGCTGGCCGGTTCGCCGGGGTCAGCGTTGCCCGGAGCCTCCTCGAGCACCACGTGGGCGTTGGTGCCGCCCAGCCCGAACGAACTGACGCCGGCCCTGCGCGGAGCACCGGCATCGGTACGCCACTCGATCGACTCACGGTTGACGTAGAAAGGACTCTGGTCGAGACGAAGCGCCGGATTGGGTTCGGAGAAGTTCGCAGTGGGTGGAATGGTCTGATGCTGAAGCGCCAGCACCGTCTTAATCAGTCCGACTACGCCGGCCGCGGAATAGAGATGCCCGACGTTGCTCTTGACGGATCCGATCGCGCACGAGGCACCGCGATCGCTCTCGCCGCCAAACGCTCTGCGCAACGCTTCCACTTCGATCGCATCGCCCAGGGGCGTGCCGCTGCCGTGTCCCTCCACGAAGCCAATCGTGCGCGGATCAACCTGCGCCATCTCCTGCGCGGCTGCGATGACGTCCGATTGTCCGGCCACGCCGGGAGCGGTGAACCCCATGCGCGATGAACCGTCGTTGTTGACTGCCCATCCGCGGATGACCGCAAGAATATTGTCGCCACCGGCGAGAGCGTCTTCGAGCCGCTTCAGTACGACTATTCCGAGCCCATCGCCGAAAACTGTTCCATTGGCCTTCGCGTCGTACGGCCGAACATGGCCATCGGGCGAGAAAAGCCCGCCCTCCTGGTGCAGGTAGCCGGCACACTGCGGAAGCAAAAGCGAAACGCCTCCCGCCAATGCCATGTCGCATTCGTAGTTAGCGAGGCTCTTGCACCCTTCGACAATCGCGACCAGCGAGCCCGAGCAGGCGGTCTGAACCATCACGCTCGGCCCCCGTAGATTCAAATGATAAGCCAGTCGCGGTGCCAGGTAGTCCTTGTCGTTGGTGATGATCGCCTCGAACAGTCCGCCCAGCCCAAAAGCTTGCGGATTGGTACCGAGGTTGGTGATCAGGTAGCGGCTCATATTGACGCTGGCGAAAACCCCCGTAAGACCGGGCCAGCGCTGCGTGTCGTAGCCTGCGGATTCGAGTGCGTGGTATGCGGCTTCGAGAAAAATTCGATGTTGCGGATCGATCAGCGCCGCTTCGCGCGCGTTGATCCCGAAGAATTCCGCATCGAACTTGTCCAGGTCTTCAATGCATGGCTTCGCCTTTACGTAATGCGGATTCTTCAGCAGTGCCCGGTCGACTCCAGCCCCTTCCAATTCGTCATCGGAAAAAAACCGGACTGAGTCGACACCGTCGCGAAGATTCCGCCAGAAGGTCTCGGGATCCGATGCTCCCGGCACCCGGCAATGCATCCCGATGATCGCGATGCCTTCGGAAACCGCGTCGGCCGAGGGCGAGCTCATAGCAACACACCGCGGCGCGCGCTGCGGCGGCCCATCGTGCCTCGCACAAGAACGGCACGCCGCTGCGCATACAGCGTGGGAACCGGAGACCTGGTCTCGGCCAGGTGCTGGGCGAGGGTGCGAAGGTTCGCATGTTCGTAGGTCAAGGTCGGAGAGAGCTGACGCTTGAGATAGCGCTCGATATCGCCCACCAGGCCGACCGCGTCGATCGAATCGAGCCCGTAGTCGCCGAGCGGCCGCGTCGGTTCGATCGCATTGCGATCGATGCTGAGGCGCTCCGCCAACTGAGTCACAAGCCATGCCTCGATAGCTTGGGCGGTCAAACCATGGGATTCCTCGGGATCGCGGTTCAACTCGATGTCCATCAGGGTATTCCTTTGGTGTTGGTCTGAAGATGTTGCTCGCGGTTTGTGCTCAGCACGGTTCGTGCCGTCCTGAAATTCGAGCTGCTCGATATTTTCGTGATCCACTGGCAGCCAAAATCGGCGACTTCGGTGGTGAGTGTGCCTAGTTCTTCAGGATGATCGATGCGTGAGACAGGACCGGGGTGCCGCGCTCTTTGACTTCAGCCTTGATCGCGACGCGCTCCTTATCTTTCCAAAGCGAAGTGACGATGGTCTCGCCGGGAAATACGACCCCGGAAAAAGACGCCGCGTATCGCGCAACACCCGCGGGATCGCCGCCGAGGAATTCGTCGACCACCGCTTTGCACACCATTCCGTAGGAACACAGGCCGTGCAGAATGGGCCGGGGCAGGCCTGCTTCGCGTGCAAAGCCGGGATCGATGTGAATTGGATTCCTGTCGCCGGTCAGACGGTAGAGCAGTGCCTGTTGGGGCAGGCTCGCGAGTTCGACCACGCGATCCGGTGCGCGCGGCGGCAATGCATCGACACCTTGCGGCGCGGGAATGCCTCCAAAGCCCCCCTGGTCGCGAAGCAGGAATGAATAGTGATCGGTCCAGAGGGGACCCTCTGCCGTCTCACTCTCGAGCTCGACGGCAACCACCGCCGCCCATCCTTCATCGTAAATTCCGGTAATCCTCCCTGAATGGCGCACCCTGCCGGCGGCAGGCACCGGACCAAAGATCTCCAGGTCGTGACTCAGTGAAAGGAGCTTGGCCAGATCGATAATCAGGCCTGGGACCTCGAGCAGTCCAAGCAGGACGGCATGCAGCGGAATGGTGCCGAAAGTCGGCAACACCTTGAGCTTCTCCTCATATGTATAAGAAAGCTCGCCCGGCGCCGTGGGGGAAACTCCGGCGCCCAACCCGAGATGATACAGAATCACCTGCTCCGCTCCCCATTCGCTCCACGTTTCGGGAAGTTCCGCGCCGAGCGCTTTTTCCAAATCGATTGACATGCGAGAGGCCTCCCGGCGCTTGCGCCAGTGATCGATGCGCTTCACGCACGCGGCGTGCCATCACTCGCGGACTCTCCGCTGCGGCCGCGCGCGGCCGGACGCACGATGCGTTCGCCAAAGATCGCCAGTGTGCGCGACTTTTCCGCCAATACTGGCGTATTCCGACACCGCTCCACCGGCGTAAAAAGGAATTAGTCGCTTTCTCGCGCACGTTGAGCGCGTCGAACCCGCGGCATCACCATTGCACTCAACTGTCGCGAGGAGCCGCACGCGATCGTTTCGACGCGATCGCAGCGAGGAGAACATGGTGGACACTAACCAGCAGTCCAATCGTTACGGGTGGCAGTCGGAAACCAGCATTGTCGATGTGATGCGCTCACATGCGACCAACGATCCCGACTCCTCCCCATGCCTGTTTCTTGATTTCGGAGCCGATGGGCTCACCACTGAGAGGACGCCCACCTTCGCGGAGCTTGATGTTAGGGCGAGGGCCGCGGCCGCTGCTATCCAGAACGTTTCGAAGCCCGGCGACGCGGCTTTGCTCCTGTACCCGCCCGGCGAGGATTTCATGGTCGGGTTCTTAGCCTGCCTCTACGCGGGACTGATCGCGATTCCGGCCTATCCTCCCGACCCGTACCGCATGGAACGCTCCGTGCCCCGGCTGCGTTCGATGATCAAAGATGCCGACGCAAGGCTCATCTTGAGCAATACGCTGATGGCCGGACTGCGAGACTCGATAGTCAATCACGCTCCCGAACTTCAGCAATTTCCGTGGATCGCCACCGACGCGAACTACGAGGCCGCATATGCAACCTCCTGGAAGCGCCCGGATTTTTCGGGCAATCAGCCTGCCGTGCTGCAATACACTTCGGGTTCGACGGGCATGCCCAAGGGCGTGATGTTGTCGCACGCGAACATCGTCGGATACCTCGCGATGATTTGTGAGAGCGATCCGGAATCAGTCGCCGAGGGACAGCGTGGTTTGATGTGGTCGCCCACCTACCACGATATGGGTCTCGTGCAGGGCGTCCTGCTGCCGGCGTACATCCGGCAGAAGCCACTGGTAGTCATGTCTCCGATCGCTTTCCTGCAGCGTCCCGGGCGATGGCTCGAAGCGGTCTCATGCTACCGCGCGACCTACAGCGGCGGGCCTAATTTTGCCTTCGACCTGTGTGTCGACAAAACCACGCCCGACGAAAGGGAAGGCCTCGACCTGTCGAGCTGGGAAGTGGCATTTTGCAGCGCCGAGCCGGTGCGGAAGAAAACTATGGACCGGTTCGTGGCGACCTTTCGATCGAAGGGCTTCAATCCGGGCGCATTCCGGCCCGCCTATGGCCTTGCAGAGGCAACCCTGGTCGCGACGCTGGCCAAACGCTCCCACGTTCCCGTAGTTCGCGCCTGGCGAACCGACGATCTCGAACAAGGAGTCGCGGTAGCGGACTCCGGATCGGAGGCTTCGCAAGTCCAGGAATTGGTCGGATGCGGGACTCCAATCAGCGGCGTCGAACTGCGGGTCGTCAATCCCCGTACCAAACGTGAATGTTCCGCGTGCGAGGTCGGCGAAATCTGGTTGGCCGGTCCGGGAATCGCCACCGGCTACTGGAAGAAGCCGGTGGAAACCGAAGAATTGCTTAATGCGCGCCTGGCCAGTGAACAAGAAAAGCGATTTCTGCGGACCGGAGATCTCGGGTTCGTCGATCATGACGGCGAGTTGTTCGTCACCGGTCGCCGCAAAGACATTCTTATCATCCGCGGCCGCAACATCTACCCGCAGGACGTCGAAGCCGTAGTCGAGCAGGCGGAACCCAAGTTGCGGCGAGGATGCGGAGCGGCGTTCGCGGTAGATTCGGGAGGTTCCGAAGGAATTGGAGTCGCGTACGAAATCAATCCCGCGCAGGCGGCCGACCCGGACCCAATTTTCGCGCGGATTCGCCGCGCGGTCGCCGAAACCTTCGGGGTTCAGCTCGACGCGATAGTCCTGCTCCCGCCGCATGCGATGTTCAAGACTTCGAGCGGGAAACTACAGCGCAACGAATGCCGCAAGACCTATGCTGCGGGGCAATTGCCGTGCGTTGCGCAGTGGCAGCGGCCCCGGGTCCCGGAACCCATGGCCGAGGCGGCGCAGGCAACGGAGTAGATTCGCGATGAGAAAAGCAGGCCAAGCTTCGAACCTGGTCGAGATTCTCCATCGCCATGCATGCGATCGCGGTGGCCGGCCGGCTGTTCTGTTTGTGGGCGAGCGCGATTCCGTTCAGGTCATCTCGTACCGGGAACTCGATCGCCGCGCCCAAGTCATCGCGGAGCGTCTGAGGCGAATCTCTGAACCGAATACGCGCGTGATCCTTCTCTATCCGCCCGGGCCGGATTTTGTCGAAGGCTTCTTCGGCTGCCTGTATGCCGGAATGATTGCGGTTCCCGCACTCAGTCCGAGCCCGCGCCGCCTGGAGCGATCCTTCGCGCGCCTGCGAACAATCATCGACGATTGCGAAGCCGCCATCTCGTTGACGACGCGGTCGCTGTTCTCACTCGCCGAAGATGCGCTCGAGCACTGCACAAAGTTCGAGGACGTTCGTTGGTTGACGACCGATGACCTGCGAGCCGAAGAGGCTCGTCCGAACTGGGAGCCGCCGGCGATGGCTGAAGAAACGATCGCGCTCCTCCAGTACACGTCGGGGTCTACCGGAACCGCCAAAGGTGTCACCGTCACCCACGGCAACCTGGTCTCAAACCACGCGCAGATTCGTGAAGCCTTCGCCACCAATCGGAACCGTGTCGTGGGCGGCTGGCTGCCGCTCTATCACGACATGGGCCTGATTGGGCAGCTGCTATATCCTCTGTATCTCGGCGCAACGACCGTTCTCATGTCGCCCGTTCATTTCGTTCGCGATCCGATGAGCTGGCTCGAGCTGATTCACCGGCATCGGATCGCGGTTAGCGGCGGGCCGAACTTCGCGTATGAACTGTGCGTTTCGAGGTACGATGCCGAGCGCGCCGCACGGCTGGATCTATCGCGATGGAGAGTCGCGTTCTGCGGATCCGAGCCTATCGACCCTGCGACCCTCAATAAATTCGCGCGACGCTTCTCAGGAACCGGCTTCAGTCAGAATGCATTTCTTCCGTGTTACGGATTAGCTGAGGCTACTCTCTATGTGACGAGCACCAGCCGAGGCGAGGGCGTGAAGTCAGCACGCCTGTCGCGGCAGGCCTTGAAGGTGCGCAAAGTCCGGCAAGATGCTCCCCAAGATGCTCCTGAGGATGCGGCCGCGCTCGTTGGATGCGGTCGCGCGCAGCTCGGAACGCAAGTCCGGATTGTCGATCCGGAAACGCTCCTGGAGTGCGACCCCGATCAAGTCGGGGAGATTTGGATTAGCGGACCCAGCATCGCAAAAGGCTACTGGAAAAAACCAGTTGAAACTCAGGCCGTATTTGGAGCTCGAATCGCCGACTCGAGCGAGGGGCCATTCCTTCGCACCGGAGACCTCGGGTTCGTGCGCGGAGGCCAACTTTTCATCACCGGCCGAATAAAAGATCTGATTATCGTGAGAGGCGCCAACCACTATCCCGAAGACATCGAACGAACAGTCCTCGAAAGTCACGGATGGCTGCGGTCAAGCCGATGCGCGGTCTTTTCCCAGGAAACCGACTCGCGGATTGTGGTTGCGGCCGAAGTCCCTCATCGCTACGCGAGAGAAGTCAGCGATTGCGAAACAGGCATCTTTGCCGCCATCAGAGGTGCCGTCTCCGCTCGCCACGATCTGCGGCTTCATTCCGTCGTGCTCTTAAGATCGGGAGAGATCCCTCGGACCACCAGTGGAAAGGTCATGCGTCGAGCTTGTCGGGAGGCGCTGGGTTCGAATCATCTGAAAGTTATCGCTGTTAACAACTATTGAACGCAGGAGAAGAAAAAACCAAGAAAGGTGAATCTTGCAGGGTTTTGAGAAAGTCCTGCTGTATGGTTGACAACCGGAAAACCGGTTGATAAGTTAGCTACAGTGTGGTGGTTATAGAATGTCGAATTTGCAAGAAGAAAGAAGTGCGGAAACTCGGCGAAGAATTCTCGAAGCTACGGTGCTCAGTCTCGCCGAGCGCGGGTACACGGGTACGACGATAGCCGAGGTCGCCGTGCGCGCCGGCGTCTCGCGGGGCGCAGAGATGCACCACTTCCCCAAGAAGGAAGCGCTCGTGATAGCGGCTCTCGAGTACGTTTTCGAGCAGCGAGTAAAAGAGTCGCGCGAAATAGCGAAGCTCCCGACGGCCAACGGAACCGATCGTCTGAGCTACGTCGTCGACCTGCTGTGGGCGGTCTATAAGGGACCCGCCTTCCAGGCATGGATAGAGCTCGTCGTGGCAAGCCGTACTGACCCCGCGTTGCGGGAAGCGGTGCTGCGCATAAGCCAGGGGTTCAGCCAGGCCAGCATCGACATATGGCAGGACCTGTTGAGACCGAACTCGCTCGACCCTGACTCGCTCCGCGTTCTCGACCGGATCGTGAATGGCCAGCTCGAGGCGATCGCAATCTCGCGAATTCTCTATCCTCCGAGCGAGGCCGATCGTCCGGAATTGCGCGAGATGGTGGAGTGGACCAAGAAAATTGGGCGCTTCCTCCTGGATCAGCGAGCGGCAAATGCTCCTCGGGCTGCAGACTCCGCAGCCCAAAAACAGGCGGACGGCTGATCCGGCGCAAGGTGTCAAGATTCAACTCCTGGTGTACTCTGAATTGGGTCGCGCACCTGTGAACGTCTTGAGGAATGCGCTCCAATGTCTGCAACCCCGAAATTATCTCGCCAGATAGTAATCACGAAACGCGGTGGCCCCGAGGTTCTTAAACTCCGCGAGGTTCCGTTACCGGAATGCGGCCCGAAGCAGGTGCGCATTCGCGTTACCGCGGCGGGAGTCGTTTTCGCAGACCTTTTGATGCGCGAAGGGCTCTACCCGGACATCCCGCCTTTTCCTTTTGTTCCGGGAGTCGAAGCGGCAGGCATCGTCGACGCCAAGGGCGACGATGTTACCGGATTCGAGGTGGGAGAACGCGTCGCGGCGCTGTGCGGATTCGGCGGTTATACGGAATTTCTCGTCGTCGATTCCTGGCGGGCAATAAAGATTCCTGAGGGCGTTTCGGACGTCGATGCGGCCGCGCTGGTCGTGAATTACTTGACCGCATACCAGATGCTTTATCGGGTGGCTCATTCCCAGCCGGGCCAGACTATCCTCGTGCATGGAGCGGCCGGTGGAGTCGGCACCGCGCTCCTGGATTTGGCCGTCTGGATGAAGCTGAATGTCTGGGGAACGGCGTCCAAGCAGAAGCATGACCTGGTTAGAAAATACGGCGCGCATCCCATCGACTACCAGAACGAGGACTTTGTCGAGGTGCTCCGCAGGGAGGTAAAGCATGGAGTCGATGCCGTGTTCGATCCAATCGGAGGATCCTATTGGAGACGTTCCATGCAGGCCCTGTCGCAAGGTGGTCTCCTCGTTGGCTACGGTTTTTCCGCGGCCACGAGCCGGGGAAGATGGCGACCGTTGAAGACGGCGGTGGAACTTCTCAGGAACCCGCGCCCCAGTCCTCTGGGACTGATGCCAATCAATAAAGGAATTTTCGGCTACAGCGCGCAAAACCTCTGCAAAGTCCGAACCGATTGGTACCACGAAGACCTGGCAACTCTCCTCAAGTTGTGTTCCGAAGGAATCCTCCGGCCGCTGGTTGACAGATGCCTTCCCCTGGAAGATGCGGCCGGCAGTCACCGACTCCTCGGTAACTCGCAAATACTCGGAAAAATCGTACTTACCATCTGATCTCTGCCGGCCGCGCGCGTATGTCAACGCGTTTTGGCGGAAGCGGGAGTCGGCTCGGATTCGGCGCTCCGATCCCTTTCCGGCTTAATCGCGCAGCACCACCTCATCCAGAGAGTAGCGCGCCAGCCAATAGCGCAACGTGCTCCTGGGGATCCCAATCCGTCTGGCTGCACGCGATATATTTCCTCCGGTCGAGCGAAGAACTTCCGCTAGCTGATCACGGTAAGGCTGCCATTGCTCTTTGGGCGATGTATCCGCGTCGCGGGAGGTTACATTGCCGTCCAAAAAGTTCGATGGCTGCGGCGGAATGCTGACCGCGCAGCCCTGCAGTAGAGTACGCGAGTGCCGGTCCAACACTTCGGCCCAGTCACAGGCATCCGGCGCGCCGGTATGAAGCCTGGCCATCATCTGTTCCACCAGGTTCTGCAGTTCACGAACGTTTCCGGGCCACTGATAGTCCATCAAGCGCGACAAGAGCGAAGCCGGCAATGAGGCGAGGTCAATTCCACGCTGAGCCGCTGCTTCGCGCGCGAAGTGCATGAACAGCAAGGGAATGTCGGAACGCCGCTCTCGCAAAGCGGGCACGTGGATCTGAAAAACATTGAGTCGGAAGAAGAGATCCTGGCGGAACCTTTCTGCCACGATCGCGCGGTGCAGGTCGCAGTTCGTCGCCGCAATCACACGCGCGGTCATTTTGATGGTTCGATTTCCTCCAACTCTCTCGAATTCGCGATCCTGAAGCACGCGCAAGAGCTTGCGCTGCATCGCGAGGTCCATGTCGCCGATTTCGTCGAGAAAAATCGAACCGCCACCGGCCAGCTCGAATCTTCCCACTCTTGCTCCGATCGCGCCGGTGAATGATCCACGCTCGTGTCCAAACAGCTCGCTTTCGACCAGGCCCGCGGAAAGGAGACCGCAGTCCATGTGAACAAAGCTGGACCGATGCCGCGTCGAAAGCCGATGAATCGCGCGCGCCACGACGCCCTTTCCCGTTCCCGTCTCACCGGTGATCAAAATTGTGGAATCCACTTTCGCGGCCTCTTCCACCTCTCGTCGCAGGTTACGGATCGCGACGCTGTCGCCGAGGAGCGTCTCTGTAGCCGAGGGCGAACCCACCGGCATGCAGTCGAACTCGAACGTGGACCGCCACTGTTGAGTGCTTGGTACGCTGGCCATATTAGCCCCCATAAGGGTTCGGAAAGTTGTTTTTCGCGCCCTGTCCAGTCCCGTTTTCCACGATGGCTTTTTACAATACAGTCGCTCGGTTGTCAACCATACAACCGGTTTAGATACAGTCAGCTGGCTCGCAACAAGTCGACGATCACCACATCTTGAACCAGGCATCTATGAGGAAAATCTCGTCGTCTCGCCTCGGAGAAAGGCATTGGAATCTCGAGAAATAAGAGCGATGTCTCGATAACGAGACGGAATTTGGAAGTCTAGCGATGGAACAGCGAGCGCATCGGCTTGGCGTACAACTCCGACTTCATCCGGCGGTGCAATAGGGAGAACAACTACATTGAATGGTTCAATGGTAGGCCGCCCGATGAGGGCGCTTGAACGCCGAGCTGTTCTTCACACTCGGGGGCTGATCCCGGCGGGGGCGCTAATGCTTCCCTGGTGCCTTGGCCTCTTCATCGTACTTCGCGTAGGAGTTTTTCAGGGTGGCGCTGTTGAGAATCATTTCGGCGACAAGTTCGCGCGTGACACCGTCATGGACCTTTGTGCGCACCCAATTCGACTCGGTGCGCCTGCTCTCGCTGAGCGCGATGACTTCGCGTTCCAGTTCGTAAGGGTGATCGACGAACAGGGGCCCCTTGATCAACTTGATCTCCTGTCCCGCGAACAGCCCCACCGCAGGGCCGCGGGTGCGGAACCCGGCCTTGCCCGAGGTGTAGCCGAGCAGGACGCTGATCATCTCGAACGGAATGATCGCCCGGCCCCACGGTGACGCGGCGCCGTCCTCGGGCGTGTACCAGCGGCTCGGCTCGGTGATCACCTTGAGCTTGTCGTTCAGCGAGAAGGGATATTGCGTTCCCATATGCTGATCGAAGGCCATGCGCACCTTCTCCGGATTGCTCGCGCCCGTCTGCCCGACCTTCAGATCGCGCAGGATCACCAGCTGTTCGGGCGGGCGAAGCGCCGCCATCCGTTTCGCAATCTCGGTTTCGCCATAGTCGGGGCCGACGGAGGCGGTGCCGGTCAGCACCGGCGTGCCGTCGCGCTTTTCAGCCCAGATGTGGATCGCCGGAGAATTTCCGGCCGGCAGCTGCGCGAAGGCGCGGACCTCTTCGCCCTCGATCACCATGTTCTGGTAGTGCGCGCTGATGCAGCCGCGTTCGAACCAGGCATTGCCGAAAATGCGATGGAGCAGGGGAACGAACTGGCTGAAATGGGTCGGGCCTTCGATCGGGCCCGCGCGGAAACCCAGGGTCTGGGCCATTTTGTCGTCGTGGAGCGAAAGATGGCCGTCGTAGGACTGGTCGGCCAGCATCTGGCGTGGCCGGCGGAATTCGCCGCAAATCGAAAGGGACTGATCGAAGGGTTCGCTCATGGATCTGTCATCACGTTGTTGACAAAAAGCTAGCGCGGGGCTTCCGGCGATACCGATAAGCCCAGGCGTGCGCGCGCATGCGGCTAGCGTCCCTTGAACACCGGCTCGCGCTTTTCAACGAAGGCCTTTGCGGCTTCGCGATGGTCCTCCGTCTGGCCGCAATGGACGTGATGGGTCGCTTCGAGATCGAGACAATCATCGACCTCACCACCCATCGCACGGTTCAGGTTCTCTTTCATATAGCGAAGCGCCACGGTCGGTCCCTTGGCCAGGCGGCCGGCGATCTCACGCGTTCTGGAGGCGAGTTCTTCGGGAGCGCAGACCCAGTTCGTCAATCCCAGTCGCAGCGCTTCTTCGGCGCTTATGCGATCGGACAGATAGTAGAGTTCGCGCGCTTTGGCCGAGCCCACGAGCTGAGTCAGAAAATAGGTGCCACCATAGTCGCCCGAGAACCCGACGCGGGCGAACGCGGTGGTCAGCACCGCGGTGCTCGCCATGATCCGCAGGTCGCACGCCAGCGCGAGCGAAAGCCCTGCACCTGCGGCGGCTCCGGGCAGAGCGGCGATGGTCGGCTTGGGCATCTTGAACAGTTTTCCCGAAGTTGCGCGCTGGTTGACCCGCTGGCGATGAATGGCGCCGTCGATGGTGTTGTCGCCTATGGTCCCGTCGCCGCGTGATGCCATGCCTTTGACGTCGCCACCGGCGCAGAAGCCTTTGCCGGCGCCGGTCAGGACGATGCATTTTACGGCAGGGTCGAGTTCCGCCTTGGCGAGCTGTTCGGCGAGTGCTGCGGTCATCGCACCCGACATCGCATTGCGCGCCTCGGGCCGATTCATGGTGAGAGTCAAAACGTTCTCGTCCACGCTGGCGAGAAGATCATTGGTGCCGGTATCGATATTGATCGCGCTCATTTCTCCTCCTGAGGCCGCACGGAAGACCGTGCCCGCGTCCAGTCTCCGAAATGCCGGCCCAGGCTTCAAGTCATTGGCGCGAGTCTTTTTCCGCGAGGGTCTATCGGGCTCAACCGGATCCCCTGTGCGTCGATCTTGCCGGACGGTGCGCCTCGCCGTTACTGTCAGGTCTGAATCCAGGCTTGGGGAGACTCGACGATGATTAAACCGGATCGGATTGGCCATGTCGTGATTCAGGTGCGCGATCTCGCACGCTCGACCAGGTTCTACAGCGAGGTGCTTGGACTACAAGTCATGAAGGTCGAGCCCGGGATGGTCTTCTTCGCCAGTCACGGCAGAGACATCATGAACTCGCGGTCATGGAGGTTGGCGCTGGTGCTCCCGCTCCGCTGCGCCATTCGATTGGTCTCTCGCACATAGCGTTCCGCCTGACGAACGAGGAAGCCCTCCGTGCGGCATACGCCGACCTCAAGCAACATGAGGTTCACATCGTAGGTGCGATCAATCATGGCGTAACCAAAAGCGTCTACTTTCAGGATCCCGATGGGAACAACCTGGAAGTCTACTGCGATGGATTACCCGGCGAGATCGCGAAATTCCCGGACCCATATGCCGGAATGGAAGGACTCGATTTCGCGAGCGACGCGCCTGACTTTCGCCAGGCAATTCGCGAACTGATCAAGTAGTCAGCCCCCGCCATCTCGGGACGCACGAGCTATCACGCCTCATCGTTCCAGGCGTCCTTCTGATGAAAGGTCTCACCGACGCTGGCGCGCCGTCGACGACTATTGGGAGCGCGAATGCGCGCAGCAACTTGCCTTGTTCTTTGACGGCGGCAAATCGATCGCCGGATTCCGATTGAAGAAACCGTTCGGCATCAATTTGAATCCGGTCGAGACGCACGGCTGCACTGGAAAGTCTTCGGTGCGGACCGGATGATGCAACCCGAATACGTGCCAGAGAACGATGTCGGTGTTTTCGATCGAACGGTTTTGCGCCACGTAGTCGGGCAGGCCGCCGCCCTCGGAATGATTCATATACTCGCCCGCCGGGTAGCGCTCCTCGGGATCGAAAGCTGTAACCCATACGTGGTTCCGCACGAAGCCGGCGCGCCGGCCGGAAAAGCTGTCCTGCCGGACAAACGGCGTGACAGTGTGGTTGGCCTCGAGCTTGTACGCGGTGGGCTGCCCGACGTGGTTCTTCACGTTGGGATTGACGATCTTCCAGTAACGCATCGTCTCCTGATTGGTTCGCCGGCATGCCTCCAGTTCCGTCTTCAGCACCGAGGGCTCGTCATAGTAGGCGTTGCCATAGCGGTTGTGCGGTCCTTCGCTCTCCGCACGCGTGTTGTACTCGACGATGCTGTTCGCGTCACCATCGACGGCCATATCCAGGCGAGCGCAGAAAATGTGCTGATGGATTTGTCCGGCGACGCCGGGCGAAACCTCGTTCGCATATTTTCCAGGTTTGCCCGGCACACAAGCCGCAGTGTTGATGATCCCGGTCGCCTTGACCTCCAGCTCGATTGTGCCGTCGAGGAACAGGTACCAGTAGAAGGCGTATTCGTAGTTGCCCACTGTCGCGATCGTGGAGATGACCAGTTTGCGCGCGCGCCGCACCTCGGTGCGCTCGGTTCGAAAATCCGTGTGCTTCCACACGATGCCCGCGTCTTCCTCGTGGATGCAGATGGCGTTCTTCACCGTCATCAGCGAACCGTCCATCGTGTTCAAGTGGACGTCCAGGTACTCGATGGCGCCGAGGCAGTCGCATCCAAGTGTCAGCGAATTCACCAGCTTGCCGACGCCATACTCACCGATGTCGAATACATGTTTGCGGAAGTGGCCGTTGTCTGGCGCGCCGTAGGGCACCAGCATTTCGACAATTGATGCTCGATAGACTATCGGGCGGCCGTCGTAGCGGATGTCGTGCAGCGTCAACCCTTCTCGCGCGTTGTAGCCAACAACGAGCTGCCACTTGTCCCAGCTGACCACGCGGTCCTTGATCGCGAAGCTGACTCCCTCGGGTTGAACGACGTCGATAGGTTTCAAGGCCTCACGGGTGCTCTTCAGAAACTGCGCTTCGTAGTTCACCTCGGTCATCGGGATCGGGACGACCCCGTAGTCGTCGACGCGGATGACTTCCCCACTGTTCAGGTCGATGACGGCGTTCAGTCCCTCGATCGGATGGGCGTAGAAGTTCTCGTTCTCGCAGAGGCGCAGCCACGCGAAGACGTGGCAGAGGTGCCGCCCCTCCTCGCCCGGTACGTCGAAGTTCCCAGCCGACCAGGGGTCGATGCAAACCTTGCTCATGTCTGTGATACCCCGCCGGGCGCATCCCTCGGCGAAGCGTGCATCGGCGCGCACGAGGCCTTCGATCACCATGAATTGCTCGAGCTGGATCATCGGTCGTTGGTCGGGAAGCTCGTCGGCGCTGAGGATTCGCGCTTCGTCCAACGACACCTTCAGGCGCACCACACCGATCCTGCCCGCGGTGAAGATGGTGGCGCGCGCCTCGCGCGGAAGTCTTTGCCCCGGTTTGAGCGCGCGGACCGCAGCCTTCGCCGGTTCCAGAAGCTCGATCGTCTCGAAGCGGATTTTCTCGCTGAACAGCGGCGAGGCCTGGACGATGCTCACCACCTTCGCAATCTCGGCGGGCGCCAGCGGAACCAGAGGATTCAGCGATTCTGCCGAAGCGACGTACTCAACCGTGTTTAGCGTCATCTGAAATCTCCTTCAGCTCGCGTGCGCTGCAATTGATCATCAGAGCCGGCCTCATTCAATTGAATTGCCCGACGATCGCGCGAATCACCTCGATATTCTCGATGTCCTTGTTGGTCTCTTCGCCTTTCGACGTTCCGTACAGAGGGTTCGCCGAAAGCTTGACTATAACAACTCCGCGCGACGGATCGACGAAGACATATTGGTTATAAACGCCGATCCCCGTGAATTCGCCGCGGTCACCTTCGGGGATCCACCACTGATAGCCATAGCCGAGCGGAAGAGGATGGTCCGCGACGATCGGCTTCCCGGGCGCCAGGTGGGGGGCGTCGGGTTTTATCGAAGCAGCCACGTAGGCGGCGGGAACGATCTGTTGACCGCCCCACACGCCGCCGTTGCGATAGAGTTCGCCCAGCTTGGCAAAATCCCGCGCGGTCATCAGCAGTCCGCCAAAAACCATTTCCACGCCGCGGCTGTCGTCCATCCAGTACGACGAAGACTCCATTCCGAGCGGCTCGCAGAGTTTCTCCTGCATAAAGTCAGAGGTCGAACGCCCGGTCGCGCCCGCTAGCAGCATCCCGAGCGCTTGCGTGTCGGCCGAGCAGTATTTGCAGAGCGTGCCGGGCGTCGTTTCGCGCTCCATCGTCGACATGAATTCGTCGAGCGAACCGCCGGGGTTCATGGCGGCGCTCATCCGAAATATCTCCGACTTCGGATCGTTGTAGTCTTCGTACCAGCGGGCGCCCGACGACATCTGAAGCACATCCTTGATCCGCACACCGTCGTACGCAGTCCCTGACAGTTTGGACGCGTACTTGTTGATCGCGTCGTCGAGGCTCTTGATCAGTCCGTCCCGCATCGCGATTCCGACCAGCGCCGAGGTGAAGCTCTTGGCGACCGACATCGACATCCACTGGACCTTCCGGCCGCCCGTCCTCCCGTACTGCTCAAACCGCACCTTGCCGTCCTTGAGCACGAACAGCGCGGAGGTATGCGTCTCGTCGAGGAAGGACTTCAAATCCTTCGACACGCCGTCAACCGTATAGGTCTTGGGCAGAGTGATCGCAGGTCCGTCCGGAAATGCGAAAGGCCTCTTCGATGGCTTCATCTCCTTGACGTGCACGAGGTGCTGGAGGCGCGCAAAGTTTTCGTCTTGCGGCTCGCCCGTGAATAGGCGTAGCCCGTTCAGGCTTTTTTCTTCTGCTTGCTGGGGCATTCCTTAACTCCTCGACAGTCTTCTCTGAGGTCGCCTAACGCTTTAACGTTCGTGCTGAACCACGAGGACATTACCTAGAGCACCCGGTATAAACGCCATTTCTCCGGCACGCCCTTGAGCCCATGGGCGCCGCGATCCTTGAATTTGATTGCCAACCCGACCGCCAAATCCTTGACGGCGCTCGAGACTAAGACTTCATCCGCGCCTGCCTTCGCCATGACGCGCGCGCCTACATGGACGACGATACCGCCGATTGCATCTCCGACCAGTTCACACTCGCCTGCGTGCAGGCCCGCCCTGATCTCCAGGCCCAGAGTACGAACGGCCCGACGCATCTCAGTCGCGCAGCGAATCGCCCTGGATGCTCCTGTCGCCCGATCAAAAGTGGCAAAGATTCCGTCCCCAGTGGTGGTTACTTCTCTTCCCCTATGCACCCGAAGCTCCCTGCGCAGCGCAGCGTAGTAGTGACTCAGCACCTCGTTCCAGCGGCGGTCGCCCAGCAGCACGGCTTTTTCCGTCGAACGTACGATATCCACAAACAGGACTGTCACGAGAACGCGGCGGGGCTCGAGGCGGTGGCGAGCGCGACGGCGCTCGATGCGCACAGTTTCCAGTAGTCTTTCATAGAGATGGCCGTGCCGCCTCGCAATCGCTTTTTTGAGGTACTCTCGCGCCCGCTGCTCCGAACCACAGCGAACGGTTTTTTGCTGCGGTCGACCCGCCCAGTAAATTCGCCGTCCGTGGCCGGCTCCACGTACTTCAACCGCTCCCCATTTCAAGAGTATGGTCGAACCGGTCCGAACGATTGTCCATGCCTTGGACGTATAGCCGCTCAGATTCGAATCATGAACGCCGATACGGAGGAATTTCGCCATTAGCAGTGGGGTCGCATGAGCGCCATCAGACCTGTCCCGGTTATCGATGGCCTACTCGCGGCGACGGCTCTGACTAACGGCCTGACGCTTGTGACAAGCAATGATCGCGACATCGCTGGCCTGGGTGTGACAGTGCTTAATCCGTTTAAGAGCCGAAGGAAATAAACATACCACACTGGCACCAGTCCCCCTTCGCTCCTGCGGAGCTTCGGGCGACACCCTACGCCTTCAGCTTCCAGTGGCCTGCCACCCGAAGCCGAAGGCGTAGGGTGGACTCCCGCGGAACACTCCCAGTCACCAAAAGCGCTTATTAGCGAAGGCCTTGCCTGAGCCGGATTTGAAATATCGCTCCAGGCTTCGCGCCAATACTTCGGTTTCGACAGCGACGTAGGTCTTCAACGTCAAGGGTAAATGCACCTTGGTCGACGTGACCTGACCGGCTCGGTGGGAGCCGACCCGCCGCTTCAAATCGTCGGTCGATCCGACATAGACGTCGCCGTTTGAGAGCCGAAGGAAATAAACATACCACACTGGCACTAGTCCCCCTTCGCTCCTGCGGAGCTTCGGGCGACACCCGACGGCTTCAGCTTCCAGTGGCCTGCCGCGGTGGCATGCCACCCGAAGCCGAAGGCGTAGGGTGGCGGAGAGGGGGGGATTTGAACCCCCGGTTCCCTTTCGAGAACACACGCTCTCCAGGCGTGCGCCTTAAACCGGGCTCGGCCACCTCTCCGCAGTGAAGCGCGATTATGCCATCGCATCAAACCACCACGCCACTCGTCGTAACCTGGCGTTCAACTCTCCCTTTGCTTTTTCGCGGACGCATCTTCAGGATTCATCTCCGGAAGAAACGTGAGAAAAATCATTTTGTTGCTGATGATGGCCGGAGTGCTGGCAGCAGATCCGATACGTGTCGGCGCCCAGCTCCTTTTCGGGCCAGCGAAGATGCCGCCGAACTGGGACGCGAGAATTCCTCTGCCGCCCAAGTCGACGATGATCGCCTCAACTCGGCCGCATCCCGGTGAGAATGTCTACTCCGCGGAATTCCTGGGTCCGCGCAGCTACCATGACACGGTAGATTTCTTCGAAACCGAGCTTCCCAAGGCTGGGTTCAAGATGGGACCGGTAACTGCGAGCCCACAGCGCATGCTCTACCAGCGAACTTTCACCGATGGCACCGTCAGGGACAAGCTGACCATCTACACGCGCCCCGGTGACAATCATGCACTGCTGACGATCGTTATCGAGTACACCCTGCCACCCGGCGCGGACACTCCTTCGCATTAAACACGCCTGTCTGCGGCGCGCTGCTCTGCTTGATCGGGCGGTGAACCGCAAAGTATAGGGATCAAGCCGGGGCCAGCATTTTCAAGCGGCCCACGCAGGAGAAATTTGCGATGCTGCATACGCCGATTTGCGATTACTTTGGAATCAAATATCCGATTCTGCTGGCCGGGATGGGCGGAGTCGCGATGCACAAGCTCGTCGCCGCGGTTTCCAATGCCGGCGGACTCGGCGTAATCGGAGCGGCCTCGCTCTCGCCGGAAGATCTGCGCAAGGAAATCCGCAGGACGCGCGAGCTCACCGACCAGCCATTCGCCGTCGACTTGCTCGCGCCGATTCCGGACATGATGCGCCCGCATATGCCGGTGCTGCTCGAGGAGAAGGTGCGCATCTTCGTGGCCGGGCTCGCGGTGCCGAGCGAGTTCATCCAGACGATGCATGAGCATGGGATGAAAGTCGCCGTGATGTGCGGCAAGGTCCATCACGGTGAAAAAGCGCAGGATGCCGGCGCCGACGTCGTGGTGGCGCAGGGCACCGAGGCGGGCGGCCATACCGGCGAAATCGGGATGATCTCGCTGGTGCCGCAGATGCTGCGCGTGGTGAAATTGCCCGTGCTTGCGGCGGGCGGAATCGCGCACGGCAGCCAAATCGCGGCGGCGCTGATGCTCGGTGCGCAGGGCGTCGTGATCGGCACGCGATTTATCGCGACGCCCGAAGCGCAGGCGGCGCAGGTCTATCGCGATTCGATCGTCAAGGCGCGCGACGACACCACGATGCGCACGCGGTGCTACACCGGCAAGCCGTGCCGCGTCATCCGCACTCCGTACGCGCTCGAATGGGAGCGGGACCCGTCGAAGATTCAGCCGTTCCCGATGCAGGCGCAGATTTCGCGGCGCAACGGCGTGATGGGATACACGGGCTACCCGGGAGAAGTAGCGGACGCGGAGCGCACGTTCATGCCGACCGGGCAGGGCGCGGGCTTGATTCACGACATCAAGCCGGCCGCCGAGGTGTTTGCCGATCTAATCCGCGAGACCGAGGTCGCACTGCGCGGCGCGCAGGCATTGCTGGCCGACCCGACCGCGCAGCAGCATTCCGCGGCCCAGCTCCGGTAGGCGGCACCCTCACCCGCCGCGGAGATCTTTGCAAAACTTAGGAACGGCGCCAGATGCCAAAGGGTGTCATCCTGAGCGAAGTGAGCTGCCGACGAGCTAGCGAGGAGTCCTGAGGAACGCACGTGACGAAGGAGCTTCTGCACGAAGTCGACATGGCTTCTGGCCTCCGGACAGGTTCGCGCAAGCGAACCCGGTACCGGTTCCGCGTTCGCGAAGCGCTCCTTAGTTTTGCAATGCTCACTGGAGGGAGAGGGGCCGCCTTCGCGTGAAAATCGACAGTCTCACAAAGTGGGCGAGGGACGGGAGCAGAGAATCCACCGATTACGCAGCTTACACAGATTTTCTCTGAATCTGCGCAAATCGGCGAAATCTGCGGATTTCTGTCTTGGCGACGGAATTTCCTTCGCTGCGGCTACTAATGAAGTAGACGGAGGACGAGCCGATGGGAATTACCTCGCGGATCATCGATGCGACTGAACGGAAACTCGGCGAGAAACTCGACTATATGCGCGATATCGCGAGCGTATCGCCGACCGCCCTCTTCAAATTCGCGATGTTCATGCCGTTCGCCATGCATCGCAAGGCCGCTCCCGTCGAAGGCTATAGCCTCGCATCGATCGGAGCCTTGCAACATGAAGACTGCGGGCCGTGCCTGCAAATCGCAGTCAACCAGGCGCTCGCGGCAGGAGTTCGCGCCGACGTCATCTCGGCGGCGATCGCCGGCGGCACCGCGCTGACGGACGATCAAAAGCTGTACCTAGATTTCGGCCGCGCCGTCGCTGCGAATGTGCCCGAGGCGGAGGAGTTACGCCTGCGCCTGGCGGATCGATTACCGCCAGCCGCGATGGTCGATCTGGCAATCGTTATCGCGAGTGCGCGCGTATTCCCCACACTGAAGCGGGGTCTCGGCCGCGCGCAGAGCTGCTCGCTCGTGCAAGTGAAGGTGCGCAGCGCCACGCCGGCAGTTGCCCCACGCCCGGTCGCATCAACCTAACGCCTTTCTCTTGCCGATGGATGCCCCTCGCCCGCTTAGTTGCGGGAGAGGGTGAAGCGGCGCGGTTCTTGCGTTTTGTTTCGCAAGAGCCGTGACGTGAGGGTGAGGCTTCTGCGATCCGCCGCCGCCAATCGCTGCCTTGACTACCCGGCTGGCGGTTCTTATCTTCAAGGCCTAACGCGACGGCGAGGAGAATTGTTTCCGATGGCCAGCGATAAAGTTACTCACGTCACTGACGCGACGTTTGACCAGGAAGTTTTGAAATCAGCCCAGCCCGTGCTGATCGATTTTTGGGCGCCGTGGTGCGGACCGTGCCGCGCCATCGCTCCGATGGTGGATGACCTTGCCAATGAGTACGCCGGGCGTCTCAAGGTCGTGAAGATCAACGTCGATGACAATCCGCAGACCCCCGCTCGCTACGGCGTGCGCGGAATCCCGAACCTGCTCATCATCAAGGGCGGGCAGGTCAAGGAACAGATCGTCGGTGCCGTGCCGAAGGGCCATCTGGTCCGCGCGGTCGACGGCGCGCTCGTCTGACCCCAGCGCTTGCATCATTGATACGAACCAGCAGGCTGCGGAGATTCTCTCCGCAGCTTTGCTATTTAATGGCTCGCTGCTGACGGCGATGCGGCCGGCTGCGGCTGCGTCGTGGCCCTCGCGGCCTCGGCGATCCACGCGCGCATCAGAACGTCGCGATTGTTCTCGTACGCCTGCTTCGCCTCTTCGGGGATATATCGCACCAGGGCAGCATCGTAAGCGAGAAGTATCGGCGCGGACTGAGAATCTCTGAGCAGCGCGGCGTTGGCGGGCAGAACTGTGGTCAGCAACATCACCACGAGTCCGGCAATCGCGGCCGCCAGGCCCGCACCCAGCACTCCTCCTGCGAGCCGATCGACCCATCCGAGGCTCGCCAGATGAAGCAGTGTGACGATCGTGCCGCCGACGAATTGCACAGCGAGAAAGACGATAAAGAACACGGCGAGATAGCCGATGATCGTGGCGAGTGTTGGATTGGCACCGAACAGATGGCCGACCACGCCCGCCGCTTCCGCATAATAGATCGACGCCTCGTAGAGCGCCGCGATCAGCGCGATGAACGATGTGATCATGGTGAGCAATCCGTGCCGCAGGCCGTGGATCGCGCCAAACACCACGATCGCGATCACGACGAAGTCGAATGCGTTCATCGCCGGAGATGAGGCTATCTGTCGCGAAAGGAATAATAAACTACCAGGGCGCCAGGAGTTCGTTCTGAACTTTGGTGTCTTGGTGCCTGGTTAGATTCTGTCTCCCTTGCGAAGCCGGAATTCCCGCTTTGGCGCTCCGCTATGATTAAATGAACAATATGCCATCGGTTTATATCGAGGACCTGGGACGCCATCTGGGCGAGGAAGTCACGCTGCGCGGATGGCTCTACAATCGGCGGTCGAGCGGCAAGCTGCACTTCATCCTGATCCGCGACGGGACCGGAATCTGCCAGTGCGTCGCATCCAAGGCGGACCTTGGCGATGAAGCCTTCACCGCGGCGGATCACATGGGGCAGGAGACCTCGATTGAAGTCACCGGCATCGCACGCGAAGATCAGCGCGCGCCGGGCGGAATCGAGCTGACGGCGAAGAGCGTCCACCAGGTCGCGCCATCAACCGACTATCCGATCACACCCAAGGAGCACGGCGTCGCCTTTCTGCTCGACAAGCGCCATCTATGGGTGCGGTCGTCGCGCCAGCACGCGGTGCTCAGAATCCGCAGTGAAGTGGCGCGCGCGTGTCGCGATTTTTTTCACGATCGCGGGTTCGTGCTCTTCGATGCGCCCATCCTGACGCCCACTTCGTGCGAGGGAACGACCAACCTGTTCGAGCTCGATTACTTCGGCGAGCGCAAGGCGTATCTGACCCAGAGCGGACAGCTCTATGCCGAGGCGGGCGCGCTCGCTTTCGGCAAGGTCTATTGCTTCGGGCCGACGTTTCGCGCCGAGAAGTCGAAGACGCGGCGGCATCTGACGGAATTCTGGATGGTCGAGCCCGAAGTCGCGTACTTCGATCTCGACGACGATATGCGTCTGGCGGAAGACTTCGTGTCATTCATTGTGGGGAGAGTGCTGGAGCGCCGCAGCATCGAGTTGAAGACGCTGGAACGCGACATCTCCAAACTTGAGCCCGCGGCGAAGACTCCCTATCCGCGCATCGCGTACGACGAAGCGATCGAGCGCCTGCACGCGAAAGGCGCGGAAGTGAAGTGGGGCGATGATTTCGGCGGCGACGAGGAAACGATTCTATCGAGTGAGTTCGATCGCCCCGTGATGGTCCATCGCTACCCGACCCAGTGCAAGGCGTTTTACATGAAGCAGGACCCGGCCCGGCCCGAGGTCGCGCTATGCGTCGACATGCTCGCGCCCGAGGGGCACGGCGAGATTATCGGCGGCGGGCAGCGCGAGGACGATTACGAAACGCTGAAGAACAAAATTCTCTCGCACGGACTGCCGCTCGAGCCGTTCGAATGGTACCTCGACCTGCGCCGCTACGGTTCAGTGCCGCACGCCGGCTTCGGGATGGGAATAGAGCGGATGACCGGATGGCTCTGCGGAATCCATCACATAAGGGAATGCATCCCGTTCCCCCGCATGATGGAAAGAATCGAACCGTAGGAGAATCCGCAGATTTCACAGATTTACGCAGATGCCGAAAAAGAAATCGACACGCAGACAAGTTATCGAAAAGCCAACGACCGCCAGATCAGAGATCAGGCCCGCAAGACCTGATTTCGCCGCGACCTTGAAGAAGATCTACGGAGACAAAAAGCTCAAGGTGAGTGGCGCAACATTGATCGCCCAGGAAAGAGATCGTTCCTGAATCCGGGCAATCCGCGGATTGCGCTCTCCCCTGACTGAGACTGTCGATAAAGCCCGGTCTTCTCTTGGGATAGACGTTTTGTAAAAGGCCCAAGGGCTCCGTATGCCCCACGATGTCATCCTGAGCGAAGTGAGCAACGCGAACGAAGTCGACATGGCTTCTGGCCTCCGGACAGGTTCGCGCCAGCGAACCCGGTACCGGTTCCCTGTTCGCGAAGCGTTCCTTTTGCAATGCCTTGCTGATCTGGACCAGCATTGCCGCAAGTTCAGGATGCTACAGACAGCCCATTCCGTCATCCCGACCGGAGGCTGCCGGAGCGGAGGGATCGCGGCGCGTCCTCGCGCCGCAACCACAGATTTTGCGATGCTCCGCCGGAGGGCGGGGGGCCGCTTTCGCGTGAAAATCGACAGCCCCTGACTGGGGGAGAGCGGACCCCGAATTTTCAATATCCCTGCGGCGCAGCTGCGGGCGCAGGCGCCGGAGCGGGATCGTAGTAGCGCGCCGGTGGAGTCCAGGGCACCGCCAGTGCATCGTACTGCGCGATCAATTCTTCGACATTGTTGCGATTCGCCGTACGCCGGATCAGGTCGCGCAGCGAGGCAGGCCGTTCGTTCATCCGCTGGCGGATCATCACGCGCAGCCCGCGATCCGTGAGCTTGTCGACGACTTCCTTGCCGGAGAATTCTTTGCCTTCTCGTCCGTAGAGCGTGCGCGCCGCGATTTCAGATAGCGCCGTGCGCAGATATTCAACGTGAGGCGCCTCGTCGGACCGGATGAAGCGAACCAGGTCGGCCGCTTCCTTGGGTGCATCGGAGACCGTCGGATCCGAAAGCACTTCTTCAGCCCACGCAAAGGTCGAGCGTGCGAAGACTTCGATCGCGAGTACGTTGACCATGAAGCGAACCAGCCGCTCGACCGGAGCGCCGAGTTCGGGGAACAGCGCGGCGGGCTCCTGCCCGCGCCGCGCCATCATATTTGCAAAAATTTCGGGAGAGATTTGCGGATTCGAAAGCGCGGCGTCGCGCGCCGCATCCCACATCTGGCGATGGCCCCCTTCCTGTTCCCATCCGGCTTCGTCACGCGCGTGCGCTTCGAACAGGCCACTGGTCAGATGCTCCAGCGCGGTGCCGGCGACATCCTCGCGGATGAACGACTTGAGTGGCGGCACGGGCAACTCGCGGATCATCGCGCCGAAGCCCTCGACAATCGCGATTTCGCTGAGCAGGCGGACGATCGGTTCGCGCACGCCCTCGCGCAGCAGGAACTTGGCTTGTGCGGTGCTGATCGCGTGCGGCGGAATAGCGTCCTCGGGAATCTCGACCAGCGGCAGCGGCGAGGTGCGCAGATGCTGATCCTGCCACGCTTTGACTGCCGGCACCCGCCACAGCGTGCGCGGCGAATGGTAGCCGCCGTTGGCATCGAAGCCGCCGTGGCATCGCACGCCCTTTACTATGAGCGGTGCCGTGGTCGGAACGTTGGCCAGAATTTCCTCGGTGCTGAAGGAGAGTCGTGATTCGTGCGGCATGGTGAGCGCCTTCTTCGGTTTGCGGCTAGTGCGGTATTTCAGGAGCGCCGCGTTCTTACCTAACATACGTTAGGCAAATCGCGCGAGTCAAATCGCCGCCACTGCGCGTGTAGCGCCCCTCGGGACTGTCATCAGGCGAGTCGCGCGGCGCGGTATCTGCGCGGAGAGACGCCGAACTCGGCCCGAAAACTGCGGATAAAGTTGGACAAATCCTCGAAGCCCGTGTCGAGTGCGATTTCGGTGACCGGATCCGCGCGCCGGCAGAGCCGCTGCGCTGCATCGCGCAGGCGCGCGATTCGGGCGCGGTCGCACGCCGCTGCGCTTGTGCGATCGCGGCGAGTATCGCCTGCCACCTGGATAACGGCGGCGGCGATCTCGAGCGCGATCTCTTCAAAAGAGTCCCGGCCTCCTATGGCCTGAGTGGCGCGCGCCGTGATCGGCGCGAGGGCGCGAAGGGGAGGGAGACGGCTATGGCCGAACGCGGGGCCCGATACGCCCGCGTCGCGCGCGACCTGCTCGAATATTTCCGGATCGAATTGAAAGGAAAGGCATCGATCGCCTTCACCGTGCTGATGCGAACATTCGTAGCCATGCCCGGCGTTTCCCAGCAGCAGCGCGCCGGGCGACATCAGGCATGATCCGTAGTCGCTCCGGCAGACGAACGTCCCCGCCAGCACGATTGAAATGGCGTGCGACCAGTATCGCTCTTCGAAGGGGCGATCCTGTGCTCCCGAAGTGCAGACGATATCGACCACGCGCCATCCTTCGCCGATGGCGAGTGCCTTTGCGTCCGCAGTGCCCGGTCCGCCATTGTGCGCCTTGCGCTGGAGAGCGCGCGCCAGAGGGTCGGTATTCGAGGTCTCAAACGAGAGCAATTTTTGCCAAGTCTCCAGAAGCGGTAGTTGTTAAATGAAGCAGGTTGGAAGCTTCCACAGGAGAGTCCCGATGAGCAATGCCATCACACGCAGCCGCGTAGCGCGAGCGAAGAGAGCGACCGAGATGACCGGCGGATGCGCGTGCGGAAATATCCGCTACAAACTGACCCAAAGCCCCCTTATTGTGCACGCGTGCCATTGCCGCGACTGCCAGCGCATCACCGGCAGCGCGTTCGTGATCAACCTCTGGATCGAGAAGGAATTTCTTGAGCTGACGAGCGCCGCCGCTCCCAAGCGGTTCAGGCTGGCCGGCGGTACGGGGCAACATCACGACGTCTTCTTCTGCGACCGCTGCGGAACCTACGTGTGGAGCGATTACCAGGGCGCCCCCAACGATGCGTGGTTCGTGCGCGCGGGCACGCTCGACAAGCCCGATACGGTCAAGCCCGACGTGCACATCTTTACCCGGAGCAAAGTGCCGTGGCTGGAGCTTCCAAGGGACGCGCCGGCGTTCAAGGTGTTTTACCGGCTGGATAAGATCTGGCCGCCCGAAAGCCTGGCTCGCCTGAAGCGCAAAGCAAAGTAGATCGTCGTGGAGCAAGCCACAACAAAAAGGCCTTCTCCCTCGTTTGGGGAGAAGGTGGCGGGGGGTACGGACCGGCAAGATCGGTAACAAAATAGACCGGCAACATGGGTAACAGATTAGAAGTCATGGCAGGAGGAAGCAGCGGATGCCGTGGCGAGAGGTCTGTTC
>JBKQNE010000004.1:0-22965 GCA_052146355.1 Binataceae bacterium (SeqCode) | reverse complement strand
GCGTCACAATCCAGCCTCGATCAGCTCGCTGCGGATTGGCCAGGCGCGCCTGCTCGCCGCGCGTCTGCCGCGCTGCCCCTGGTGCGGCACTGACGGTCGCGCCACTTTATGACACAGTAGTACTAGCCTCACCTGTCATGAAAGATCATTGTTATCTCCCCTTGCCTGTTGTTATATGCCGCAGGAGTATTTTGACGGGTATGCCTTCTGAAGGCTCAATCTCAATCAGCGAGCTCTAGGTTCGAACTCTTCAACACAGATGACTTTCTTGAGCCAAATCAAGGCGTTGCAGCGTGGGACTGTTCTCCGATTTCAGAGAGGGGTCGACCGGAGGGGTCTGAGAGTTTCTCACGGGCAGAGGCTTTGAGAGGTAGTGTTGTGAACAGAATCTCGCACCATCCCTGGCGGGGCGCGGCATTCACACTGGCGGTGAGAGGGGTCTGCGCCTTGGCCGGTTCCGCGCGGGTCGCGCTGATCGCTACGCGAGTGCGCCGCAGCGAAAAGACGACCGTGCTAACCCGATGTTTTGGTTACCGGGTACAATCGGGGCCGTTCGCCGGCATGCAACTTCCAATGCGATCGTCATGGAACGGAGATGGCGATTTGGCGCCGAAACTCCTTGGCTGCTACGAGGAAGAGTTGCATCGGCCGCTCGAGGAGCTGGTCGCGCGTAAACCGGTCAGGATCCTCAATATCGGCTGCGCGGAGGGCTACTACGCTGTTGGTCTCGCCCGTATAGTTCCGGATGCCAAAGTCTTCGCCTATGATATCCGCATAGACGCGCAGACAATCTGCCGCCTAGCGGCTGAGACCAACGGTGTTGGTTCTCGCGTGACGGTGGGAGGGCCGTGCACCCTCGATACGCTCAGGACTGCGATTGCAAGGGAAGGCAGAACATTGATCGTCATGGATTGCGAGGGGGCCGAACTCGCGCTTCTGGACCAGACCGCCGTGCCGGAACTTGCCACCTGCGACATCCTGGTAGAGTGCCATGACTACGTTGATCGTGCGATCACGGCCACGCTGCGCCGGCGCTTCATGACTAGCCACGTCGTCGAGAATATCGTCGAGGGTGCGCGAGATCCCAACAAGTATGCTCTTGTTCGGCAATGGGAATCGCTCGACCGCTGGCTTATCGTGAATGAAGGTCGCCCCGAAATGATGAACTGGCTCCTCTGCCGTGCTCGAAACTCGATCGGGGATTAAACGGCGCTGAGTTGCGGCCTGGTGAACATGTCGAGCTGTGAAGGAGGGCCCGTTCCAGGACGCGCTGCACTAAGACTGTGCCCAGATCGCTTTTAACCCAGTCCGCAACACGCTCTTCTCCTCGACGGATAATAGGTGCAACCACGAGACCAGAAAGAACGTCGCCAGCGTTGCTACCAGAAAGACGAAGCGTGTGGAACCGTCTGGCAACCAAACGCCCACCAGCGTGACAGCTGTGACACTCGCAGTTAAGACAAGAATCTCTCGAATGCATCGAGCCACTGGACTATAGATCCATGCGGCGATCACGAGCAGCGCTACCGTATCGACTCCCAATCGCAACATCCAGGCAATAGCGGCACCCTCCACGCCGTCAACCCGGATCAGCCATAGAACAAGCACCAGATAAACTGGCACCTCAATAAGGTGCAGTTTGGCCGTAATATCTGGTCGGTGATTAGCTTGAATCAGTGCGTATGGCAATACTGCGAGGCTATTGAGGAGGACACCAAGCGCCAACCATTGCAGCACGCGAGTGGCATGCGCGGCGAATTGCTCACCGAGCCAGATGGCAAGTCCCCAATGAGCCATTGTCACTATCAGGAGAATTGGCGGAAATATCCCTATCAGGATGTACTTTGTCGCACGCTCCAAGAGTAGGGCGGAGCGAGCCGGATCCACGGGTAAGCTTTCAGCGAAAGCCGGGAACAATACCGCGACTATCGCACCCGGCAGGAGCCAAAGCTTAGTCACCATTTCATAAGGAGTGACGTACCAAGTCACCGCGCCAATCGAGATGAGTGCCCCAATTAAGAAGCGATCCACAAACATGAGCACCGGGCCGACTATATTAGAAACCGTGATCCAGCCGCCGAAGCTCATTAGTGAGACGATCTGCGCTCTACGAACGTGCGGACGGCCGTATAACTTGGGCACCAAACGAAAGCAAAAGGGAAGATGCAGCGCACAAGAGAAAAAGCGCACTCCCACCAAAATCGCTACGATGTAGGCAAGATTTTGTGAAAAAGGCAATATCATGAGTGGCCCCAAGAATAGAAACAGCGCGAAGGGGATACGAAGGAGGCTGAGAAGGTCAAACCGTAGAAAAGCCGCCAAGACTCCACGTTCCGCCGTGAGAAAAAGACCGGCCGGGAGCGACATCGCGAGTAAATAGAAAGCGTACAATGTTTCGCGCTGTAGCGGCGCCGGAATCTTGAGAATATCTTTTATCAATAGTGGGCTCAGCGCTGCAAAGAGAATCGTGCCGACAACGCCGAATAGCAGGAGCAAAAATAGGGCTGCATGAATCAGCCCCGGGATTTCAGACGACTGGCCCCGTCCTCTCTTTTCCGCGATTAACTTAGTGAGTGCGCGACCCACGCCCACGTCGAACATCCCAAAGTAACCCACAATCGTCCATGCCAGGGTCAAGACCCCGAATCGATCATTGCCGAGCCTATGGATGAGAATTGGGATTGCGAAAACAGCTGCCAATATCGGCGAGCCATCGCCGACGAGAGTCCATAGCACGCTCCGAATCAGCGAGCCGGAGCTCGTGACAGCCTCGGCATTCGAATGCGTAACCGGCCTCAGGTTGCCAGAGCAGCTTTCTGGACTGTCGGATGGCAGGGTTTGAATTTCGGGCGATGGCGAGGAATTGCGCTCCATGGCTTCACCGCCACACTGCCCAAGGAGCGTCCCCGCTGCGCCACATCTCGTTTAGCATTTCCATCTCACGATAGGTGTCCATGCACTGCCAGAAGCCTTCATGCTGAAAAACCGCCAGCTCGCCGCGCTCCGACAACTTAATCAGCAACCCTTTCTCCAAAGACTCGTGATCGCCCTCAATTAGATCCAGTGCTTCGTGCTCCAAGACCAAAAACCCGCCGTTGATCCATCCTTCATGTATTTGGGGTTTTTCCTTGAATACTTTGACCATGCCGTTCTCGATCGAAAGCTCGCCATATCGGGACGACGGATGAACACCGGTAACGGTGGCCAACTTGCGATGCCGACGATGAAACTCGAATAGCCGAGCAATATCCACGTCGGACACCCCGTCACCGTAGGTCACCATGAGTGGTTGGCCGTCGAGGTACCGGCTGACCCGCTTAATCCGCCCGCCGGTGTTGGTTCGTTCCCCGGTTTCAGCCAGCGTCACACGCCAATCGAGCTCGTCATGGTGGTTGTGAATCTCAAGCCGCTGCTGTCCAAGGGTGACGGTGAAGTCACGATTGTGGGTTTCGTAGTTGAGGAAATAGTCGCGGATCACGTCACCCTTGTAGCCCAGACAGATCACGAAATCGGTGTACCCGTGCTGGGCATAGATCTTCATAATGTGCCAGAGGATTGGGCGCCCTCCGATTTCCACCATGGGCTTGGGTCGATACTCCGTTTCCTCTCGTAACCTGGTTCCCAAGCCGCCTGCCAGAATCACAACCTTCATGCTCATCGCCATGTGCGTCGCACCCTCTCCTACGCATTCTGGAATGCGATTTGTCCTTAAACTTGCCGGCGAGGCAGCCCGGCTGCTCAGGTTCCCGTCGGCTTGCATTCCCGGCTGTGTAACGGCCGCTGGCCGATTATCGGGTCAAAACTACGCTCCACAACCTAAGCGCAGGTCGTTGCACGTACGCGAAAGCAGGATGCGATAAAAAAATTGATAACTCGAACTCGAACAATCTAGTCCCTCCGCCGCACCTCGTCCTTTCCGCAAGCACCCGCTCCGCACGCAAGCTCGCTCTTCGAGCCGTGCTGGCCCAATTCCCGAAAACCCCGTCGCCGAGCACAGTTAACATTGCACACGCTCCCATGCAAAGCTCAGAAAAAAATGTCGTAAACATCGAAGACGTTCGGGCATAAGCATTTGATGTCCGTGGAATGCAGTAGGAGCCATGGGTCGAGGCGTCCGGGTCCAGCATTCCCACCATCGGCCAACCGTTCGCGCCGGTTCTGGTACTTGCCGCGCGCGAGTTCCCGCCGCGTCATCGCTCGCACCTCTCGCCGCACCCGCCGCTCGATGTTCTCCAGCGCGCGAATGGGTTGCCGGATTGCTGACCCAGGATCTAGTGATCGCGCTGGACGACTGATCGCGCTGGACGACGCCGACGGCCGCATCCTGTACGGCCGCTTCTGCGAACTCTACACGACCGAGGCACCTGTCGTACGGAGCAGGTCGGGCAAGCACCGGCCGAGGAGCAGAATGGCCAAGTAGCACAGGCGATGCGCGCCCTGGGCATCCGCCAGATTCTGGCGCGCGCGACTCAGGCACGCGGTCGCAGTGAGCGCGCCTTCGGCACCATTCAGGGACCAGCAAATCACTGGATTGCCCAGCGCTAAAACCTCGGCAGACCAGAACTCGCCGTCGTGCCAGTCGAAGGCACGTCCCAGCACAGGCCAGTAGAGAACAGGCCCCAGCCAGCCCTCGCATCTGAGCATCACTGTCAGCCGCCGGTAACCGAACCGCACCCGGCTGGCCGCCAGTTCCCGCAACCGCACGCGTAGTGCGTGCTGCGGATCTCTCCGGCTCCGGTAGTTCATGGTCGAGCGATTGATCATCATCAGCCCCGACACCCGACACCCGCCGCGCGCTGAGCGCGAAGACGGCTTGCGTCCAGCGTCCCAACTCGCGCCGATGGCGAGGCCTTACAGCTTTTTTGGCACGATCTCCTGGAGGATGTGCCGGTCCAGCGAGAGGTCCGCGACCAGGTGCTTGAGCTTCGAGTTGTCCTCGCGCAGCTGACGGAGCTCGCGCAGCTCGCTCAGGCCTCGCCCCGAATACTTCTTCTTCCAGATATAGAAGGTCGCTTCGCTGATCCCATGCTCCCCGCAGATGTCGGCGACCCTGGTGCCGCCCTCCGCCTGCCGCAGCGCGTGGCTTTACAATATCGTCCTAAAATAGCGGGAAAGGGCGTGGGCCGGAGTCTCCAAACCCTGCGAAGCGTAAGCTCGTGATAGTGACGTGGTACCGGCTCCAGCAGGCCCGTCACAATCATCTCGGTGGTGCTTGCCGTCGGCATAGTTGTGGTCGCGAAGCAGGCCGTCGCGTCTGAAGCACGCACTTCTCACGCGGCGATCATGCGCTGGTTGAAGGCGTAAACGCGAAGCCTCTGTGAACTCGGATTTCCGTTTTCTAAGTGAACCAGCAATTTGATAAAGTGCGAGAATCCTGGATACGGGTTTGGATGCGAGTGGGTTGCGTGAACAGGACAGCTGGTGAGACGCAAAGAGGGCCGTTTCAGCTCTCGTTCAATGGCTCGTTGAGGGTGGATTTCCAAGGTGCGCGGGTGACCTCCGAGGTGGTTTGCTCGAGGATCGCGACGCTACCGTCACTAGCGTGATGAATGGGATGCAGAGGAGGTTTCGGCGACGAGGCGTGGGAGGGTGAGGGAGCAGTGTCTGCGGAATCGATTGGAAAAGCCTCAGTTTCGGGTGTTTTATGCAAATGTGAGGCAGAACTGGTCCGTTGCGGGGCCATGACCCCCCTTGGACTCAAAACCGAGCTCGAACTTCACGTTTGCAAGCCGCCTGATGCCGGTCCGAGTCTGAATCAGGAAAGAAATTCTAGCTAAGACTTGACAATCGCCAACATGAACATAAGTCGCTGGGGCGGATTCCGGGTCGTAGGGCGCTGGAACCTGAATGCGAAGCAAACAACGGCCTTGATGGGTGTGTTGCTTGTAACGTTGTTAATATATTTACGGTGCCTTTCCAACGACTTTGTGTCTGACGACCACAAGGAAATTCTGACGAATGGCTTCATAGGACAATGGTCACTGCTATGGCGGTCGCTGGTACACGACAGCATGTGGTTCTCTCTGGGACAGAGCTGTTATTACCGCCCTTTGAAGAACTTGTGGACTGCCTTCAACTTCCATCTGTTCGGACTACATCCGGCAGGCTGGCATGCACTCAAGATCCTGCTTCATCTGAGTGTGACTCTTCTTTCGTTTCGGGCCGCACAACTTTTAACGGACGACGTTGCTGCGGGGCTCGCCACCGCGCTGCTTTTCGGCCTGCTGCCGGCGCATACCGAGGTCGTAGCTTATATCAGTGCAACCCCTGAGCCGCTTGCAGCAGTCTTTGAGCTAGCCGCTCTTTGCGCCTTTATCCAACGCATCCAGCAAAGCCCATGGAGTTACCTGCTGCCGCTGATGTTATTTGCTGGCGCGCTACTGAGCTTCGAGGGTGCGATCGTCTTTCCATTGCTGATTGCTGCATATGTCTTTCTGTTTGAGACCACCGCTGCTCCACCTTCGGCGATGCGCGCGGGGAACCGTCTCCTCACGGCGTTCCATCGCTCGGCACCATTTATTGTCCTTGCGTTTGTTTACTTCGTAGCGCGGTCCGAGATAGTGGGGTTAAGCGGGTTCCCAGGTGCAGAGATGGCGAGGGGACCTCATGTAGCCTTTGTGCAGCTCCTTGCGACACTTCCCTCAATGATTTTGAGTTATGTCGAGATACTAATATTTCCGTCGATGGTCGGGCCTGTGCATCGAATCACATGGGTAAATGGTTTCGGTTCGATACACTTCTATCTGGCACTCTCGATATTGATATTCATAGCAGTGGCGACTTATCTGGTGTTTCGCCAGAGTTCGCGGAAGCACCTCTATCTGTTCTGCACATTTTGGTCTGTGCTCTCGCTCCTGCCAATGCTCAACGTGGTTATGACGGTTGACCACCGCTTATTGCCCCAGGTTGTTCAGGATCGATACCTCTATCTGCCGTCCTTTGGGGTTTGTCTACTGGCCGGCGACCTGATTTCACGTGTTGGACACTCCTACCGGGCCATAAGACTCCCTCTCGCAGGCCTTGTCACTGAAGCGAGCATGCTCTTCGCGACGGTCATATGGAACGCGCAAGGTTTTTGGCATGATTCTGGGGCGATGCTGAGGAGGGAGATCGAACTTGTGCCGGATTCACCTATATATCATCGCAATATGGCCCTGTTGCTAAACGAAGAAGGTGATTTAACGGGAGCAGAGCGCGAAGAAATGATAGCGGTGCATCTGGATCCAGACAGCGACGCAGAGAAATTTTTCCTCGGCGCTATACAGCAGCGCCTTGCCAGTAAGACTCGAGCAAGCCAGAACTTGATGGAATTGGACGACAGCCGTTTGCTGCGACGGCCTCCATCCGGTAAGGCACAGGAACCCTGAGCCGCAAAGTTCGGCCACTACGAGGCAATTCCCTGGGGTCCAGCCTTCGATGCGCGAGCGAATTAACGCGCCGAGCGCATTAATAATGAGGCCGCGAATCCGCCGCCAGCAGGTCAGGTAGGTCGTGGCGAGAGGGGTCGCTATCGTGGCCTGTGGGTGGAAGAGGGTCCGGTCGCGGCGGGCGCCCCCCTCGGTCCGTTCGATCCACAGTCCGAGGATTTCCTTGTGGTCCGAGCAGCGAACTCCGATCGCAAGGTAGCTCGTTCGCTGACCGGAGCATCGTCGGGGATTTTCACCCGCAGCGTGTCGAAACACCACCGCCTAGGTCGAGTCCAGGCCGCGGCTCTGCCACTCTGTCGCTTCCTCGATCACGTCATCGGTCGGGGCGCTCACCAAGTCCGGCGAGATCTTGGCTCCATAGAGCTCGCCCACGTGCTCAGCATCTCGCGGGTGGGCGGTCGGTTTCTTTCCAGTACGCCTAAATCGCCAAAAATCTCCCGCTCTTGCCCGTGCAGCAGATGCGGAAGCTGGGTGATATCAGCGGCGCGCGCATCGGTCGCGGTCACGGTGTGGACCACCCCCCGCTTATCCGCTCCGATGTGCAGCTTCATTCCCAGCTCCGGCCCTCGCGGGTTTGCTTCATCTCGCAGTCGCCGGTCTCGCGTTATTCGTCAAACTGGGCGCCGCGATAGTTGGTCGCGTTGACGATGTTCCCCGCGCGCAGCAACAGCCGGCGCTCTTCCAGCAGGTCCCGCACCGCGTCGAAGATGGCTTGGGTAAGCCCGTGCTGCTCGAGCAGCTGGCGAAAGCGCAGAATCGTGCTCGCGTCCGGCACCACCTCGTCGCCTGGGCGTCGATGAGCAGGTGATGCCGGCCTCGGAGGCCAAGCAGTTGCGTGCGGGTGCACGAACTTGAGCGTTTGCTCGGGAACGAGGGACGATGAGAATTTGGAATCAAGCCAGGGTTTGCACACTCAGGCTTCTGTCATTTAGGTCAGGGATTCTGTAATCATGTGCGGCGAATCTGTACTTGTGTGGGTCCGAGCTAATTTATGGCAGGCCCTTGCCAACATGAGGCTGGAATGCTAAAAAGGGCGAACTAAATCGCCTCCGCATAGTGCGGGGGGGGAACGAATCGGAAAACTCAGGAGGAGCGTATGAAGCGGATTGGCAGTTTAACGTTAGCAACCATGCTGGGGGCTGCGGTCTGGTATGGTGGGCCCGGGTTGCGAATGGCGCCGCAGCAATCGTTTGCTCAGGCGATAATTCCCATTCCAGACGGAGGCGAAGAGGCTTACAGTCTGAGCTACTTCGACGTGGCGACCGCCTTCACACCATCGGTTGGTGGATTCGGCGGGCCGGGGAGTTCGGGAGGCACTGGCGACGCCTTGCTCCGAACCGTAGACGCTGGCAACTGGGAAGGCGATAGCACCGAAGGTAGGGTGTGCGAAAACATCTATGTGTTCAATGATGTTCAAGAAGAGCAGGAATGCTGCTCGTGCCCACTGACCGCCAACTCGTTGCAGACCTTTTCCGTTATAGCCAACCTCACCTCTAATCCTTTCAACCCGAAGGAGAGTCTGTCGGCTGGTGTAATCAAAATCGTTGGTTCTGAACCGGCGACCGAACCCGAGTGCAACAACACGGTTGGAGCTGTTACTGCAGCCAATTTAGGTGGTGGAGTGGTAGCGGCTGGGCTACATTCGTGGCTTAACCACACCGAGAAGATGGCCAGCAATCAGGGTGGTTTCACCCCGCCGTTTGGGTTCGTAACCGACACGTCGGTCGAGGAGTTCGCACATTCTGCCCTCGACTCAGGTGAACTTGCATTTCTCGAAGCCGGATGCGCAGCTATCAACAGTGCCGACATCCACGGGAGCCAAGCCATCGGAATCTGTCAGTGCGGCAAGGGCGACTGAGCAGGATTCTCTCCCCTCGCGTGCATGAGTTAACAGGACATTGCCACCACCGCGTTGGTGGTGGCAATGTCCGTCTTTTTCCCTGCTCGGGTTGTCGATAAAATCAGGCAGCGTTTTGTGACAGCTCCGATGCGGCCTTGGCATTTCAGTTTGTTTAGCCTCAGCGATCAAAGCGAACCTCTGACACAGAGGGTTAGTGGAGACAAAGTGAAGTATAGAACTCTTGTTATGTTTACCGCGTTGATTTGTTGCGGTTTGGTTAGTGCTAGCTGGGCTCAGGATGGAGATGGCGACAGTCAGGTAGTCGCAGAGATAGGCAGCCAGAAGATCACTCTCGGTCAGGTCCGTCAGAAAGAGCCGGCGCGTGTCCTAGCAGGAGAGAATGCCTACTATGAAGCCGAGCGAGACGCTATCGCGCAAGTTCTAGACCAAGAACTGTTGACGAATGAAGCACGCCGAGAGAACCTGACCGTCGATGAGTTGTATAAGCGTGAGGTCAAGAGCCGAGTAAAGATTCCAACCGAAGCAGAGCTCAAGTTCTTCTATAGCGCGCTCGACGTACATCAGCCATTCGACGCGCTACGTCAGCAGATCTTGGATCGCATTCTACAGAACCAGGAGAAAAAGCTCCTAGCGGACTATGTGGTATCACTACGCGCCAAGGAAAACGCGCAGATTTTGCTGCAACCACCCAAGTTTGACATTGTATTAGGCAATGCCCCTATCAGCGGGTCGAAGGACGCTCCTGTAACCATAGTAGAGTTTGCCGATTTTGAATGTCCCTATTGCCGGCAGACTGAGCCGAACATCCAGAAGGTGCGAGCACAATATTCGGACAAGGTCCGGATTGTTTACAAGAACTTTCCGCTGCCCATGCACAGCCACGCACAGAAGGCGGCAGAGGCCGGCCTATGTGCCGCCGAGCAGGGCAAATTCTGGCCCTATCACGACAAGTTGATGGCGCAGACGCCTCCCCAGCTCGAAGTACCACAACTCAAGGCGCTAGCCGCCTCTCTCCAGCTGGATACGGCTCGCTTTGACCAGTGCTTGGATTCAGGAAAGGAAGCAGCGAATGTTAGTACCGATGCCGAGCAAGGAAAGAGTCTCGGGGTAACAGGAACGCCGAGCTTCTTTATCAACGGTCATTTTGTGAGCGGCGCACTCCAATACGATACGCTTCGGGACCTTGTCGAACAGCAGTTAGCACCGGTACCCGCTCAAGCCGCCGGTTCTGCGCCCAGTTTCGAAAGCTCGGCTAGGTAGGCTGAAAGGCGCTTAGATCACAAGCGGACGAGACTGTTTGGCTCGAAGGCTGGTTTGCCCAAATAGGTCCGGTTATCTGCCCCAATAAAATTGGATGAGTGCTTATATGAACTCGCGTTTGAATTACCTATGGATAGCTACGTTGGGCTTGATGGGTGGGGCCATTCTATCAGGCCATTTGCCCACGGTTTCGGTTATGGCCGCACAAAGTGGTCAGGACACACTAACTGCCCGCAAAATCGTTATAGTTGGAAAAGATGGCAAGACTCGAGCCACGATAGGTGTTGAGGATGACGGGGCCGCGGATATAGTGCTCTATGACGGCAGCGGGACAAGGCGGATTGGCATAGGCACGGATGCAAAAGGGCCAAAAAATAAGGATGGTGGCGTCGCGTTAAACATATTCGACGAGAATGGTAAGACCATCCGAAACAGGCTGTACCTCAGAGACGCTGACGGCACAACGGGTCTCACGCTTTATGATCGATTTGGGCAGCCGCATGCTGGACTCGCGATCAACAGCGCTGGTAGTCCAGCGTCGCCGTAACAAGGCTCATAACGGTACGCGAGGATCTACGCGTATCGTATGATGAAATGGCGGGTAGTAGAACGAGACACATAGCCGGTGATGTCCGACAGCAAGACTGCATTGCAGGAACAGTGATCGACCGGGCCCCAGTCATCGTGGCGAGGGGGCTGAACGAACTGCTAAAAGGGTGGTGGCAGGGAATCGGACTGCCTTGGCGGAAAAGTCGAAAAGAGTGTCGCGTTTTAAAACCGCGAAGGTAGTCGTTGTTGGGCTGATTGCGGCTGCAGGCGTCGCCCTCCTTGGTCCACGCGTTCCGCTTGCAGCCAGACCGATCATCGTCAACACGACGGCTGACCCAGGTTCGCCGGGCGTTTGCGCGCTGCGCGACGCGATCACCGCAGCAAACACTCATGTCGCCGTGAACGGATGCGCGGCAGGTACAGGAACCGACACCATTACCTTCAGCGTCAGCGGCACCATCACGCTGAAGAGCACCCTTCCCGCAATCGCGAATGCCTCGAGCGGCAGTTTAATGATTGACGGAGGCGGGCAGACAATTGCCGGCGCCGGCGCCTATCAGGTGTTCGTGGTGGACTCGGGTGCCACGCTCACTCTGAATAACCTGACGATTGCAACTGGCAGTGCGGCATCCGGCGGGGGCGTCTACAACCGCGGTACTCTGAAGGTCACCAACTCTACCTTCTCGGACAACGGCGCGACCAACGGCGGCGCCATCTACAACCGGGGCACCCTGATCGTAGCCAACAGTACCTTCTCGGGTAACAGTGCGTTTTCCTACGGCGGCGCCATCGCAAACGACGGCACGCTGAACGTAACCAGCAGCACCTTCTCGAGCAACAGCGCGTCGGTGGACGGCGGCGGTATCTACAATCGAGCCACCGCCACCGTAAGTAATTCCATCCTGGCCAATGAGAACACGGGCGGAAACTGCTCAGGTGCGATCACCTACGGCACCAATTGCGGCTACAATATCTCCGATGACGGTACCTGCGCCTTTGGCACTACCAGCACCGTCGCCAATGGCGATGCTATAGGAGACAACGTCGATCCGCTGCTCGCCACCGCCGGGTTGAACAATAACGGTGGGCCCACCGAGACCATCGGACTTCAGGCCACCAGTCCGGCGATTGGAGCGGTTCCGCTTGCCGCTTGCGCGGTCACGACCGACCAGCGTGGCGCGCCCCGACCTGCGCCCGGATACCCCGCCTGCGATATCGGCGCGTCCGAATATGGCGGCGTGGTTCCCTCGCCGAGCTGGAGCACCTCGATGACCTTAGATAATCTGTCCACACCCTGGGCAGTCGTCGCTGACGACACTCTTCCTCCGATGCCGAATAGTGTCTTTGCGTGCTTTGCCCAAGTGCAGTTTGCGCTAGTGGGTGGCATCATAGAAACCACCAATTGGCCTGATGCGTGTTTCAATTCCGCTGCGGCACTCGACCCAACGATGGATCGCACTTACATTTACGCTTGGCAACAAATGTTCCCCGCTTCCGCAAGTCAACCGGCGGTCGCGGATCAGTATCTCGTACTTGCTTGGGACGCTCACTGCTCGAACTGTTACCCAGAGTATTCGCAAACCTATCCTTATACTTTTGTATACGAAGCACCCACGCCGACCGCTACCGCGACTGCAACTTCAGCGACCGCTACTGCAACAAAGACGCCTACAGCAACGGCGACTACGACTCAGACCGCGACGGCAATCCCGACAGCTACGGCAACAGCGGCGCCAACCGCGTCTCCGATGCCGAATAGTGTTTTTGCGTGCTTTGCCCAAGTGCAGTTTGCGCTAGTGGGTGGCATCATAGAAACCACCAATTGGCCTGATGCGTGTTTCAATTCCGCTGCGGCACTCGACCCAGATATAGATCGCACTTACATTTACAACTGGCAACAAATGTTTCCCGCTTCTGCAAGTCAACCGGCGAGCGCGGACGGCTATCTGGCCCTTGCTTGGGACACCCACTGCGCGAACTGTTACCCAGAGTATTCGCAAACCTATCCCTATACTTTTGTATACATAGCACCCACGCCGACCACTACCGCAACTGCAACTTCAACGCCCACGGCAACCCCGACAGCTACGGCAACAGCGGCGCCGACCGCGACTGCAACAGCAACTGGGACCACAACCGTGGCAGCGACGCCCACGCCGACCGCGGACCCAGCAACGCCGACGCCCGCGCCGACTGCTACTTCAAGCGCCACCGTAACTACAACAGTCACGCCAACTGCGACTCCAACCGTAACGCCGGTCCCAGTGGTCCTCAAAATTGAGCCCACCCAAACCCTCAACTTCGGCAAGGTCGTCATGGGCAAGACCAGCAAACCCATGACGGTGAAGATCAAGAACAGCTCACACGGCAAAAACGCCTATCCAGTGGTCGTCGTAAATGAGACGGCTGACGGAAGCTTCTCCCTGGCTTCTAGCCCCTGTGCGCAGACCTTGGAACCAGGTCAGCAGTGCACGGTCTCGGTGACCTTCACCCCAGCGCAGGTGGGCAAGCAATCGGGCACGATGACGATTGATGGCAACGCGAACAATAGTCCGCAGACGCTGAAGCTGCTCGGCACAGGAAAATAAACGTCAGGAGTCTCGGTCCCGACGAACGAACCCAAATAATTTCGTAGCGCCATGCCTTATTTCGCGTTTACTTATTGCGCGCGGTCTGCATCACTGAGGGCGCGGTAGTAGGCGGCGCTTCGTTTCCCGAACCGGATTTGGTAGACAGACGAAGGGTTACTCGAGGCCCGCCCAAAGGAGCTCCGCGTATACACCACAGCGTTTAACGGGAAATTCAGCACGTTCCAGGTCCTCCTTCACGTGGACCTCTCAAACAGACATAAGCGATCTCGACCATTCCGGTCCTGGCTTAGCTGTTTCATTTGCGGGGCTCGCCTGATGTTCGCATTTCCGGATTCAGCGGCCGGTGACTGCTTCACGTTTGTATGCCCACAAACGATGCCATGAATCGTTATGGATCACCGCTGGCTCAGATGGCTGGCCCCTAGGCAGCGCCTGGGGTGGCCCCCAGTCTTAACGTCACCTGTCAGCTCGGTATGGTGCTCGGCTACGGAACCCTCCCCTTGGTAGTTGCCTTTCCCGAGCCAAAATGTTAGGTATATATGGGTTTTTTCCGGATGTGAAGAGCGGATTTTATTCCATTCATGTAAAGAGCATCCGCGACAAGTGCGGAGGAGAGGCAACCCTTTGAGGGAGTAGGGGGATACTATGAAAAGGATCGGCAGCATAACTCTGTCAATCCTGCTCGGGATTGCGACTTGGTACGCGGGTCCAAGCTGGCAAGAAACGCGACAGGAAGCGTTCGCGCAAACCATCACTCCAATTCCAAACGGAGGCGACGAGGCTTACAGGTTAAGCTATTTCGACGTGGCAACCGCTTTCCGACCAACGGTTGGGGGTTTTGGCGGAGCAGGCAGTTCGGGAGGCTCCGGTGACGCCTTACTCCGTATCGTGGACGCTGGTAACTGGGAGGGCGATAGCATCGAAGGTAAGGTGTGCGCGAACATCTATGTATTCAACGATGTGCAAGAAGAGCAAGAATGCTGCTCATGCCCCCTAACCGCCGACGCGTTGCTGACCCTTTCCGTGATAGCCAACCTGACCTCGAATCCCTTTAACCCGCAGGAAAGTCTGTCGGCTGGTGTAGTCAAGATCGTGGGTTCCGAACCGGCGGACGCCGCCCACTGTAACAACACGATCGGGGCTGTGACAGCAGCCAATTTAGGTGGTGGAGTCGTAGCGGGTGGACTACATACATGGCTCAACCATACTGAAAAGATGGCTAGCAATCAGGCGAAGTTCACGCCGCCTTTTGGGTTCGTAACCGACACATCGGTCGACGAGTTCGAACATTCCGACCTCGATTCAGGTGAACTTGGCTTTCTCGAAGCCGGCTGTACAGCCATCAACAATGCTGACAGTCATGGAAGCCAAACCATAGGAGTCTGCAGTTGCGGGCCACCGCCGCCTCCTCCTATAACCGTGTCTGTTGCGTATGCGAACAACTACAACAGCAATCCCCCTTTCACACCTACTAACGGTCCTGGGTGGAAAGGCAGTCCGGGCGTGACACCAGGCGTGAACTACTTTGGGTTCGCCGGAGCTGGTGACTTTGACGGTGGTGGCATATTGATCGAGAACAACTCAACCACGGATCCGGTTGTAGTCAACAGCGTTACCGTTGATTTCAACCAACCTTCACCGCCGATCAACTGCACAATCGGGACCGGTACCACAATTGCCAACTGTCCCAACATCGAATCGACCGCTACCGACCCGACTGATCCATGGGTTGGGGTTTTTCCTCACACAATACCTCCCGGGGCATTCCTGATCTTGGGCCAGAGCAACGCAGGTCTGACCTTGGTGAACCCAATGTTGGACTGTACCGAGCCGGGTATTTTCCAGTGCGACAACTTTGACACCTCGGATTTACCCCCCTTGGGCGTGAGCCAGGACAACCCGAGTCCTCCAAAGTGCGAGCAGGGCAACGTTATTCCGAAGCTCCACGTGAACGTAACTATAGGTGCGAATCCCGCGGTTACCTTAAACTTCACTGACACCACTAAGGTGCTCAACACCGGGGGTGTTGATCAGGCCCTATGCTTCAATGGATTGGAAGGAAGCGACTGGGTTGAGGTCCACTAAGGGTGGGAAGTACCTAAACAAACGATAACGTTCCAACCATTATTCCTGGTGCTAAGTGAGGGTCCCCACACCACCGCGGTGGTGTGGGGACCCGATCAGGTTAACGTTCAGACACCACGGCCGACGATCGGTTGACAGAGCATCGCAACGAGCCTAAAGGCCACCAGGCCGCTGACTCGCGCAATTCAGGACGCGTTCGCATCTCGAAATTAGCCGTAGCTTGTTCGTATTGAGCCGCCACAATTCACTCTCGCGGAAACTATTCCGCTCCCTCAAGCCCACCGTTTTGAGTGCGACTGATCAGCACGCCGCAATGGACGTGTTTGCGAGACACGACGGCGCTCTCGGCGCATTTTCGGGCTCCATATCCTGAAAAACCAGTGCGGCGTCTGCGGGCCCCGTTTGCGAGGGAAGGATCGTTTGGAATATGTTGCTTGGCGTTGCTTGGGGAGGTCGTAAGATGGACTTCAGAAACGCGCGAATCACAATACTTCTATTCTTAGTGGTTGGCGGTGCATACTATTTATCACCCATTCACTATTCATACGATAGCACCTACTCACTTCTTATGGATGAAGCGATTGTGCAACACGGGAACCCAGACATGATTAGTTATGAGGTCGGTCATGGGATGGGCGTCAATTTCTTCAATCGTGGATATTTCTACACGCTCGATTTGGTGAATGGGCGCCTATTGTACATCCTTCCGTGGGGTGGTGCGTTACTAGCGCTTCCCGCGGTCGCGGTTCTCAATGTCGCCGGACTAGAGGTGGCGCCACAGGGCATTTACAGTGACGCTAACGAACTGAAGATGCAGACTGTAATAGCGACCTTGGTGTGTGCTGGCGTCATTTGTATATTCTACGAGACGGCAAATGCGCTGCTTTCAGTACCTTGGTCGCTAGGGCTAGCCTTGAGCGCTGCCTTTGCGACGCCTATTTGGTCCACCGCCAGTCGATCTCTTTGGCCTCAGACCTGGTACTTGTTTCTGATTAGTCTGGTGATTTGGCTCTTGGTCAGCAGCCGAAGCCGACCTGTGCTTTTGGGTAGCCTCCTTGCATGGGCTTGGTTTGTGCGTCCGCAATCGTTGCCGGCAGTCGTGTTCATAAGCGCCTACGTGCTCGTCCAGTATAAGTCAAAAAGCATGGTTGCGCTTTTACTCACAGAGACCGCCTGGGCCGTCGCCATGGCGGTTACGATGATCTTCTTCTTTGGCCACATACTACCTCCTAGCGAACGAGCGCGAGCGTTTGACTTTCGAAACGGGCTGATGAAGCTAGAGGGTCTGCTGCTAAGCCCCTCGCGGGGCTTGTTTGTGTTTGTTCCTGTTGTTCTTTTGCCTCTCTATCTCACGATTCGATATTGGTCGGTTTTTCCACGAAAAGGGCTGGTGTTGCTCGCGTTCGCGGTCATCATATCGCACGTCGTGATTGCCGTATGGTGGGGTGGAGCCTGGTGGGGCGGCTGGTCATATGGACCGCGGCTCCTGACCGAAACGATTCCCTGGTTCGTTCTGTTGTCAATCCTGGGCGTTAGAGCTTTGATTGATAATTCAGAATGGGGCTACGAACGATTTGCAGTGATCGGAGTTGCGGCAGCACTCTTGTTCGTGAGCGTGGCGATCAATGCCGTTGGAGCATTCTCGCAAGCCGCCAACGACTGGAATGGCAAGCCCAACATTGATTTCTACTATCAGCGCCTGTGGGACTGGCGACATCCGCAGTTCTTGGCCTGGATGAATTCGCCAGAGAGCCCGCCTCGAATTTCCGGTGAACGATCTGGCCAGAAGGGAAAACAATTTAAACCGTTCTAGGCCCTCATGCATTCGTTTAGGGTCGGCCGGATTTCTTTTTGGCCTCAGGCACATAGCTCTGGTTCAGGACACCTTTTCCTGCCTCGTCCAGTTGAAAAAAGTTTGCCGCGGCTTGGCTGTCAACTGTAGGGGCTGAGAAGTTCTGGACAAGACGGAGCAATGGCCAAAAGACGGTTTTCAGCCGGGCAATGAAGCGGACTTCAAGAGCATCGATCTCACAGTAGAGTTCGGGGAACCAATCGCCTTACTCGTGAGGAACAGAAGCGGAAAAGGCTGCGAGGAAAGACATCGAATACGCGACCCGAACCTCGACCTTGGCGTTTTTGTGTGCGTCTCGTTGTTCGGAACACCCGCGGCAATTGCTTCGTCGGCAGCAGGTTCATGATCGAAGCGGAATCGGCGTCGCCAGGGCCGCGGTTGCGGCGAATCGAGAAGGTGTTTTCTGCGTGGATCGGGTTTGGAGAATGAACCGAAACCTTGGGATCGAGCGGCGAACGTGACAAAGTCGCCATGGGTACGAAGATTGCCCGGATTGACAGTCAACAACGGGCACCCCGGCTGATAGCGGGAGGCAAGCGGTCAGAAAAACCTAATGGGCTGTTACTCAAGCACAACAACCTAATGGATTCTCTCTGGACGAGACGTATCACACTTAATTTCGCGACCAGCCTCTTTTGCTATTGAGAGCGGGGCAGGCAAGCTATGTCGGTATTTCTGTTTGCTGCGGCGATTTATGTGTATTTTTCTTTCCTCGGCTGGGGCCTGACCCGTATCGCACTCCCTCGAACTCTCAGCCAATATCGAGCATGGTTCGCTCCTTGGGTGGGAATAATGCTCGCGGCGGTGCTGGGAGTTGGGCTGAGTCGCCTGGGCATGGGAGCAGCTATTGCGATCTATCCGATTACAGCGGTAGGCGCCGGGTTAGGAATCTGGAGTTTCCTACTGAAACCTGGATCACTCCCGGTGAGCGGCATTCCGCTCACCGCCTTGGTATTTACATGCCTGGTAACAGTTCTGATGGCCTTATATCCTCTACTTTATCTGCACAACGGCGCGACCACAGTGTCTCTTGGCAATTGTGATCCCGGATATTACACGGCGGTTGCGAGTTTTCTCGAGACTGGAAGCATCAGCCATCCTCCGGTTTGCAGCGTTAGTCAGCCGCTAGCTTGTTTAGTCGACTCCGGCCTGTTTCCGCACGTCCGTCCCGGAACGTTCCTGTTGATCAGCCTCGTTGCCGGGCTCTTTCACCGGCCGGCGTATGAGATTTTCACCATTCTGCTCGCCGTTGTCCTAGCTATCACACCACCGATGGTCGGAATCTTTGTCAGACTTGTAAGCGGAAATCGGTTCGCCGCGCTGGTAGCCATGGTGATGAGTGCACTAAGCGTAAATCAACTTTACTTTTTCTATCAGGGCTTTGCCGGTCAGGTCTTTGGTCAGGGTTGTTTGATTATTGCGTTCATTCTTCTATGGAAAGCTGAAAGTGACCAGAAGCATTGGTTTTCGTATGCGTTCGCCCTGGGTCTGACAGTGTGTGCGATGCTCGAGCTGTATCAGGAAGATGTACCGCTCTTTGTGATTCCCGCCGGTCTTTACTTCATATTACAATTGCTGATGGCAAAGACTCCGCGGTGGGGTCTAGTCTGCCGATATGCGCTTGTTGTAGGAGTTGTGTTTGCGCTTGATCCTTTTGCCTTCTGGTACTGTGTGGCCTGGCTGTGGAGCGTCCGCGCGCTGGTAGCGGGTTGGCCGATACAGCGCTGGGCGCTTCCTACGGACATCATCGGCCTGGCAAATGTTTATCAGGCGAGTGTGGGCGAGCGCATCTCCGCGATAGCCAGCATACCGGTGGGCTGCGTCGTCCTATGGGGATTTCTGTACTGGCGCAATCCGCGTTTGACTATCTCGGTAATAGCAATCGTATTGGCGCTACTTTTCTATGAATTTGGAAGCCGACATTTCTCATATGCTTATCACAAGTTTGCTGCTGACCTGTCGTTCCTGCTGATAGGTGCTTTTGCGACAGGCGTAGCGCACGTCGTGAAAGGTCGTCGTCGCGCTGTGGTCCGTCGTTATGCACCCGGGGTGGCGCTCACCCTCCTTACAGGGGGCTGCTTCCTCACCGCCATGCCGCTGATACAGAAAATGAAGCTTGAGCAGGTATTCGTAAGCCCCGACCTGGTAGAACTGGCAACGATCAAGCGGCTGGCAGGAAACCACACAATCCGAATCATCGAAGAAAGATGCTGGCAACAGTTGTGGGCAGTATATTTTCTCGATCCAATTCCCACTCTGCTGGATAATCCCAGTGTATTCTTTACCGCGGCTGGGATTCCTAACCTGAATCTTCAGATGTCGACGGGCCCACTCGCGTCTCCTAAGGTTCTGAGCCTGGTTTCTAGGTGGTCGTATACAGTGGCGTACTTCAGTCTGCCAGAGCAGGAGGCTCCCGACAAAGTGAACTTGATTCGTCCGTGGGCTGTGACGGTGGTGCCCAATACGGGACAGAAACGTATTCTTTGGCAAAATCGGACGTTCTTGCTCCTTGCTCCTGAATCCCAGCAGCAGTGGCTGCGTCTTAGTGGCGAAACTGCTGACGGATGGATTACGAGTGAAGGTCTAAGACTCGACGTACCCGGAGAATGGGCTCGACTACGACCGATAATTCAACTGAGCGGACACACGATTTTGTTCGAACGCCTCGGGAGTAACCCTAGTGTGAACGCAACGCTGTATTTGGCGGGGCAGTCGCCCAAGCGGGTCCCTGCAACGATCAATGCACAGGCTGGCGACTATATATTACGTGTTGAGCTCAATCCCGCAGATCTACCCTCCGAAGGAGAGATTCACTTAAAAATATCATTCGACAAATACTTCGTCCGCGAAGAATTAGGTGACAGTCTAGATCCTCGCCACCTTGTAATCATGATGCCTGAGAAAGTTGGTCTCCTCTCGCAAGAGGTCAACTACGGAGGTTTTAGACCATAGCGTTTCGGAAACGAGTTTCCTCGAGGCAGTTGAGCCCCGCAGAGTGATGAAACGGCTCGTTTACATCTGATAAGGGTGTAAATTAGTCGACGGTGGCGTGTCTAAGGAGGAAGTAAAGATGCGAGACCGGCCATCAGCAGTCTTCGATGTTCAGCTAGATATTCGGCGGAGCAGCGGGTACCCAAGGATCATCCGCTGCAGGCGATTCGAGCGATGATCGATTCGGACCCTGCCCTGTGGCTTTCATAATTGGTATACTAGACCAAGAAGCGCGATACGCGCTGAGACGTTTCCCGCGCGGTTCGCCGTCGCCAAGGACAACACATGCGGTTCATCGACGTGCGCATGGATCGCTTCCTGCGTGCACATGCCACTGTACAAGCGGGTCCATGCCTTCCGCGCTGAGCTCGCCGAGCTGGTACTCTTTGCGCCGAAAGGGGACATCTAGACAACGTAGGTTTCTGAAATCGGCGCGGGGCGATCGATTGTGGCCGGATTCTCTGGCAGTGTCGCCATAAGGAAAATGCGGTTCGGTAGGCGAACGCACGTCCTGATTCAAAGCACAGCCTTGATCTTATCCGGGGGAACTGAAGATCCATTTGCCGGCGCCAAAGTCGTAGAACCATCGACTCGTGCCGGAGCTGTAATACAACCAAGAACCCGAGCCAAAATCGTAGAAAAAGGGGAAGAGGTTGGGGTTAGTGTAAAGGTACGCTTTCATCCCAAAATCGTAAAAGAATGCACCGCTTTCCCCATCATGAGCATCGAATACATACTCGTATCCCAGCCAGAAATGGTAAATTAAGGGGTAGGTGACTTCACTGTAATATCCAAAGAAGTTTCCGTCCGCTAATTGTAGGGAATATACCCCGTTGTTCCCGTTCCCGTAAGGCACCTGGCCGTCGAAAAACGCCGAAAGCGTAGGCCTCGGGGTAGCTGTCGCCGTAGGTATAGGTGTAGCTATAGCTGTAGCCGTGGCCGTAGCTGTCGCCATCGCTGTAGGTGCCGAAGTTGCAGTCGCAGTAGCGGTTGGGGTAGGTAGTATGATGGGTGTAGGTGCTACGTATACGTAAGTGTAAGGATAGGTTTGCGAATACTCTGGGCCACAGTTCGCGCAATGGGAGTTCCAAGCAAGGGCCAAATAGTCATCCGCGCTCGCCGGTTCACTTGCATAAGCGGGGAACATTTGCTGCCAGTTGTAAATGTAAGTGCGATCTATCGTTGGGTCTAGTGCCGCGGCGGAATTGAAACAGGCATCAGGCCAATTGGTGGTTTCTATGATGCCGCCCACTAGCGCAAACTGGACTTGGGCAAAGCACGCAAAGACACTATCCGGCATCGGAGGAAGAGTGGCGTCAGCGACGGCTGCCCCGGGAGGAGGCAAATTAGTGTTCCGGCTAGGCGATGGCGCGCCGCCATACTCGAACGCGCCGATATCGCAGGCGGTGTATCCGGGCGCGGGTCGGGGCGCGCGGCGCTGGTCGGTCGTGACCATGCATGCGGCAAGCGGAACCGCTCCAATCGCCGGACTCGTCGCCTGAAGCCCGATGGTCTCGTTGGGCCCACCATTATTTTGCAACCCAGCGAGAGCGAGCAGCGGATTGACGTTGTCTCCTATGGAATCGCCGTTGGCGCCGCTGCTGGTAGTACCAAAGCCACAGGTACTGTCATCAGAGATGTTGTAGCCGCTCTTGGTGCCATAGGTGATAGTACCTGAGCAGTTTCCGCCCGTGTTCTCATTGGCCAGAATGGAATTACGTACGGTGGCGGTGGCTCGATTGTAGATACCGCCGCCGTCCACCGACGCACTGTTGCTCGAGAAGGTGCTGCTGGTTACCTTCAACGTGCCGTCGTTTGCGATGGCGCCGCCGTAGGAAGACGCGCTGTTACCCGAGAAGGTGCTGTTGACTACGGTCAGGGTGCCCCGGTTGTAGATGCCGCCGCCGCTAATCGCGCCGTCGTCCGAGAAGGTGGTGTTGGTGACCTTTAGAGTACCGCGGTTGTCGACGCCCCCGCCGGATGCTGCACTGCCAGTTGCAATCGTCAGGTTATTCAGAGTGAGCTTAGCACCCGCGTCCACCGCCAACACCTGAAAGGCGCCGGCGCCGGAAATTGTCAGCCCGCCTCCGTCAATCATTAAACTGCCGGTCGAGGTATTCGCGATGGCGGGAAGGGCGCTCTTTAGAGTGATGGTGCCGCTGACGCCGAAGAGAATGGTGTCGGTTCCTGTGCCAGTGGCGCATCCGTTCACAGCAACATGAGTGTTCGCTGCCGTGATCGCGTCGCGCAGCGCGCAAACTCCCGCCGAACCCGGGTCAGCTGCGGTGTTGACGATGATCGGCCGGTATGCAAGCAGAACGCGCGGACCAAATAGGGCTACCCCCGCAA
>JBKQNE010000003.1:0-30953 GCA_052146355.1 Binataceae bacterium (SeqCode) | reverse complement strand
GCCCGCGCGCCGCGTATAGGCCGTGCCCACTTCGAATCCGGTCGCGAAGATAATGCAGTCCGCCTCGTACTCGACGCCGTCGAACACCAGCCCCTTCTCCGTGATTCTTTCGACGCCGCGGCCCATCGTGTCGACCAGCGTGACGTTCGGCCGGTTGAAGGTCGGCAGATAGTCGTCATTGAAAGTGGGGCGCTTGCAGAACTGGCGGTACCAGGGCTTCAGCGCCTCGGCAGTGGCCGGATCGGCTACGGTTTGGTCGACCCGGGCGCGGACGCCGTTCATCTTCTGAAAGTCGGCGATTTCCATGAGCATCGCTGTCTGGCGCTTCGAGAGTTCGGCTGCGCGAGCGGATTTTTTCGCCGCGATGCCGAGGTTACGGAAGATGTCGGTCCACCCGTCGTTGACGAGGTCCTTTTCGACCGGAACGCCGATAACCATGTTGTTGAAGTTCTCGCGCCGCTCCCGTTGCCATCCGGGCTTCAGCCTCTTGGCCCATTCGGGATCGGTGGGTTTGTTTCCGCGCACATCTACTGACGACGGCGTGCGCTGGAAGACATAGAGCTGCTTGGCGTGCGCGCCGACGAACGGCACGCATTGGATGGCCGTAGCGCCGGTGCCGATAACCGCCACGCGCTTGTCTGCCAGCTTGGTCAGGCCGCCCGAGTGGTCGCCCCCGGTGTAGTCGTAATCCCAGCGGCTGGTGTGGAAGGTGTGGCCCTCGAAGTCATCGATGCCGCGGATGGCGGGCAATTTCGGGCGGTTGAGAGGCCCGGTAGCCATAACCACGAAACGGGCCCGCATCGCATCGCCACGGTCGGTCGAGACGATCCAGCGCGCGGCGTCCTCGTCCCAGCGCAGTTCCGACACCCGCGTCTGGAAACATGCGTTGTCGTAGAGGTGGTAATGCTTTGCGATACGCCGCGAGTGCTCGTAGATCTCGGGCGCGAAGGAGTACTTCTCCTTCGGCATGTAGCCGAGCTCTTCGACCAGCGGCAGGTAGCAGTAGCTTTCGATGTCGCACTGGGCGCCCGGATAGCGGTTCCAGTACCAGGTGCCACCGAAGTCGCCGCCGGACTCTATTATTCGAACGTTCTTGATACCGGCTTCGTGGAAGCGCGCGCCGGCCAGCAATCCGCCGAAACCTCCACCGATGACTACTACATCGACCTCGTCGGTCAGCGGAGCGCGATCAAAAGGTTTGACATAAGGGTCGTCCAGATAGTGAGCGAACTTGCCGGCCACTTCGACGTATTGCGCATTGCCGTCGGTGCGAACGCGCTTGTCGCGCTCCTGCTTGTATTTCTGACGCAGGGCGTCCGGATCGAAATCCAGCTTCAGATCAGCGATAAAGTTCGAATCTTCCATTTCTTATCCCACTTGTCTTTCATCGTTCGCGCGCGAAGTTCGAATCCCAATTCTTATCGTACCCTGTGGAGCAGACACAAGTTCGCGGTCGCTATCAGGCAGACGACTCTTTTGCGAGATCCGCGAATTGCACCGCCGATTTTCGTGAGGCCATTGAGACACCCTGCGCAGATCGCCACGCCGTCGGCACGCCGCGCCACGAGACGATCAGGAACGACGGCGGGAGCGTGCAGCAGACTTGCGCGCAGCCGGCTTGCGCGCAGCCGGCTTGCGCGGCGAGCTGGGTGCGGGGCGCGCCGGCGCCGCCGGAAAGCGCTCTCGCGTCCAGTCGACAAGCACCTTCATCAGGCGCGGGCGCGGATCTTCGTGCGCCTTGCTGCCGCCGGCGCGCATGAAATGCTCCGCGCCCTCGATGAAGGTGATCGTCTTGTCGCTCGCGCCTGACGCCTCGTACTCCGCGCGCACATCGGAAAGAAAGATGTCCTGGTCCGCATTCGCGCCGACCACCAGCGTCGGCACCGTGACCTTGGGCAGGTTCGCGCCGGTTTTCGCGTACGATGATAGCCCCGACCAGGTCGAAAGCCACGCATCCGGCGTGACGATGCGCCCCAGGCCGAACGGAGAATAATTGGCGAGATCGGGCCGCGGCGAGATGATAGAACCGACGGTGCGCTCCGACGGGTCGATCGAAAGGTCGCAGTAGTTCGGATTCGCCTGCGTGCGATAGACGACCATGTAGCGCGGAGCCATCGCGCGGCGCGCGACGAAGTTGCGATGGTCCGCGGAGGCGCTGGCGAAGCCCTTCTCGCGCATCGCCGTACGCCCTTCCGCCGCCTCTGCGATGTGGCGCCGCGCGATCGCATCGATACGGGCGCATCGCGCCCGCTGTGCCGCACGATAGCGAGTGAGAAAATCCTCGGAGTAGTGGCTTGGCGCGGGCGGAGTCCTGAAGCCGTTGCGCTCGTGGTACATGTCGAGCGACGAATCCGATGCGAGCGGGTCGGACTCATCAACCACTGCCGCATCAAGGCAGCTCATCAGCACCATCCCCTGTCCCGGATGCGCCGCGAGAACGATAAAGCCGTCGGCGGTGGGCAAATCGAACTGATTCAGATCGGGCGGGCCGCCCCCCGGCGGCGACGCGACGCGCTTGCCCTTGGGCGTCCGCGCCTGCGAATCGTAGTAAGAGAAGAGCGAGCCGCCGCCCGAGTTCCCGAGCATCACGATTTGTTCGAACCCTTCCTCTTCGCGCAGATATTTGATGCCGGCCGCCATGTCGAGCATCAGGCTCTCATGCAGCATCATAGCGTCGTTGTTCAGGTAGCGCGTGTTGAATCCGAACGCCGCGTAGCCCGCATCGACCCAAAAGGGAATGGAATAGTGATGCCCGAAATCGGCCCGCGGATGCGACATGATGATGACGGTCTTCGGCTTGCCTTTGGGCGGAAGCCACAGAATTCCGCGCGACTTGCCGAGGTCTTGCGCGTAGAGCTGAACGACTCTGTGAGGCGTGCTCGGGTCGATATCGCCGAAGTCGATCGGATAACGGGTCTGGTAGTCCTGTGGCGCCTTGGGCATCGGAAACACACCTCCTGACGAGCGGTGTTTACCTCAAGTGGCGGCCAATCACAAAGAATCTGAACGCTCGCTCAGGACGGAATATAGGCCAATGCCGTTCCGGTGAGAGTGGCGTCGGCAGCGTTACCTCCCAACTATCGCTCGTGTAGACTTGGACGTTTCGAGGTATTGGGAATTTGAAAACCGGGATTATCGGCGCGAGAGGCGCCGGAAAATCAACCGTCTTCCACGCCCTGACCGGGCTCGCGCTGATTCCGGGTGCGGCCGAGGGAAAGAATCGCGCGCGGCCGGGCCAGATAAAGGCGGCGGATGCCCGGCTCGACTTTCTGGAAGCGACTTACGGCTCCAAGAAGAAAGTGCCGGTCGAGCTTACGGTGCTCGACTTTGCGCCCAACCCCAAGGAACAGAAGGAAGGCGCCGCGCTCGACACCAGCCTGATACCCCTGATTCGCGATCTCGATGCGTTGCTGATCGTGGTCCCGCAATTCGCGGGGATGAATCGCGATCTCGCGCAAGCGATCGAGCATATCGAAGGCGAGCTGGTGTTCGCGGACTTCGATCAAGCCGAGCGGCGGATGGAGCGAATCAAGAAAGATCGGAACGCGACCGATTTTGAGAAAGCCGCGCTCGAAAAGGTCATCAAGTGGCTCGAAGAAGGCAAGGCGCTGCGGCTGCTGGAGTTAACGGCGCAGGAGCTGCAAACGTTTTCGAGTTTTGGATTTCTTTCGCGCAAACCTGCCCTCGCGGTCGTGAATTGCGAGATGGAAGCGGCCGCCGCCGACATTACCGAGGCAGAGCGCACCGCGATGCGCGCCCGCGGGCTGGACGTGTTTCGTCTCTCGGCGGCATTTGAGTCGGAACTGTGGGAACTCGACGAGTCGGGTCAGAAGGAGATGCTTCGCGAGGCGGGTCTCGAAGCACCCGCGCGCGATCGATTGATCACCGCTCTGTACCGGCATCTGGGATTGATCACCTTTTACACCGCGGGCGAGCCGGAGGCGCATGGATGGTCGCTCAAGCGGGGCGAGACGGCGCTGGGCGCTGCGGCCGAGATTCATAGCGATATCGCGCGGGGATTCATTCGGGCCGAGGTCGTGAGCTACGAGGACTTTGCGGCGCTCAAGTCCGACGCCAAGGTGAAGGAGGCGGGCAAGCTCCGGCTGGAAGGCAAGGACTACGTGATGCGCGACGGCGACATCATTCATATTCGCTTCAAGGTCTGATCGGGCGGACAAGCACTCAGAGAATCCGCAGATTTAGCAGATTGACGCCGATTCTATGAATCAATCCGTGAAATCTGCGCAATCTGCGGATTCCTCTCCGCCGCTGGCGGATTGAATTTACTCGCCGGGGTCTGATTTAAGTCTGGTACCAGACGCATTCCTCCGCGCGCGACCCGCGGCGGTCTGCGCAGCTTATTCCGGAGCGCTAGATGGACCCTCAAGTTACCCGCCAGATTCTCTGGAACGTCCCCGTTCCGTTCGTCGTCCTGATGTATGCGCTGCTCGCAGCGCTGCTCGTGTCGTTCGCGTGGGCGGCGCTCCGATGGTATCGCATCATCTCGCTGGGCGCCGCGGAAAATCGGCTCGATCAGCTTCCGCGCCGGCTCTTCCTCGCGCTGCAGGACGCCTTCGGGCAGGGCTACGTCGTGCGCGAGTCCTGGGGCTGGATGCACTACTCGTTCTACGTCGCCTTCGTCGGACTGTTCATCGGAACCACGATCGTTCTGATCAACAGCGATTTGCGTGAAGTGTTGCGGTTAGTCGGACTGAACCTTTACTTCTACTACGGCGATTTCTACCTGGTGTTCAAAGCGGCGATGGACACCTTCTTCCTGATGCTCATCCTGGGCGTGCTGGCGGAAGGCGCGCGTCGGCAAATCCGGCAACCGACCGTGCTGAATCAGCCGCCGGCCGCGAAAGTCAACGACAACCTCGAGAACCGGCTCGGCTACTGGTTCCCGATGACGATGATGCTGCTGGTCGCCTTGACGGGCCTGATGCTCGAAGGAGCGCGCATCAACGCGTCGCATCCGCAATTCGTCGAGTGGGCGTATGTCGGGCGCATCGTGGGCGCTATCGAAGGCGGACTCGGCGCTGGCGTGATGTTCCATCGATGTCTCTGGATCATCCACGTAGTGCTGGTGTTCGTTCTGCTCCCTTGCTTTGCGTTCACCAAGCTGCGCCATTTGATCTTCGGCCCGATGAATCTTTTCTTCCGCAATCTCGGGCCGCGTGGGCGGCTTGCGCCGATCAAGGACTTCGAGAACGCGGAGACTTTCGGCATTTCGCAGGTCGAGCAGTACACCTGGAAGCAGTTGCTCGACATGTCGGCGTGCCTGGAGTGCGGGCGATGCACGATCAACTGTCCGACGGTGAACACCGGAAAGACGCTGAACCCGAAGTATCTGGTTATCGAACAGCGGGAGCATCTACTCCAAAAGGCGTCCACGCTGATAGCAGCGAAAGCGGCCGCCGCGAATGGCGCCGACGGTGCGGAAGCTCCGGTCTGGGACGGCCCCGACATGATCACCCAGGTGGCGACGGAAGCCGCGGTGTGGGGCTGCACTTCATGCGGGTGGTGCGAAGAAGGATGCCCGGTCGGAATCGAGCATATTCAGCGTATCGTGGACATGCGCCGCTATCAGGTCCTGATGGAAAGCAAATTTCCGCAGGAAGCGACCAGCGCGTTCAAGGGAATCGAGAACCAGGGAAATCCGTGGGGACTGGCCGCGGAGAAGCGCGCCGATTGGGCGCAGGGACTGGACATTCCCGAGATGGCAGAAGCCGAGGACGCGGCCGAATTCGATGTGCTGTACTGGGTCGGATGCGCGGGATCGTTCGACGAGCGCAACCAGAAAGTGTCGCGCGCCTTCGCCGCATTGATGAAGCAGGCGGGCGTGCGCTTCGGAATTCTGGGCAAGGAAGAGATGTGCACGGGCGATCCGGCGCGGCGGCTGGGCAACGAATATCTCTATGCCACCGTGGCGGCGCAGAATATCGAGACGCTCAATCGCTACAAGCCCCGGCGCATCGTTACGCAATGTCCCCATTGCTTTCACAATCTCAAGAACGAGTATCCCGACTTCGGTGGCAGCTACAACGTGCTGCACGAGGCCGAGTTCCTGGCGGAGCTGGTCCGGGCTGGGCGGCTCAAGCCGAAAGAGGTTCTGAAGGCGCGGGTGACGTATCACGATCCGTGCTACATGGCGCGTCACAACCGCAAGTGGGATGGCGCGCGAGAAGCGCTCCGCGCGATTCCCGGCGCGGAGGTCGTGGAAGTCGATCAATCGAAGAGCCGGACGTTCTGCTGCGGCGCGGGCGGCGGATGCTTCTGGAAAGAAGAGCACGAAGGAACGCGAATCAACCAGAAGAGGTTCGATCAACTGAGCGAAGCCAAGCCGGAATGCGTCGCCGTCGGTTGCCCGTTCTGCATGACGATGATCGAAGACGCGGTGAAATCGCGTTCGCTGGAGGAGTCAGTAAGCGTACGCGATCTGTCGGAGATAATGGCCGAAGCAACGGGCGCGCAAACCAAGTAATTCTTCGATCAGGCTGATCATGACCATCAGCAGTTCTGAACTTCATCCGCGCAATTCTGGCTTCGAATGGAAGCCAGTGCGCGGGCCGTTTCGGCGAATCACGCAGGCGCAGGCGGACTCGTTTAATCAGCGCGGATTCTTTGTCCTTGAGGATGCACTCGATCGCGATACGGTGGCGCGCGTGATTGAGGCTATCGACCCGTGGGAGGTCAAGGTCGAGGAATCGCTGCGCGCACTGCCGAACCGGAGGATGTTTATCGCGGAGGCTGATGGGATCAGCTTCACGGTGCATCTGGTGAAGCGATCTCCGGTGTTGCGCGAACTTTCCGCTGCGCCGGTGTTTGCCGATCTGTGTCACGATCTGATCGGCCCCGATGCGCGCTTGTACTGGGACCAGGCGGTTTACAAAAAGCCGGAATATCCGAAGCCGTTCCCTTGGCATCAGGACAATGGCTACACCTACGTCGAGCCGCAGGCGTATCTAACCTGCTGGGTCGCGCTGACCGATGCGACCGAAGAAAACGGCTGCCCGTGGGTAGTTCCGGGCGGCCATCTCAAGGGAACGCTGAAGCATCATCTGACCGAACTAGGATGGGTGTGTCGCGAGCAGGATGGGCCCGAAGCGATTCCCGCGCCGGTGCGCGCCGGGAGTATCGTCGTGTTCTCCTCGCTGATGCCTCATCGCACCGGTCCTAATACGACGCAGTCGGCGCGCAAGGCGTACATACTTCAGTACGCGCCCGACGGCGCGCGTGTCGCAGAGACGAACACGCCGTGCGATGCGCCTGACCGGCAATACTTCGTGCTGCGCGGCGGCGACCGAGTCGCTCCGCCGACCGCGTAGGCTTGCCGGTTCAACTTTTCTGATTTGGATTCTTGATTCGTGGCACGGGCGTCCTGCCCGCGGATCGAGACTGTCGATTTTCGAAAACCTGCTCGGTGCTGACCCCCCAAGGAAGCGGCCAAACGCGCACCGCTGATCCGGGACTCCTCGATCCACGGACGTACCCTCGGTCCGGAGCAAGGCTGGGTTTCGGCTCCAAGCAGGGCAAGCTCTCGCGCCTAAATCTTAGGCAAACCCAAATAAGTGTAGGGAAATCAAGGATAAATTGGGTTTGTTTTGTTAAAAAAATTTTTGGGCTTTCCTCTGGTTCGGTCAACTTTTGACGATCTGTCACTCGAAGTAGGCGGTCGCACAACTTCGTGGAGCGGCGCGATCGTGGCGAGAAAAATGATGAATATGCTGAGCCGCTATCGACCGTGTGCGGGAACCTACGCGGCCCCGGATTACATATCAAGGTCCAGGAAGTTTACCCATCCACATTCGGGTGTTCGTCCACAGCCTCGATCGATGCGCGGATTCCTTTCCGCGCCACCGTACTTCGGGCTGCGCGGCGGATCCGATGCTGATGGATGGAAATCGCGGATCAACGTGGCACAGAGCGATCGCACGCTGGCATTTGACGCAACGGCTGGGGCGGGCGCCCGCCGCTACTCGGAAAGAGATCTTTCTGGAGTAGGGCCGGCCTGACACCGTGCGGTCGATGAGCACCGTAGTCGCCGAACCCTTGTCCCCAACCGCTATCGCTGCGCGGGGCGGCGCGCGCGGCGCGCCTTCACTTCTTCAAATCCGACAGGAACTCCAGAATCGCTTCGTTTACCTCCAGCGGCTTTTCCTGCTGAGTCCAATGGCCCGATCCTTTGACCAGCACCGTCTTGCGCAGGTTGGGCACCCAGGTCGTCATTCCCTCGGCCATCTCCGGGCGCAGAACGACATCGAGCTCGGCGGTGATCATCAACGCCGGCTGATTCACCCGCTGCTCAATACTCGCGCTCTCCTCCCAGTTGCGATCGATATTGCGGTACCAGTTGAGGCCGCCGCGGAAGCCGGTTTTTTTGAACGCCCTCAGGAAGACTTCGAAGTCTTCGTCGGTGAGAAACTTCCCGTGCGGGCGATCGGTGAAGCGGTCCAGCAGCCCGCCGCGTGCCGGACCGAACACTCCCGGCGGCGCTTTGCGTATTTCGGCCGCATCCGTGTTCGGCGGGTCCTGGTAGAAACCGCGCAGCGATCGCGCGACGTCGCGATCGAGTTCCGCCTCCGCGACGCCCGGAGTCTGGAAGTAGATGATGTAGTGAAAGTTGCCGGCCGCCATCGCGCGCATCGCGTCGGTCGGCTTCATCAGCGCGCGCGCAATAAATGGCGTATTGATTCCGATCACGCGCTCGATGCGATCGGGATACATCATCGGCGCGTTCCACGCCGTCATTCCGCCCCAATCGTGACCGACGATCACGCACTTGCCGATTCCGAGCGCATCGAGCATACCGACGACGTCGGTCACGATTTGCTTTTGCGTGTATGCCTCAATCGGCTGCGGGCAATCGGTGTCTCCATACCCGCGCTGGTCCGGCGCGATTGCGCGGAAGCCCGCTTCGGCGAGCGCTTTAATCTGATGGCGCCACGAGTACCACATTTCGGGAAAGCCGTGGCACATCACGACGGGAAAACCCTCGCCCGCTTCCGCGACGTGCATCCTGATCCCGTTGGTTTTTACAAAGTGATGTTTGATCTCCGGCATCCGGCCAACCTCCGTGGCACAGGCTACAGGCGCGCCACGCGGAGCATCATCCGTAAATCGCCCTGATTACGCCAGCGCGTGGACGCTCCCAAGTTAAGTGGTTTGACAATCGGAGGCCCGCCGCCTTATTTTTGTGAGCTGACCTACTAATAACCGAAAGGCCGGAGGTGCCCTGTATGAGTCGTGATTTTGAATTCAAGGCGCTGCTGCGCGCGTATCGCAGTGGAATAATCAATGAAGAGACTTTCGAGTGCGAGATCGCAGCGCTCGAGAAGAATGGCGCGATGGCCAATGGTAACGGTGCCCACGGGTTCAAAGCATTCGGTAAGACCTACCGCAGCGAGCGCGACGCAGTGGTGAGTTTTATCGACAAGGTTCGCGCCGGCGAGGCGAACGGGGGACAGGCGTTCACGGCGTGGGCGGAAGTCTGCACGACGGATTGCATCAAGAGCGGCATCCGGATGGTCGCGGAGCGCGAAGCATATCATTCGCGCATATTCGCCAAGCGATTGGCGGAACTCGGCGGCGAGCAGCGCGCGAACAGTAGCGAAGAGGGACGCAAGTTCACGGCCTACCTCGGCGATCCGAGCATCCCGGACAACGTGAAGTTGCTGAAGTTCGTCGAGCGCGTCGGCAAGCCCGAAGACGCGATCAAGCCGATCTGCGATTTCGCGGCAACGCTTAAAGAAGACATCGGGACCAAGGAGGCGCTGCGCCTCTTTGCTGAAGACGAACTGTCGACGGCGACGTGGCTCTACGAGTCATGCTGCGCGCTGAATCCGCAGGCGGCGAACGCCAAGTCGGCGGAGAATTCGACCCGGATGTAAACGCATCCGAGCGAGCTGGTGTTGTTGCTCAAGCGGGGCCGGAAAGGCCCCGTTTTTTTTCGCGCAAAAGAACAGGCGGGGCTCAAGCAGCCCCGCCTGTAAGATCGCCGCGCGATGTCACGCGACGGATGCGGCAAATCAATGTGGCGCCGGAGCCGCAGGCGGTGCGCCCATCTGGCGCTGGGTGTAGCCGGCCGGAACGGTAAATGTGTCGGCGGGCAGAGTCTTCTCTTCGAGCTTGGTGACGGTGGTCTTGGTGACCACCGGCTTCATGTTCGCCAGTTGCTGCTGAAGCTTCGCAGCCTGATCGGGCGGAAGGTTGGGCAGCTTCATCTTGTTCATCTGCACCGTCGAGTCGGCGGCCAGCGGAATGCCATCGGGCGTATTGCTGGCGGGAACCACATTTTTGAGCTTCTCCGCCATCGCCTTCTGGAACCTGGTGAACTCCTTCGCGCCCGGTGCGCTCATGGAAAAGCACTCGGTCACGGTGTAGTCGCCGCTCATCGATTGCCCCGAGCCGGTGTAGTCCTGGCAGGTATAACCGAGCACCTTGCGGGTCGTTGCCGCCTTCTTGAAGTCCATCGCGCCCGCCGCGTGCGCGACCGCAACTGCCATCGCTCCGGTCGGCGGAAACGGGATCTGGATGTAATTGGTGCGCGCGGGGTCGATCAGGTACATCACGCTATTGTCGAGGTCGGTGATGATCTGCCGGTCCTGGGTAACCATCTTCTGTTTGTTACCCTGGACCATGATCGTCTGTTCGCTGTTTTTCTCGCCGAACTGGCCGGTCGCGGTCTGATCCTGGGTAATCACGACTCCCGCGAGCACGGGTCCCGCGGCTAGAGCGAAAGCCAATGCCGCAAACGCGGCAGTGATTTTCTTCATGGTTGCTAGTCTCCTTGCGCTTGTTGAACTTTGAAAACTTCTGTCGCCGGCGAGCCGACGCTGGTGTTGGCTTCGGGCGTTGTCTCCACGACGATCCTGTGGATCATCAGGCTGAGCAACCCGAGCAGCACCCAGACCATCTCTTTGATCCGTCTCAGAAAGCCTATCGCGAAGCCAACTCCGGCCGGGTAGCCGAGCATCGAAAGAATCAGCGCCTTGCCGCCTTCCTGGCTGACGAGCTTGGCGGGAATCAGGAACGTCACCCGCTCGATGAGCAGCCCGATTCCCTCTACCAGGATCGCGATGCGCAGCGAATCGGCCTGATGGAGCAGGCGCAGCAGAATGTAGATCTCGGCCGGCCCGAGGCTCCATGCGATCACGTAGCATACCGCCGCGATCACAAATCGCGCGCGATGGCGCGAGTAGAAATCGATCAGCAGTGCGTCGGCTTCATCGGCGGAGGCCTTGATGTCCTCGCGCTTGACCCCGGCGATATCGAATTTTGCAGCAGCTCGCCACAGATGAGAGAAGGGCTGTCGTCTCTGAACGAAAAAGAATCCGGCGGCGAGAGCGACCGCAACTGCGAACCCGCCGATGATCGGTCCGAACAGACGCGCACCGCCCGGAATCATATGCAGCGACATCAGAAGAGCTACCGTGATGAATACGATCTGCCCCACCACTTCGGCGAGGGCGGCGATGACGACCGTGGCGAGCGCGAATGGCATCCGGAGCTTGTGCCGCACCATCATCGCCATCACGAATTGGCCGCCCAACTGCGCCGACGGCGTGACATAATCGATCGCCTCGCCGGCGATACGGGTAAAGAAAAGCTGGGTCATGCCGAGAGAAGGCGGACAGTCATAAATCGTCACGCGCCAGCCGATGGTATTGACGAAGCGTGCCACCGATTCCAGTGCGATGGTCAGCGCCAGGCCCCATCCGGCCAGCCGCACGTAGGAAAAAACCGTGGCCGTTCCAAAGTGGGAGAGAAACCAGACGTAGAAGGCGAGCGAAAGGACGATAAGGATGGTTTCGAAGCGACGCATCAACAGTGCGACGCCGCCGAAACCCCAAAAGCGCGGCGGCGCTCCGGTGCATTGTTTCAGCGTCGTCGCGCATGCGCAACCCAATAGCTCATCAAAGACTTACCGCCTGCCACGTTGACACTTGGAGCAATACGCGGCCAAAATCGCGCGCAAACGGACCATGGGGCTGCATCGTGTAATTCGCCGCTATCGGAACAAAGGCGGATCGGCCGCGCTCAGATACATCTGGCGCCTGCAGAAAAACAATCTCATCCGAGTCGCGAATCTTGCGGGTCCGATCCGCAAGCGATGCCCGTGTTGCGGATGGAGCGGGATGCGCTTTCTCGACTATGCGGGCCATCGGCAGAACAACATCATATGTCCCCGTTGCGGCAGTCATCCGCGCCAGCGCGCGCTTAGCCTCTTTCTCGAAGCCGAGATAGCGCGGCTCAATCCGGGCAGCGCGGTGCTTCATTTTTCCGCCGAGCGCAACATGACGCCGATTTTCGCGCGGCGTGAAGACCTCCGCTATGTCACCGCCGATCTGAATTTGAAGAGTGCGATGGTGCGGGCGGATGCGACGCGGCTGCCGTTTCATTCAGATTCGTTTCGCATGATCGTGTCGAGCCATATGCTTGAGCATATCCAGGACGATCGCGTAGCCGTTGCTGAGTTCGCCCGCGTTCTCGGGCCCGGGGGCGAGGCCATCATCATGGTGCCCACGCTCGCCAATTGGCGCAGTACCCGGACGCGAGAGTTCGGCGCGCCGGATCCACGGCTCGAAGGGCATTGGCGCATGTATGGATTCGATCTCGCAGATCGTCTGCGAGCGGCCGGTCTCGAGTGCCGCACGATCGGCACCGCCGACTTCGTTTCCGACGAGATCGTTGATCGATGCGAATTGATGGACGATGCGATCTTCGTGGCGCGCAAGCCTGGAAGGTTTTTCTCCGAGTAGGGCTGGCGCCCACGCCGGCCTTGGCACAGGCGATCGTAGATCGCCTGTGGTGCGAATCGCTGGCCGCGCCTCGTCTTGACGAATTCGACCGGTGATTTAAGCCTTCTCGTGAGTCGCCGAATCGTGAAATATCGAGTGGTAGATGATGTGCCCGGTCATTTCGACAAGCCGCTGGGAGTTTTCCGGCTGGCGTCCGATGAGTTCCCAGAAGAGGCGATCCATCACCGCGGCGAATAGCGGCACGTCCAGTTCGAGGCGCGCGCCGGGAAGCGAGTGGAGCAGGCGGAAGATGAATCGCAGGCGCGCAGTCGTCCAAGCGCGGATCGCATCGTCCATAGCTCCTAATTCGGGATCCGACAGCATCGCTTCGCGCCAGGCCCGATATGCGCCCGCGTAGGCCAGGTCGGTCGCCAGTCCCGCTCCCAGCACGCTTTGGATACGGTCTCTGAGCGTGTCGCCTAGCGGCTGCATATCGATCTGTTCGAGTTTTTGAAGCAACTCGTTCATGAGCACGAGCAGGAGCTGGCGCTTCGAGCGAAAGTGCTGATAGAAGCCGCCGACCGCGACTCGCGAGCGCTTTGCGACCGCACCTATCGAGGTCGCTTCGTAGCCGCTCGATGCAAACAATTCGAGCCCGGCCTTCAGGAGAGCCTCGCGCTTGATACGGCTGCGCCGCTGCCGCGGCACGGGCGGCAAGCGCTCGCCGGCGAGCAAATCCGGACGGACCGGAGGAGCATCGACAGCCTGCTTGCGCGGCTTTCCGGATGCAGGGCGATGGCGCGCTTTCATTGTCGCCGGAAATTCAAGCCGAACAGTGCGCCCGCGCAGCACCAGAGCATCCAGCCTCCGAAAAGACCGGCGGCACTCTCCGGAATGTTTGGATAGACGAGCGGGAAGAAAGCGCTCGCGAACGCATCGAACACCAGTGTCGGCATGACGATGTAGAAACCTCCGAGGGGCCATCGCTCACGCGGCAGCGCCGCATCGGCGCATATTCGCCGTGCAACCCAGCCCATCAGCGGAAAACTGAGCGCGAAGAGAATCGCCACCGCAAGCAGGCTTTCGGCGTGGAGCACATATTGGCCGAAGAAGCGCAGGGCGAGAGTACCTCCAAGCCAGACGACGAAGCCAGTGATCAGACAACGGTTCATCAGATGCCTCCAGAATATGAATTCAGGTTCATATTTGAGCGGAACCGAGCCTCCGTCAAGGCTGTATTGGACCCTTTTGTGTTGGCTCCCTGGTGTGCGATTTGATTGCATCTCGCCCGCTGCTTTTGCGGGAGAGGCCGAGTGGCGCGGACCTTGCGCCTTTTGCAAGGGACGTGACGCGCAGGTGAGGGTGCTGCGTCATTCGCAACCACACTATCTCCGCAGCGCTACTACTCAGCGCGGGCTTGCGCCCGCAACCCAAAGAGGCTGTCTCGGCGAGCGAGTTCAAAGGTTCTCCCTCTCGCTCCTCACCCTTGCACGCGGGCGGGGTCCATATATGACACCACTTTCCTATAATGGTTGAGTGATTTTGCGGGAGAGATGTGCCACTGGCGCACGACACCTGCAGACACAATCGTCGCGCCACGCAACGAAACTCAGAATTAGTAGTTCAGCACCCGCAGAGCGATTGATGGATCAATCGTCGCGGATGGTGCGGCGTTCGAGTTCGACTTCCTCGAACCAGCGCGCCAGCGAATTGGTCATCCGCGCCACGCGATCCGGCTCGGCGGCGGCGAGGTCGCTGCGTTCCATCGGGTCGGCTTCGATGTCGAACAGTTGCGGGGGCGGTGCCGCGGCGTGTACGCGCGCGGGCAGCGCGTCACTGTCAATCTCTGAACGGCTGCCGGGGTTGTACTTCGCGTCCACGTCGGCGCGCAGGTCTTCGGGCCGCACGAACATCAGCTCGCGCAGCGCCGGGCGCACGAGCTTCCATCGGCCGTCGCGCATCGCGGCGTTGCATTCGCCGTCGGGTTCGTAGCGGTTCCATTGCCAGTATCGTTCGGTGGGAACCTTGCCGCGCTCGGCCTGCAGAACCGATGCGACGTCAATGCCGTCGAGCTTGCGATCGTTCGGTACCTCAACGCCCGCGAGTGAGCAAAGCGTGGGAAGCCAGTCGGTGAAATGGATCATCTCGCTTACATGGCGGGCGCCATCGAACCCCGCCGGCCACCGCATCACCATCGGCAATCGAATTCCACCCTCATAGACGAGCGTTTTCGATCCCGCGAAGCCGCAATTAAAGCGATCGGTACAATTCTCGCCCTTGCTGCCGAATTGGGGACCATTGTCGCTCGAGAACATCAGCAGCGTATTGTCGCGGAGGCCGAGGCGGTCGAGTTCTTCCGCCACGCGCGCGATACCGCGATCCATCACCTGAATCATCGCGTAAATAGCACTGACCGCGGTCGTAAACTCGCCGCGTTCGACGAAAGGCTTGAGGTCGGCTTCGGGAACTTCGAACGGGAAATGCGGCGCGCTGTACGCAAGGTAAAGGAAGAACGGTTCACGCGCGTGCCGCCGGATGAATTCGATCCCTTCGTCGGTCAGGACGTCGGTCATGTACCTTCCGTCGGCCTTGGAAAACGAACCATTGCGATCGAGTCGCCACTGCCAATAGGGCGACCATCCGCCCGAAAAGCCGGCGAACTCGTCGAAGCCGCGGCGATTTGGATGGTACCGTGCATCGAACGCGCCGTTGTGCCATTTGCCGACGAGTCCGGTTGCATAGCCCGCGCTCTTCAGTAGTTCGGGCAGCGTCCGTTCGCGCAACGCGAGCCGGTCGAGACCGCGCGTCTCGAGCGTATCGAGCACGCCGGTGCGATGCGGGTAGCGGCCGGTGATCAGCGACGCACGCGCGGGCGCGCACACCGGGGAAGCGGAGTAGTGCTGCGTGAAGCAGAGCCCTTCGCGCACGAGCCGATCCAGCGCCGGCGTATTCGAGATGCCGCCGTTGAAACATCCGAAATCGCCGTAGCCCATGTCGTCGGCGAGGATCAAAACCACGTTGGGCCGATCAGGCATAGCAGAGATCCTCGCGCCTGCGGTCACAGCAACCTGGATGGCACCGTCGGTCATTCATCGCGAGTGCCCGGGCGCGCCTCCATCATCGACTGTGCGACTTCGATACTGACAAGGCGCGCGATCAGAATCGTGAGATACAACTGGCCGGTGACCGACTCCAGCACTGACATGATGCGCGCGACGTCGGATATCGGCGCAATATCTCCATAGCCGGTCGTCGTCAGGCATACGAAGCTGTAATAGATGAAGTTGTGCAGCATCTCGATAACCGCGGAAGCGCCGGGCGCGGCCGAGGTGAGGAGTTTGGCGCTGAACGAACCCGGACGGCGGACTTCGACCAGTGCATACACGAAGCCCCACGCCAGCGCCATGAGCAGATAGGCGCAGATCGCCGCGCTGATCGTATCAAGAGTGACGCGTTTGACGGTGAAGAGCCTATAGACGATCGCGACCACGGTGACCATGAGGAAAACGCTCGAGCTAACCGCGGTAATCACTTCCAGGATCCGGCTATGCTCGAACTGAAGGAGCAACCGGCTGATCGCGGCGGGCGCCATGATTGCGACGGCGACGAAAAAAAAGCTTTGCCGACGTTGAGCGTGTACAGCGCCGCGAACAACAGGAAGATCATCATCAGCGTCGCCAGCATTTGTAAGTCGGCGTGCGCGACAAACAGGGGCTCTGACAACAGCAACAGCAGGATCATAAACAGCAGCAGCGTATAGCGGCCCGGATGATTCCGGCGCGCCAGTCCCACCGACCGCCACAGCCAACTGTTGATTCTCACGCGCGATGATCCTCGGTTTGAATTCGATCAGGTAGCGCGTGTGCAGCCCGGCGGGCACCAGTGTGCCGGCGTGCTTTTGTGATGGTCCTTCGGTCCGTCATGGTCATCGAGAATACACGTGACTACACATGACAGCGCCAAGGCGCCAAGTTCAATAGAGTGGCCCGATGGCGGAAGCCGGCTGGCGCGGATCATCGCGACCCGATCGCGATACGGCCGGCTTCGATGCGCCACTCCTCATGGGTGCAGCGGCGGGCGAGCGCGTCATCGTGGGTCACCATGACGAGTGCGCCCGGATACTCCGCGAGCGCATCTTCGAGTCGCTCGATCGCCGGCATATCGAGATGATTGGTAGGCTCGTCGAGCACGCACGCCCATACCTGCCGCCCCAGTCCATACGCGAGCGCGAGCTTTCGCGCCTCACCCGGCGACGGTGAATGCGAAGCAAGCACGCGGTCGGGATCCAGTCCGAGCGCGGCCGCGAGAATAAGCACGCGCGAACGCAGACCTGGGACGAGCGTGCGGATTGAGTCGAGCAGGGCGATGCCGTCCTCGCGCGTCAGCTCCTGTGGCAGATGAAGCACGCGGTCGGCGGGCAGATGCGATGCGGCGATCATCGCGTTGAGCAGCGTGGTTTTGCCGGCCCCATTGATCCCGGCGACGCGAATTTTGCTTTCGCGGCCAACGACGATGTGAACATCGGCAACTATCGGCCTGGCGGCAGCGCAGAGTGCCGGAGTGTCGAGGGCGAAGATCCGGCTCATCGGCGCGGGCCGGTAATCGACGAACAGTGCGCGTCCTTTTTCTTTGCTGAACTTGAATTCGTCCAGGTCGCCCGCGACGCGGTCGATGCTTCGTCTGAGAATTGCCGCATCGCGCGAGAGCCGCCGCGATGCCATTTCCGCCTTGCCCCTCGCCATCATGCTGGTCGCATCGTGATCGCGCGGACCTTTCATACGCAGCGCGGCGCCGGCGTTCCATTGCGACTCCGCCGACATCGCCATCCGCCGCTTGTCGCCCAAACGGCGCTTGAGCGTCGCATGCTTTTCTTTGAGCCGTTCGTAGTTGGCGTGTCGTTCCCGATCCTCGGCTTCCCAGGTGCGCTTTGCTTCCTCATATGCACCACGAAAGATCCGCGCCGAGCCTTCGTGCACGCGGATGGTGTATGCCGTCAGCCGCTCGAGCAAGGTGCGGTCGTGCGAGACGACAATTCCGAAGCCGCTCGAGCAAGGTGCGGTCGTGCGAGACGACAATTCCGATTCCGCGAAAGCGCGCCAGCGCCGCGACTAAGAGTTCCCTCGCGTCGGCATCAAGATGATCGGTCGGTTCATCGAGGACCAGGATCGCGGGCTCCGCGGCGAGCGCCGCTCCGACCTGCCATCGCTTGCGCTCGCCGGGCGACAGAGTAGGCCATCGCTCCAGCGAAACAGGATCGAGCGCCAGCTCGCCGTGGATGCGCCGTGAGGTTCCGTCGGCTGCGGCGGCAAGCGATTTGATCGCGAGCGTTGCCACTTCGACGGTTTGTGGGCACACGCTGATCGAGGCCCCCGGTGGATCAAAATGGACGTGACCAGCGACTGGTTCGAGATCACCGGTTATCAGGCGCAAGAGCGTGGTCTTGCCGGCGCCGTTGGCGCCCACGACGCCGGTCCATCCGGGCGCGAGCTGAAAGCTCACGTCACGCAGAATCGGAACAGAATCGGCAAACGAAAATGAGAGATCGGCCAAACGTACGAACATTGTAACTGCTCCCGGGTTGGGCGCGCGCAGGCGCAATCGCGCCGGCGGCACACGCCGAACGTCGAACACACGAGACTAGAAGCAGTTACTTCCGCACACCTATGGCCTCTTCTCTGAAGGGATTCTTGAAGCCTAGCCCCGGCACTGCAGCCGGTCAATCCGAGCCCGAAACCGGGTGCTGTCCTAATTCTGGGTCGAGTGTCCTAAGTAGCGGATGAGGTTGTCCTAAATCGCGGGACTAGGCGGAATAAGGTGGGATGGACCGCTGCGCTAGAGCCATCAGATGCTCCACCGCTTCCGCCAGTAGAACCGGAAAAGACGCTGAGACCCCACTACACTCCGATCAAGTTGCGCGTGATTCCGGGCGGAAAGAGCAGCAAGCCAAGGAAGCTAAGCTTTAGTCTCTGCCGGGGCTGAAACGTATTCGGAGAAGGTCCTTGCAAAACGCTCTTCAGTAGCAGAGAGATCAGAAAACGACTTGCCACAAATATCCAAGAAGCGGGCTAGAACTTTCCGGTTTATCGATTCCTGATCTTCGAACACTCCGAGGCTGTTGAATTTCCAACCCCAACGCTCATATTGCCCTAGCGTTATTGTGGCGTCGCGGACCTTTACATCGGACTCGAGGGCAAAGATGAAGAGGGGCACATTCGTACCGTTCAGACGATAGTCCGCTTCGTAGTTCGCCTTCGGGTCTTTCACTGGATCGTGCCACTTGTATGAACGGCGACTGGCCGGGGTAACCCGATCCAAGAATCTTCTGAAGTCTTCGCCGAAAGTGGATTTGACCCGTTCGCGCGAGAGATAGCGAACGTCATCGATCTTGATCAGCGCCTGAACGAATGTGTAGAGGGAGTCTCCGAATCGTCCGTTAGGAATCGGCAGTATCAGTTCACCCTGGCGATTTCTTAACCGAGACGCCAAGATCGTACGATCAATGATTTCGCTGCGTGTTCCCTCTTGCAGATCAGTTTCGTCAAGATCGTACGTTAGTTGCATGAACGTGTGACCTTCATCCGTAAGAATCCAGCCTTCGTCAGCTTCCTTCTTCAGAATGACAGAGAGCTTGTCGCCGTCTTCGAAGGTCATTGGTAGGTCAACCACATAACGCTCGTCCCCTTGGGATGAGATCGATACTTGGTCACACACCTTGCGCTTAAAGTCGCGCTCAATGTCGTTGGTTTCGGGCATCTATTTATCGGGAATCAACTTCATTTGTGGATTGTCTTGGTTATTGGTTTTGGGAGGGGGCATTGTGAACCCGCATTCAGCAAACATCAAGCGCAGGGCTCCGGGCACGTCGGTAAATGCAGTCGAGGGAACGGCATAGCCATCTTCGCGGTGGCCCGCGATCTGGTAGCGATCCGTTGCTGTATGGACGTGATACCCGGTGACCTCTTGATCCTCGATGAGATTTCTATGGCTGCCGTGGCCGCCATGTAATCCGTTATATCGGCGCAATCGAAATGACGTTCCATTTCGACGGGTGAAGGCAAGGATCACGGAGAAGTCGAAAGGGTTGATGGTGCTCTCCCGGATCATGATCGTGAAAACGCCAGACGGGGTTTCGATGGGCAGGCTGGCACCTTTGTGGGAGAGTTCTCGCCGAGGACGCGTCCTGAGGCGCGATTCCCAGTTCTCAGGTAGCTGTTTCGACACAGACAGCAGCCGCCCGATCTCAACATCGTCGAACTTTTCTTCCATCCGTGAGGACGGGTGTAGTCCGATAGTGAACCGTTGGTCAAACGATCTTCCTTACGGTCGTTATTTCGCCTTTTGATCGTCTGCCAGAGACTAGCAGAAATAGGATCAGTTGTTGAGTAGCTTCTCCAGTGTCCGGTCTTGCGGACTTGAGTGTCCTAGATTTGAAATCCGGACAGGGCCATTTCCCGCCCCGGTTGTTCTAATTCAGTGTCCGCAATCGATTGACTACTCTGAAGTGGCGCAGGGTCAGCCTGGGTTCTGAGAAAGCTTCCTAACAGTCGTTCACGCGGCCGTGCGGCCGGATAATCCGAACAGGCGCCAATGCCAATAGCCGCCGACTTCTCCGCGGCTTTGCACTCGCCATCCTTGCCGTTTCAGATTCCTGCCGATTAGCCAGTTGATAGTGCCGTGGGCGACCACCGCGACTTTGCGATTTTGCGATGCGTACTCGGTAAGACGGCCGGCGGCTACCCGCGATCGCGCCCGCGCCATGTTGATCGATTCGGTTTCCCGCGCGTAGCCGGCGACATGCGTAATGCGCGTGAGTAGGACCCAGACTTCGGTGGGCAGCTCTATCAACGGGATCGGCAAATGAGGCAGCGGGACTTCGTCGAGTTCCGAAAGCTGAACCACGGGCGCGCCGCGCGACAACTTGAGCGCCGATTGGTAAGAACGCGGCCGGTTGCTCGAAAGGAAAAGCTCCGCTTGCGCGGCCGCTTCCATCAGGCGCTCGGGTGGGGGACTGGCGGGATCGAGCTCCGCCGCATCGTAGTCGGCCATCCATTTCCGGAAGTCGACGTGATGGCAGCGCTTGGGCCATTCGATACGCGGGCGGCCGTGCCGCACCAGCAGGATCTGGTCATCTGTCCGCATCATGTACGGTTGCGTTTCGTTACAGACCCTTCACGAACTCAACCAGCAGATCGTTAATCGCTCTTGCGCGTTCCTGCTGAATCCAATGGCCCGCGCCGGGAATTATCACTTGTTTGCGGCAATTCGGCATCGAGAAGTCGACAATCGCTTTCGTGTCGCCGCCGATCATGGCCAGCACGCAATCGTGCTCGCCCGCGGCGAACATCGATGGCTGTCGGAGCCTGGCGCCATCGAGGAACGGCGTCAGTTCCCAATTCCGATCGAAGTTGCGGTACCAGTTGATACCGCCGCGAAATCCTCTGCGCTTGAACTCGCCCGCAAAGAAGCTCAGATCGGCCCCGGTAAGCCATGGCGGCAGTTTGTCCGGCACCACGCCGCTCTCGATGAATTTTTTCGTGCGCGGGAACAGAAACTGCCATCGCTCGGCCGGCGGCGGATCGCCCGACGCCGAGTACAGAATCATCGCCATCGTGCGGCGCGGGTCGGCATCGAGTTCTTTTTCGACGCGCCCGGGCTCCTGGAAATAGTTCTGATAGAAATGCTTGTCGGCGCCTTCGATCGCCTTCCAGGTGATGCTGGGACGGATGGGCCCGCGAGGTATATACGGAACGCTCAGCAGAGCGCATGCGCGGAAAATGTCGGGCCGCAGCAGCGCGCAGTGCCATGCGACCGGCGCGCCCCAATCGTGGCCGACGACGATCGCCTGCGATTCGCTCAGCGAATTGACCAGTCCCACAATGTCTGCGACCAGGTTGAAGATGTTGTATGAGTCGATCGGCTCTGGAGCATCGGTCTGGCCGTAGCCGCGCTGATCGGGAGCGACGACTCGAAATCCTGCCTCGGCGAGCGCGGGAATCTGATGGCGCCAGGAATACCAGGACTCGGGCCATCCGTGACACATGACGACCAGCGGCCCGGAGCCCTGCTCGACGTAGTGCAGCTTGATGCCATTGGTAGTAACGAAGCGATGCTGCAATTCGGCCATTCGAAATAACTCCCCTGCGGCGGAATACTACCGCCATGGACGGCCTCAGAGAATGAGCAACCCGCTGCCCCAATTTTCCATTCCCAGTTTCTGTACCATTCCGAAATTTTCTTTGAGCGGGGCACGCGACCCCGTCGACCGCGCCTATGCGCGGCGTGCTGAACCCGATTCATGTCGGCCTCGGTGCTTTTCTGGCTTATCCCGGCTTGGGGTCGAAGAAATTGATGATATTTGACCGATGCTAGAGTAAGCGCTATACAGTGCACTTAAGAAAAAGGGGGCGTAAAAGCTGTACGCTAAGAGGTACTTATGCCGTCCCGCCGTTCGCCCGAAGCGCGCGACGACCTCGACTCCAGAGCATTCTGGATTGACCAACTCATCGCAACGGTTGTCGCGGGTGCGGGCTGCACTATCTACCCCAGCTATCAGTGGATCGGGGGAGGAGTGTTTGCCTTCGGTTTGGCATGGCTGGTGATTATCCGCCTGGTACCACTTCCTACCGTCAAAAGCTTTATCCTGCGATCATCTGGAGAGCGCCGACGCCGCAGGCACTCCCATGCTCACGTCGTCAGGCCGACCCCAAATTCGCACCAGGCATCCGATGGACATAGTCGTCTCGGAGACGTCAGCGGCGAACCAAAGCCGCATACCGATTCCCGGGCGAAAGACGTGTTGCTCTAGCAGTTGAAGGGGCAGAGTGCAGTTGGTCCGAACACTGCCTAGATCGCGCCATCGCGTTACGAGTGCTTAAGCTTCTTCACTTCTTCGGCCATTTCAGGGACGGCTTTGAAGAGGTCGGCCACCAGGCCGTAGTCGGCGACACTGAAGATCGGCGCCTCTTCGTCCTTGTTGATCGCAACGATGATCTTGGAGTCCTTCATTCCCGCCAGATGCTGAATCGCGCCTGAGATTCCGACCGCCACGTAAAGCTCCGGCGCCACGACTTTGCCAGTCTGACCGACCTGCAGATCGTTGGGCACGAATCCCGCGTCTACCGCCGCACGCGATGCGCCCATGGCGGCGCCCATCTCGTCTACCAGCGGTTCGAGTACCGTCTTGAAGTTGTCGCCCGACTTGAGTCCGCGTCCGCCTGACACCACGATACGCGCCTCGGTGAGCTGCGGACGGTCGCTCTTGGTCTGGTTGAACGACACGAACTCCGCCTTGGCAGCGGCCGGGTCAATTTCCGCATCCACCTTCTCGACTGGCGCCGCAGAATCCGCGGGCTTGGCCGCATCGAATGCCGTGCCGCGGACGGTGATTATCTTGACGGGTCCGTCGAGTTCGATCGTCGCCATCGCGTTGCCGGCGTACATCGGCCGAACATAAGTGCCATCGTCGTTGATCGCCGTGATTTCCGATGCCATCGGCGCATCGAGACGCGCCGCGAGGCGAGGAGCAAGGTCCTTGCCAATTGCGGTCGCGGTTGCGAGCACGAATTCCGCGCCGGTCTTCTTGACCAGCGCCGTGAAGGCCGCCGCATGCGCATCGGCGAGGTAGTTCTTGAGGCCCGGATGGGCCAGCGCAATCACCTTTGCGACGCCGTACTTCGCAATTTCACCCGCCAGGGCTTCCGGCGCATCGCCGGCCACCACCGCGATCGCATTGCCGCCGCGCTTTTTGGCGAGGTCCAGGCCTGCATGCACGGCAGTCAACGTGGTCTTGGGGAAATGGCCCCCCTGATGTTCGGCGAAAATCAGAACGTCACCCATTTGCATTCACTCCGACACCCGCTTCACGCCGCGTCGCGGTCGCTTGCAGGCGATGAAAAATCGTCGATATTCCTCGTGCCGATTCGTGTCCCGATCAGATAACCTTCGCTTCAGAGTGCAGGACCTGCACCAACTCCTGCATTGAGCCGACCTTCCGGCCCGCCTGACGCTTCGGTGGAGCGGCAAGCGTTTTGATCTTGAGCTTGGGAGCCAGATTGACGCCAAGGGTTTCGGCCGGCAGCTCTTTAAGTTCCTTCTTGCGCGCCTTCATGATGCCCGGCAGCGACGCGTAGCGTGGTTCGTTGAGGCGCAGGTCGGTGGTGATGACGGCAGGCAGATTGAACGCGATCGTCTCCAGGCCGCCATCGACCTCGCGCACCACGGTGACTTTCTTGTCCGCGAATTCGACCTTGGAAGCGAATGTCGCCTGCGGCCAGCCGAGCATCTCGGCGACCATCTGGCCGACCTGGTTGGAGTCGTCGTCGATCGCCTGTTTGCCCAGCAATACCAGTTCGGGTTTTTCGTCGCCGATAACCTTGGCGAGCAGCCTTGCGATCGCCAGCGGGTCGAGCGCGCCCTCCGTCTTGATCAGGATTGCCCGGTCGGCGCCCATCGCGAGACCGGTGCGAAGCTGCTCCTGCCAGGTCGATTGGCCGACCGTGATCAGCACGACCTCGCCGGTCTGCTTTTCCTTGATCCGCAGGGCTTCTTCGATCGCAATTTCATCGAACGGATTGATGACCCATTTGATGTTGTCCGTCGCGATGCCGGATCCGTCGGGGAGCACCCGAATGGTGGTGGCCGGATCGGGAACGCGTTTGATTGGAACCAGGATTTTCACAGCAATATTACTCCACGCATTTGGTCATGCGGCGATACAAACTTACACAGGTTGCTCGGGAATAGATCCGATAAAGCGCAACGAAACTAACAGCGGACTTTGTTTCAGTCAAACTTCTGTAACGCAGCGCCGCAGCGACATCGCAACGGCTATTTTGTCACACGTTTAGCCATCAGAATGTCAGGCTTGCCGGGTCCGTTCGCGTCGGGCACCACGCCGACGATAATGAAGCCGAGCTTCTGATAAAACTCGTACGGATGTCGACGGAAATTGCGAACATTGCGGATGTGCTCCCAAAGAGCGGGGTACAAGTCGACTCCGCCGAGCGACGTCATACCTTGCTCGTCGTCGGTGCCCAGGAAAATGGTCTCGGCTCCACGATCAGCGACTTGCCGCTCAAAGTCAGTAACGAGTGCGCGGCCAATGCCACTTCCTTGCAGATCGGGGCGCACGACCAGCGGATGAATTTCCCAGGCATGCCCACGGTATTGGCGAATGCCTCCGATCCATCCGAGCGGTGCGCAGTCCTCGTCAACTGCCACGCGGCTCAGACGGTCGGCGCCGAATGGTTCGCAAACCGCAGCTGTCGCGGCCTCGATATCGGGCCATGCCGTCGGCGCCGTCAGCTTGAAGCCTTCGATCAGCATCGCGGCGATTTGACGAATCAAACGTTCGTTGCCGGGCTCAAGATCGATAATGCGCACCACCTTTACTCCTGCAAGATCTCCGTAACGGCTCGACTTCGATCGTTGCGTTTGCACCTCTCCTTCGACAGGCGAGGGGATTGGAAGGACAGGGAGAGAGGGCGCGGAGCTATTCGTTGTAGCCGAGGCGGCGGGAGACTTCGCCGCCGGCTTCCAGCAGCGCGGGCACGAGTTCGCTTGCGATTCGTTCTTGGGCGATTCGATAGGCGGGTCCCGCGACTGCCAGCGACCCGACCACGGACCGCTTGTAGTCGCGAATCGGCACGGCCACCGAGTTCACTTCTTCCACGAACTCGCCCGTGTCCGTCGCGTATCCATCGCGCGCCACCGCCTGCAATTGCTCGACAAGTTGTGCGCGGTCGATAATCGTGCGGTCGGTGAAACGCTTCAGATGCTCAGGCAGCGCGGCGCGGAGCTGCTCTTCGGGATCGAAAGCCAGATGCGCCTTGCCGGCAGCAGTGCAATGCAACGGCAGCGTCAATCCGACCGGCGGCGTGATTCTTACGGCGCGATCCTCAGGCTCGGCCGCTTCGAGTGGAACGACGCCGTCGCGCCGCAGGATTGCGACATATGCGCTCTCGCGGCATTTTTTCGCGAGATCGGCGAGAATAGGGCGCGCCTGCCGCACGAGACCCATATGATGGATATAGCGGCGGCCGAGCAGGAGGCACTTGATCCCGAGCCGATAATTCTCGGTGGCTTTGTTTTGTTCGATATAGCTGCGAGCTTCGAGCGTCGCGAGCAGGCGAAAGACGTTGTTTTTGTGCAGCTTCAGGCGCTTGGATAGTTCCGTGACGCCAAGTTCGTCTACGTCGCCGAAGAATTGTTCCAGCACGTCGAGCGCGTGTGCGACAGATTGGATGACGTAGTTTGTTTTGTCGCGTCTGACCATCGGCGTCTCACACGCCTCGTGACCGACGAGACCAAGCCGGCAGGACGTGTTTGTAAAAGTGTTTTACTCTAGACGGTGGGTCCAAACCAAGTCAACGATGTCTCGGTATTGGCCACAAAAATGTCGTAAGCGGCTGATTTAATTAGATATTTATAACGCCGCGCAAGGCAGTTTCGGGAGCGAAATCATGCCGCAACCTTTTCCGCCGGATTTCTTTCGGCGCATCGATGAGTCAGAAGATGAGCTGTTCTATACGCAGCCGCGCTTAGTAGTGCACATCGATGATGGCGCGATCGCGAAAGTCGGCGAGATTTATGCGCGACTCCTGCCGCAGGGCGGCGCGATTCTCGATCTCATGAGCAGTTGGCGCTCGCATCTGCCATCGCACGTTCGCCCCGCGCGCGTCGTCGGCCTCGGCATGAATCGTCCGGAAATGGAGGACAATCCGGCTCTGAACGAGATCGTGGTTCACAATCTGAACCAGAATCCCGATCTTCCGCTCACTGAAAAGGAATTTGATGGCGCCCTGGTGACGGTTTCGATCCAATACATGACGCGGCCGGTGGAGATTTTTCGCGGTGTGGGACGCGTCTTGAAGCCGGGAGCACCCTTCATCGTCTCATTCTCAAACCGGATGTTCCCGACCAAGGCGGTCGCGATCTGGCATTCGCTCGATGAATTCGATCGGGTGAGGCTCGTCTGGCGCTACTTTCAGGACTCGAACGCGTTTGAGAATATGGAGACGGTCGATAAAAGCGCGCCCACCGATCCGCCCTCGGATCCGATTTGGGCTGTGGTTGGCTACCGCAAGCGAGAGGCTGAAAGTTGATCCGGAACACAGGACTGCGCCATCTGGCTTTGAAGGTCGGTGATGTTGACCGCGCCAAGGCCTTCTATGAACGGGTATTCGGCATGAAGGTCGTTTGGCAGCCTGATCCGGATAATGCGTATCTGAGTTCGGGATGCGACAATCTGGCGCTTCATCGCGCCGCGGGCGGCGATCCCGCGGCACAGCGCCTCGATCATCTCGGGTTTATCGTGCCGACGATCGCCGACGTGGAAACCGCGTGGCAGTGGGTGCAGGCGGAGCATCTCGATGTTGCTCATCCGCTGAAGCACCATCGCGATGGCTCAGTTTCGTTTTACATCCGCGACCCCGAGGGCAACGTAATCCAGGTTCTCTACGAACCGAACGTAAGTCCGCTGCGGATCACTTCGTAAGGAACGCGCGTCCGAGCGCCGGAGGCTAGGATCGATGCTCAAAGGCAGCGCGACGGCAGAAGGCACGCAGGCATACGCATCGCGGTTCCCCAATCTGCCAGGAAATTTTCGCCCGATGATTGGAGTCTCGGCTTCATCGATCGGAATCGGCACCTACCTTGGCGAGCCCGACGCGGAAACCGACCAGGATTACGAAAAGGCGATAGCTGCGGCGGTTCGCGGCGGAGTCAATCTCATCGACACGGCCGTCAACTATCGCTTCCAACGCAGCGAACGGAACATCGGCCAGGCAATCGCCGCGATGGTTACCAGCGGTGAGCTTCGGCGCGAAGAGATAATCGTCGCGACCAAAGGCGGCTACATCACCTTTGACGGCGAAGTGCCGCCGAACCCGCGCGAATGGTTCGAAGAGCACTACGTTCGCACCGGCATCGTAAACGCCGGCGACATGGTCGAGGGATCGCATTGCATGACGCCGAAATGGCTTGCGGCGATGCTCGAGATGTCGCGCGCCAATCTGGGCCTCGAAACTGTCGACATCTACTACCTCCACAATCCCGAGACGCAGCTCAACACCGTTTCGCGCGCGGAGTTTCTAAACCGCATCCGCGCCGCATTCGAGATGCTCGAGCACGTTGCCGCCGACGGTAAGATCGGCGTATACGGCACCGCGACCTGGAACGGATACCGTATCGCGCCGACGGAGCGGGCGTGGCTATCCCTCAACGAACTCTGGAAGGTCGCGCACGAGGTCGGCGGCGACAATCACCATTTCCGCGCAATTCAGCTTCCCTACAATCTCGCGATGCCGGAGGCGGTGACGCTCGCAAATCAGCCGGTGGAAAAGCAGCGCGCGACGACGCTGGCGGTCGCGGGCGCGATGGGCCTGGGCGTCTGCGCGAGCGCATCGCTGCTGCAAGGGCGGCTCGCCGGCGGCTTGCCGCCGATCCTGAAGGAAGCGTTTCACCAGTTCACGTCCGACGCGCAGCGTTCGATTCAGTTCGTGCGATCGACGCCGGGAGTTAACGTCGCGCTGGTCGGAATGAAGTCCGCGGAACACGTGAAAGACACCCTCGCGACCGCATCGCATCCGCCGGCTACTGCGGAACAATTGATGAAACTGTTCCAGCCCGCGAAGTAATTGATGGACCTCCGTTTGTAACCCCAAAGCTTGGTGCCTCCGCGGTGAAGCGCCCTGCTGCTTAGCTGATCCTTCGGTGGTCGCGGGCGAGACGCCCGCGCCACTCGAGCAGAGGGTCTTTTTTCTGGTTGCCCTTCCTTCTCAGCGGACTTGCGCCCGCAACCCAAAGAGGCTGTCTCGACGATCGAGTTCAAAGGTTCTCACACTCACGGGATTCCTCGGAAAAGAACCTCGGAATGACACCACCTTCCTATATTGGTTGAGTGATTTTCCGGGAAAGATGTGCATCTGACGAACGATACCTGGAGACAAAATCGTCGCGCGGCGCGACTAAAGTCGAGAATTGTAGATCAGGGAAGGGGTCAGGGGTTGGTTGCTCGCGTTTCAGCATCCGCCAACCGAACCGGAAACGTTGTGCGCCGGGCGAGGAGAACCACTCACATCCCATATAGGCAGTGGCGGTAACCTGATCTAACTCCGCGGCCGCCATTTTTATTCCCGTCCGCAGTTCGGCTCCTCACCCGGGAATTTTCTACACCCGCACCCGGTCTTCCATCTGAAAGCGCGCATCTGCGCGACATTCATTTGGAGGTTACCTGGTGGAAAGCAAGTTCGATCGTCGATCTTTCCTGCGTGTTGCCGGAACTTCGTTGTCAATCGGCGCGCTCTACAGCGTGTTTGCTCCGCTCGCACACGGCGCCGGCGGCGAAATTCTCACGCGGACGCTGGCCGAACTCAACGGCGAGGCGCCCGCGCCATTCGTTCATCCAGCTCAGCGACACTCACGTCGGCTTCAACGGACCGCCTGATCCGCTCGGCACCAAAGCGTTCGAGAACGCGGTGGCGACTATCAACGGGCTCAAGCATCGGCCGGAACTGGTGATCGTCACCGGCGATCTCACGCACGATGCGGAATCTCCTGACGAGCACGCCAAACGTTTCAAGCTGTTCAAGGAGATCGCGGGCCGGATTCGCGGCGCGCAGATCAAGGTCGTGCCGGGCGAGAACGATGCGGCGCTCGATGGCGGCGACATGTTCCGCGAATTCATGGGCCCGACCTATTACTCGTTCGACCATCGTGGCGTCCACTTCATCGCACTGGACAACGTGTCGAGCGGCCGGCCTGCCGTCGGCCCTACTCAACTAGCGTGGATGAAGTCCGACCTGGCGCGATTTCCCACCACCGCGCCCATCGTGGTGTACACCCATCGCCCGCTGTTCGACCTGAGGCCCGACTGGGAGTGGTTCACCAGCGATGGCGACGAAGTAATGAACGCGCTGGCGCCGTATGAGAACGTGACCGTTCTCTACGGCCACATTCATCGCGAGAACTTCCATCAGGCTGGCACAACGAAAATGTATGCGGCCCGCTCGTTGATCTTCGCGTTCCCCGACCCTGCCACTCCTGGCGCGAAGAAGCCGATGCCGTTCGACAAGGCGCAGCCGTTTAAGAACCTCGGAATCCGCCGCATCAACGGCAAAGCCGACGGCAGCGATTTGCAGATCGAGGAAGTGGAACTCTCGTCGAACCAGTACTCGGGCACGGTCGGAATGGATCAGATGCTCAAACACGGAAAGGGAGACGCGGCAGACGAATGAACACGAAAGCAAAACGGCTAAGACTGATTCCGATCATGCTGTTGGCTGCCGTCACGGCGACCTCTGTCGGAACCGTAGGAATGGCGACCCACGGATTGGTTCGGCGGGCAAATGCGGCCGAGGAACCGATCGTGATCGAAATCAAGGCGAAGAAGTTCGAGTTCACGCCAAGCGAGATAACGCTCAAAAAAGGCGAGCCGGTCGTCCTGCGGCTTACCACTGAGGATCGAGCGCACGGATTTTTTCTCAAGCCAATGAAGATCGATGCCGACATCAAGCCCGGTCAGACCACGGACATCGCTGTCACGCCCGAAGAGACGGGCCAGTACACCGTGATCTGCGACCACTACTGCGGCATCGGTCACGGCAACATGAAGATGACACTGACGGTGGTCCAGTAAGCGGCTCGCCGCGCGGAGTCGTGATGTTTATTGGGAATAAGAGTGCGCACTATCTGGTCTTCACTGTGAACTGACTAAGCAATCGAAGAAGGAGAAACCTTATGAATAAGTCACTAATAGCTATCGGACTGGCAGTTGGATTGTCCGCGATCGCGGGCGGATGCACTGCGCAGCAAAGCCGCGCAGCGGCGTCAGACCGCCAGGTGGCGTCGCAGTGGATTGGCAAGGACCGCGTCGAGCTGGCGGAGAAGATGGGCCAGCCCAGGCAGGCCGTGCCGACCGATAAGGGAGGCGAGATGCTCTTCTACTCGTATCAAGACCATCACTACTATTTCCAAACCAACGTGATGGGCCAGATCGACTCTGCGGTACGAACCGACTAGCTGCGAGCGGCGCGCCAGGCCAGAGTGCCGAGGATCACTGGTTTTCATCAATGGGCGAGAACTCGCGATGTTGAAGGTCAGCGAAAGTGACCGCCTAACGGTTCAGCGAAAATGTCCGCCTCGCGTGAGAGAACGGAGGGATGGACAAGATGAGCATGGGGGAGTGGAAGCGGCTGGAAGCAGCAGAGCGGATCG
>JBKQNE010000002.1:0-6386 GCA_052146355.1 Binataceae bacterium (SeqCode) | reverse complement strand
CCGATCGCGAACTTGACCGCTTCGTCGCGTTGAAGGTCATCCGGCCTGAACTGGCTTCGAACCCCTCGATCCTGGCCCGTTTCAAGCAGGAGTTGTTGCTCGCTCACCAGGTCACGCACCGCAATGTGATCCGCATTTACGATCTCGGTGAAGCCGAGGGCGTGAAGTTCATCACCATGGAGTTTATCGAGGGCCAAGATCTACGGGCCCTCATCCGCGAGAAGAAGAGGTTTACTCCAGAGGAAGCGGTGGATGTCATTCAGCAGGTGTGCCAGGCTCTGAATGCGGCCCACGGCGTCGGGGTAATTCACCGCGACCTCAAACCGCAAAACATCATGCAGGACGGCTCGGGCCGAATCCTGGTAATGGATTTCGGCTTGGCCCGCACCTTGGAAGGCGACGGGATGACGCAAACGGGTGCGCTCGTGGGCACCATGGAGTACATGTCGCCGGAGCAGGCTCTGGCCAAGGATCTCGATCAACGTTCGGACATTTTCGCTCTCGGTCTGATCTTGTACGAAATGCTGACCGGCAAACAACCCTTCTCAGCCGAGAGCGCTCTAGCCAGCCTCATCAAACGGACTCAGGAGCGTGCGACGCCAGTGTCGGATATTGACCCCCAGATTCCCGGGGCGTTGAGCGGGATCGTGAGCAAGTGTCTGGAACGCGATTTGGAGCAGAGATATCAGAATGTCTCGGCCATCCTTGAGGACCTGAACACCTGGCAAGACAAGCGAGCTGCCGGCACGATCAAGTTAGACGCTAGCGTCAAACCATGGGGACAGACTCTTCCGTGGCCCCGCATCACTGCGATTGTGACCGTTCTGGCGCTGGCGATCAGTGGGTACATGCTTCGCGACCGGCTTTTCCGGTCATCGCCCAGCACAGCACCTGCTCCTGGGCCGCCCGCAGTGTCGCTGGCGATATTGCCTTTCCGAAATGCGTCCGGAGATCAGGCTTTGGATTGGCTCGGTCCCAGCCTCGCAGACATGCTCAGCACCGATGTTGGCCAGTCCGCGCAATTGCGCACCGTTAGCCCGACCAGTCTGCACCAGATATTCACCGACCTGCGCATTTCCTCCGCGACCGTGCTCGACCCGGCGACGATCCGTCGCGTGGCTAATTTCAGCAACGCCGACCGCGTGGTTTGGGGGCAGTACGCCAAGTTTGGCGACCAGATCCGCATTGATGCCACCCTTCAGGACATCAAGAACGACCGCACCGTTCCGCTGAAAATCGATGTGCCCAGTGAAAAAGAAATTCCCGGCGCGATCGATCGCTTGGCGGAGTCCATCCGCCAGAAACTGGCGCTCCCAGAGGATGTGCTTAAGGAGTTGAAAGCCAGTTCTTTTCAACCCAGCTCAAAGTCTATTGCTGCGTTGCGTGACTACGACCAGGGCATCGGGTTGCAGCGGGACGGGAAGAATCTGGAAGCGCGGAGGCAATTCGAAGCGGCGACCAAAGAAGACCCCACATTCGCGCTGGCATTTTCTAAGCTGGCACAAGCGTACAGCAGTTTGGGCTATGACAGCGAAGCGGAGCAATCGGCCAAGAAAGCCGTGGAACTGAGCCAGGACCTCCCTGAGTCGGAGAAGTATCTGATTTCCGCTGTTCGTTCCCAGGCAACAAAGAACTATCCGGAAGCAATCAAGGCGTACGAGAACCTGGCCAAGGCTTCGCCCGATAACTCTGACGTGCAATCGGTGCTCGCCAGCCTCTACCAGGATTCCGGAGATCTCGCGAAAGCCCGCGCCGTTTACCAGAAGCTCTTGTCCTCCAACCCCAAGAACGTGGCGGCAACTCTTGACCTCGGCCGCATCGAGATCAAAAGCGGCAATCCCCAGGGTAGTTTTGATTCCCTGAACCGTGCCTATAGCCTTGCTGTACAAGTGGACAACCAAGAGCAAAAGGCCACCAGTCTGCACCTCATGGCGGTAGCCTACAGGATGTTGAGCAAGCCTCAAGAGGTTCTGCGGAGCGAAAAGGAGGCCCTCACCATCTGGCGCAACATTGGTCAGAAGCGTGGCTTGGCCTTCAGCCTGAACGAAATGGCCAGAGCGCAGGCTTCTCTCGGCGAGACCAAAGATGCTCTCGGCAACTTCCAGGAGGCGCTGCGGATCCGGCGTGAGATTGGCGACAAACGTGGCATGGGCGATACTCTGATCGACCTGGGCAATTTCAACGAAGATCGTGGCGACCATGATCAGGCGCTAAAAATGTACAAAGAAGCCCTGCAGTTGCAGCGCGATCTTGGCAATGAAAGCATGCAGGCCATCTGCCTGAACAACATTGGGGCCGCATATTCGGGAAAGGGTCAGTACGAGGATTCTCTTACCTATTATCAACAGGCGCTGCAGCTGCGCGAAAAATCGAAAGTGCCGCAGGATATCGTGGAGGCGGTCCATAATCTCGGCGACACTTCGGCCGATATGGGCCAGTACGATCAGGCGATTTCGTACTACCTGCGGGCGTTGGATTTGTGGCGCAGCCTGAACGACCCACGGGGTGCGGCCGGGGAATCCTACAGTTTGGGAACGCTGTTTGATTACCAGGGGCGGTTCGGGGCAGCCATCAACTCCGAAGAGGAAGCCCTCAAGGCTCTCCGCGACATCAAGGACAGGACCTCCTGGATGGCCAAGGTGTTGGATGGTTCGGCAAAGGCGCTCATCCTCGCGGGACGCGGAGACGAGGCGAAGAGTGATCTCGACGAGGCACTCAGTCTCGCGCGCGAGCTGAAGGCTGACGGCATGGTAGCGGAAGCGTTGGGACTCGAGGGCGATGCGTGGTTCTACCGCGGAGATTTGAAATCTGCACGTGCTTCGTATACACAAGCACTGCAGGCCGCTGTGCGCAGCAAAGAACCCGTCACAGTTCTGATTGCGAAAGCGAACCTGGCCAAGATCCAAGTTCAGGAAAAACGCACACAGGAAGCCATTTCCAGCCTGCGGCAGTTGGGTGAGCAGGCGAACGACCTCGGGCTGAAGTACATCTCGGTAGAGTCCTCCGTCTTAATGGGGGAAGCCATGATGCAAAACCATGACCGCTCCCACGCCCGGCAGGAACTGGATCGCGCCTTGCTGCTCTCGGACAAGCTCGGAATGCAGCCACTGAGTGCGCGGGCGCATTTTCTGCTGGCCGCCATTGACCGGGATTCCGGCAACAGCAGCGATGCGCAGGATCATTATCGCGAGGCTCTCCGCCTGCTGGATGCGATGAAGAAAGAGCCCGGGGCGGAGAAGCTACTACAGCGCTCGGACTTCAAGACCATCTACGACGAGTCCACCCGCGGAACACAAGCCGCAAAAAGCTAAGGGCAAGAGCAGATAAAGCGCAAAAAAAGAGGTGCCACTTTTTCGCGGCACCCCTGGTCGGCACCCCTTGGTTATTGACATCGCGTAGTTTTGCTACATGATGTCAGCTACTCAGTGGCTTGTGACAGTGTATATAGCGGCACCCAGATTCTGGTTCGAGCCAGAGTCGATTGCCGTCACCCCGAACGTATATGTCCCCTTCTTAGCAGGAGTAGTGAAGGTGCCGGTACATGACAGGCCGCCCAGATTATTCGGCCCGACGATCTGCGTAAACGTGCAGGGGCCTTGAGTGCCCGTTGATTGCTTGCAGCTGTTCGCCGTAAGGTAGGGCCCCGTCGCGCTGGACAGAGGCTTTGACGAAGACGGATTGCTGCAGATGTAGCTCGCATTGACCACGGTGTTTGGAGGGTAAGATCCTTTCGGAGACGTGATCGTGATCCCCGGCCCGGCCTCAAGACCCGGCCCGAGCTCACCCGGCGTGTCGTACGTGGCTACCCAGCACGAACCCGTGCCTCCGCTACCGCCCGTCATGTGAATGCTATCGATGACGAAGCTGCTGATCTGGTTGCTCGTGAACACGGGGGCATTACACGGGTTCAGAGGATCATTGCCCACGCCCTTGAGCCAACCAGGGAACGGGTTCAAAAGGCTGAAAACCCCAGGGTAGACGAAGAACGGGTTGTCGGCGAACGAGAATTCGAAGTCGGTACCCAACGTTGCGAAGAAATTCTGTTCGGCGGCCGATCCGCACGTCCCGTTCTGAGAAGCAGGGCACGTAACCGCGAACATCACGGGCACGTCCAGGCCTGAATTTTCCGCGTTCTCATAGACAAAGCAACGGGCTGGCCAGAAGTTCTTCTGCACCAGAGTGTTGCAAGCTGCTGTAGTCGACAGTATCGGCTGGACCGATAATACTGGATTCGCGTAAGGCGTCGTCAGCTGTGCCGTGTAGTCGTATACGTTGGTTCCTGCGGCGTTCGGGAAGGAAAGGACGGCGAGCGACGTTGTCGAAATCACAGCGCTCTGAGCTCCCGGCGAGAACGTCCAGCTCAGGATGTCCTGGTTGTCGTCCCCACCGCCCGTTGCCGCCGTGAACCCTACCCAAGCATTGCCGTTGGTCAGACTCAGCAAGGTATTCAGGTTGACTGTGACGCCTCCTGGCGCCCCGAGGACGGGGTTAGGAAACAAATCATTGCCATCCAGGATCACATCCAGCAGTGTGGTGCTAGGGCCGGAGTAGTTAATCGTCACCGTATGGACGGTCCCGTCCGACATGGTGATGCCAGCGGGCAGACTGTTGTTAATGGCAATACTGCAACTGTAGTCAACGCAGTTCGGGTAGTTCCCATTGCTTTGAATCGAAACACTGTTGGCGTTCGAAGAAAGAGGATTCTCAGAGAGGAGACCGGAGTCAGAGTAGGTCTTGAACTCTACCGCCAGACTATTCGTGATACCAGTACCACCCGTGCAAACACCGCTACCGAATCCGATCCCGCAGCCGTCAGGGCCTAAGGCAGCCGTCCCCGCAGCCGAATTTTGAATCACGAACGCAATGCCGTCTGCGGGGCCGAGCGACCCCGCAGAGGGATTACTCAGCTCAAACGTGAACGTGGTAGAAAAAGCACCGGCAACCGGCTGCGGAGTGTTGTACCAGGCAGACCCCGCCCAATAGCCCTGATTTGGGGTAAGCCGCAGCACCGTCGTCACCACCGGTGGGGGCGTCGGAGGGTTGACTACCGGGTAGAAACCTGGAGGCCCAGGGGGCGCTGTGATTGGGGTCCCATTGTTTGTGCCGTTCAACTTCAGGCAAGCTTGGTTCGACGTGAAATCCGGCGAATAGGTGGGAGAAGTGGGACAGCTTTGCGCCCAAGCGGCTGTGTTCCCCGCAACAAACATCATGAGCACGGTGCAGCAGAGGAGCGTAAAGACTATGTTCTCCTTCAAGGTCGTCACACTAGTAGCTGTCATAAGAAGTCCTTTCATGGGAAACTCTCTTTAGTTTTCTCGTCAAGGGGAGAAGATCTGCAGTCATCCATTCCTTACCTGGGGAATTTTCCGCTTACTCGAAACAAAAACTTTGAAATCGGAAACTGGAAATCAGAAACCTGAGACGGTACCCCACGCACCATTCCTGTCCCGGGGATGGACAGAAATCGTCAAGATGTTAAGCAATTACGGGGCTATAGTCAATCATTTATTGGAGGCCCACCGCATTTTTATTTGAGGTCCAACCGCGATGTGCAAGGGTTTGCAGTTGTCTCGGGACTTAAGTGCAGCAAACCGGAAGTGGAACAACAAAAATTTGCGGCGGCGCGATTTGCCAGCCGCTTCTCGTGCAAATATTTTCCGACTGGATACCGTTCCCGGAAATCCCGCGACTGAAGGCGAAGATCCAGCAGCCCTCACCGAGTCACAGGCAAATATGCGAGCCTGGAGCTTAGGTGGGATGATGGCGCCGGCGAATTTTGATCACTCTGGGCGCCAGGGTCAAACTGGCTACTACCCTAAGGAGTGAACGGGCCCCAAATTGGCGGGAATGGCGATGCTGGGCGGGAGGTGAGCCGCCAGTTGCAAAAAAGACACACTTTGATCCCAATCGGTCGATTGACCGCAATTGTCAATTTGTGTATAAGTTCATTAATCGGGGCTGGCTCAACGCGGTAGCTTGGGAACACGTAGTAAGAATCCAGGGGCGTGAGACCGAGGTGCGTCATGAAGTCCAGCTCGTTTGCCGTTCTAGCAGTGTCCCTTCTAGCTTTAACCGTTTTAAGCCTGACCCTGAGTGCCAGTGCGCGGGAGACCGTCCTGCCCGCCGGTACTCTTCTGAAGTGCACCTTGAATGAACCGAATTTTTCTTCTTCGACGGTCGCGGTCGGCGATCCCGTGCTCTGTCATCTGCACTCGGTGACGGAATTCGGCCAGCAGACGTTTCCCCGCGGAGCCTACCTGGTAGGACATGTAACCGGCGACCTGCAGCGCATGTCGCAGTATTTCGCGGACCCGCTTAACGTGTTCCAGGCCCTCAGGCAGCGGAATATTATCGAGAGCTCCGGCCATTTTGAAGCTGACCGGACG
>JBKQNE010000001.1:0-10749 GCA_052146355.1 Binataceae bacterium (SeqCode) | reverse complement strand
GGGCGTTACCCGCGAACCTTCTCGCAACCGCGAACGATCAGCTCAAGCAAGTCGAAACGGTGGCTGCCGGTTCGTCGGCAGAATCGTGCAAAGCGACCCTGGGACTCGTGCCGCATCAAACGGAGCCATTGGTGATACGCCACGAAGAAGACGAAAATTCCCTTTCTTCAGACTGATCCGCTCGTTCGCTATAGTTCGGTATAATGGCGCCTTTGATGCTCCGCAGCATGCGTCCGCGGGCTTCGCCGCGGATGTGCAGCACGACTCCGATGATTGCGACTTAGCCAGCTCAGTCCGTAATGACGTGGAATCCGCTCTCGTCGGCGGCGAGCCAACCTCCACCCGCAGTTAAAGCAGAGGCCAATATCTGATTGCGATCAGTAGCTTGTTCCGTGTGGCGCATGAGAAACAGGAGATCGACAGTTCGGACGATAAGGACATTCATGGCGCGCGCATGAACGATGTGCTTTTTGGGTACGGTAGTTTCTGACCGCTGGTCTATGGACGCGATGTTCATCTGATCGTTGATGATCGGCAAGCCGGGCATTTGCTGAGTCAGGTTGCTGCGTTCGCGATGGCTGTCAACCTGATTGATGTACTCGCGCTGTATTCCGCTGTTGGTTCCCTTAGCCTCGCCGATGCAAACAACTGCGCCCAACTTGATCTTGAAGTCTTCGTGGCCTTCGTCGAAGGGATTCACTTCCAGATGAAAGAACTCCTGCAATATCGACACTACGTCCCGTGTCAGTCGGTCTCCGGAAGCTGCGAGTATCCGTTTATAGCGGGTCCACCTGCGCAGCTCTTCTCGCGTGGCGGTAGCTTGTTCCTCAAGGGATTGGAGACGCTCCAATAGTTGTTCTTCCGTACGGAAACGAAAGTAGCGGTCGATCCATGTCGGCGTTTCCTCGTTCTCTTTACGCCGGTAGTCGATAATGCTGTCCGCCGCCAACGAAACCACATCTTTCGCTCTCTGGTCGTCTTTCCTGGCTGTCGCAAAAGGCAGAAAGAAGATTCGGCCTCCTACCACTAATCCGACCGCGCGGGAGCCGGATTGAATCAACGCTCTCGAAGACTGACTTTTGTGGAGGTGGAATATTGTCTTCGCGACCCCGTGCTGCCGCACGTAGTCGACGAACTCATTCCGAACCGCGCGCAGACTCGACAGACCGCTGACAACAGGGCTGCGTTCTATTTCCTCCGACTCTAATACGATCTTGCACAGGTCCGTGTTCGTGATCGATCTCGTACGGTAGTCCGAGTTGTCTGGGACCTGATCGATAATCATGCCGACCAGAAAGCAAATCCAACCGCCCCGCTCAACCAGGTTTCGGACTTGCCTATCCCGTTCGAGCATAAGCTCTCGATCGCATCGAACGTTTGCGTGAGGTCCGCTGAAACCACTCTCGATTCTGATCTGCTCGAAAATCCCTTGAACGGTGACTACTCCGTCGGCATCGTCCAAGCGCCGGGACTCGCTGTATGGAATCCAAGTAATGTTAGCCCGTGGGGTGTCCCATCTGGTACCCGAGGTCTGGAATCCTGCCTGGTCAAAGCCGTAAGCAAACACGTTCTCTTTCACGTTGGGCTCGAGTGCTGCAGTAAGTCGGGTGTTCTTGATTCTTGGTTCGTCGGTCGCTGGCATGCGATCGAGCTTGCCCGAGTATCCGCTTAGAAGCTACCTGACGGTTCGGTCTTCGCCGTCGGATGGGTTAGAGCTGTGGCTTCTCAAAACCCAAGCCGCACGAAAAGTAACTGCCTAAGTCGGTCCTTCGAACCCACCAATGAATCCGTGAGGATCAAGCCTTGAGGAGCCACAGGTCTTTGAAAACTGCGAGCAGCGCGGCTTTGTCCAATGCTGCCAGCCTTCAAATCCATTCCTTACGAACAAGCCACGTCTTCACCAACTGCGTGAGCGCGACGTACAGAGTGGCCAAGATCGAGTTTCATTTTGATCGCGCAAGGTGGGGCTATGCACGACGCGAAGCACGGCCATCATGCCGTTGTCCTCGTGGTCGACTAGGTGACAGTGAAACGGAATGTCGCCGGCGAGAGCCTCGGGGAAGGTAAGCTTGATTCGCACTCGGCCGGGCCGAACCGGACCCTCCTTGCTGTGATAGCCGGTCGCTGTCGCGTAGGGAACGTTGACCACATCGAGTAGCGGAGGGTCGGCGACCCTTTGGCCGTCGATTTCGAGCAGCCTGAAATGGACCTGGTGGATGTGGAAGGCGTGGAGCTCGTTGGTCCAATTCTCGACAACCCATTCTTCAGTCGTTCCAGCCTCGACTGTAATCGCAGGTGGCTCGCCCATCTTGAACGGCTTGAGAACGGCACCGGGACGCCGCTCGACAATGTAGAAATCAGTCTGGTCGTCGGAGCCTGGACGCGGGTACTCGGCCAGCGCGATCACCCGCTGCCGGTCGGTCTTGCGTGACATCAGCCCCGCGAATAGGTCGGGCCGAGAGGTGGGCAGCGTCCATTCGGTGGATGAGGCTCTCGCTGCAGATGGGGACGCCGAGATCATGGCCAAGCGGCGCTCGGGGAGCCGGTCACCGGCGCAGCCCGTGTCGACAGCGCGGGTGATGAGATAGGCCTTAACCCCAGGCCGCGGCGCGGGAACCAGGATTTCGATCCGGCCCGATGGTGGCACCATTTGTGGTTCAGCAGATAGCACCAATTGGCGCGGTTGCCCGGCATCGTCGGTCAACGGCGCGCCGTCGCGGGCAGTTACCTCTAGCGGCAGTGGAGTGCCGCTCTGATCGACAATCGCGAGGTTGAGGAAAGCGTCGTTCGTAGCATTTAATATCCGCCAAAGCTCCTTGCGGCCGGCCGCGATCTCAAGGGGAGCGAGGGCGGAATCAGGAGCATCGCCCACCGGCACCGGTGTACCGTTCAAGCTGATCTGGTCGATTCCGGAATTAGGTGCGCAAAGAAGTTCGTGGTCGGTGTCGATTGCCATCGCCGCCTTCCCTTTGAGCGACGTCACCATAGGCGGTCCCGACGGGGCTGCGATCATTGCAGCCTCCTGTGTCTTGCGGGCGTCTAGATCCTCGGTCTGGCGCACGATCAAGACCCGCTCCGTGATGCCGGCGGCACGGCGCGCATCATTTTGCGGCCCTTCGACGACGACGGCGCCGCTGAGCCCCATCAGCATCTGGGCCTGGATCTCGCCGTGCACGTGTGGGTGATACCAGTAGAGGCCTTCTGGCATATCCGGCGGCACATGATAGCGATAGGTAAACGCGCGCCTCCCGCAGGTGGCAGGCCCGACTGCTGGATCGGTGCAGGTCATTAGCACCTCGTCCTGCGGAGCTACAGGGGGGACGGCGAAGCCGTGCGTGTGAAGGTTGGTGGCGCCGGTCGCGTGGTGCCGCGTGCCAGGAATCACCTTATAGAAGCCGGCCTGCTGCGGTACTTTGTCATTCGGCGTCTTGAGCTGGCCGGGGGCGGTAACGGCATCGATCGCGGCGGGATCAGTAATCTCGTTCCGCAGCGTGATAGTTAGGTCGCTGCCCTGGCGCACCCGTATGACCGGTGCGTCAGCGCTACCGTCAGCGACATAGCAGAGGCGGCTTCCATCCTGTCTCACAGTCAGCGTGACTCCGTCTGGCGACGGGCGCAACTCGGGCACGACGTGGCCCGGCGGCGGGACACCGACACCGCACGGCGCGGCTTGGGTGCTGTGGGGATTGAACGCCGGTCCCGTGCCAGCGGTCGCAGTGCCGGACGCTAGCAGGGAAGCGAGGACGAAGGCAGCCCGCCTGGAGGGATGGATCATCAACAAATGTATCCCAGAGGGAGGAATCCTCCCTCTGGGGTAGCGTCTCGATACCGTTCCGTCTAGTTCTGGAACAAATCGGCCATTACGTCCACGCCCTGGTCGCAGGCGTGGTTGAGGCAGGGCAAACCGAACGCGGCGTCGAGGGTCTTGGTCAGCGAGTAGTGGTTGTAGAAGGTGGAACTCTGGATCTTTTGCGGGCCGTAGTTGGTGTTGACAATGAGCACCACTTGGTTGGACGTGCTTGTGCTGTAGTCGTTCTCATCCCACAGGATTACGATGGCACTCTTGCTCTTCGACCATACCTGCGAGGCCTTGATCGAGGTGACAATGCGCTGGACCGCGAGATCGCCCTGCAGAATGAGAGTCGGGTTGAGTCCGGTCTGCGAGCCATTGTCGTCGGAATCGAAGTTGCAGAACGCCGTCCCGTTGCCACGTCCATGCATGTCCTCGCACTGGTTGGGCGCGATGAACGCAAAGGTCGGCACGGTGCCTTTCCTTAGATCGGCGTAGAGGCCGTTTTCGCCATCGAACGGGACAATCTGGTTCACACTGAGCGCCGGATTGTTGCCCTCCTGAACTGAAGCGAAATAGGCGAAAGGGTCATGCTTCACTGCGTACAGGAAGACGATATCGGAAGCACTGGTCGGATTCCCGGAGGTTGACAGCTTGGAGAAGTCGGTGCTGACCGAGTTGCCCAGGGCGTTGTTGCCACCGACGTTATAGAATCCGTCGCTCACATTGAGGCCATCCGCGCCTATGATCGGCAGGCCTTCCTGATAGCTCTTCCAGCTCCTGTGCCGCGCAACCAACTCGTCGGCGATGGTCTCGCCGATGATGTCCGTGTCCGGCGTGACCCCAACCATTCCGTTAAGATTGGTCAAGGGCGGCGTGCCCTCGTTATTCGTGAGGTCCTCCGCGGGAACGTTGGCATCCGTGCCGCCGCTGCCAGCGATCGGGCAGACCGTTCCGACGACGGATGGAAAGCTCGACTGTTTCACGTCCACGTTAGTTATGTGGGAAAGCATGTTCGGTGTGCAGGACGTGTTGTGCCAGTTAGGATACTGGTCGGACAGATTGTTGAAATTAGAACCGCCGGTCACTTCGAGATAGTTGGTCGAGCTGGGATGCGCGATCGCGAAGTAGTTGGTCGCCAGGTTCGCCGAGCCCATAAGTCCATTTATGAACGGCGCTTGTGGGTTCGTAGCGATCTGCCCATAGACGTGGTTTTCCATCATGATCACAAACACGTGGTCGAGTTTCGGAATGCCCGTAGGCACCGGACCCTCGGCCGCACCGCCGTTGCCGGCCGCGAGGAGCGCAATCAAGATGGACACCGCAGTGAACTTCTTCATGAACCGATTTCTCCCTGGTCGAAGACTCGACGAGCAAACCTCCGGTCGTGGAAGAAACCAGCGGCGGCTAGTCGGTGACGAGAAGATACAACCGGTCTGTGACGTGACTGGGGGTCTTCAATTATTCTTTCGTGACACATGTCTGTGCCGATCCAGGTCAGCGGACCGCGCGGCCTGACGGTCGTTCAGTTTTTGCGGACGACAATTGCGCTTTTGACGCCGCGTAGCATTGCGCCCGCGGAGGGCGCCGCCGGTATGGTGCCGAACAGCGTCGAAGTAGAAGCGAACCGTCTTGACACCGGGCGGGGGTGCCAATCGCCACCCGCCATCGCGAGGAAAATCCATACCGTCAGGTAGCGACCGCGGAACGAGCGCCGGCCTAAAACCGGCACCGGCGAGATGGTCATCGTCGCATTGATCGAAATCAAAGCTCCTGATCGTCGGGAAGTCCGACCTTTCCGATTTCCTTCAGGCGCTTCTCGAGTGCGAGGCGATCCAGAGTTTCTAGGCGCAGACCGGTGAAGAGCGTTATGCGGTTTTCCAATTCACGGTAGACGTGAAGGAAGAACCGGCGTTTCGCATGCTCGTCGCCGATGAATGCGGCCGGATCGGCGGCACCCCAGTGAGCAGTGATTGGCAGTCCCGGCCAGAATGGGCACGCTTCGCCGGCGGCCTGATCGCATACGGTGAATACGAAATCGAGCGGCGGACTGTCCGGAAGGGCAAACTCGTCCCAGCTTTTGCTGCGCAACGACGAGGTGTCGTAGTTCAGTTCGCGCAGGATCCGCAGCGTCATCGGATGAATCTCGCCCTTGGGATGGCTGCCCGCGCTAAAACCCCTGAACTTACCCTTGCCCAAGCGGCCGATCGCGCACTCGGCCATGATGCTGCGTGCGGAATTTCTCGCGCACAGAAACAGCACGTTGTATGCGCGATCGGCCATCGCGAGCTTCCGTTACTCGGCCTTCGCTGCGCCGCAGCACGCGGTGGCCGCGGGTGCGGACGGCGCACAGCAGGACTCCGATGGCTGCGGCTTGGCGAGTTCCAGACGCGGCGCGACATCGTTGCCGTACACCGTGCTTTCGCCAAAGGTGTGAAACGTCTCCCAGGAAATACCGCTCGGGTCGGAGACCCATCCTTTGTCGCCGCGCGCATAGCAGCAGGTGGCGTTTTCCTGTTTGCGTACTGACTCGCCCGCATCACTAAGGCGGCCTGCGATAGTCGCAAGGTCATCGCTCGACTCCACCTGCAGCCCGAGATGGTCGAGCCCGGGCTTCGACGCCCCGGAGGTGATTGCAAAGTTGACGCGCGGATCATCAAGCATCCATTTGGCGTAGTCGGGCTTGATCACCGCCGGCGTGGCGCCGAACAGCGTCGAGTAGAAGCGCACCGACGAATCGAGGTCGGCGACCTGGACATGGACGTGGAACCGTTTCATTACGATACCCTCCTGTTGTGTTTCGATGAGGTTGCTGTTTGCTGAGGCGCGCATCCCGATGTGCCGCTGACCGCGTCCGCGGCGGGCGCGCATAACTCCGCTCGGCCGCCGCAGCAGTTTTCCGTCAGGTACGCGAGCAAATCGCTCATGGCCCTGAAATTGGCGCTGTAAATTATCGAACGGCTTTCACGCCGTGAGGTGACCAGGCCCGCGAACCTGAGCTGGTTCAGATGAAATGACATCGTTGGTGAGGGCTGCCCAAGTCGCGTTCCGATCTCGCCGGCCGGCAAACCTTCGGGTCCCTTCTGCACCAGCAGGCGAAAGATGTCGAGCCGGGTCTCTTGCGCCAGCGCGCCGAGCGCCGTGATTACGGTTGACTTCTTCATGATTTTATATTTATAAAGATATCGCAGAGCGAAGTCAAGGAACCGATACCATGGATATCAATCAGCCAATCACCGGCCCGGTCGTCTGGACGGCGAGCCAATGAAACTCAAAGAGGCCAAACCTCTGCCCTCCTCTGACTGACCCACCTTTCCGTCCACACGACAGCGATGGCTGCGGTCCTGAGTCTTCTCTTGCGCGTCTGATATTTCTATGTTACTAGAACGATCGGAATGAAGCAGAAGCGGGTCGAGCAGTTCGCGGCGCTGGGGCAGGAAGATCGCCTTGAGATTTTCCGTCGATTGGTGCGCGCTGGGCCTGAAGGCAGCTGCGTCGATGACATCAAGCGACACCTCAAGATGCCAGGTTCCACCCTTTCCCATCATCTCGATACCTTGGCACGCTCACGCTTGCTGACTGCCGAACGCTGCGGCCGTTTCATCTGTTACGCCGTCAACTGGCAGGAGGCCGCTGGCCTGATTCGCTTTCTGACCGAAGACTGCTGCTCGAATATGCTGACCAGATTCGCCCAAGCCGAGGCTACCTTGAATGGCAAATCGAGACGCGCGTTGGGGCGGAGAGCCATTCAGGACAACACCGATATGTCACGGAGATGAGAACAATGGATGATCAGTCATCAATCAAAGAACAAGTCCGGGAGCGCTATGCGCGCGAGGCAGATCGCGTTCGTCAGGGTGCGGGTAATGCTTTGTGCTGCGGAACCACAAGCTGCTCGAGCGATCCCATCACTTCTAACCTCTATCGCGATGAAGAAACCGCTGGCTTGCCGAGTGATGCGGTCGCGGCGTCACTAGGCTGTGGAAATCCGACCGCGCTAGCGGAGCTGAAACCTGGCGAAACTGTACTCGATCTTGGATCGGGCGGTGGCATCGATGTGCTGCTTTCCGCGCGCCGGGTCGGCCCGACCGGCAGGGCCTATGGGCTCGACATGACCGACGAAATGCTCGCGCTTGCGCGCGAAAATCAGCGCAAGGCCGGAGTGGACAACGTGGAGTTCCTCAAGGGCGAAATCGAGAACATCCCGCTGCCGGACAATTCGGTGGACGTGATCGTCTCTAACTGCGTCATCAATTTGTCCGTGGACAAAGCTCGCGTTCTTCGAGAAGCCTTCCGGGTGCTTAAACACGGTGGACGCTTCGCGGTCTCCGATGTTGTAGTGCGAAGCGAAATGCCGCCCGAGATTCAGAAGCGTCTTGAGCTTTGGGCCGGTTGCATCGCCGGCGCCCTTCAGGAAACCAACTACCGATCGAACCTGGCGGCGGCGGGGTTTGAACAGATCGAAATCGAGCCAACCCGTATCTACACCGCAGCTGACGCGCAGACGATTCTGGCTGGCAACGAAGACCTGGAGAAGATTGCGAAGGCGGCCGACGGTAAGTTCATGAGCGCGTTCATCCGTGCTCGGAAGCCTGTTTGAGAAACCTGCGATGAACGCTCCTGAAACACCGACAGGTGGTGTATAAGCGGCGACGCTACCGCAGCGAGGTTGGATTTCCAATTGCGAGCAGGCGCGTGTGGGCGCCCTTGAGGACGGCCGTGATGCCCAGGTAGATCTGCTCCAAGATGCCGGCGGCTTCGTCGGCAATCACCAGGACGTGCGGCGCGTGGGCGCCCTGGAATTTTGCCGCGTCGTCGGTGGTGGAAAAACCGATCGCAAAATGATCGGGGCTGAACTCCCACTTGTTGGTTTGCAACAATTTTCCCCCAATTGGGTTGCCGCGAGCCCTGGCCTTGGCTTCGAAGCTGCGGATCTCGCGCCAGAGGATTTCAGAAACCTGGCGTTCCGTCGGCGCGGCGGTGATCACGATGCTGGGGCGGTAGGTGCACAAAAACCAGACCGCGATGCGTGCAGCGAGGAAGGTCTTTCCGCAGGCATTCGCGCTCGCAACCGCAACTCAGGGATGCGTGACGATCGCCTGCATTATCTCGGTCTGCTTATCCCAAGGTTTCTCTCCGCTAGTGTGTTCGAGCCTTTTCGCCTGCTCCGGATCGATCACCTCGTCGCCGGCGAGGCTCACCGCCAACGTGATCGGGGCACCGTTTTTGCCGCTGATATCTACCTGCATCGGCGTGGGATACAGGACTTTCGCCTTGAGCCCCAGCACGCGGACGGCCGCTTCGATCGCTTTCGAATCGCCTCTTTTGATCGCGGGCTGCAGCGAGAGGAAAAGCTCCTCGAGCCTGTGTGTGACGAATTGCTGATTTTCGAGCGAAATCAACGATTCGCCACAGACAGGCCGCGGAGTTAACCAACAGCCCGGTGACCCGCAACACCTCGAGTGTCGATAGCGGTGGAGTGGACAACGATCGAGGCACGCTCACGATGACCAATAGTCCGATCAACAATAATTCGGCGACAACCACGACCAGCGGATGCCAAGGCGGAGGCCTCGGCATCTTCGGCGGCACCGGTCCAACTGAACCACAGCCGCGTCAGTCAGAACTCCGTCAGCGGCCCGATCGGCGGGTTGGGGGGGGTGGCATCGTCATTGGCGACGCCGCTGCGCTGACGCTGAATCGGAGCCCGGTGAATGGCAATATCGCCAGCACCGACGGCGGCGCATCTACTCCTTTGCCGCCACCGCTCACCAGACCCCACCAACATGCTTGCGCTCGGGAGCGATCAATATACTCGGGAGCGGTCCATATATGAGAAGGGACACACACCAATTGGTCGGTTCCCGCCGCGCTAATGCTCGCCAATGCGTGCTAGGCTCCTGCCGGACAAACAAGGGTTGCCTTGCGCTGGACCGTTATTCGTTGAAACCATCTGGGAGAGCCCTGGTATTTCTTCCATTTTTGTATGGCGTTTGGCTGAATTAAGGAGAAACAGACGTTGAAATCCCGCATCCAGACTTTTGTAAAACGGGCCGTTCTGGCTGGCTCGGTGGCGGCACTGTTGGGGACCGTTCTGGGTCCGGCATCAGCCGGTGAGAGCCGGAGGAAACCCCGTAAATACGATAACCACAGTTTCTGTGGCCGCTACGTGGCGACGTACGAGGCCCTGGAAAACCCCAGCACGACCATTCCGCCCAGCGAACCACTCGTGGGTCTGGAGGCCGCGGTCATTGAAGTCGACGGTAAGGGGAACATAAAAGAGGGCGAGTTGACGGAGAATCAACTCGGTCCGGGCCCGGTTCCCGATGCCTGTACGATCACCGGCAACCAGACATACACGGTGGGAGATTCGCCCCTCGGCGCGCACGGATTTGTAAGCTTCGATCCACAGTACACGTGTTACGGGTCCACCTGCGATCGCGGGACGGGCCTATGCACGATTACCCCCCCACCGAGCCCTAACATCGCACAAGGAAACATTCAATTCGCGTGCTATCTGTCCGACTACGACGGAGACAAACTCGTGTGTACCGGGATTGGCTCGTTTAATTTCACCCCGGATGGTGTTTCCATATCGGCGCTGGGAAGAGCCATCACTTGGACCAGAACCGAACAACCTGACTATTGCACGGGCCATTAAGAGTTGTTGCCAGGCGCCCTTCTTCCTATGTTCGTCAGAGAGCGTCAATGAAGGACCGAGGTCCGCGACTTCCAGCACGATGCGTGGGTTCCCATGCTCATCGACAACGATAGGTTTCCTGACATCAAGCGAAGTGTGATCCGAGCCCGCCGCGCGCGCTTTGTCTATCCTGTGTGTGGCGGTGCAGCGAAGCTAGCTTTCGTTCTAACAGGTGAAAGTCCTGTCGGTGGAGGTGCCCAGATGCCACCGTAGATATATCCGACGGCGAGGAGGGTGACCGACTCGGCCGAAAGCTCGG